>CAIOFF010000047.1 GCA_903857495.1 uncultured Holophagaceae bacterium | reverse complement strand
GGGGATGCCCGGGGTGAGACCGGGCGCATTCGTGTGCCTCCTGCGCCCGCAGGGCGTCTTCGTGTCCTTCGTGGAGCGTCTTTTTAGCGGAGTCTGGCCGATAATCAGGAGACCTTTTTTTGCCACCGATGAACACCGATAAACACCGATGAAAGCATGATGAAGGACGCCCCACGAAGGCACTCACTTAATTGCTTTTCATAGCGTCTTCTCGGTATCGGCTGCGCCGATACGCGAGACAAAATGAAATATCGCGTTGGATCTATTGTCTTTTCCAAACTCAGCGCTACTCCAGGTTCGCGGCCTGCTCCCGGATCTGGTCGAGGGCGCCCTTGGCTTCCATGACGGCGCGGGTCATGGCGATGCGCTTGCACTTGCTGCCGGTGGTGTTCAGCTCCCGCAGCACTTCCTGGCACCAGACGTCCACGGCCTTGCCCTCGAGGCGGTCCTTCGCCAGACGCTCGGCGAAGTCCTCCAGGTGGGCCGAGAGGCGGATCAGCTCCTCGCGGACATCCTGCCGCTCGGCCAGCACGCCGGCCTCGGCCAGCAGGCGCTCCGCGGGCAGCTGGCCGGACTGGCGCGCGTCCTCGAGCAGCTGCTCGATGCGCTGGCGGTAGAGTCCGGGCAGCTCCAGAGCCTGGGCCTCGGCTTCGGCCTGCAGCCGGTCCCGCAGCTCCTGCAGGCGCGTAAGGCCTTCGGTGAAGAAGGGGCGCAGGCGCTCGGCCTCCCGCTGCCGTCCTTCGTTCCAGGTGGCGAGCAGCCGGGCCATGCCCTCCAGCAGCTTCGCCTCCAGGCGCTCAGCTAGGTTCGAGTCCGGGGCCAGCCAGGCGCCGGGCAGGCGGAAGAAGGCGTCCGCGGTGAGCGGCGGCAGGTGCAGCCACTCGGCGTCCTCCTGCCAGGCCTTGGCCGCAGAGCGCAGCAGGGCCCGGTTCAGGCGGGGCTCCAGGGAGGGCTCGTCCTGGACTTCCACCGTGAGGTCGAGCTTGCCCCGCTGGGCCGCCTCCCGGACCTTGGCGCGCAGGGCGGCCTCCAGGGGAAACAGCGCCGGCGGCAGCCTCAGCGACAGGTCCAGGGCCTTGCTGTTCACACTGCGCAGCGTCATCCGGAGCTGCCCCGCCTCCAGCGGCTGGACGATCTCGGCAAAGGCAGTCATCGACTTCATGGTGATCCCTGGTGAAGACCTCCAGCCTACCGCCAGAACACCACAGAGGACTGCCTCAGCCGAGAGCTTCGCCATTCTTGTGGTTCATCTGGTGGGCTTCTACAGCCAGGGCGTCGCCTTGGCGCGCTTGGCTTCGTAGGCTTCGATGGCGGGCAGGCTGGCGAGGCTGACGCCGATGGCGTCGAGGCCTTCCAGCAGTGTGGTCTTCCGGGCGGGCTCGAGGTCGAAGCGGTAGCTGCGGCCGCCGCCGGACACGGTCTGGGTGGGCAGGTCCACGGTGAGGGAGCCTTCTGTGGCGAGGTCCTCCACGGCGGCCAGGGGCAGCGTGATGGGGAGGATGCCGTTGGCGAAGCAGTTGTTGTAGAAGATGTCGGCGAAGCTGGGGGCGATGACGCAGCGGATGCCGAAGTCGAGCAGGGCCCAGGGGGCGTGCTCGCGGCTGGAGCCGCAGCCGAAGTTGGGCCCGCCGAGGAGGATCACGGTCTGGCGATACTCGGGGCGGTTCAAGACGAAGTCCGGGCGCTCCTGGCCCTGGTCGTCATAGCGCAGCTCGAAGAAGAGGTGGCGCCCCAGGCCCGTGCGGACAATGGTCTTGAGGAACTGCTTGGGGATGAGCAGGTCCGTGTCGATGTTGGCCCGGAGCAGCGGGGCGGCAACACCGGTCAGGGTCGTGAAGGGTTTCATCGGACCTCCAGGAGGCGGCGGACATCGGTGAAGTGGCCCGTGACTGCGGCGGCGGCGGCCATGGCGGGGCTGACCAGGTGGGTGCGGGCGCCCCGGCCCTGGCGGCCCTCGAAGTTGCGGTTGCTGGTGCTGGCGCTGCGCTCGCCGGGACCGACGCGGTCATCGTTCATGCCCAGGCACATGCTGCAGCCGGGCAGGCGCCACTCGAAGCCGGCCTCAAGGAAGACGCGATCCAGACCCTCGGCCTCGGCCTGGCGCTTGACCAGGCCGGAGCCGGGCACCACCAGGGCGCGCACGCCCGGCGCGACCTTGCGGCCCCGGGCCACCTGGGCTGCGGCGCGCAGGTCCTCGATGCGGCCGTTGGTGCAGGAGCCGATGAACACGACCTGCACGGGCACCTCCTCCATGGGCGTGCCGGGCTGCAGGCCCATGTAGTCGAGCGCGAGGCGCATGGCCTCCTGCTTGGCGGGGTCGGCGGCGGCCCCGGGGTCCGGCACCCGGCCGGTGATGTCCACCACGGCCTCGGGGTTCGTGCCCCAGGTGACCTGCGGCGCCAGGCCGCTGACATCGAAGGTGTAGTCCTGGTCGAAGGTGGCGCCCTCGTCGGTGGGGAGGCTCCGCCAGTTGGCCAGGGCCTGCTCCCAGTGGGGGCCAGCCGGGGCCATGGGTCGGCCGGCCACATAGGCGAAGGTGGTCTCGTCCGGGGCCACCAGGCCCGCGCGGGCGCCGGCCTCGATGCTCATGTTGCAGAGGGTCATGCGGCCCTCCATGGAGAGCGCCCCGACCGCGGAACCGGCAAACTCGATGACGTGGCCCGTGCCGCCGGCGGTGCCGATCTGGCCGATGAGGAAGAGGGCCAGGTCCTTGGCACCGAGACCCTCGGGAAGCGTGCCCTCGAAGCGCACCCGCATGTTCTTCGAGTGCCGCTGGGGCAGGGTCTGAGTGGCGAAGACGTGCTCCACCTCGCTGGTGCCGATGCCGAAGGCCAGGGCCCCGAAAGCCCCGTGGGTGCTGGTGTGGCTGTCGCCGCAGACCACGGTGCTGCCGGGCAGGGTGAAGCCCTGCTCGGGGCCGATGACGTGGACGATGCCCTGCCGGTCATCCAGGAGGGGGATGTAGGGCACCTGGAAGGCCTGGACGTTCTCCACCAGCGCCTCCACCTGCAGGCGGCTGGTCTCCTCGAAGCTGCCGTCCGTCCGGTTCTGGGTGGAGATGTTGTGGTCGATCACCGCGAGGATGGCCTCCGGGCGGCGCAGGGGGCGCTCCGCCAGGCGCAGGCCCTCGAAGGCCTGGGGGCTGGTCACCTCATGGACCAGGTGGCGGTCGATGTAGAGGAGGCTGGTGCCGTCCGGCCGGGTCTCCACCAGGTGGGCTTCCCAGAGCTTGTCGTAGAGGGTGCGGGGGCCAGAACTCATGGGCGGCTCCTTTGGTTGGATTTGGCCCGGACCGGGAAGGCCAGGGGGGTGAAGTCACTGGATTGGACGAGGTGGATGAAAGCCCGGGCCGCGTGGGAGAGGGCCTCTTCCCGGCGGTAGACCATGCGGATGAGCTTCTCCAGCTTGAGCTGCCGCACCGGGACTTCCACCAGCCGACCTGCGGCGATGGCGGGGGCCACGGTCATGCGGGGCATGATGGCCAGCCCCGCGCCCTGGGCGACGAAGTCCTGCATGGTGGAGAGGGTGCCCAGCTCCATGGTGATGCGCAGGGGCACCCCGTTCCGGGCGAACAGGTCGGTGATCGAGGCCCGGGTGGGCGTGAGGGAGTTGTGGGCGATGAAGGTCTCCTCGCCCAGCACCTTGAGGTCGATGACACGCCGGGTAGCCAGCCGATGGTCGGGAGGCACCACCAGCACCATGTGGTCGCGGAAGACCACCTCGCTGCGCAGCTCGGGCTGGAGGGGGTCGTAGGAGACGAAGCCGACGTCCAGCCGGTGTTCGGCGATCTCGGCGGGGATGTGCTCCGAGCTCAGGCGGTAGGCCTTGAGCTTGATGTCGGGATGGGCCTGCTGGTAGTCCAGCAGCATGCGGGGCAGCAGAAACTCGGACATGCTCTCGTTGGCGCCGATGCTCAGTCGGCCCTGCTGCAGGCCCTTGAGGGTGCCGAAGGTGTCCGTGATCTGCTGGCGCAGGTCCAGCATGCGCAGGGCGAGGGGCAGCAGGGTCTGGCCGGCGTTGGTCAGGGTGCCGCCCTTGGTGGTGCGGTCCACCAGGACTTCGCCCAGCTCTTCTTCCAGCCGCTTGAGGGCGAGGCTGATGGCAGGCTGGGTCCGGAAGAGGCGCTCCGCCGCCCGGGAGAAGCTCTTCTCCCGCGCAATCATGAGGAATGTCTCCAGCTGACCCAGCTCCATGCCGACTCCCGAACGTTCGAGTCTAACGACTTAAGCAAAACTAATGGAATCATAAAAAATATTAACTATTTTCATGGCTCGGTTCGGTTAACTTGAATTGATCCGTCCGTTACTTGCCGGACCGGGGAGACCACCAGACCTATGGGTGCCCAGCGGATCGCCATCTTCGACACGACCCTCCGGGACGGTGAGCAGTCTCCGGGCTGCAGCATGAACCTGGAAGAGAAGCTGCAGATGGCCCGCCAGCTGGAGGCCCTGCAGGTGGACGTCATCGAGGCCGGCTTCCCCGTGGCCTCTGAGGACGACTTCGCCGCGGTGCAGGCCATCGCCCGGGAGTGCCGCGGGCCGGTCATCGCCGCGCTCTGCCGGGCCATCCCCCGGGACATCGAGCGGGCCTGGGAGGCGCTCAAGGAGGCCGAGCGTCCCCGGATCCACACCTTCCTGGCCACCTCGGACATCCATCTGGACTACAAGCTGCAGAAGACCCGGGCAGAGGCCCTGCAGATGATCCGCGAGGGCGTGGCGCTGGCCAAGTCCTTCACCCCGGACGTGGAGTTCTCCGCCGAGGACGCCACCCGCAGCGACTGGGACTTCCTGGTGGAGGTCTGCAAAGTCGCCCTGGAGGCCGGCGCCACGGTGCTGAACATCCCTGACACCGTGGGCTACACGGTGCCGGACGAATACGGACGCCTGATCACCCACCTCCGGACGTATGTCCCCGGCATCGATCAGGCCACCATCAGTGTCCACTGCCACAACGACCTGGGCCTGGCCGCCGCGAACTCCCTGGCCGCGGTGATGGCCGGCGCGCGGCAGGTGGAGTGCACCATCAACGGCATCGGCGAGCGGGCGGGCAACGCGGCCCTCGAGGAAGTGGTGATGGCCCTGTCTGTGCGGCGCGACGCGCTGCCCTACGAGACCGGGGTCCGGAAGGAGCTGCTCTACCGGGCCAGCCAGACCCTCGCCAACATCACCGGCCACGAGGTCCAGGCCAACAAGGCCATCGTGGGGCGCAACGCCTTCGCCCACGAGAGCGGCATCCACCAGCACGGCATGCTCAGCCACCAGTCGACCTACGAGATCATGACGCCCGAGTCCGTGGGCGTGCGGCGCAGCAGCCTGGTCCTCGGCAAGCACTCCGGGCGGCACGCTCTGGCCAAGCGCTTCGAGGAGTTGGGCTACAACCTCGACCGGGTGGGGCTGGACAAGGCCTACAAGCTGTTCACGAAGCTCAGCGACCAGAAGAAGGAGATCTTCGACGAGGACCTGCTGGCCATCGTGCAGGACGGGCTCACCCACATCCCCGAGGTCTTCAAGCTGCGGGCCCTGCAGGCCACGGCGGGCACGGCCATGTTCGCCACGGCCCTGGTCACTCTGGCCACGGAGGCCGGTGAGGCCACCGAGACCGCCATGGGCGACGGCCCCGTCAACGCGGTCTTCGCCGCGGTGGACAAGCTCACGGGCCTGAGCGGCCGGCTGCTGGACTACCGGCTCCACTCGGTCTCGCGCGGGGCCGACGCCGTCGGCGAGGTCTTCGTGCAGGTGGACTTCGAGGGCCAGCCCCACGGCGGCAAGGGCGCCAGCACCGACGTGGTGGAAGCCAGCCTGCGGGCCTACCTCAACGCAGTCAACAAGGCCCTCTTCGCCCGGCGGGCCAGGAAGCCGCAGGCCGCCGAGGCGGGGGTCTGAGAATGCCTGAACGTGTTCAAGGAGTGCGCATGGAAGCAAGGATTGTCGTCCTCCCCGGAGACGGAGTCGGCCCCGAGGTCACCCGGGAAGCCGTTGCCTGCCTCCAGGCCGTGGCGGACCTCTACGGTCACCAGTTCAGCTTCGAGGAGGCCCTGATCGGGGGTGCCGCGGTGGATGCCTGCGGCGACCCGCTCCCCGCCCGGACCCTCGAGCTCTGCCATGGCGCTGCGGCGGTGCTGCTGGGCGCCGTGGGCGGCCCGGCCTGGGACAAGCACCCGCGCGACCAGCGTCCGGAGTCAGGCCTGCTGCGGCTGCGCCAGGGCCTGGGCCTCTACGCGAACCTCCGCCCGGTGAAGGTGCACCCGGCGCTGGAGGACGCCTCGCCCGTGCGCCCCGAGGTCGTCCGGGGCACGGACATGATGATCGTGCGGGAGCTGTCCGGCGGGCTCTACTTCGGTGAGCCGCGCCAGTACAGCCCTGAGCGGGCCGTGAACACGCTGCCCTACAGCCGGGAAGAGATCCTCCGCGTGGCCCGCGTGGCCTTCGATCTGGCCCAGCACCGCCGCCGGAAGCTGGTCTCCGTGGACAAGGCTAACGTCCTGGAGACCTCGCGCCTCTGGCGGGAGGTGGTCAACGAGGTGGCGGCGGACTATCCCGAGGTGGCGGTCCAGCACGCCTACGTGGACAGCTTCGCCATGGCCCTGGTGGCCCGGCCCCGGGACTTTGACGTGGTGCTCACTGAGAACCTCTTCGGCGACATCCTCAGCGACGAGGCGGCGGTGCTGGCCGGGTCCCTGGGGCTGCTGCCCTCCGCCAGCCTCGGCGGCACCGTGGGCCTCTTTGAGCCCATCCACGGCTCGGCCCCGGACATCGCGGGCCGGGACCTGGCCAACCCCATCGGCACCATCCTCTCCGCCGCCATGCTGCTCCGCCACGCGCTGGGCCTCACGGAGGAGGCTCTGGCCCTGGAGGCCGCTGTGGACCGCACCCTGCACGCGGGCCATGGCACCTCGGACCTGAAGGGCGCCACCCATCCCCAGGGCACCGCCTCTCTGGGCGCGGTCATCCGCGCCGCCCTGGCCAAGGTTCTGGTGAAGCCAGGCCTGCCTGAGGTGCTGCCCACCTAGGGCCGATCGCTCGGGAGCTTCCCGACCTCGGCCCCGCACCCCGAGCGGGGCCTTCTTTTCCTGGACCCCTCTACCGATTACCCTTGAAGACCGCCATGAGCCCAGCCAACCCCGCGAGCCCCCCCGCTCCCCGGAGCCATAGCAGCCTCGACCCCGCCCGAATCAGCCAGTGAAGGAGAGCGACACCATGGATAGGACCGGCGCACAGATCATCTGGGAGTGCCTGCTGCGGGAGGGCGTGGAGACCGTCTTCGGCTACCCCGGCGGCGCCATCCTGCCTACCTACGACGCCATGACGGAGTACCCCATCCGGCACGTGCTCGTGCGCCACGAACAGAGCGCCGTGCACATGGCGGATGGCTTCGCCCGCGCCTCCGGGCGCACCGGCGTGGTGGTCGCGACCTCGGGTCCCGGCGCCACCAACCTGGTGACCGGCCTGGCCACGGCCATGCTGGACTCCATCCCCCTGGTGGCCATCACGGGCCAGGTGGGCTCGGGCCTACTGGGCACCGACGCCTTCCAGGAAGTCGACATCACCGGCATCACCCTGCCCATCACCAAGCACAACTACCTGGTGACCCGCGCCGAGGACATTGCCCCCGCCATCCGCGAAGCCTTTGCCGTCGCCTCCAGCGGCCGGCCCGGCCCCGTGCTGGTGGACATCACCAAGGACGCCCAGCAGGGCCGGGCGACCCTGGACTGGGAAGGCGCGGCGCCCACGCGCCACCTGCGCCACATCCCGCCCTCCCCGTCGCAGGTGGACCTGGACCGGGCCCTGGTGATGATCAACGCGGCCAAGCGCCCCGTCATCCTCGCGGGTCACGGCATCCAGCTCTCAGGAGCCCGGGCCGAGGTGCTCGCCCTGGCCGAGCTGGCCCAGATCCCCTTCGCCGAGACCCTGCTCGGCCTGGGCGCGGTGCCGGCCTCCCATGTGCTGAGCCTGGGCATGATGGGCATGCACGGGGAGTCCTGGGTCAACCAGGCCATCCAGGAGGCGGACCTGCTTATCGCCCTCGGCATGCGCTTCGACGACCGGGTCACAGGCCGGCTCAAGGAATACGCCCCCAATGCCCTGAAGATCCACGTGGACATCGACGCCAGCGAGATCAACAAGCTCGTGCCGGTGGACGTGCCCCTGGGCGGCGACCTCAAGCAGGTGCTGCAGGCCCTGCTGCCCTCGGTGAAGGCGGCGGACCACACGCCCTGGCTGGAGCGCATCAGATCCTGGCGGGGCGACTCGGCCGTCCGCGACATCAAGAACCTGCCCGATGACGGCCACCTCTACGCGGCCCACGTCATGCACGACCTCTGGAAGATCACCAAGGGCGAGGCGGTGGTGGTGACGGATGTCGGCCAGCACCAGATGTGGGAGGCCCAGTATTACCATCACGACGGCGAGCGCAGCCTCATCACCAGCGGTGGTGCGGGCACCATGGGCTTCGCCCTGCCGGCGGCCATCGGCGCCAAGCTGGCCCGGCCCGAGGCCGAGATCTGGGTGGTGGCCGGCGACGGCGGCTTCCAGATGACCTTCGCCGAGCTCATGACCGCTGTGCAGGAAGGCGTGAAGGTCAACATCGCCATCATCAACAATGGCTACCTGGGCATGGTCCGCCAGTGGCAGGCCCTGTTCTACGAGGGCCGCTACGCCGCCACGCCCATCCTGTCCCCGGACTTCGTCAAGCTGGCCGGAGCCTTCGGCATCCACGGCGAGCGGGTGGAGAAGCGGTCGGATCTGGAGGCCGCCGTGGCCCGGGCCCGCCAGCAGCCGGGCACCGCCCTGATCGAGTTCAAGGTCGAGCAGGAGGACGCCGTCTATCCCATGGTGGCCGCCGGCGCGGCGCTCCACGACATGATCCGGCGTCCCTCGCCCAGCCCCATCGCCGAGACCGGCGCCGATCCGGTCTAGCCGCCCGACTTGCCAAGGAAGGATGGAGAACCCATGTCCCATGTGCTCGTGATCTACACCGATGATGAACCCGGCGTCCTGACCCGGGTGGCGATGCTGTTCCGCCGCCGCGGCTTCAACATCCACTCCCTGACCGTGGGTCCCACGGAGCGTGTCCACGTCTCGCGGATGACCGTGGTGGTGGACACGGACGAGGCCACGGCCCGTCGGGCTGTGGAACACCTCCGCAAGCTGGTGAACGTCCTCGAGGTCCAGCAGCTCGGTCACGGCCGCAACGTGGTCCGGGACCTGGCCCTGCTGCGGGTCTCCACCGCCCAGGGGCGCTCCGAGGTGCTCCAGCTCGTGCAGGTCTTCCGCGCCAACGTGGTGGACATCGCCGATGACAGCGTCGTCATCGAGTGCACCGGCAGCCTCGGCAAGATCGAGGCCCTGGTCGACAGCCTGCGCCCCTTCGGAATCCTGGAGCTGGGCCGCACCGGCGCCGTCGCCATGGCCCGCGGCCTGCGCTCCGAAGCCACCAACCGGCTTGCCGCCGCGGCCGTCGTGGCCCCCGGCAGCACCGGGACCATGTCCGTCTGAATCTTCTTCCCCCTGTCATCCGACCCTGAAAAGGAGCCTCCATGGCCATCATTCACTACGACGCCGACCTCGGCCTCATCCGCGCCCGCAAGGTCGCCATCCTGGGCTACGGCAGCCAGGGCCACGCCCACGCGCTGAACCTCAAGGACAGCGGCGTCCAGGTCCGGGTGGGCCTTCCGGCCGGCTCCGCCTCCCGCGCCAAGGCTGAGGCCGCCGGCCTCACCGTGAACACCCCCGCCGAAGCCTCCGCCTGGGCCGACGTCATCATGGTGCTGACCCCGGACACGGGGCAGGGCGCCCTCTACCGGGAAGCCATCGCCCCCAACCTGACCCCAGGCAAGACCCTGATGTTCGCCCACGGGTTCAACATCCGCTACGGCTGGATCGAAGTGCCCGCCGGCGTCGACGTGAGCCTGGTGGCCCCCAAGAGCCCCGGCCACCGCGTCCGCGAGGTCTTCGTGGAGGGCGGCGGCACGCCCGGCCTGGTGGCCATCCACCAGGACGCCAGTGGCCAGGCCATGGCTTTGGCCCTGTCCTATGCTGCCGCCATCGGCCTCACCCGGGCAGGCGTGCTGGAGACCACCTTCGCCGAGGAGACGGAGACGGACCTCTTCGGTGAGAAGGCCGTGCTCTGCGGCGGTGCCAGCGCCCTCGTCAAGGCGGGCTTCGAGACCCTCGTGGAGGCCGGCTACCAGCCCGAGATCGCCTACTTCGAGTGCCTGCACGAGCTGAAGCTCATCGTGGACCTGATGTATCGCGGCGGCCTGAGCTACATGCGCTACAGCATCAGCGACACGGCGGAATACGGCGACTACACCGGCGGCGCCCGCCTGGTGACCGCCGAGACCAAGGCCGAGATGAAGCGCATCCTGGAAGAGATCCAGGACGGCCGCTACGCCAACGCCTGGATGGAGGAGAACCGCACGGGCCGCAAGTGGTTCGAGGCCCAGCGCGCCGCGGACTACGACCACCCCATCGAGGTCGTGGGCCGGCAGCTGCGCAAGATGATGCCCTTCCTGGACGCTGCTGAAGTCCCCGCGCCGGCCAAGAAGGACTGAAGCTCGAATTTTCGGCTCGCCAGGCATAGGAATCTTGAATTCTTCAAGATTCCTATGGGGAAAAAATCGGGTATTCTTACCTAGGGTAAAAAGCCCGGGTTCCACGGCAGGAATCCAGGCCCAGGGAATCCCTGAACCTGGACCGATTCCCCTCCCCCGCTGGAGCGCCGAATGACTGAGTTCTTCCCCAAGACCGCGACTGTGCCCACCCTCCAGGGGTGGCAGGCTCCGGGCTCGCTGGATTTCCAGGCTGCGTTCCTCCGGGCCGGAGGCTGGGCCCTGACCCGCACCGAGGCCTTCCCGGACGCCGCCCGGCTTCGGGAGCGGCTCCAGGAGCTCAAGGCCTCCATGCGCGAGGGCGGAAAGATCGGCCTGGACCTGCGGGGCCTCCGCGACAGCGCTGACAGCGTCATGGCCACCGCCCGCGAGGCCGGTGTGGCCTTCCTGCTGCACACCGCCGAGCTGCCGCCCTCCCTGGCCATGCTCCGCCACGCCAACCTCCCCCGCATCGTCGCCGTCGAGAATGCCGAGCAGGCCGCCCAGGCCAAGGCCGGAGGCGCCTCGGCCCTGCTGGCCCGGGCTGGCATCGTGGCCACCCTGCGCTCCCTGGGCCTCCCCGTGATGGCCACCGCCGACACAGACGCCGAGGCCCGGCAGGCCATGGCGGATGGCGCCTTCGGCTTGCAGCCCCGCACGCCTTCCATGCTGGATTCCTCGCCGCTGGCCGCCTTCCGGGCCCGCCTCATGGCCGGCCTCGACTCCATGGCCCAGTCCTTCATCCGCACCGGCGCCTGCACCCTGCCGCGCCTGAAGATCCGCAACCTGGACCTGGCCTATCCCATCCAGCAGGGCGGCATGGGCGTGGGTATCTCCTGGGAGGGCCTCGCCGGGGCCGTGGCCGAGACCGGCTGCGTCGGTCTGGTCTCGGCCATCGGCACGGGCTACCACGGCTCGGCCAACCCCAAGATGCGCCTGGGCCGTCCCGACGGCACCGACTCGCTGAACCCCCCCAAGGCCCTGGAGTGGATCCTCCGCGCCGCCCGGGAGCGCGCCGAGGGCCGCGGCGCCGTGGGCGTGAACATCCTCTGCGCCATCGAGGGCTACGAAGCCGCCGTGCAAGCCAGCCTCGCCGGCGGCGCCCAGATGATCGTGTCCGGCGCCGGCCTGCCCCTGGCCCTGCCGGGCTACGTGGGTGATGCGGATGTGGCCCTGGTGCCCATCGTGTCCTCCGCCCGGGCCCTGAACCTGATCTGCAAGCAGTGGCAGCGGAAGTACAGCCGCCTGCCCGACGCGGTGGTGCTGGAAGGCCCCGAGAGCGGCGGCCACCAGGGCTTCAGCCACGATGGCTGCCTGGACCCGGCCCACACGCTGGAGAACATCCTGCCGTCGATCCTCGCGGAGCGGGACAACTGGGGCGACTTCCCCGTGCTGGTGGCCGGCGGGGTCTGGGACCACGCGGACATCCAGCGCTTCCTGGGCCTCGGCGCCTCGGGCGTCCAGATGGGCACCCGCTTCATCGGCACCTTCGAGTGCGACGCCTCCCCGATCTTCAAGGAGGTCATCCTCCGCGCCAAGGCGGAGGACATCGGCCTCATGAAGTCCCCGGTGGGCCTGCCCGCCCGGGGCGTGCGGACCAGCCTCCAGCGGCGCATCGAGGCCGGCACCGCGCCCGCCATCCGCTGCGTCAGCAACTGCCTGTCCCCCTGCGGCCACGGCAAGGGCGCCGCCGCTGTGGGCTACTGCATCGCCGACCGCCTGGCGGACGCCATGCAGGGCGACCAGGAAAACGGCCTCTTCTTCACCGGCAGCAACGGCGCCAAGCTCCGGGACCTCATCAGCGTCCGCGACCTCATCGAGGAGCTGACCCAGGATCCGGGTCTGCAGCGGCTCTACGCCTGAGGGCTGAAGCTGGGTGGCGGCCAGGTCTGGATCAACAGACCTTGGCAACTTGTGATCTCGGTTCTTTACCGGGGGTCAACCCCTGCCGATAGGACCTACAGGGCGGTCCTCCGTCCCCTGTGTCTGAGGTCTGCATGTCCGGTGGCCGCCGGGTCTGTCCCGGTAACCGGTGGGGACGTCCTCCCCTCCTGCGCCTGCTCGCCCTGCTGGGCGCGGGCTGCCTGTTTGCCCTGGCCTCGGCGCAGGAATCCCGGGAGGCCCGGTTCATCCCGCCCCCCAAGCGGCGCCCCGAAGGCTTCCGGGCCCCGCCCTTTGAAGACCGCCAGCTCGAGCGGCACCTGGACGAGCTCGCGTGGCGGGGCGGCCAGCCCACGCCGGAGCACCAGGCCATCAAGAAGCAGGTGGCCGCGGAGCACCTGCAGCGGTTCGCGGCCTCCTTCCCGAAGCCGCAGGGCAAGGGCGCCGAGTGGGCTGCCATCCAGGCCTCGAACGCGGCGACCTGGTCCTGCCTGGGGCCCACCAAGGGGGTCTCCACCTATTCCGGCCTCTCGAATCCAGACATCGACTCAGGCCGCATCGCCCCCAACGGCCTGGCGATCTCCCCGGACGGCAAGACCCTGTACCTGGCCTCTTCCAATGGCGGGCTCTGGAAGACCGGCACCGCGGACGGGCCCAACGCCAACGGCACCTGGACCTGGACACCCCTGACCGACTCTCTGCCCATGGCCTCCTCCACGGGGAACATCCCCCTGGGAGCAGTCGCCCTGTCGCCCAGCGGCAGCACCCTGTTCATCGGCTCCGGCGATTTCGCGGCCAGCTACGGCAAGGGCTTCTACCGGAGCAGCGACGGCGGCACGAGCTGGACCGAGACCTCCAAGGCCAACCTCTGCGGTCTCTACGCCTCGGACTACATCTCGTGCATCCTTCCCGTGGACGAGACCACGGTCCTCGCCGGTGGCAACGCCGGGCTCTTCCGGTCCACGGATGGCGGCGCCTCCTTCGGCAGCGGTGCGGTGGGGAACCGGGTGCTGGGTCCCAACGGCTATGGCGACCGCATCTGGTCCGTGGAGCAGGTGGGCAACTCGTCCCAGAACCTGGTGGCCAGCCTCCAGATCACGGCTTCGACGAACACCGGCACCGCCTGGTACTCCTCCGACGGCGGCGCCACCTGGAACCAGGCCACGATCTCCGGCACCAGCCCGACCTCGGTGGCCAACATCGGCCGCATCACCCTGAAGAGCAACAAGGCCGCAGGCAACCTCAACGTGTGGGGCATCGCCCAGATCACGCCCGGCCGGACCATGTTCAAGGGCGTCTTCCTCAGCACGGACGGCGGGCGCAACTACACCCTGGTGCCCGACGCCACCTCCCCCGCCACGCTGTTCAAGAGTGCCGGCGCCTCTGACGGGGACCAGGGCGAGTACAACCAGTGCCTGGCCGTGAGCCCGACCGGGACCTCTGTCGCCACCACCAAGGTGTTCACAGGCAGCAACCTGGGCTTCTACCGGTCCAGTGATGGGGGTTCCACCTGGACCTGGCTGACCGGCTGGTATACCTGGGCGGGCCTGCCCGTCTACTCCCATGCCGATAAGCACGCGGCCGTCTGGTCTCCGGATGGGTCCACCCTCTACGTCGGGACCGATGGGGGCCTGTCGGTGTTCTGGGACCCCTTCCGCGTCACCCCGCCCATCCGGCAGACCGGCAACCCGCCCCTCACGGACAACACCTTCGTGGACAACCGGCACAACGAAGGCCTGAGCACGCATCTGGTCTATCACCTGGGCTCGACCACGGCCCCCAATCCCTTGGGTTCCAACGACCGGGTGACCATCGGCCTCCAGGACAACAGCACCCGCCGGAGAACCGGTGCCACGCTGGCCACCAGTGGCCAGTTCGACGAGGCCTACGCCACGGGGGATGGCTTCGGGACCCTGATTCACAAGCTGGATGGCGACAAGATGATCGCCTCGGGCTACAGCGCCAACCTGGGCTACAGCACCGATGGCGGGGGCACCTTCCACAATGGGAACACTGGCATCGACCTCACCGGAGGCGCTCCTTTCCACACGCGGGTGGAACCGGGCCGGGCCGACGCCACCGGCAACACGGCCTACACCGCCACCAGCTACAAGCTGCACAAGTCCACCAACTTCGGCCAGTCCTGGGTCGCCTGCGGCATGGGCGGCTTTCCCAGCAGCTACCCGTCCCCCTACATCCGGAACTTCAACTCGTCCTCGCTGGATCCCAACAAGCTGGCCATCGTCGATGCGACCCACTGCTGGATCAGCGCTGACGGCGGCGCCACCTGGACCGACAAGGGCGCTGTCTACGCGGCCGGCGGCGTGGAGGTCGCCCTCAGCTACGTCTGGTTCGACACCACCAACGACAGCATCCTCTACGCCGCGTCGGCCTACGCAGGCTGGGGGCCCACCATCCAGCACCTCTGGCGCTCCGCCGATGGGGGGACCAGCTGGCAGAACATCGAGGGCGCCGGCTTCCCCTCAGGCAATGGCGTGAACTTCGGGGGGCCGGTCCACATCATCCAGAACGACCCCACCAACAACACCACCCTGCTGGCTGGCACGGACTTCGGGATCTACGCCTCCACGAACTCGGGGGCGACCTGGTCTCGCTACGGGGTGGGCCTGCCCATGGTCGGGGTTCCCGATTTCTACATCGCCCCCGATGCCAGCTTCATCCGCGCCGCCACCTATGGGCGCGGGGTCTGGCAGTCCACGGGACCGATCCTTGACCCCGCCATCCTGCTCCAGCCCGTGGACACCGCCGCCTATATCGGCCTGGGCACCACCTTCACGGTGCAGGCCACCTCCGCCCTCGGCTACCAGTGGCAGGTGGACAGCGGCGGGGGCTTCACCAACCTCGTGAACGACGCGGTCTACTCCGGGGCCACCGCCGCCTCGCTGAGCCTCACCGGCATCACCGCCGGCATGAACGGCTGGCTCTACCGGGTCATCGTGACGGGCGCCGCGGGGGCCTCCTCGCCCACGATCACCTCCAGTGCCGCCAGGCTGACCGTGGCCACGCCGCCCTCGCCCAGCATCCAGATGCAGCCCGCGAACGTGACGGTTGCCGCGGCGGGAACGGCCACCTTTTCCGTCAGCGCCACGGCGGTGGTCTCCTACCAGTGGCAGGTGAACACCGGTGCGGGCTTCACCAACCTCAGCAATGGCGGGGCCACCAGCGGCGCGACCACGGCCACCCTGACGCTCACCGGCGCCACCCTTGGCATGAACGGCTACCAGTATCAGATCGTCCTGACCGGTTCTGCCGCGGCCAATCCGCAGTCGCTCACTTCCGCCGCGGCAACTCTGACCGTGGTGACCGCCCCGGCCTTCACCAGCCAGCCCGCCAACGCCACCATCGCCACGGGGGCCAACGCCACCTTCACGGCCACGGTGACCGGCGCCAGCAGCACTCGCTGGCAGTCGAAGCTCGGGGCGGGAGCCTGGACCGATGTCGCCGATGGCAGCGTCTATTCCGGCGCGACGACGACCAGCCTGAGCATCACTGGGGCTACCTCGGGCATGGACGGCACCAGCTACCGACTGATCGCCACTGGCGCGCTGTCGCTCACCACCACGTCAAGCACCGTGACCCTGGCTGTCAAGGATCCGGCGGCCATCACCGTCCAGCCCGTTGACGCCGGCAGCACCTTCAACCACCAGGCCAGTTCCATCTTCACGGTGACTGCCACCGGCTATGGCCTCAGCTACCAGTGGCAAATCAACACCGGCCTGGGGTGGGGGAACATCAGCGACCAGCAGAATTATGGGGGGATCACCACTTCCGCGCTGTCGATCTGGGTTGGCCCCTCCATGAGTGGCTATCAGTATCGAGTCATCGTGACGGGTACGGTGGGGGCCCCGGTCACCTCCAATGTGGCGACGCTGACCGTCATCTGCACGCCCGCCATCAGCAGCCAGCCCGGGGACCGGGCGATTGCGGCGGGGGCGAACACCACCTTCAGCGTCACGGCCAGCTCGAACCTGGCTTACCAATGGAAGGTGAACACGGGCTCAGGGTTCACGAACGTAAACAACGTCGGGGTTTACAGTGGCGCCACCTCCGCGACCCTGACCATCACCGGCGCCACCGCGCCCATGAATGGCTACGTCTACGAGGTCCAGGTGCTGGGTTGCGGGTCGCCAGCCGCTTCGACCTATTCCTCCCCGGTCACGCTGTCGGTGGGGGCGGCACCTGGCATCACCGCCCAGCCGGCCAACGCAACCGTGGCGGCTGGCGGGAACACCGGCTTCTCGGTGACCGCGACAGCGGCGACCTCCTATCAGTGGCAGGTGAACACCGGCTCCGGCTTTGCCAATGTCAGCAACGGTGGGGTCTACAACGGCGCCACCACGGCCAGCTTGTCCATCACCGGCGCCACGCTGGCCATGACCGGCTACCAGTATCAGGTCATCGTGGGCGGCGTCATCGCGCCCGCCGCCACCTCGAGCGCCGCCACGCTGACCGTCGTCACGCCTCCGGCCATCACGGCCCAGCCGGGCAATGCGACGGTGACGGTGGGCGGGAATGCGACCTTCAGCGTCACGGCGACAGGCACGGGCCTCAGCTACCAGTGGCAGGTCAGCAGTGGCGGAGCCTTCGCCAACCTCGCGAACGGCGGGGTCTACTCGGGCGCCACCGCGGCGACCCTCACCCTCACAGGCGCCACCGCGGCCATGAGTGGCTACTCCTACCAGGTGGTCGTGTCCGGCACCGTCGCCCCAGCCGCCACCTCCAGCGCCGCCACGCTGACCGTGAACACGGCGCCCGCCATCACGGCCCAGCCCGTCAACGCCACGGTGACCGCCGGGGGCAACGCCAGCTTCAGCATCACAGCCACAGGCACGGGGCTCAGCTACCAGTGGCAGGTGAGCAGCGGAGGTGCCTTCGCCAACCTCGCCAACGGTGGGGTCTACTCGGGCGCCACGACGGGGACACTCACCCTCACAGGCGCCACCGCGGCCATGAGTGGGTACACCTACCAGGTGGTGGTGACCGGCACCGTCGCCCCAGCCGTCACGTCCAGCGCAGCCGCGCTGACGGTGAACACAGCGCCGGCCATCACGGCCCAGCCGGGCAATGCCGCGGTGTCCGTGGGGGGCAACACCAGCTTTACGGTCACGGCCACCGGCACGGGCCTCAGCTACCAGTGGCAGGTGAGCAGCGGCGGGGCCTTCTCCAACGTCGTGAATGGCGGGGTCTACTCGGGCGCCACCTCGGCGACGCTGAGCCTCACCAGCCCCGGGGTGGGCCTGAGCGGCAACCAATATCAGGTGATGGTGACGGGCACCGTCGCCCCAGCCGTCACGTCCAGCCCGGCCACCCTGACGGTGAACTCGGCGCCGGCCATCACAGGCCAGCCTGCCAATGCCACGGTGCCCGCGGCCGGCCATACCAGCTTCACGGTCACGGCCACCGGCTCGGCCCTCAGCTACCAGTGGCAGGTCAGCAACGGCGCCGCCTTCGCCAATATTGTGAATGGCGGGGTCTACTCGGGTGCCACCACATCGACCCTGAACATCACCAGCGCCACGCTGGGGATGAGCGGCTACCAGTACCAGGTGGTGGTGACCGGCAACCTCGCCCCAGCCGCCACGTCCAGCATCGCCACGCTGACGGTCACCACGGCGCCGGCTATTACGGCCCAGCCGGTCAATGCCGCGGTGGCGGCGGGGGGCAGTGCCAGCTTCAGCGTCACGGCCACGGGCACGGCCCTCAGCTACCAGTGGCAGGTCAGCAGCGGCGGGCCCTTTGCCAACCTCACGAACGGCGGGGTCTACTCGGGCGCCACCACGGCGACGCTGAACCTCACCGGCGCCACGGCGGGCATGAACGGCACCCAGTACCAGGTGGTGGTGACCGGCAATATCGCCCCGGCGGTCACGTCCAGCGCAGCCACGCTGACGGTGAACACGGCACCGGCCATCCTGGCCCAGCCAGTCAATGCATTGGTGACTGCGGGCGGCAATACGAGCTTCACGGTCACGGCCACCGGCTCGGCCCTCACCTACCAGTGGCAGGCAAACAGCGGTGGAGGCTTTGTCAACCTCACCAACGGCGGGGTCACCTCGGGCGCCACGACGGCGACACTCTCCATCACAGGCGCCACGCTGGGGATGAGCGGCACCCAGTACCAGGTGGTGGTGACCGGCATCGTCGCCCCGGCGGTCACGTCCAGCGCAGCCACGCTGACGGTGAACACGGCGCCGAGCATCACAGGCCAGCCCGCCAGTGCCGCGGTGACGGCGGGGGGGAATGCCACCTTCAGCGTCACAGCGATAGGCACGGCCCTCACCTACCAGTGGCAGGCGAGCAGCGGCGGCGCCTTTGCCAACCTCACGGATGGCGGGGTCTACTCGGGCGCCACCACGGCGTCGCTGAGCATCGCCGGTGCCACGGCGGGAATGAGCGGCACCCAGTATCAGGTGGTGGTGACCGGCAACGTCGCCCCGGCGGTCACGTCCAGCACTGCCACGCTGACCGTGAACACGGCGCCGGCCATCACGGCGCAGCCCGCCAATGCGACGGTGTCCGCGGGGGGCAACGCCAGCTTCACGGTCACGGCAAGCGGGACGGGCCTCAGCTACCAGTGGCAGGTGAGCAGCGGCGGCGCCTTTGCCAACCTCACGAATGGCGGGGGCACCTCGGGCGCCACCACGGCGACGCTTAGCCTTACCGGTGCCACGGCGGGAATGAGCGGCACTCAGTACCAGGTGGTGGTGACCGGCAACGTCGCCCCGGCGGTCACGTCCAGCGCCGCCACGCTGACGGTGAACACGCCGCCGGCCATCACGGCGCAGCCCGCCAATGCCACGGTGCCCGCGGGCGGCAGTGCCAGCTTCACGGTCACGGCAAGCGGGACGGGCCTCAGCTACCAGTGGCAGGCGAGCAGCGGCGGCGCCTTCAGCAACGTCACGAATGGGGGGCTCTACTCGGGCGCCACCACGGCGACGCTGGGCCTCAGCAGCGCCCCGGCGGCCATGAACGGCTATCAATACCAGGTGGTGGTGTCCGGCGCCGTCGCTCCGGCGGCCACGTCCAGCGCAGCCACGCTGACGGTGAACACAGCGCCGGCCATCACTGCGCAGCCCGCCAATGCCACGGTGCCCGCGGGGGGCAGTGCCAGCTTCGCGGTCACGGCAACGGGGACAGGCCTCAGCTACCAGTGGCAGGTGAGCAGCGGTGGTGCCTTCAGCAACGTCACGAATGGGGGGCTCTACTCGGGCGCCACCACGGCGACGCTGAGTCTCAGCGGCACCACCGCGGCCATGAGCGGCTCTCAATACCAGGTGGTGGTGTCCGGAACCGTCGGCCCGGCGGTCACGTCCAGCGCAGCCACGCTGACGGTGAACACGGCGCCAGCCATCACGGCCCAGCCGGGCAACGCGACGGTGACGGTGGGCGGGAATGTCACCTTCAGCGTCACGGCGACGGGCACGGGTCTCAGCTACCAGTGGCAGGTGAGCAGCGGCGGGGCCTTCGCCAACATCACGAATGGGGGGCTCTACTCGGGCGCCACCACGGCGGTGCTGAGCCTCAGCGGCGCCACGGTGGCCATGAGCGGCTATCAATACCAGGTCGTGGTGTCCAGCCCTGCCGCCCCTGCCGCCACGTCCAGCGCGGCCACGCTGACCGTGAACACGGCGCCGGCCATCACGGCCCAGCCGGGCAATGCGACGGTGACGGTGGGCGGGAATGCGACCTTCAGCGTCACGGCGACGGGCACGGGCCTCAGCTACCAGTGGCAGGTGAGCAGCGGCGGCGCCTTCAGCAACGTCACGAATGGCGGGCTCTACTCGGGCGCCACCACCGCGATGCTGTCGATCACGGGCGCGACCGCTGCCATGACCGGCACCCAATACCGGGTGGTGGTGACCGGCACGGCAGGGAGTGTCAGCAGTGCGGCGGCTGGGCTCACGGTGAGCGTGAGGACCCAGGACTTCAATGGCGATGGGGTGGTCAACGTCCTGGACCTGGCGAGCTTCTTCACGTTCTATGCACCGGGCGTGCCTGTCGCGAACTCGCCTGCCGACCTCAACGGGGACGGCTTCGTGGATGATGCCGACCTGGCCCTGCTGCTGGCCGGGATCTAGGGAGAGCTCACGATGCGACGGCTCACTTTTCCCGGACTCCTCGCGCTTGCGGCGCTCCTGGCCTGTGGCGGCGGGGGTGGTGGCACTTCGGGCCCCGCCCCCGCGCCGAGCCCGGTCTATGCCACGAGCCTGAGCTACACGGACCCAGGCGGATCGGGGTTCCGGTGGTTGCGGAACTCGAGTCTTTCCACCGCCGGGAAGCTGGTTCTGGACCTGACAGGCCCCACGGGCCAGAGTGGTCAGGGGGTGGCGTTCATCCTGTCCACGGACGCCACCAAGGTGGCCTGGGCCCCGCCCTCAGCCCAGGGCCTGGTGGAGAACCTCGCCTTCAGCCTGGGAACCACCACCCCGGTCCTGGTCGGCAAGGACGCTGGCCAGGGCACCCTTCAGGGGGCGGTCTTCCAGAAGTCTGGCATGCAGAGCTTCGGGCAGCCGCTCGCGCGGGTCTGCCTGCAGCTGAAGGCCGGCACCGTGGCCGTGAATGCCCCGGTGGCCATCACCTTCGTGTCAGGGAACACCCTGGCCACGGGTGGGACGGCTGTGGGATTCACCGCGGCCGTGGGCACCTGCGTGGCCCAGTAGGGGCTGGCCTGCTCAGCTCGCGTTCGGGTGCCGGTCCAGCAGCTGGCGCAGGACGGGATTCCGCTTGACCACCTCCTGGCGGCGGAGGTGGGCGATGAGGGCGGGCGGCGCGGCGCTCCAGCGGGCGATGTTCTGGATGAGCAGGGTGGAGACATAGGTGCGGCGGCAGAGCAGGGCGGTGGTGTGTCCATCCAGGGTGAGGCCCACCAGGCTCGTCAGGCAGCGCCCTTCGGTGGTGAGGATGAACTCGGCCCGCTCCTCACCGGTGCGCTGGTTGAACGTGGTGCGCAGGAGGTCGCGGGCCATGGCGCGCACCTGCTCGGGTGCCTCGCGGGAGGTGGCCACCAGGTAGTGCTCCAGCAGACGCTTGGGTGACCAGAGGCGGCGGAAGAGTCCCGCAGGCAGCAGTGGGTTCTGGAGCAGGGCCCGGCGGACGCCGGCGTCCGTGACCAGGGCCGCCCGGGCTCCCAGGGCCTCCAGCCCGGCGGCGGTGCGGTGGTGGGAGGCGATGAGGCGGGCCTGGAGCAGCCCGGCCCGCGGGTTCTCCAGCAGGGCGCGGATGACCTCGGGCGCAGGGTCGAAGCAGAAGGCGCTCAGCTCTGGCTCCTGGGCCTGGTGGGCCAAGGCAACCCGCTCATCCACGGGCTTGGCGTGCAGGCGCTGCTCGAACAGCTGGCGGTGGGTGGCGGACTCCGGGGACCGGGTGGCCTCCTCTGCGCAGGCCTCCGCCGGAGGCCCCACGGGCACTTGGTCCGGAGCGGGGGTCGGGGATCCGCCTTGTTCGGGTTCCACCGCACCGCAGGCCACCAGGGCCGCCAGCATGTCCGAAATCTCGGCTTCCTCTGTGTTCAGGATGGCCGCGAGGGTGGGCACATCCTGGCTGCCGTCCAGCAGGGAGAGCAGGTAGCCCTGGCGCGGATCGAGGGGCAGGGTGTGGAGTTCTGTCTCCACGCGGGGGCAGGGCTTCCACGTCATCAGACGAGCCTAAGTCAGTCCAGGCCCTACGGCACCTGGATAATTCCTGGAAGCATCCCCACGGATGGCGAGGGTGGCGCGCTCGGGGGCCAAGCCAATCCCAGACGAGGGGCGCTGACAAAAAAGCTGGACAAGGTCGGGCCAGGATCCCGCAGCTGGCGCTGGCCCCTGGTCCAGTGCCCCCTGCGGTCTCCTGGGATTTCCCCGGTCGGGTCCAGGTGCTGGCTGCGCCAGGCCCCGGTCTCCGTGTCGGCTGCCTCCTGGAATCGACCATCCTGACAGGAGATATTACGGTAAATAGACAACTTAAATTAGGTCATGCCGGGTCGATATGGGGCGGGTGAGGGACTCCCATTGGCCTGGTTTGACGTGTTCAAGAAGCCGACTCCAACGGATGGGACCCCCGGGCTGCGGGATCCGGAGCAGATCCTGGCCTATCTTGAATGCCTGTTCCGCCTGGGCTCGGAGCTGCTCCTGCACCTGCCCGGGGATTCCCTCGCGCCCTACCCCGTCGTCCTGGATCAGATCAGCGAGGGGAAGGGCACGTTCACCATTCGGATGCGGAAGCAGCCCGCGCGGGAGCCCGGGAAGGGCATGCCGACGGAGTTCTGGTTCAACCTGGACGGCCTGCGGTTCCTGGCCAGGGCCGAGTGCGTGGGTCGGCCCTGTCCGCTGAAGAACGAGTTCCGGCTGCCGGATTGCATCAGCCACGCGGAACGGCGAGGGGGAGGCCGGGCGCGGTTCAACCTCCGGGAGAAGGCCCAGGTCCTGGCGCTGGAGTCCCTCTTTGAAGGCACCGGGCTCAGCGGCAAGCTGCTCAACCTCGGGCGGGGCGGCTGCGCCTTCCGCGTGGAGAAGGCCATCGACATCCGGACGGACAAGAAGCTTGCTCCGTCAACGTCCCTGGTGCGCCCCGGGAAGGACCTGGGCCTCCTCCGCCTGAAAGAAATCCCCGGCATTCCCCTCGTGGACCTCACGGGGGTCCTCGCTCATGGCGGAACCCGGTCCGAAGGCCTGGTGGTCGGTCTCGCCTTCACCGGTCTGAAAGGGAGTGATGCCCAGGCCATCGACCGGCTGCTGGCGGCCAGGGTGCCCAAGGCTGTCCCGGGTTTCACCTGGAAACGGAGACGGACAGAGGAGGATCCTGCCGAGGAGGGCGCCGCCGGGGTCGGGGTGGCCCCCGAAGCCGCAGTGCCGCCGGAACCCCCTCCCGTCGCCGAAGCGCCTCTGCCGATCCCGGAACCGCCCCCCGTCGTGCTCTCCGAGGCCGAGACCCAGCTCCTCCTCCGGCGCTGCAGCCGTCAGATCCTGCTGGTGGTGGAGGATGACCTGGAGCGGGAGTTCCTTGCGGCATGGCTCCATGCCGAGGGTTTCCGTGGCATCCAGGAGGCCCGGGGCTGGCTGCCGGCGCTCCACAAGGCCCGCAAGGAGACCCTGGACCTCCTCCTGATGAACCAGCAAGTGGGACAGAATACGGCGCTGGAGATCCTCGATTCCATGCGCAGCAACCGTCTGGCGGACCAGGCCCGGGTGGTGGTGTTGAAGAAGCAGGACGATGTCCGCCTCACCCTGGCCGCCAAGGCGGCACGCCTGGTCCTGGTGCCAGCGCAGCCCCTGGACCTGAAGGAGGTCCTGCTGCCCTGCCTGGAGGAGCTGCTGGGACTCGCCGACCGAGGCTGACGCCGGTCGCTACTCTTCCACCACACCCTTGAGCCAGGCCTTGCCCCGCAGCCGCTCGACGCTTACTTCCGGGAACAGGTCCAGGGGGCTCCGGCCTTCGAGGCCGATGCGGGGCACGGCGGCGCAGCTGAAGCCCAGCCGGGCGCCTTCCTGCAGGCGCAGGGGCAGCTGGGCCACGGGCCGCACTTCGCCGGTGAGGCCCACCTCGCCCATGAAGAGGCACTTCTCGGCCAGCAGCCGGCCGCCGGCGCTGCTGCAGAGGGCGGCGATGACGGCGAGGTCCGCGGCTGGATCCTCAATCTCGAGACCCCCGGCGACGTTCAGGTAGACGTCCCGGTCGTGGAGCTGCACGCCCCCGCGGCGCTCGGCCACGGCGCAGAGCATGGCCAGCCGCTGGCCGTCGATGCCCAGGGCCGTGCGCCGGGGGATGCCCAGGCCCGCCGAGGCCACGAGGGCCTGGATCTCCACCACCATGGGCCGGGTGCCGCTCAGGACCACCGTGGCGGCGCAGCCCGGGCGCGGCTCGGCGTCGAGAAAGAACGGATTGCCCTCGGCGGGCACCAGGCCTCGCTCGGTCATGGCGAAGACGCCCAGCTCGAAGGCGGCGCCGAAGCGGTTCTTCAGGGCGCGCAGCAGGCGGTGGTGGTGGTGGCGGTCGCCCTCGAAGGCCAGCACCGTGTCCACCAGGTGCTCCAGCACCTTGGGACCGGCGAGGCTGCCGTCCTTGGTGACGTGGCCCACCAGCACCAGGGGCGTGCCCGTGGTCTTGGCCCAGCGGGTGAGCAGGGCCGCGCAGCCACGCACCTGGCTCACGCTGCCTGCGCTGCTCTCAAAGTCCGGATCGAAGAGGGTCTGGATGCTGTCCACCAGCAGCAGACCGGGCTTCATGCGCTCGGCCTCCTCCAGGATGCGGCGCACATCGGTCTCCGCCAGCAGGTGGATGCCCGGGTATTCCGCGCCGAGGCGCTGGGCCCGCAGCTTGATCTGGCGCTCGCTCTCCTCACCGCTGGCGTAGAGCACCGTGCCCTCGGCCGTGGCGGCCCACTGCAGCAGCAGGGTGGACTTGCCGATGCCGGGCTCGCCGCCGAGCAGTACCACCATGCCCGGCACCACGCCGCCGCCGAGCACCCGGTCCAGCTCGACGATGCCCGTGGGGCGACGCTGCGCATCCGAGACTTCCACGTCCTGCAGCGCCACGGGGCCGGTGTAGTGGCTCTGGGCGAAGGCCGAGCCGGCCCGCTGCAGGTCCCGCTTCAGGGTTCCGCGCACTTCCTGCACGGAGTCCCACGCCCCGCAGGCCGTGCACTTGCCGAGCGCCTTGGGATGGCGCGCTCCGCAGGCCGTGCACTCGAACAGCGGCGTGGCCTTGGCCATGAGGTCTTGCCCCTCAGTGCTGGATGGCTTGGCGGATGAAGGTGACGATGTCGTCCGTGTTGGTGCCCGGCTGGAAGATCTCCCGGATGCCGATGGCCTTGAGGGCGGGGATGTCCTCGTCGGGGATGATGCCGCCGGCGAAGACCAGCACGTCCTCGGCGCCCTGGGCCTTCAGCAGCCGCATGACCTCGGGAAAGATCTGGTTGTGGGCGCCGCTGAGGATGCTCATGCCGAGCACGCGGGCGTCCTCCTGCACCACGGCGGCAACGATCTGCACCGGCGTCTGGCGCAGCCCGGTGTAGATCACTTCCATGCCCGCATCCCGCAGGGCGCGGGCCACCACCTTCGCGCCCCGATCGTGCCCGTCCAGGCCCGGCTTGGCGATGACGATGCGGATCGGTGCTTGGCTCATGGGTGGCTCCTCGGGTCTACCAGCTTTCAGTCTGCCTCAGCGCCTCGTAAAGACCAACGGCTGCGGCCTGGGCAAGGTTCAAACTGCGGTGGTGGTCCCCCAGCATGGGGATCCGCACCAGGTGGTCGGCGTGGGCCTCGAGGAGCTCCGGGGGCAGCCCCACGGTCTCCCGGCCGAAGACCAGGCCGTCGCCGTAGGCCCAGGGCACCTGGGTGTGCCGCCGGGCGCCCTTGGTGGTGAAGAACCACAGGTTGCTGGCGGGGTTGCGGGCCAGGAAGTCGTCCCAGTCCAGGTAGTGGACCGGGTCCAGCTTCTCCCAGTAGTCCAGCCCGGCCCGCCGCACCTGGGCGTCTGAGGTGTCAAAGCCCAGGGGATGGATCAGGTGGAGCTTGGCGTTGTTGTTGACGCAGAGCCGCCCGATGCTTCCGGTATTCTGCGGAATCTCGGGCTGGTAGAGAATGAGGTGAAACATGGGAGGTCCCCGATGAGCGACTGTCTGTTCTGCAAGATCGTGCGGAAGGAGATCCCTGCCGACATCGTCTATGAAGACGATACCCTGCTCGCCTTCAAGGACATCAGTCCCCAGGCGCCGGTGCACCTCCTGCTCATCCCGAAGGCCCACTGCGAGAACCTCAACGACCTGACGCCCGCGACTGCCGTTGCCGCTGCCCGCATCCCCGGTGTGGCTGCCCAGCTGGCCCGGGACCACGGCGTGGCAGAGGCCGGCTGGCGCCTCACCACCAACTGCGGCGTCGAAGGCGGGCAGGGTGTCTACCACCTGCACTTCCACGTCCTTGGCGGCAAGCCCCTCGGCGGCCGGGTCTGCCGTTAGCCGAGAGCCCCTCAATTCAGTCATGAGGCGGGATGCTGTTTGTTAATTTGAATTATTTTTTTATTTAAAAAAATAATTCAACGGATCTGGGCAGCCTCTGTCTGCTCCAGGCGCAGGCGCTTTCGACTATTCTGGTCCCATGGCCCGTTGCCATCTCCACCTGGAGCTCTGAGGCCCATGCCGCGGATCCACATCATCGACGACGACCCGACGATCCGCCTCAGCACCGAGCTGCTCCTGGGGGCCCTGGGGTTCGAGACTGAGTCTTCCGAAAACGGGACTGAGGGCTTGGCCCGGCTGCAGGAGCGACTCCCGGACCTGGTGGTCTGCGACATCGTGATGCCGGGCCTGGACGGGTTCGGCGTGCTGGCCGCGGCCCAGCAGATTCCCCGCCTGGCCCGGGTGCCCTTCATCTTCCTGACCTCCCTGACGGACCGGGACACCCAGCGTCGCGGCATGACCTCCGGGGCCGATGACTTCCTCACCAAGCCCTTCCATCCGACCGAGCTGGTGGATGCCATCCAGGCCCGGTTCCGGAAAGTCGCCAACCAGGGGCCCGACGAGGCCGCCATGCAGGCGGCCCTGGCCCGGATGCGCGGACTGCTCAGCGGCCAGGAGCAGGTCCTGCTCGGGCTCGACGACCCGGGAGCGGAAGCGCGGGAAGCCCAAGCGCAAGCGCTTGACCCGGAGGTTGAGGCGGCCCAGCGCTGGGCCGAGGGCTGGATAGCGCGGGTGCGGCGGGTCTTCGATGAGCACAACCCCCAGGCGATCCTCTACCTGAAGGATCGGGTCCAGTCCAAGAAGCAGACCATCCATGCGACCTACCTGCTGTCCAAGCTGTATTTCAAGCTGGAGGACCGGCCCCATGCCGAGGCGGAGTTCGCCGTCGCGGAGAGTGTCCTCAAGCAGAACATCGGCCTCTTCCGCACGGCCATCGAGGCCGAGAACAACCCCGCGACCGCGGGCCGGTATCCGGGCCTGCGCGCCCGGATCCTCCGCCTCGAGCGCAAGCTGGAAAGCCTTCGCCAGGAACGGTTTGGCTGAACGGGGCATCACAAGCTCCAGTCTTGAGGAAGGAAACCCATGGAGTGCCGCCAGATCGTACAGGAGTCCGTCCCCCTTGAGGGGGGGCAGCTCCTGGCGTTGGCGGAACTGGAGCCCCAGCTCGTCCTGGTCTTCGGCAGTGTCGGGGCGCTGCGCCAGCCCGGGCGCTTTGCCCAGCTGCAGGCGGCCTTTCCGCGCGCCGCGCTGGTGGGCTGCTCCACCGCCGGGGAGATCAGCGACCAGGGCCGCTCCGAGCAGACCTGCGTGATCACGGCCGTGCGCTTCCAGGGCGAGATCACCCTCCAGGTCGCCGAGGCCACCATTTCCAGCATGGCTGCCTGTCAGGCCGCTGGCGCCGCCCTCGGCGCTGCCCTGAAGCGGCCCGGCCTGCGGGCCATCCTCCTCTTCGGCAAGGGGGTCGGGGTCAATGGCAGCGCCATCCTGGCCGGGCTGGTCTCGGAGGTCGGCGCACAGGTTCCCATCTCCGGAGGGCTGGCCGGGGACGATGGCGCCTTCGTGGAGACCCTCACCCTCGGACCCTCGGGCATCACTCCAGACGGGGTGGTGGCGGTGGGCCTCGGTGGAGAAGGGCTGGTGCTCTCCCACGGTTCCCGCGGCGGCTGGACCCCCTTTGGACCCGCCCGCAAGGTCACCCGCTGCCAGGAGAACATCCTCTACGAGCTGGATGGCGAGCCCGCCCTGAACATCTACAAGCGCTACCTGGGGGACCATGCGAAGGACCTGCCCAGCTCGGGGCTGCTCTTCCCCTTCGAGATCCTCGATGAGGAGCGGGGCCGGCTCGGTCTCATCCGGACCATCCTCGGCGTGGACGAGGCCGAAGGGTCTCTGATCCTGGCCGGAGAGATCGAGTCGGGCGGCTACCTGCGGCTCATGCACGCCTCCAAGGACGATCTGGTGGACGGGGCTGAAGTGGCGGCCCGCCTCGCCGGCAGTCTGCGGCAGACGATGACAGGTCAGGGGCTGGCCCTGCTGGTGAGCTGCGTCGGGCGGCGCCTCGTCATGGGAGACGCCGTCGAGGAGGAGCTCGAGGTGGTCCGGGAGATACTGGGGAAGGGCATGACCCTGGCCGGGTTCTACTCCTACGGCGAGTTCGCGCCCCTCGCGCCCGGGGCCTGCCGGCTCCATAACCAGACCATGACCGTGACCTGCCTCGGGGAGTGTTGAGCGTGCAGCGACTCCTCCAGCGGCAACTCAAGCGGGCGCTCAAGCTCCCGGAACAGCAGGAGCTCGAGGGACTGTTGGAGGAGCTGAGCCAGGCGCGGCTCGATCCGTCCGTCCCCGATTCGGTGCGGCGCCTCCTCAAGGGCTTCGGCGAGTTCCTGGGGCGCGTCGAGGGCACCTACCTGCAGCACGAACGGGACCAGGGGCTGCGGATCCGGAGCCTCGACCTCAGCTCCGAGGAGCTGATCCAGGCCAATGAACGGCTCCAGCAGATCGCCGAAGGGCAGGCTCAGGTTGTGCAGTCACTGCGGATCACGGCCAACGCGCTGTTGCGGTCCCAGGGCCGGGAGGAAATCGGCTCGGAGACCACGGACCTGGCCCGCCTTTCCACGCTCATGGCCGAGCTGCTGGCGGACCGGAGAAAGGCCCTGCTCGAGCTGGAACAGCAGAAGATGGCCTTGGATGAGCATGCCATCGTGACCATCACCGACACGACGGGCGTCATTCTCTACGCGAATGACAAGTTCTGCGAAATAAGCGGGTATGCACGAGCAGAGCTGGTCGGAGCCAACCACCGCCTGGTCAAGTCCGACCAGCATCCCCCCGAGTTCTACAAGACGATGTGGGACGCCATCCGCGCTGGCAAGGTCTGGCACGGTGAGCTCTGCAACCGGGCCAAGGACGGCCACCTCTACTGGCTGGCGGCCACCCTCGTGCCCATCCAGGGTGAGCTGGGGCAGCCAGTCGCCTACATCGCCATCCGCACGGACATCAGCGAGCGAAAGGCGATGGAAGAGGAGCTGAGGCAGAGCCGGGAACAGCTCCGGATCGCCCTGGACGCCTCGCAGATGGGCTTCTGGGACTGGAACACGACCCTGGACCGGACCTACTTCAGCGACCAGTGGCTGGCCATGCTCGGCTACCGGCACGGGGATCTGGAAGACAAGAACGACTCCTGGAGCTCGCTGGTCCACCCCGATGACCTGGAACAGGCCCGGGAGACCTACCGCCGGCACGCCCAGGGGGAACTTCCGGCCTACAAGGTCGAGCTGCGGATGCGGCACCGGGATGGCAGCTGGCGCTGGCTCTTCTCCTCGGGACAGATCACGGCCTGGGATGCGCTGGGCGAGGTCACCCGCGTCATGGGCATCGACACCGACATCAGCGAGCGCAAGACGGCCGAGCTGGCTCTGCAGCTGAGCAAGGATCGCTACGACGAGCTGACCGCCCGGATTCCGGTGGGGGTCTTTACCGCGACCATCGATCCCGCGGGAGTCCTCACCTTCGACTACGTCAGCGACCGCTTCGCCCAGCTCCTGGCTCTGGAGAAGGCCGAGGCCCTCCGACTGTCGTCAGGGATCTTCTCGATGATCCACCGCGAGGACCTCGGCGGAGTCCTGGAAGCCATGGCGCGGGCCACCCAGGCGCCGGGGCCGTTCGAGTGGGAAGGCCGGGTCTGGCTGGCTGAGCAGCTCCGCTGGTTCCGGTTCGAGTCTGACGTCACGGCGCTCCCGGGGGGTGGCACCCGCTGGAATGGCATCATGGTGGACATCACCGACCGCAAGGATGCGGAGCGGGCCGTCCAGGAAGCCCGCGACCTGGCCGTGGCGGCCAGCCAGACCAAGAGCGAGTTCCTGGCGAACATGAGCCACGAGATCCGCACTCCCATGAACGGGGTGCTGGGCATGGTCGGTCTCCTCCTGGACTCGGGCCTGAATGACCAGCAGCGCCACTACGCCGAGCTGGCCCGACTCAGCGGCCACTCGCTCCTGGGCCTCATCAACGACATCCTGGACCTCTCCAAGGTGGAGGCCGGCAAGCTGGAGCTGGAGGAAGAAGCGTTCGACCTGCAGGGGCTCCTGGATGAGGTGGGCTTCGCCATGGGGCCGAAAGCCAGGGAGAAGGGCCTCCGCTTCGAGCTGGCCCTGGACCCGGGGACGCCGCGCGTCCTCTGGGGGGACGCCCGGCGGCTGCGCCAGGTGCTCGTCAACCTGGTGGGCAATGCGCTGAAGTTCACGGATGCCGGCCAAGTGACGGTGCAGGGCCGCGCCCAGTGTGTCAACGAGGCCAACGTCCTGGTGCGCTTCGCGGTGCGGGACACCGGCATCGGCATCCCCGAGCACCAGCTGGGCAAGCTGTTCCAGAGCTTCAGCCAGGTGGATGCCTCCACCACGCGGCGGGCCGGCGGCACAGGTCTGGGCTTGGCCATCTCGCGGCAGCTGGCGGACCTGCTGGGCGGCGAGATCGGCGTGACCAGCGTGGAAGGGCAGGGCTCCGAGTTCTGGTTCACGGCCCTCTTCCGGCTGGGGACCCCCGGGGCGGAGAGCGCCCCGGTCCGCCCGATGGAAGCCGCCCCGGGCCTCCGGGATTTCCAGGGCGCCAGCATCCTCCTGGTGGAGGACAACCTCGTGAACCGGGAACTGGCCCTGGCGATCCTCGAGCAGTGGAACCTCCGCGTGCAGGTGGCCTGCAACGGCATGGAGGCCATCCAGGCGCTGCGGGACGCCGACTACGACCTGGTCCTGATGGACATCCAGATGCCCAAGCTGGATGGCCTGGAGGCCACCGCCACCCTCCGCAATCCCCTGGCGGGGGTCCGGAACCCCCACGTGGTCGTGGTGGCCCTCACGGCCCACGCCATGGCGGAGGACCGGCAGCTCTGTCTCGACGCGGGGATGGATGACTACCTGACCAAGCCCCTGGAGCCCCAGGCCCTCCTGAACGTCCTGGAGCGCTACCTCTCCAGCGGTACGGGCCCCCGGCAGCAGCCTCTGCCGTCGCTTCCACCCGTCCCCGACACCGCACCCCTGACCGTCTTCAGCGAGGCGGAGTTCCTGGGGCGGCTGATGGGCAACCGCGCGGCCGCAGGAGCGGTGCTGCAGGGCTTCCTGGAGGACACTCCCCGGCACCTGGCCCTCCTCCAGGCCGCCCTGGCCTCCGGCGACCTGGTGACCGCGGCCACAGAGTGCCACCTCCTCAAGGGTTCGAGCGCCACCGTCGGTGCCGCGACCCTGCTGGCTGGGGTCCGGGCGCTGGAGCAGGTGGTCCTGGCCGGCGACCTGAAGGCCTTCCGCACCGGCCTGCCCGGCCTCATCCGCGACTTCGAGCAGTTCCGGCAAGCGGTACGCGGCTTTATTACCACTTCTTAGCTCTTGATCCCGGACAAGATCTGTTCAGGATTGAAGACCAGTTCCAAGCACACCGTTGGAGAAGTTCCATGGACGAAGACCAGAGTGAAGTGACGGAGTCCCTGCGGGTGATGGTGGTGGATGACGATGTGGTCTTCCGCCGCTACCTCGAGGCCCAGCTGCGGATGATCGGCTACCAGGTCGTGCCCGTGGAAAACGGGGATGCCGCCTGGATTCTGATTCAGGCCGATCCTCCGGACATGGTGCTCCTGGACGTGTTCATGCCCGGCATGAGCGGGCTGGACCTGTGCCGCCTGATCAAGACGACCCCAGCCACCCAGGACATCCCCGTGGTCCTCCTGACCATGCTGGGGGCCAAGGCCAAGGACGGCGGCTACCAGGCCGGCGCCGACGACTTCCTGAACAAGCCGCCCCACCTGCTGGAGCTGAAGACCCGGCTGCGGAACCTGCTGCTGCTGCGGCAGCTCCAGGACGCCCATGCGGCCGTGCCGGGGGATGCCCCCTCCGAGGAACTGGAGGGGCCGCCCGCTCACATCCTCATCCTCGATGCGCAGGGCTACATGGTCGGTCACTTGAAGGGCCTGCTGGCAGACGAGGGCTGGGACATCCAGGGCGTGGCGACTCCCGAGCAGCTGGTGGAGCGCCTGCGGCTGGAGCGGCCCGACCTGCTGATCCTGGACCAGGACCTGACGGAAGGCACCGGCAGCAGCCTGGTCTCCCGGCTGCGCAGCGACGTGACCACCGCCGACCAGACCATTCTGCTGACCTGCGAATCCGGGGCCCTGGAGCTCCAGGTGGGCATCTGGCAGAGCGAGGCCGACGAGCACCTGGTCAAGCCCTTCGATGCCTCCGAGCTGAAGACCCGGGTGCGCTCCCTGCTCAAGCGCTCAGAGCTGAGGCGCCGGAAGGACGCCCAGATCCTCGATGCGGACCCCAGCTCCATCAAGGACCCCAACGGCGGCGCCTACACGCGGCCCTACCTCTACGCGAGCCTCGAGCACTTCTGCGCCTTCGCCACCCTGGTCGGCCGCCCGGTGGGTCTCCTGGGCTTCCGGCTCGTCGCGGGCTCGACGATGTGGTCAGGAGAAGGGCAGCGGGTCTCCGACATCATCAAGAAGCACCTGGAGGACCACGAAGTGCTCTGCCGCCTGGGCGATGGACTGTTCGTGGCCATCCTGCCGGGCGCGGACCTGGGAGAATTGACCCAGCGGGTCGCGGCCCTCAAGTCCAAGCTGCCTGCCGGGCACTATGCCACCGCGTCGGGCAAGGGCAAGATCTCGACCTCTCTGCTGAAGAACATCTGGGAGCAGCTCCGCCAGGAGGCGGAGACCAAGCCGCGCTGACGCTCGGCCGCAGCACGATGCATCAAGGGCGGGCAGGGGCTGAACACAGTCCCGCCCGCCCTGATCCTGTCCGCTCGGGCCCATTGCGGCGCTGATCGCCTGCCACGCGGGCGGCGCCCGGCAGAACTCAGCCAGCCCCGGCTCGGCCGGGAGCGGGCACCGCCTCGCCTGCCCAGACATGACCCTTGCATCATTTTCGCTTTTATTCCCCCTTGTTGACTGCAGTTATGTTTCTAGACTTTGAAGTGGTTCTCAGTGGAACAAAGTGGATTGAAGTGGGAATTAGTGGTCCTGCATCGGTCTTCAAGCTCCTTCTGGGTTGCTGCTTGAAAGGTCACACCGGTGCTGCGACTTCGCGGGAACACACCGGCCACGGTGGATGAAAAGGGACGCCTCAAGCTCCCCTCCTCCTTCAAGGCCGAGCTTGAGACCTACGCCCAGGGCGTGGGGGGCGGAGCCCTGCGGCACTACCTGACCTCGCTGGACGGACGCTCGGCGCGGCTCTACCCCATGCCCGTCTGGGAGGCCATTGAGGCCCGCCTGGCGGCCCTGCCGTCCACCAGCCCCGCCAAGCGCAAGTTCCTGGAGACCACCGCCTACTTCGGGAGCGAAGTGGAGCCGGATGCCCAGGGGCGCTTCGTCATCCCGCCCACCCTGCGCGAGGCGGCCCAGCTCACGGGCGAAGTGGCTGTGCTGGGACAGATGGATCATCTGGCCCTGTGGAACAAGGCCGGCTTCCAGCGGCGGCTCGCGGCCGAGCCCCTGGGCGCCGAGGACCTGGCCCAGCTCGCGGACCTGGGCATCTGATGACGGCCCTCGACACTCCCATCCATGTGCCGGTGCTGCTCCAGGAGGTCCTGGACCACCTGGTGCTGCCCTCCGCCGCGCGCGTCCTGGACCTCACCCTGGGCCTGGGCGGCCACGCCGAGGCCCTGCTGGCCCAGGCCGACGCCGAGACCCGCTACCTGGGCGTGGACCGCGATCCCGAGGCCCGCGCCCGCACCCGGCAGCGCCTGGGCTCCGATGCCCGGCTCACCATCATGGGCTGCGCCTACGAGGACCTCTGGGATGAGCCCCAGTTTCTCGCCTGGCAGGTGGCCCAGGCCCCGGGCGGCTTCGACGCCATCCTGGCCGACCTGGGCGTGTCCACCCTGCAGCTGCGCACCCCCGAGCGGGGCTTCAGCTTCCGCGACACAGGCCCCCTCGACATGCGCATGGATCCCGAGCACGGGCTGCCCGCCCGGGCCTGGATCGCCGAGCAGACCGACGAGAGCCTGGCGAATGCCATCTACCAGTACGGCGAGGAGCGGGCCAGCCGCCCCATCGCCCGGGCGATCCTGCGGGCGCTGCACGAGGACCGGCTGGAGACCACCCGCGACCTGGCCCGGGCCGTCTACACCGTGATCCCCCGCGAGCCCGCCAAGCGCAAGGGCCACAGCGATCCCGCCACCCGCACCTTCCAGGCCATCCGCATCGCCGTGAACGGCGAGCTCGACCGCCTCGCCGCCTCCCTGGAGGCCGCTGTGGCCCACCTGCGGCCCGGGGGCCGGCTCGCGGTCATCAGCTTCCACAGCCTCGAGGACCGCATCGTCAAGCAGACCCTGCGCCGCCTCGCGGGCGTCTATGACGGCCCCGGCCGCACCTCCCCCGTCGTCCTGCCCAAGCTCGTGAAGCTCATTCATCCCGGTGGCATCGCGCCCAGCGAGGCCGAGGCCGCCGTCAATCCCCCCTCCCGTTCCGCCCGCCTCCGCGTGGCGGAGCGCCTGCTCTGAGCGAGGTCCCCATGGTCATTGGAACGCTGCCCGGCTCTTCCGCTCCGACCCGCACGGTGGAGAGCGAGGGCATCCTGCGCGTGCTGCTGCTGGTGCTGGCCATGGCCATGCCCCTGGCCACCCTGGCCTACCTGAAGATCCAGAGCACCCGCCTGAGCTACGCCATGGGCGAGATCAAGGACCGCATCCACAAGGAAGAGGAGTTGCACCGCAAGCTCATGCTCGAGCGCAGCCGCTACCAGCGCGACGAAGAGATTCAGGTCTACGCCGACAAGGCGGGCCTCGCGCCCCGGAAGCAGGGCCATCTGATCCAGCGGGCCTTCACGCCCGAGGACCAGCGCATCGCCAAGCTGAGCCCCGTGTCGTCCGAGGGGCTGTAGCCCTGGTCCCGGGGCGGTAGGCTGTAGGAGTCGTCCTTCGTTCCCGCCCCCACCAGCCCCGGCCCAACCGTGTTCCTTCGCTTCGCCACTGAACCCCGATCCTCCCGGCGCCTGCTGGGACGGCAGGAACCCCAGGACCTGCTGGGCAGCCGCATGCCCTGGATCCTGGGCAGCATGGCCTTCTGGGCGCTGCTGATCCTGCTGCGGCTCATCTGGCTGCAGGTCGTGGAGCACCGGAAGTTCCACGCCAAGGCCGAGCAGCAGCACACCACCGTGGTGCCGATTCCGCCCATCCGGGGCGAGCTCCGGGACCGCCGCGGCGAGCCACTGGCCATCTCGATCAAGGTGGAGAGCCTGTTCGTGGATCCCCGCGCCTTCTACCCGGACTACAAGCCGGGCCGGGGCGAAGAGCGCCAGTGGGGGACGCCCAACAAGAAGGCCGCCGCGGAGATGGCGGAGAAGCTGGCCCCGATCCTCGAGCAGACCAAGGGGCAGGTGCTCGACAAGCTGCTGCGCAAGAAGACCTTCGTCTACCTGGAGCGGCACCTGCCGCCCACCAAGGTGGCCGCCATCCGCGCCCTGGACCTGGACGGCATCGAGTTCCAGCCGGAGAGCCGCCGGTTCTATCCCCGGGGCAGCCTGGCCGCGCAGATCCTGGGCTTCACCAACATCGACGGCCTGGGCCAGCTGGGCATCGAGCAGACCTACGACAAGCAGCTGGCGGGCCTGAAGGGCGAGCTCATCGCTCCCCGGGACGCCCATGGCAAGCTGCTCATCCTCCAGGAGAACTACAGCCAGGTGCCCGTCAACGGGGCCTCCCTGCAGCTCGCCCTGGACGCCTCCATCCAGCACATCGTGGAGGATGCGCTGGAAGAGGGCATGCGGCTCTCGAAGCCCCACACTGCCTACGCGGTCGTGGTGGATCCCCAGACCGGCGAGATTCTCGCCATGGCGGGTACGCCCACCTTCGATCCCAACCACATCCTGCCGAAGAAGTTCCGCAACCGCGGCGAGGGCGAGCTCAGCGCGGGCGAGCGCGAGGAGCTGCACCGGGAGCAGGAGCGTCAGAAGGCGGCCCGCAAGGTCCACCCCCTGGAGGACGTCTACGAGCCCGGCTCCACCATGAAGATCTTCACCGCCGCCATCGCCCTGGAGGAGCGCAAGGTCCACCTCGGCGAGCGCATCGACTGTCTGGCGGGGCGCTGGCAGTATAGCCCCAAGGTGCCGCCCATCACCGATACCCACCGCCACGGCGTGCTCACCTTCGAGGAGATCCTCTGGCAGAGCTCCAACATCGGCGCAGCCAAGCTGGGCATCCGCCTGGATCCGGCGGTGCACTACCAGTACCTGCGCAAGTTCGGCTTCGGCGAGGCCACGGGCCTGAACTTCCCCGGCGAGAGTCCCGGGCGCATGATCGCGCCGGACCGCTGGAGCACGCCCACCCAGTACACCTTCTCCTACGGCTACGGCCTCAGCACCACGCCGCTCCAGATCCTCATGGCGGGCTGTGCCCTGGCCAATGGCGGCAAGCTCATGCAGCCCATCCTCGTGCAGCGCATCTTCAATGACAAGGGCCTCCTGCTCAAGGAATTCAAGCCCACGGTGAAGGCCCAGGTGCTGAGCGAGGAGACCGCCAGCCTCATGAAGGAGGCCCTCAAGGGCGTCATCACCCAGGGCACCGGCAAGAAGGCCAGACTCGACAACGGCGTGGAGTCCTTCGGCAAGACCGGCACCAGCCGCAAGCTCATCGGCGGGAAATACGATCCCCGGCGCCACTTCGCATCCTTCATGGGCTTCTTCCCGGTGGACAAGCCCCAGTTCGGCATCCTCGTGATGCTGGATGACCCGGGCGGCGACACCACCGGTGGTGACGTGGCGGCGCCGCTCTTCAAGCGCATCGGCGACGGCATCCAGCGGTTCCGGCAGACCACGCCCGACCTGGACCGCGAGGCGGACCTGAAGCTCTCTCTGCGCGACTGGCCCGTGAGCGAGACGGACGAGGCGGCGGTGCACGTGGAGCGGGGCCGGGTGCCCGAGCTCAAGGGCCTCAGCCTCAAGGCGGCCATCCAGCGGGTGGTGCTGGTCGGGGGCGTGCCCCGCATCGAGGCAATGCCCGGCCAGCAGGCCATCCGGGTGCTGGCCCAGAGTCCCGAACCCGGCACGGCGCTCGAAGCGGGGACGGTGGTGAAGCTCAAGGCGGGGAACCCATGAAGTGGCAAGCGCTCATCGCAGGTCTCGCCGAGCGGGGCGCGGGCCCCGACGTCGAGGTGCTGGACCTCACCAGCGACAGCCGCGAGGTGCGCCCCGGGTGGGCCTTCCTGGCCCTGCGCGGCGAGAAGGCTGATGGCGCTGCCTTCGTGCCCCAGGCCCTGGCCCAGGGGGCCGTGGCGATCCTCTCCGAGACCCCGCTGGAGGTGCCGGAAGGCGTCGCCAGCGCCGTGCTGGGCGGCGAGGCCCGGCTGCAGATGGCGCTCCTGGCCCGTCGGCTGCACGGCGAGCCGGATCGCCGCCTGGCCGTCCTCGGCGTCACCGGGACCAATGGCAAGACCACCACCACCACCCTGATCCGCCAGCTCCTGCGGGGCGCGGGCCTGGGCTGCGGGCTCGTCGGCACCGTGCTGAACGCCGCCGGGAATGTGGAAGAAGAAGCCGTCCGCACCACGCCCGAGAGCACCGCCTTCTACCGCTGGCTGGCGCGCGGCATTGCGGCCGGCGACGTGGCCTCGGCGGTGGAGGTGAGCAGCCACGCCCTCTGCCTGGGCCGGGTCCACGGCGCCCGCTTCCGGGTGGGTCTCTTCACCAACCTCACCCAGGACCACCTGGACTACCACGGCACCCTGGAGGCCTACTTCGAGGCCAAGGACCGGCTCCGGACCCAGAGCGACCGCTTCCTGACCAACGCGGATGACGGCTACGGGCGGCGGCTCCTGGGTGCGCCGGGGTGCTATAGCTATGCCATCGACCATCCGGCGGACTACCGTGCCGCGGATCTGGAGCTGGGCCCCACGGGCTCGCGCTTCACCCTGGAGACGCCCCTGAACGTCTGGGACGTGGAGAGCCCCCTCCTGGGCCGCTTCAACGCCTACAACCTGCTGGCGGCCCTGGCGGCCTGCGCCGAGGCGGGCTTCGACCTGAACCAGCTGGTCCCCGTGGTGCCCACGGTCACCGGCGCCCCGGGCCGCCTGGAGCGGGTGGACTGCGGCCAGCCCTTCGGCGTCATGGTGGACTACGCCCACACGCCGGATGCCCTGGAGAAGCTGCTGGCCGAAGGCCGCCGTCTGCTGCCGCCGGGCGCCCGCCTGCACGTGCTCTTCGGCTGCGGCGGGGACCGGGACCGCACCAAGCGGCCGCTCATGGCCGCGGCCGTGGCCGCGGGCGCGGACGTGCTCTGGCACACCAGCGACAACCCCCGCACCGAGGACCCCGAGCGCATCCTGGACGACGCCGCCCCGGGCATCCCCGCGGCCCTGCGGGCCGATGCCGCGCGCTACCACCGGGACGCCGACCGCCGCCGCACCGTGGCCTCGGCCCTGGCGGACTGCCGCCCCGGCGACCTGCTGCTGCTGGCGGGCAAGGGCCACGAGCCCTACCAGGAGATCCACGGCGTGAAACACCCCTACAGCGACCGCGCCGCCGTGGAAGCGGCGCTGAAGGGTGGGGCGGATTAAAGGAGCGGCAAGGGATTGCCTTGCCCTTCCCCTGGGCGGGTTTCATCATGGCCTTGGAAGGAAGCGCATGGTCCGTCAGGAAGCAATCCAGGCCCTCTGCAATGGGATTGTCGAGGGGTTCCACCCGGAGAAGGTGGTGCTCTTCGGGTCTTACGCCTATGGGGTGCCAGACGAAGGCTCAGACGTGGACCTGCTGGTCATCATGCCCTTTGAGGGTAAGGCGCCAAGGGTCGCGGCGGAGATGATGACTCGCATCCGACCGGACTTCCCCGTGGACATCCTGGTGCGGAATTCGCAAACGGTGCAGGGCCGCCTTGCCCTGGGCGACCCTTTCATGCGCGAGGTCATGGAGCGAGGGAAGGTTCTCTATGCGGTCTCTTAGCGCCGAATGGGCGGAGAAGGCCGAAGGGGACTTCGCCACAGCCCAGCGGGAGCTCCGGGCGAGAAGGGCTCCCAACTTCGACGCAGCCTGCTTCCACGCCCAGCAGTGCGCGGAGAAGTATCTGAAGGCACTGCTCCTCGAGGCCGGGGTTCCTCCTACCCGCACCCACAGCCTCCCGGCCCTGCTCGATGCGCTGCTTCCCGCAGAGCCTCTCTGGGAGCCATTCCGCCGGGACCTTGCCATCCTCAGCGCGTATGTGGTTGAGTTCCGTTACCCAGGCGAGTCGGCTGACCGGGAGCAGGCGAAAGAGGCCCTCCAGCTTTGCCGGGGCTTCCGCCGCCATGTACGGGCCGCACTGGGGCTTCCTGGAGTGCCCTGACGTCGTCCTGATCCCCCAGAATGGAAGCAGCCCCTCTTGGCGATCCCGCCAACCTCCTCTCTGCTCGAGCCCATGCCCCGCATCCTTCCCGTTCCCCTTGCCGATTCACCCGCCCTGCAGGAGGCGGCGGACCTGCTGCGGGCCGGCGGCCTGGTGGCCTTCCCCACGGAGACGGTCTACGGCCTTGGCGCCGATGGCCTGAATCCCGAGGCCGTGGCGCGGATCTACGCCGCCAAGGGCCGCCCCGCGACGAATCCCGTGATCCTCCACGTGGCGGACGTGGCCCAGGCCCAGGCCCTCGTCACGCACTGGCCCGAAGAGGCGCAGCGGCTGGCGGAGCGCTTCTGGCCCGGTCCCCTGACCCTGGTGCTGCCTGCGGCGGAGTCCGTGCCCGCCATTGTCCGCGCCGGGGGTCCCTCCGTGGCCCTGCGCTGCCCCGCCCATCCTGTGGCGCTGGCCCTGATCCGGGCCGTGGGCAGGCCCCTGGCCGCGCCCAGCGCCAACCGCAGCCAGCACCTCTCCCCCACCTGCGCCGCCCACGTGGCCTCGAGCCTGGGCGAGGCGGTGGACCTCATCCTCGACGGCGGCCCCACCCGCTCGGGCCTGGAGTCCACGATCCTGGACCTCAGCGTGCCCGGGGTCCGGCCCCGGATCCTGCGTCCCGGCCCGATCCCGCCCGCGGAACTGGAGGCGCTGCTCGGCCCCGTGGACCTGTGGCAGGGCGCGGTGGCGCCCGGCGCCACCCAGGCCGCCCCGGGCATGGCCGAGCGGCACTACGCTCCGCGCGCGCAGCTGCGCCTGGTGGCGCCCGGGACCGGCATCCGCAGCCTGGGCGGCCGCACCGCCTACGTGGCGCTCGGGACCCTGCCGCCGCTGCCCGCGGGCATTCTCGGCGTGCTGCTGCCGCTGGATCCGGAGCAGGTGGGCACCCGGCTCTACGCCCTCCTCCACGAGCTGGATGACGCGGGCTTCGAGCAGATCCTCATGGAACAGCCGCCGGGTGAGGAGGCCTGGCTGGCCGTGCGGGACCGCCTGGGGCGGGCTTCGGCGAAGGAGATGGCATGAGCCTCTGGTCCCTCTTTCAGACGGCTTCCCAGCTGGGAGCCGAGGTGCAGGGCGACGGCTCCGTGATGCCGACGACACTCTCCATGGACACCCGCACCCTTCAGCCGGGCGCCTGCTTCGTGGCGCTCCGCGCCGAGCGCGACGGCCACGACTTCGCCCTCCAGGCCGTGGAGAAGGGGGCCGCGGCCCTGCTGGTGGATCATGCCCTGGCCACGGACTGTCCGCAGCTCGTGGTGCCGGACACCCTGGCGGCGCTGCAGCGCTGGGGCCAGACCCGGCTGGCGGCGGTGCGGCCGAAGACCGTTGTCGGGGTCACGGGCAGCGTCGGCAAGACCAGCACCAAGGAGCTGCTGGCGGCGGCCCTGGGGGGCTGGAAGACGCCGGGCAACCGCAACAACACCCTGGGCCTGCCCGAGGCCCTGGCCACGCTGCCCGAGGGGCTGGCCTCCGTGGTTCTGGAGCTGGGCATGAGCACGCCCGGCGAGATCCGGCGGCTCACGGAGATCGCGCCCCTGGATGCGGGTCTGATCACACTGGTGGGGACCGCGCACATGGAGAACTTCCCCGCGGGCCAGCAGGGTGTCGCCCAGGCCAAGGGCGAGCTGGTGGCAGGCCTGCGGCGCGGGGGCATCTGGGCTCACCTGGCGGCGGATCCCTGGTGCCGGTGGATTGCCGACCAGCCCTGGGCCGCCCACGCGGTGGCGCTGCCCGTGGGGGCAGGCGAGGCCTATCACTGGGACGCGGTGGCGTCCCTGGGCGCCGCAGGCAGCGCCTTTGTGCTGCACACACCGAAGGGCGAGCTGGCCCTGCACCTCCGCCTGCCCGGCGAGCACCAGGTCCGCAACGCGGCCCTGGCCGCCGCCCTGGCGCTGCACCTGGGCACGGCCCCGGACCAGGTGGCCCGCGGGCTCGCGGCGGTCGCTCCCGAGGCCGGCCGGGGCCGCCTGCACGCCTTGGCCGGCGGCGGCTGCCTGCTGGACGAGACCTACAACGCCAGCCCGGATTCCATCCTGGCCTGCGCCAAGTCCCTGCTGCAGCTGCCCGGCGGCGAGGCTGTGGCCGTGCTGGGTTCCATCCGGGAGCTGGGCGAGAGCGCACCCCGCATCCACAAGGACACGGGCGCGGCGCTGAAGGCGCTAGGCCTGTCCCGCCTCTGGGCCTACGGCGACTTCGCCCGGGACCTTGCCGAGGGCTTCGGCCCCGGCGTGCAGGCCTTCCCGGACTTCGAGGCCCTGCGGGACGAGGCCACGGGACTCTCCGCAATCCCCGCCGGAGCCCGTATCCTGGTGAAGGGCAGCCGGTACTGGCGTGCGGAACGCGCCGCCGAGTGGCTGCTCGCGCACCGGCCCTGAGTCCTTCCCCTCGCGTTCCCCGTTCCTGTCTTCCGGATTCCCATGCTGCCCTGGCTTCTCCATCCTTTCCGCGACCTGATCCCCGGCTTCTCGGTCTTCCGCTACGTGACGTTCCGCACGGCCATGGCCGCGGCCACGGCCATGGTGCTGAGCCTGCTGCTGGGGCCCTGGGTGATCCGCACCCTGACCGCGCTGAAGATGGGCCAGCACATCCGCGACGTCGGCCCCGAGAACCACCAGAAGAAGGCGGGCACGCCCACCATGGGCGGCATCCTGATCCTGCTGGTGATCACGGTGTCCACGGTGCTGTGGTGCGACCTCAAGAGCGGTCCCATCTGGGTGGTGCTGCTGGCGCTCCTGGGCTTTGGCCTCGTCGGGGCCTTCGATGACGCGCAGAAGCTGCTCAAGAAGCAGAACCTGGGGCTCAGCAGCTGGCAGAAGATGGCCCTGCTCACGGGCATCTCGCTGCTGGTGGCCTGGCTCATCCTGCACTTCGGCCTGCGCGGCACCGCCACCAGCCACCTGTCCGTGCCCTTCTTCAAGAACTTCCGGCCCAACGTGGGCATCTTCCTCATCCCCTGGATCTGGCTGGTGATGGTGGGCACCAGCAACGCTGTGAACCTCACGGACGGGCTGGACGGCCTGGCCATCGGCGGGACGCTGATCGTCTCCATCACCTACGCGATCCTGGCCTACGTGGTGGGCCACGCGAAGATCGCGGCCTACCTGGCCGTGCCCTTCGTGTCCGGCGGCGCTGAGCTGTCGGTGTTCATGGGCGCCATGGCGGGCGCCTGCCTGGGCTTCCTCTGGTACAACGCCCATCCCGCCGAGATCTTCATGGGCGACACCGGCTCCCTGGCCCTGGGCGGCGCGCTGGGCACGGTGGCCGTGATCATCAAGCAGGAGCTGCTGCTGGTTATCGCCGGGGGTCTCTTCGTACTCGAGGCCGTGAGCGTCATCCTGCAGGTGGGCAGCTTCAAGCTGCGCGGGGGGAAGCGCATCTTCCGCATGGCGCCTTTCCACCACCACCTGGAGCTGGGCGGGCTGCAGGAGACCAAGGTGGTCATCCGCATGTGGATCACCGCCATCGTCTGCTCGATCCTGGCCCTCAGCTCGCTGAAGCTGCGATAGGGCGGGGCCGGCTGGGCCACGGCTGGCCCAGGATGAAGCCCTGGCCCCAGGGCACGCCCGCGTCCATGACCGCTTCCAGCTCTTCCAGGTTCTCGATGCCCTCGGCGATGAAGCCGATGCGCATGGCCGTGGCAAAGTGGGCCAGGGCGTTCAGCAGGGCCGCCTGGTAGGGTCGGCGGTGCGCGTTGTGGACGAGGCTGCGGTCGGCCTTGATGAAGTCCGGCGCCAGCTGGGCCATGTGGCTGAGGCTGGCCACGCCCGCGCCCAGGTCGTCCACGGCCACGCGCAGGCCCAGATCCCGCAGCCGTCCCGCATAGGCCTGAAGGGCCTCCAGATCATGGACACCCTGGGACTCCGTGAACTCCATGACCACCAGCTCGGGGCTGAAGGGCAGGGCCTCCAGCCAGGCGGGGAGGCTCTGCCAGAAGCCCGGGGCCTCGAGGCTGACCGGCTCCAGGTTCACGAAGTGGAGGTAGGTGTCGTCGCCCGCGCTGGCCAGGGTCTGGAAGGTGGAGTCCAGGAACAGGAGATCCAGGGTCAGGCGGTCCTGCGGCGAGAGGCGGGGGTCCTGCAGCAGGGGACCCACCGGATGCGCGATGCCGTTGGCATCCAGGTGCCGGGCCAGGTATTCCCGCGCCACCAGCCGGTTGTCGAGGAGGCGGTAGACAGGCTGCACGTGCGAGGCGATGACGCCTTCCCCGCTCAGCATGGTTTCCAGGATGCCCTTCGACATGTCGACTCCGTTCGCGCAAGGCTCCTGGTCAAGTGTAGCGTGGTGTCCCGGGCCGCGTCCCGCTCTGCGGCTGAATCCCGGATTCGGGCTACGCTAGAACAGGAGGCGGCATGCGCACCGTGGTCATGGGGGCAGGACGATCAGGACTGGCGGCAGCCCGTTTCCTCGCGGGGCAGGGCCGCTCCGTGGTGCTCACGGACCTGCGTCCGGAGCCGGGTCCGGAGCTCGAGCTCGAGCTGACCATGGCCAGGGTCGCTGGCATCTGGGGCGACCACCCGCTGGCCCTGCTGGAGGCCTGTGAGGAGCTGGTCATCAGCCCCGGCATCCCCCGCACGGCGCCCTTCGTGGCGGAGGCGCTCCGCCGGGGCATACCGGTCCTCGGCGAGGTGGAGCTGGCGCACCGCGTGATCCGCGCACGGCCCGGCGGTGGCCGGGTGCTGGCCATCACCGGCACCAATGGGAAGAGCACCACCACGGATCTGACGGCCTTTCTGCTGAGGGCCGCGGGGCGCTCGGCCGCCGCCTGCGGCAACCTCGGGACGCCGGTCCTGGAGGCGGCCCAGACCGCGTCTGCGGACACGACCTTCGTGGTGGAGCTGAGCAGCTACCAGCTGGAGTCGGTCCAGGCCTTTCATGCCGAAGCGGCGGCCTTCCTCAACCTGACCCCGGACCACCTGGCCCGCCACGGCACCATGGAGGCCTACCGCCAGACCAAGCTGCGCATCTTCGAGCGGCAGGCGGCGGACGACCTGCGGGTGGTGCCCGCGGCGCACGCTGAGTGGTGGGAGGGCGCGCCCGGCGCCGGGCAGACTGCCCGCTTTGGCTGGTCGCCCTGCGAGGCCTGGTGCGATGGGTCGGGCCAGCTGTTCCTCCACGGCGAGGCTCTGCTCGGCCGCACGGAGCTGCTCATCCCTGGGGATCACAACGTCGAGAACGCCCTGGCGGCGAGCCTCCTGGCCCGTCACGCCGGCGCCTCGCTGGAAGGTCTTCGCGCGGGCCTGCGGACCTATCCGGGCCTGGCCCACCGCCTCGCCTTCTGCGGCGAGAAGGGCGGGGTGCGGGCCTATAACGACTCCAAGGGCACCAACGTGGACGCCACGCTGACGGCCATCCACGCCCTGCCGGGGCCCCTGGTGCTGCTGCTCGGCGGCACGGACAAGGGCACCAGCTACGAGCCCCTGCGCGCGGCCCTGGCGGGCAAGCTGCGGCGGCTGGTCTTCCTGGGCGAGGCGATCCCACAGCTCACGAAGGAACTGGGCGACCTGCCGCACGAAGTGGTGCCGGTCTTCAACGACGCCGTGCACGTGGCCCTGGCCCTGGCCCAGCCCGGCGACCAGGTGCTGCTCAGCCCGGCCTGCGCGAGTTTCGATCAGTTCGACAACTTCGAGCAGCGGGGCGACCGCTTCGAAGCCCTGGTCCACACCTGGAGCGCCTCATGACGAGCCCCCTCGCCGCCGAACTGCGCCGCCTGCTCGGCGATGACGCCGTGCTCACGGAGCCGGACGATCTTGTCCGCTACCAGGAGGGCTGGCGCTACGGCAAGGGCGTGGCCCTGCTGGCGGTGCGTCCGTCCACGCCCGAGCAGGTGGCGGCGACCCTGGCCGCCTGCAGGGCCGCGGGCGTGGCCGTGGTGCCCCAGGGGGCGAACACGGGCCTAGTGGGGGCCTCCACCCCCGATGCCAGCGGCCGGATGGCGGTGCTGAGCCTGGAGCGCCTCAACCGGCGCCTGGAGATCGATCCCGTCAACCGCACCGCCCGGGTGGACAGCGGCGTGCTGCTCAGCGCCCTGAACGCGGCCCTGGCCGAGCACGGGCTGATGTTCCCCATCGACCTGGGCGCGGATCCCAGCCTCGGCGGAATGATCGCCACCAACACCGGCGGCACGCGGCTGCTCAAGTACGGAGACGTGCGGCACAACCTCCTGGGCATCGAGGTGGCCCTGGCCGACGGCACGGTGCTGGAGGCCATGAACCAGCTCCGCAAGAACAACACCGGCCTGGATGCGAAGCAGCTGTTCGTGGGCACCAGCGGCGTGCTGGGCGTCATCACCGGGGCCGTGGTCCAGGTGGTGCCGGTGCCCAGCCAGCGCGCTGCGGCCCTGGTGGGCTGCGCCTCCGGGGAGGCCGCCCTGGCCCTGCTGCGCGCCCTGGAGCGGGATCTGGCGGATGTGTTCACGGCCTTCGAGGCCATCAGCGCCGAGGCCATGGGACCGGTGTTCAAGCACCACGACCAGCTGCGGAACCCCTTCGGCGCCGCGCCGCCGCCCGCCTATTCGGTCCTCGTAGAACTGGCCTCGACCCTGCCTGCCGCGGCCCTGGACCTGCCGGCGCTGCTGGAGGAGCGGCTGGGGGCCTTCCTCGAGACAGAGCCCGGCGAGGCCATCACCGATGTCTTCATGGGCAAGCCCGAGGACTTCTGGGCCATCCGCCACCACATTAGTGAGGGCCTGCGGGCCGAAGGAAAGGTGCTGGCCTTCGACATCAGCGTGCCCCGCAGCCGCATGGCGGCCTTCACCGCCGCCGCCCGGGCCCTGCTGGCCGCGGAGTTCCCCTTCGTGCGCTGCTGCGACTTCGGCCACTGGGGCGATGGCGGCACCCACCTGAACCTGGTGTGGACCGAGGTCGGCGCGCTGATCCCCGCCGCCGAGCTGGTGCCGGCCCTGCAGTCCCGCATCTACGACCTGGCGGTGCGTGGCTTCGACGGCAGCTACAGCGCCGAGCACGGTGTGGGCCCCCACAACCAGCGGTTCTACGAGGCCTACACCCCCGGCCCGATCAAGGCCGTCAGCGGCGCCCTCAAGGCCCACCTGGATCCCCAGGGCCTGCTGGGGACGACGAGGCTGTCCTGAAGAAATCTCCCGCTTGCCGCTGATCCCATGCGCCAGGGGAACAGGGCAGCATTCCTACCCTTCAACAGGAATCCCCTCTGAGCAGGGTCCTTTACGAGTACTCGTCGGTCGCCCAAGGCCGGTTTTATCTTGGTTCTAGACCTTTTAGTCTGAAAGATATTAATCCAATTAATCTATGAATAACAACCCATTGTCACGATTGTGTCCTACCGGGCAGCGGTCGATATTCAATAGATCCCATCGTGGTCTGTTGAAACCCCTGTCCCAAGGAGAAGCCGATGAAAAGGCTTGTGATCGCTCTGTCCTGTCTCTGGTCGGCGTTCTTGATGGCGCAGTCGACCCTGCCGAACAACACCGGCTCGAGCAAGTATGTGGTGTTCGCCTGGAATGACCTGGGGATGCACTGCCTGAATCCCACCTACGATCAGGCGGTCATCCTGCCGCCCTACAACAACGTCAAGGCCCAGGTGGTTCAGCGCGGCAATCCGCCGGTCATCGTGACCAGCGGACTGTCGGTGGCCTACAGCATCCTGGGCAACACCACTTCCGCCAACAAAGCCAGCTTTGGTCAGTTCTGGGCCAACGCCTACAAGCTGTTCGGGGCCAGTCCTGCCATTGACCATGGTCTCAACCTGGTCGATCCCATGATCTCGAACGGGCTGTCCGGGTCCATGGTCGTGCAGGGCTCACGCTTCGCGGTGGATGGCATTCCCGTGACGCCCATCAACGATGCCGGAGTCTGGAACCCCTACCAGACCGGGATCATCACTGTGAAGGATGGCAGCGGCGCCACGGTGGCCTCCACCAACATCATCGTGCCCACCTCCGATGAGATCAATTGCGCGAAGTGCCATGGCACCACCAATCCCTTCAGGGACATCATGCAGAAGCACGATGCCAAGTTCAGCACCAACCTCAGCAGCAGATCCCCCGTGCTCTGCGCCAGCTGCCACGGCAGCCCGGCGCTCGGGCAGACCGGACCCGGCTCTTCGGGCAGCTACATGTCTCAGGCGATTCATGCCTCCCATGCCAATCGCGGTGCCTCCTGCTACGACTGCCATCCTGGGGCCACCACCAAGTGCAACCGCTCCCTGGCCCATACCGACTCCGTGGGTGCCTGCACCAACTGCCACGGCTCCATGGCCAATGTGGCCGCCACCATCATCGTGAAGGGGCGGGTGCCCTGGGCGGATGAGCCCGCCTGCACCCAGTGCCACACGAACGTTCCCGGTGTGGACACGGGGACGACCCGGTTCCGGGACGCTAACGGGCACGGTCAGATGGCCTGCGTGGCCTGCCACAACTCGCCCCACGCCATGTTGCCTTCCCGGGAAGCCGGCGACAGCTACACCACGATCAAGTACCAGGGGGCGAAGGCGGCGGTGAAGACCATCGGCAGCTGCGGAGCCTGCCACAGCTCCAACCATGGCGACGGCTACTCCGACTGGAACAGCGAGCACGGGGGCTCCACCCCCCAGGTCCAGTCCGCCTGCAGCGTCTGCCACACGGGGTTCCAAAACCCGACCCAGGCCAACTTCCCTCACCAGTTCCAGTGGAACACCCGCACGGCCACCGTGGGTTCAGGGCCTGTGAAGAACGTGCCCGTGGTGGAAACTGCTCTCCCCGGCACGGGTGCGCCCGCCATCACCACGCAGCCCCAGAGCCGGACCGTGACCGCGGGCCAGACAGCCACCTTCAGTGTCGTGGCCACCGGGACGGCGCCCATCGCCTACCAGTGGCGCAGGAACGGCGTGGCCATCACCGGCGCGATCGCGGCCAGCTACACCACGCCGGTTACGACCCTCGGCGACAGCGGTTCGGTGTTTGTGGTCATCCTGGTCAACTCAGTGGGGACGGTCACCAGCGCGCCCGCCACCCTCACCGTGCAGCCCAGCGTGGTCTTCCCAGCCCTGACCACCCAGCCGGCGAGCCAGACCGTGACCGCAGGCCAGTCCGCCACCTTCTCCGTCACGGCCTCGGGCACAGCCCCACTGGCCTACCAGTGGCGGAAGAATGGGTCGGCCATCCCCGGAGCGACGGGCGCCAGCTACACCACCGCCGCAACGGTGGCCAGCGACTCAGGGAGCCTCTTCACCGTGGTTGTCAGCAACAGCGCCGGGTCCGTGACCAGCAGCCCCGCCACTCTGACTGTCCGCTCGGCACCCCGCATTACGACCCAGCCCGCCAGCCAGACCGTGGCCGCGGGCCAGTCCGCCACCTTCTCCGTCACGGCCACTGGGACGGCGCCGATTACCTACCAGTGGCGCAAGAACGGCGTGGCCATCGCCGGCGCGACCGCGGCCAGCTACACCACTCCTGCGACGAGCTTTGCCGACAATGGCTCCGGTTTTGATGTCGTTCTGGTCAATGCGGTCGGGACGGCCACCAGCAGTTCGGCAGCCATGACCGTCCTGTCACCCCCGCAGATCACCACCCAGCCCACCAGCCTTTCGGTGCAGCTCCGGAGTACCGCCACATTCTCCGTGGTCGCGACCGGCACTGCTCCCCTGAGCTACCAGTGGTTCAAGAACGGGGTGGCCTTGGCGGGTGCGACCGCCTCGACCTACTCCTTTGTGGTGGCTCGCTCTGACAACAATGCCTCGATCTATGTGGCAGTCAGAAATCAGCTGGGGGCCGTCAACTCCAACACGGTGACCCTGCGGCTGCTCAAGAAGGAGTGACTCGGAGAGGCTCCCACCTGGTTCACAGCGCTCCGAATTCCCCTGTTCCCCGGGAGTCCTCCGCGTTCATCCCCTGATGTGATCCCATGCCTGGCGACGCTTCGCTCGGCATGGGATCTTGGTGTTCGAGGGGGACCTTGTGATCTCATTCTTTGCGTTCCGCTTGGGGGCTCAGCGCAGGTCGGGCGGCCAGGGGAGGGCCACGACAGGTTCCTCCTCTAAGGATCGAGGAGGATGCAGGAGAGCCGCAACGCTGGCAATGCTGGTGGTGCCTTCCCTCGTGGCGCAGGCGCCGCCAGTTGCGGACGCGTTCGGGCCGGTGCGGTTCCTGGTGGGGGAGTGGGCCGGGGAGGGCGGGGGGCTGCCGGGGCAGAGCTCGGGGGCGGCGTCGTTCCGCTTCGAGCTGGATGGCAAGGCACTGGTGCGCCGAAGCCAGGCGGAAATCGCCGCCACCAGGGACCGGCCCGCCTCGCGCCACGAAGATCTCATGACCATCTTCAGCGAGGGTGGCGTGCTGAAGGCGCACTACCTGGACAACGAGGGCCACGTGATCCGCTACGGGGTGGCCGAGGTGCCCGGGGGCGTCGCGTTCACCAGCGAGCAGGCTACCGGCCCGCGCTTCCGCCTGAGCTATCTGAAGAAGGCCGAGGGCCTGATCACGGTCAGGTTCGAGATCGCTCCGCCCGCCAAGCCCGAGGCCTTCTCGATCTACCTCGAGGCACAGACCCGGAAAACCAAGTAGTCGTTCCCACCTGAACAAGAGGCACCCGGAAACCGGGTGCCTCTTGTTCAGCAGAAGAGAAGGAATGCTTACGCGTGCGAATCGTTCCTGGGCAGCCAGAACCGGGGCGGCGCGTAGGTGACGGCCATGAGGAGGAGCTGGCTGGCACAGAAGCCGGTCAGGGCCCAGAAGGCCTGGTCCATGAAGCCGTAGGAGTGGAGGCCCACGCCGAGCATGTTCACGCCGAACCAGGAGAGGGCGGTGATGACGTTGCCGAAGATCGCCATGACCATGGTGCCGCGCTCACGCACGTAGCCGGCCCAGCGGGCGTGCAGGATGATGGCGTTCCACAGCACGATGAGCAGCGCGCCGTTCTCCTTGGGATCCCAGCCCCAGAAGCGGCCCCATGACTGGTCGGCCCAGATGCCGCCCAGCACGGTGCCCACAAAGCTGAAGAACAGGGCGAAGCAGATGATGCCGTAGGCCATGTCCGCGAGGACGCGGTCCGTCTCGATGTCCTGGACCGCGACGATGTGCTTGCGCACGCCATAGGCGATGGCGATGGCGCCGGCGAGGAAGGTGCCGGAGTAGCCGATGGTGATGGTCACCACGTGGGTGGCCAGCCAGAAGTTGGAGTCCAGCACGGCGCGCATCATCTCCATGGTGTCGCCGGCTTCACCCAGGTGCTGGGCCACGATCAGCGAGGCGAACCCGAAGATGGAGGCCATGGCGGTGCCGAAGCCCTTGCGGTACATCTTCTCCACGAGGAGGCCGAGGATGACCACGCCCCAGCCCACGAAGACGGCGGAGGAGTAGAGGTTGGTGACCGGGGGGCGGCCCTGGAGGATGATGCGGGCGGCGAGACCCAGGGTGTGGACGATGGCGCCGGAGAACAGCAGGGCATAGGCCGTGGGACGCAGCACCTCGGGCTTGTAGACCCAGGAGATGCAGGCGGCCATGAAAGAGGCCAGGAAGATGATCATGCCCACGAAGAAGGGCTGGGAGCGGTTGAAGACCACCTCGCGGCCGGAGTGCCCGAGGGCGTCGGGCTTGAGGGTGTTCACCAGGCCATTCATGTCGGCCAGAGCCTGGTTGAAGCCGGCGGGGTCGTTGCTGAGGTAGGCGGCATTCATCTTGGCCAGGGGCGTCAGACCAGGGTGCAGGGGGCCGCCCATGTTGGCGGTGGTGAGCGCCTGGCCCACGCTCTGCCAGGCCTCGGGGGGCGCCCCAGCAGTGGGCGGCAGGATGCGGAAGTGCGCCAGCTGGACGAGGTCCTGGTGGCGGAGGTTGGCGTCCTTGCTGCCCAGGGACTGCAGCTCCCAGGCCAGGCCCGGCGAGCCGGCCAGCTGGAGGGTGTTGCGCAGCTTGTAGTAGAGGAAGACCCGCTCGAAGAGGTTGATGACGGAACTCTGGAAGCGGGTGCGCTTCTGGGGCGCGATGGGCTGGGCCGTGGCGGCCTGCTTCTGGATCTCGTCCAGGTGGGGGCCCAGCTCCGAGAAGCTGAAGTAGTTGCGGGCCGTGGTCTGCTTGGCGCCGATGAGGCCCAGCACGTCCAGGTCATCGATGACGAAGATGGGCTGCTGGTCGGCCACCTGGGGCCGGAACAGCACGTCCAGGAGCCACTCGTCCGGACCCACGTTGTGGCCGGCGTGGCGGAAGCCCTGGCGGCTGTGGATGACCAGCAGGGAGTTGCGGGCCACGGAGTCCAGGGGCTTGACCCGGCCACCCTCGAGGATGGGGAGGGTGCCGAAGCCGGAGGCATCAAAGCCGCGGACCTTGCCGGAGGGCAGGGCGAAGGTCAGGGCGAGGGCCAGGGCTAGGCCCCCCGCGATCCAGGAGAGGTACTTGGTAAGGAAGTTCATGGTCAGGCCTCCTTCTGGTCCTGCCGCCGCTTGAGGGAACGGCGGAGGACGATGGCGAAGTGCACGAGCAGGCCGATCGAGACCAGCACGCAGGACACATACGGGAGAAGCCAGCCGGGATTTTCAACCACGGAAAGGACGGACAGCGTGTCGTTCTTGCCAAAACTCGCCTGGTAGAAGGTCTTGCCTTCATAGCGCAGGGGCTGGTTCATGTAGATGAGCACCTCGCGGGATTCCTTCTGCGAGGGGTTCACCACCTGGACCAGGCTGGAGAAGTTCTTGGGGATGTCGGTGCCGGGATAGACGTCGTGCCGGAACTGCTTGAGGGTGAAAGCGTAGGGCAGGTAGAGCCGGCGCAGGCGCATGGTCAGGAGGTAGGTGTGCCCCTCGTGGGTGAAGGACTGGGGGGCGCCGATGGCCGCCGAGGCGAGCCAGACCCCGTAGCTGCGGCCGGCCGCAGTGGGCTCCACGAAGGCCGAGGCCTGGTTCATCTCGCCATCGGCGGTGACCGTGGGCTGCTCGACCACGAGGACACTGGGGCCCACGCCTGCCGTGGCCATGGAGGTCTGGCCGGCCGGGAGGTTGGAGAGCTCGGCGTTGGCAAAGTACTTCTTCACATTCATGGTGAGCGGGGTGCCGGGGATGGGGATGGCCCCGCCCCGGGAGAGCTCGGTGTCGGGGATGGAGTAGACCTCGTCCCAGGTGGGATCGGTGACATCGATGACCGCCAGCTCCATGTTCTTGTAGCTCTGGACGTAGTTGACGGTCTGGCCGACCTCAATGGACATGTTGGTGTCCACCTGCAGCATGCCGGCCACGAACTCACCCGCGAACAGCACCACGAGACCCGCATGGATCAGCCACAGGCCGGACTTGGCCCAGGTGCGCTTCAGCTCGAGGGTCTTGCCTGTCAGGTTGATGGTGAGCAGCAGGCCCACCAGGGCCGCGCCCGGGAACACCGGGATGGGGAAGGGCAGGGCCGCGAACTGCCGCCAGACGATGAAGCTGCGCATGTAGGCGTTGACGGCGCCGGCGGTGCCCATCTCCACCTGGGCCAGGGTGCAGAGCACCACAAGGGCCATGAGCAGGGCCAGCAGGACGATGGTGAGCTGGATGGACTTCAGGAACTTCCAGGTTTGGAGGGCGAGTGGCTTAATCAAGGTGGAGGCTCTCCAGGATGTGCATGAAATCAGGCTTCGCCTTGGCCACGGGACCCGCGTCGCCGGTCATCTTCAGGAACCAGGTGTTGCCGTCCGGCGTGGAGATGTAGCCCGCCACCATCCGGCTCTTGGTCTTGCCCTCGCTGCTGAAGTCGTAGACGTTCAGCGGGCCGGCCTTGGTCTTCAGGGCCGTGCGGGCCTTGGCCAGGCCCGCCTCGTCCAGGGGCGGCAGGGTGATCTGGCCGCGCCAGCGGTTGACGTTCGCCAGCTCGCCGCCCGCGGGCCCTGGCAGCACCACCACCGTGGCCTCCAGCTTGCCGTCCACGGGCGCCTTGAAGGTGGCGAAGCGCATGCCGTCGCCGGGCTCCGAGGTCCAGCCCTTGGGCAGGGACCACTTCAGCGCGGCCTTCCCCGAGGGGGCAGGCGGCGCCGGCACATCAGAGGGGCCGCCCGTGCGCTCACCCATGGGCTGGGGAGGCGCGGCGGGGCGGGGATTGCTGGGGGCGTTCGGAGCCTCCCTGGGGACCCGGTAGTGGGCCACCTGTTCGCGCTGGCAGCCCAGGGCGAGAAGAGCCAGGCCGACGCCGGTCAGCAGGGCGCGCATCTCAAAGGATGAGCGAGGGGGTTGAGAAGAAATCGGTGGGTTCGGCAAGGGGCTTCCTCGGTGACATTTCAGGGTATCGGACCTTGCCGGATGGGGGTAGGTCGAATTTCGACAATACCTTATAGACCTTTAGGTTTAATTGCACAGAAGAGGGACCTTCCCCTGAGAAGGCCCAGGTAAAAACCCCCCATGTAACCTGGAGCCATGACGGCCTTCGATCCCTGGGAACCCTATCGCGACCTGCGCTTCGCCGGGACGCGGGAGCATCCCCGCTTCGGCACCTGCTTCATCGCCGAGGGCCGCATCCTGGTGGAGGACCTGCTGGCCGCGGGCCGCGCGGGCCGGATGCAGGTGATCTCCGTGGCTGCCACCACGACCGCGGCGGCGGCGGTCCAACCGCTGCTGCCGCCGGGCACGGAGCTGCTGGTGGCGGAACCCTCGGTGCTGTCCTCGCTGGCCGGGTTCCCGTTCCACCGCGGCCTCATGGCCTGCGCCGCGGTGCCGTCGCCGCCGCCCTTCGCGGAGCTGGCCCAGGCCCGCCGGCTGCTGGTGCTGCCCCGCCTCTATGACAGCGAGAACCTGGGTCTGCTGCTGCGCAGCGCCGCGGCCCTGGGGCTGGACGGCGTGCTGGCGGGACCAGGCCCCGGCCTCTGGAGCCGCCGCACCGTGCGGGTCTCCATGGGCGCGGTCTGGCGCATCCCGGTCTGGCATGCGGAAGATCCTTGGCCCCCGCTGGCGCACTGGCAGGCGGCCGAAGTCGGCACCGAGGTGGTCGCCGCCGCCCTGACTCCAACGGCCGAGGACGCCCGCGCCTGGCACCCGGGGCCCCGCTGCGCCCTGGTGATGGGTCCCGAGGACACGGGTCTCGACGCGGCCCAGCTGGCCTGCTGCGACCGCGCCGTGGCCATCCCCATGGCCTCCGGCATGGACAGCCTCAACGTCGCCGCCGCCGGGGCCATCCTGATGTTCCGCATGGTCGAGGGCCGGGGCTGAGGGAAAATTTGTCCTGACACCAAAATGATGCCCCTTGGTGCAATGGCGGAACCACTCCCGGTCGCTACTCTGGAGGGCAGAGGCAGGCAACCTGCCTGCGGGGGGATGGGATGGCCAGCTCGGGAGCACGGGTAAAAGGGGCGGCGGATCCCTGGATGGCCTGGGACGAGGCCTTGGAGCAGGTGCCTCTGCCGCGGGATCCGCAGACAGAGTTCTTCCCGATGCCTGCGTTCCTGCAGGAGATCCTGGATTCCTTCGTGGACTTCGACGCGGAGCCCTCCCGCCTGGACCTTCCCCGCGGGAACGGCGGACACCCCCGTTCGCCCCGAGTTCCCAAGCTGAGAGCCGGGACACGAAAATCCCCGGCCGCCTAAGGACCCGCCCTCGGGCAATGGCAGGTCCACGCTGGTCAGGGTCGCTGCGGTGATTGCTTAGCCCCCGCAGGAGGCCGGCAGAGGTCTGGCCTCCTGGAAGCTGACGTGCAGACCGACTGAAGCGTTGGGCCAGGGCACGCGTTCCTGGGCTTCTCCGGCCCCTCTGCCCCGCCCTGTGGTTCGACTTCTCGAGGGTTGAAAACGCGGGACGCGGCGGACCGCGTGGTGGGCAGATGCTGCGCAGGTGCTAAGTGCTTCTGCGGACGGACGGAAATTTGTCTAGATTTTCCGGAAAGGGCGTCCTCTGAAGGGGGTGTGACGATACACGGGAACGTCCTCATGAGCTCCCCCACGATGACCCCAGGCACCTCCAAAGAATCCGCGGTTTTCGGGGTGCCTGCACCCGGAGGCGGGCGATGATCGGGTCGGAGGGCACTCCGGTCTACCTGATCCTGGGCCTGATCTGCCTGATCATGTCCGCCATCACCTGGGTGGTGCTGGCGCACCAGCGCTCCCATGCCGCAGCCTACTGGTGCCTGGGCAACCTGCTCTTCGCCGGGGGGCTGCTCCTGGACTGGCACGGACAAGGCACCCCGGGGTGGACCGGCCTGCCCTTGGCCAACCTCATCGCCCTCGGCGGCCTGTTAAGCGGAGTTCAGGCCCTGCGCCTGGACCAGGGGGCCCCCTGGCGACCCCTGGGAATGGCTCTGACCAGCCTGGGCTTCCTGCTGGCCTACGAGTTCCTCCGGCAGGAGCTTGGCCATGCCACCCTCCGCGCGGGATTCGTCACCCTCGTGTGGCTCCTCCTCGTGCTCCAGGTGGCGCGGTGGGCCTGGCGCATCGCCCGCCAAAGGAGGAGCAAGGGGGCCATGGCCATCGCCGCATCCCAGCTGCTGCTGGCGGGCGGCCTGTTCATCCACCTGGTGGAACTGATCCGGGACGCTGGCAGGGGCGAGGCCTCGACGCTCCATCTGCTGCACATCGGTTTCCTGGGCTCTGTGGGTGTGCTGACCGTCCTCGTGAGCGACGTGGGGTTCATCGGCATCATCCTCGAAAGGTCGGTCCGTGAGCGCCTGGAAGCCGCCGCCAGCCAGGCCCGGATGGAGGAGAGCCTGCGCCTCAGCAACCAGCTGGCCCAGCTGGATCGTCAGCGGAGCCTGGGCTTGATGGCGGCCACCCTGGCCCACGAGCTGAACCAGCCGCTCACAGCCATCCTGGCCAGTGCCCAGGCGGCCCGGCGGGGCACCGCGGCGAAGCGCCTGGACTCAGTCCAGAGCCTCGAGCTGCTGGACAAGGTGATCCTCAACACCCGCCGCATCTCCGGCATCACCGACCGCATCCGCAGCTTCATCCGGCCGGGCCAGGCCCTGTCGGCACCCGTGGATCTGGTGCGGATCACCCGCGAGATGCTCGAACTCATGCAGCCCGACCTGCGACGCCACGGTGTCCGGGTGGCCTTCCCGGCGGCCGGGGAACCGGTCCTGGTGCAGGGAGACGCCGTCCAGCTGTCCCAGGTGGTGCTGAATGCCCTCCGGAACGCCATCGAGGCCGTGCAGCTCGTCCCGGACCGGTCCCTTGAGATCATGCTCACCCGGTCGGCCAGCGAGGCCGCCCTGTGTCTCCGGGATTCGGGGCCGGGCCTGGACCCCGCGCTGGCCGGTCAGGTCGGGACGCCCTACTTCACCACCAAGGAGCAGGGTCTGGGGCTGGGCCTGTCCATCTCCACCGCCATCCTGCAGCAGCACCAGGGGAGCCTGACCCTCCGCAACGCCGAGGGAGGCGGGGCCTGCGTGGACATCCGGCTGCCGCTCCTGGCTGAGGGTGGCTCATGAACGAGAGAAGCCCCGAAAGGAGGATGCCGTGTCCAACCTGAATCTGGGGCTGATCTACCTACTCATGCCCATCCTCATGTGGGTGGTCCTGGCGCGGCTGCGTTCGCCCGTGGTGGCGCTCTGGTGCCTGGGCAGCCTGCTCGGGGCCGGGGCCCTGCTCTTGGCCGAGCTCTTTGCGTTCATTCCGCCCTGGATCAACGCACCCATGGTCAACCTCCTGGAGTTCACCAGCCTGCTGAGTTCCATCCAGGCGCTGCGCCTGGATCAGGGGGTGCCCTGGCGGTTCCGCTGGATGGCCGCGGTCAGTCTGGGTTATCTGGTGGTCTTTGAGATCTGTCGCGAGGTGTATGCCCTCGGCACCTACCGGCTGGCCTTGGTCCCCCTGGTGGAACTCGTCCTCGTGTTGCAGGTCGTGGGCTGGGCCTGGCGCATCGCCCGCCAACAGAAGAGTGCGGGCGCTGTGACCATCGCTGGCTCCCACCTGCTGCTGTCGGTTGGCGTCTTCCTTGTCCTGGTGCAGCTGTTCTTCCCCAGGGGCGGCGTCCCCAACTGCCCCCGGGACAGCTCGGGCCTGACGGACACGCTGGGGATGCTGGCCAGCCTGGCGGGGGACGTGGGCTTCATCGGCCTCGCCCTCGAGCGGTCGCTCACTCAGTGGCTGGACGCCGCCAGCAAGCAAGCGCGCCTGGAGGAGCGGCAGCTGCTCGGCAACCAGCTGGCCCACCTGGATCGCCAGCGGGGCTTCGGCCTGGTGGCGGCGTCCCTGGCCCACGAGCTGAACCAGCCTCTCACGGCCATCCTGGCCAGTGCCCAGGCGGCTCGGCGGGGCACCGCCGCAGACCGTCTGGACCGGGTCCAGAGCCTTGAGCTGCTGGACAAGATCATCCTCAACACCCGCCGCCTCTCCGAAGTCACCGGCCGCATCCGCAGCTTCATCCGGCCAGCGGAGCCGCACCAGGGTCCCGTGGACCTGGAGAAGGTCACCCGGCAGATGCTCGAAATGGTGGAGCCGGACCTGCAACACCAGGGCGTCCAGGTGGCCTTCGCGGCCGAAGGGTCACCGGTGCTGGTGCAGGGGGACGCGATCCAGCTGTCCCAGGTGGTGCTGAATGTCCTCCGGAATGCCCTTGAGGCCGTGCAGCTCGTCCCGGATCCCTTCATCCAGATCCAGCTGAACCGGTCAGCCGATAAGGCCGTCCTGAGCATCCGGGACTCGGGGCCGGGTCTGGACCCCGGGCAGGCCGATCGGATCGGGACGCCCTACTTCACCACCAAGCCCGATGGTCTGGGGCTGGGCCTGTCCATCGCCACCGCCATCCTGCAGCAGCACCAGGGGAGCCTGACCCTCCGCAATGCCGAGGGGGGTGGAGCCTGCGTGGACATCCGGCTGCCGCTTCGCGCGGTCGGGGGGGCGCTGCCATGAGTCCGGGGCCTACGACCACCCGAGCCAAGGGGGGACCCGAGCGATGGCCTGCCGCAGAGCTGGCCCAGCGCGCCCTCCGGGGCCGCATCGTCCTGATCGACGACGACGCCGAGATCCTGGCCGCTGTCACCACGCTGCTGGAGTTCGAAGGGTATGTCTGCGACAGCTTCTCCTCAGCCCTGGACTACCTCCGGCAGCTCGAAGTCCCGCGGCGCACCCTCCCCGGACCCAGCTGTGTCCTGCTTGACGTGATGATGCCGGACCTGGATGGTCTGGAGGCCCAGCGGCGATTGGCTGCTCTCGACGACACACCGCTGCTGCTCATGAGTGGGGCCAGCGGGGTCCAGGAGGCGGTCACAGCCTTCCGCGCCGGCGCCCTCGATTTCCTGATCAAGCCCATCGAGGCCGAGACCTTGCTGGAGGCCGTGGAGAAGGCGCTTGCGGTGAGCCGGGAACGTCAGTCCCTCCGGGAGCGAACCCAGGCCCAGACCCGACGGCTCGCGGCCCTGACCCCGCGGGAGCACGATGTCGCGGTCCGGGTCGCCCACGGCAAGCTGAATCGGGTGATTGGCAAAGAGCTGGGTCTCGCCCTGCGCACGGTGAAGCTCTACCGGCAGCGGTGCCTGGAGAAGCTGGAAGCCCGCAGCACGGCAGACCTCATCCGGATCCTGCAGGAAGCAGATTCCTGATCCGGTGTCGCTGTGGTCCCCCGGCGGGGCAGGCTGGTCAGGGCTCGCGGGTGACGGCGATGTCGATCAGCCGGGTGAGCTCGTGCACGACTTCCCGGCGGTGGCTGTCGGCCTCGTAGAGGGCGGCAACCTTCTTGCGGGCGACGCCCACGTCGCCACAGGCCTTGCCCCTGCTGATGAGCTCCCGGCAGGCCTCAGGCATGGGGCCCCAGCTGCCGCACTCCACGAAGCGGTCGCTCAGGAAGATGAACTTGGGGATGGCCTCGCCGCCGTTGGTGAGGAACCGCACGAACACCTCCGGGTGCTGCTCCCGGCTGAGGTAGCGCACGGACAAGGCCGGCGCGGCCTCGGCCAGCCGCTGCAGCACGGGCACATGGCGCACCACATCGCCGCACCAGTCCTCGGCGATGGCCACCACGTGCACCGGGCGGGGCAGGGCGCCCAGGAAGCCCACCACCTGCGGCTCCAGCACCAGGGCCTGGCGCAGGGCCTCCATCTTGGCGCGCAGCTCCGCCGACTCGGCGATCCCCAGCCAGGCCGAATAGTCCAGGCCGGACTCGAAGACGGCCTTCCAGTCGATCACAGGCAGCGTGGCGGGACGGGGCATGGGGACTCCAGGGCAAGGTGCCCAGCATACTGTGAAGCAGAATTAGGCAAGGACCAGAGCAACCACTCTCGCAGAGAAAAGACGCTGGAACGGAGGGGCGCTGAGGGACTCGGGCAAGCCCCCGGCAGGGCATAGAGGCCTTGGCCCGGAAGGTGTCACCGCGGCCCTCTGCGAACCTCAGCCCCCTCTGCGTTCTCTGCGAGAGTTGTTCCACTTCTCCACAACCTGGGGAGCAGGAACCCGGTGCGGGCTTTGTAGGCGGCCCAGCCGGGATGGCGGGAGAGGCTGGCTTCGATCAGGAGGATGTTCGGCAGGAAGACCAGGCCCCAGACCCAGGCCAGCACCAGGCAGGGCAGCCAGTGGCGGGCCAGGAGGGCATAGGCGGCGTAGAGCAGCATCTCGCCCAGGTAGTTGGGGTGCCGCACGCGGCGGAAGAGGCCATCGCTGATGAGGCCCGGACCGCGCGCCAGGGCCGCGTGCTTCTGGGCGTCCGCCGCCAGCATGAGCGCCAGGCCCACCGTGTGCATGGCGATGGCCAGGGCCAGCAGCCAGGGCGCGGGCTCGGGCCGGGGGCCCAGGATCGGCGTCACCACGAGCACCGGGGCGATCCAGTAGGGACCCAGCACCGCCAGCCACGTAAGGAGGCCGCCGGCCCAGGTGGCGCGGGCGTTCCAGCGGGCATCGGGAAAGGCCGCGTGCTTCAGCAGCCAGCAGAGTCCGTAGGTGCCGTGCAGGGCCAGGTAGGTCCAGGCCGCGCTGCCCCAGCTGCCAAAGGCGGCCATGAGACCCAGGACGAAGAGCCCAGTGCCGCCCTTCTGCAGGTTGATCAGGGTGGCGAGCTTCCAGGGCCGCGGCCCGCCGCCCAGGTCCTGGCTCAGGTGGGTCGCCAGCGCGTGCAGGGCGCGCGCCCAGGCGGGCGCGGCGGCCCGGGGCTGGGCTGGGCTCGCGGGGGACTCTGGGATGGCCATGGGCCATGATGACGGCTTGGCCGCCGCGCGGACAGAGCGCTTCAGGGCTTTCCGAGGTCCTTGCGCAGGACCTCCACGGGATCCCCCGGCGTCAGCTCCTGGCGGCCGGTGGGCAGGAACCCGGCCTTCTCCAGCAGGCGGAGGGAGGCGCTGTTGCCCGGCGACACGATGGCCAGGAGGCCCTTCAGTCCCAGGCCTGCCCCGTAAGCTACGCAGGCTTCGGCGGCCTCCAGGGCATAACCCAGGCCCCAGAACTCGGGCAGGAAGGCGTAGCCCAGATCCACCTCGGGCAGCGTGTCCCGCTTGATGAGGCCGCACATGCCCATGGCCGTGCCGGTCTGCCCGTGCGCGACCAGCCAGAGCCCGTGGCCGTGGGCGGCGTAGCTGGCCAGGGGGCCGCTCTCCAGGTAGGCCGCGGCCTGCTCCAGGGTGCGCACGCCCTTGTCCGCGATGTGCTCGATGAAGGACGGCTCGTTGAGCAGACGGAGGATGAACGGGGCGTCCTCCAGTTGGAAGGGACGGATGACGAGGCGCTCGGTGGTTAGGGGCAGCATCCCTCCAGGGTCGCCGGGAACGGGAGTAAAGGGCAACGGGGTTGTCCGCCACGCTCCTCAGCAGGTGCTCAAGCAAAGGACAAATCAGCCACCGATGAACACCGATAAACGCCGATAAAGACATGATAAAAATAACTGCCAACATCCGTTTTCATCTTTTCCTTTATCAGCTTTTAATCGGTGGTTAATCGGTTTTTTGTGTCGCCTACGGCCTCGGCGCGCTGCGTTCATCGCCTCTGCAGTTTGGTTTTTAGGGTTCCTCGCTGAATCGTGTGGGTAAGGGACTACCTGGGTGATGGGTTTGCGATCATAGAGGGATGGATACCAACACCCTCTTCACCATGGCGCTCGGGTTGTCCTCCCCCTGGGAGGTGAAGGAGCTGGTGTTCGCGCCT
>CAIOFF010000046.1 GCA_903857495.1 uncultured Holophagaceae bacterium | reverse complement strand
TTTTAACGTCGCAGCGACCTACTTTTCCACTCCTGTGCAGAGCAGTATCATCGGCCCTCCAGGTCTTAACGGCCGTGTTCGGGATGGGAACGGGTGTGACCCCTGGGGAAAAGCCACGACGAAGGGTAGAAGGGTTGAGAAGGGATTTAGCGAAGCGCATGGAGCGCGTTCGTGGTGATGCAATTCATTGATGAAAGGTCAAGTCTATGGACCGATTAGTATCGCTAAGCTGAATCCGTTACCGGACTTACACATGCGACCTATCAACGTGGTGGTCTTCCACGGGTCTCATAGGGAGATCTCATCTTGAGGGGTGTTTCGCGCTTAGATGCTTTCAGCGCTTCTCACTTCCCAACTTAGCTACCCAGCGTTGCATTTGGAAACACAACTGGAACACCAGAGGTCAGTCCATCCCGGTCCTCTCGTACTAAGGACAGGTCCTCTCAAATCTCCTGCGCCCACACTAGATAGGGACCGAACTGTCTCGCGACGTTCTGAACCCAACTCACGTACCACTATTGATCGGCGAACAGCCGAACCCTTGGGACCTGCTTCAGCCCCAGGATGTGATGAGTCGACATCGAGGTGCCAAACCTTGCCGTCGATATGAACTCTTGGGCAAGATCAGCCTGTTATCCCCGGCGTACCTTTTATCCGTTGAGCGATGGCCCTTCCATTCGGGACCACCGGATCACTATAGCCTGCTTTCGCACCTGCTCGTCGTGTCTGACTCGCAGTCAAGCTCCCTTATACTATTGCGCTCTGCGGCTGATTTCCAAACAGCCTGAGGGAACCTTCGCACGCCTCCGTTACGCTTTAGGAGGCGACCGCCCCAGTCAAACTACCCGCCTGACATTGTCTTCCACCCGGATCACGGGTGTGAGTTAGAGATCAGCGTTGAACAGGGTGGTATCTCAACGTCGGCTCCACCGACCCTAACGAGCCAGTTTCAAAGCCTCCCACCTATCCTGCACAGTCCAACGCCAACCTCAATGTCAAGGTGTAGTAAAGGTGCACGGGGTCTTTCCGTCTAAGTGCGGGTAACCGGCATCTTCACCGGTGCTACAAGTTCGCTGAGTCTCTGCTTGAGACCGTTCCCAGATCGTTACACCATTCGTGCAGGTCGGAACTTACCCGACAAGGAATTTCGCTACCTTAGGACCGTTATAGTTACGGCCGCCGTTCACCGGGGCTTAAATTCGCAGCTTCGCTTGCGCTGACCGCTCCTCTTGACCTTCCGGCACCGGGCAGGTGTCAGCCCCTATACCTCCTCTTTGGAGTTTGCAGAGACCTGTGTTTTTGTTAAACAGTCGCCTGGGACATTTATGTGCCACCACCTCGGGCTATGAACCCTACCGTGGTACCCCTTCTCCCGAAGTTACGGGGTTAATTTGCCGAGTTCCTTCAGCAGAGTTCTCTCAAACGCCTGAGGATTCTCTCCTCGACTACCTGTGTCGGTTTGCGGTACGGACACAAGCACCTCTCCTTAGCAGCTTTTCTCGGCAGTGTAGGATTAAGACTTTTCGTCAGAATTCTTGAGCTTGTGGCGCCCGGACTTCCCTAAGCACCGCCCTTGAAAACTTTCACAGGACATTCCATAGCCCTGCGTCTCTACCTTCCTGCGTCCCTGCATCGTACGAACGAGATGCTCATGGTGCTGGAATATTAACCAGCCTTCCATCGCTTACGCCTTTCGGCCTCAGCTTAGGGTCCGACTAACCCAACGCGGATTGACCTTGCGTTGGAAACCTTAGTCTTACGGCGGACAGGGTTCTCGCCTGTCTTTACGCTACTTATGCCGACAGAGTCTCTTCCCATGTCTCCAGCTGTCCTTACGGTCAACCTTCACAGACGTAGGGAATGCTCCCCTACCACTTACGTTCGCAGCTTCGGTAACATGCTTTAGCCCCGTTGAATTGTCGGCACAGACCCGCTTGACCAGTGAGCTATTACGCTTTCTTTAAAGGATAGCTGCTTCTAAGCTAACCTCCTGGCTGTCTAAGCACATCCACATCCTTTTCCACTTAGCATGTATTTTGGGACCTTAGCTGGCGATCTGGGTTCTTTCCCTCTTGACTACGGATCTTATCACCCGCAGTCTGACTGCCGGACTTCACGGCGTGCCATTCGAAGATTGGTTGGATTCAGTAAGCTGGTAAGCCCCCTAGTCCATTCAGGTCTCTACCTGCACGACGAAACATCCGACGCTAGCCCTAAAGCTATTTCGGGGAGAACGAGCTATCACGGAATTTGATTGGCCTTTCACCCCTATCCTCAACTCATCCAAGCGGTTTTCAACCCACACTGGTTCGGACCTCCAATAGGTTTCACCCTACCTTCATCCTGGTCAAGGATAGATCATCCCGTTTCGCGTCTATTTCCAGCGACTGTCGCCCTATTCAGACTCGGTTTCCCTACGGCACCGCCTCATCGGCTTCGCCTCGCCACTAAAAATAACTAGCCGGCTCATTATGCAAAAGGCACGCGGTTCCACCGGACAGGCAAGCCTGGCCATGGTGGTTCCACTGCTTGTAGATTGACGGTTTCAGGTTCTATTTCACTCCCCTCATCGGGGTTCTTTTCGCCTTTCCCTCACGGTACTGGTTCACTATCGGTCAGATGAACATATTTAGCCTTACCGCATGGTCGCGGCAAATTCTGTCAAGGTTTCTCGTGCCCCGACATACTTGGGAACACCACTCAGAGTCCTAGTAGCTTTCGCATAAGGGGCTATCACCCTGTATCGCCGGCCTTTCCATGCCGTTCCGCTAACTATAGGTTTTGTAACTCTGTGCCAGGGGGCAGCCCTGACCTGTAGGTCCCACGACCCCCCATACGCAACGCCTGCCGCTTACACGTATGAGGTTTGGGCTCTTCCGGTTTCGCTCGCCGCTACTTCCGGAATCACTGTTGTTTTCTGTTCCTGTGGGTACTGAGATGGTTCACTTCCCCACGTTCGCTTCTCAAAGCCTATGTATTCAGCTAAGAGATGACTGAGCTTTCACCCAGCCGGGTTTCCCCATTCGGACATTCCCGGATCACCGTTCGCGTGCAACTCCCCGAGACTTTTCGCAGCTTACCACGTCCTTCATCGCTGTCATCTGCCAAGGCATCCACCGTCAACCCTTTGTAACTTGGCCTTCCATCAATGAATTACATTGACTTCAAACCACAAAAGTATTGCTCTACTCTTTTGCCTCGCTAAATCCCTAACGTCACTTCAACGCTAAGGCTTTCCCTTCTCTATTCCTTCTATTTGACTGTCAAACAACTCTGCCTCTCGGCCACCGATCCTCGAACCGGTCTTGAGCTGGATTCAAATCCCAAAGGATCTCAACTCAACTCAAATAATGGTGGGCCTAGGTGGATTCGAACCACCGACCTCACGCTTATCAGGCGTGCGCTCTAACCAGACTGAGCTATAGGCCCCAATCTCGCGCTCCAGAGGGCTCTGGTGGACCCGACCGGGATCGAACCGACGACCTCCTGGATGCAAACCAGGCGCTCTCCCAGCTGAGCTACGGGCCCTAAGGGAATCCTGACATTACCCCCACAGACGCCCAAACACGCTCGTCAAAGATTGCACGAGCGTCTTTAAAAACCGGATAGATACTGCGATACGGAAGCGTTGACCTATCGTCACTACTTGATCCTCTACGCGCTTTCGCGCTGAGGGAGTGACTCTCCTTAGAAAGGAGGTGATCCAGCCACAGGTTCTCCTACAGCTACCTTGTTACGACTTCACCCCAATCACCAAGTTCACCATTGAGACCTAGCCCCCTTGCGGGTTACCACAGCCTCTTCAAGTGCTCCCGGCTTTCGTGATGTGACGGGCGGTGTGTACAAGGCCCGGGAACGTATTCACCGTATCATTCTGATACACGATTACTAGCGATTCCACCTTCATGTAGTCGAGTTGCAGACTACAATCCGAACTGAGGACGACTTTCTCCGATTAGCTCCATCTCGCGACTTTGCAACGGTTTGTATCGCCCATTGTAGCACGTGTGTAGCCCTGGACATAAGGGCCATGAGGACTTGACATCATCCCCACCTTCCTCCCGGTTAACCCGGGCAGTCCCCGTAGAGTTCCCGCCATGACGCGCTGGCAACTACGGGTAAGGGTTGCGCTCGTTGCGGGACTTAACCCAACATCTCACGACACGAGCTGACGACAGCCATGCAGCACCTCTGCCACTGTTCTTGCGAAAAGGCACATCTCTGTACCGGTCAATGGCAGTTCAAGCCCAGGTAAGGTTCTTCGCGTTGCGTCGAATTAAACCACATGCTCCACCGCTTGTGCGGGCCCCCGTCAATTCCTTTGAGTTTCAGCCTTGCGACCGTACTCCCCAGGCGGAACACTTAACGCGTTAGCTCCGGCACGGAAGGGGTCAACTCCCTCCACACCAAGTGTTCATCGTTTACAGCGTGGACTACCAGGGTATCTAATCCTGTTTGCTACCCACACTTTCGCGCCTCAGCGTCAGTTACTGTCCAGGTGGCCGCCTTCGCCACTGGTGTTCCTCCTCATCTCTACGCATTTCACCGCTACACGAGGAATTCCACCACCCTCTCCAGTACTCTAGCCTTCCAGTCTCAGATGCAGTTCCCAAGTTGAGCTCGGGGATTACACATCTGACTTAAAAAACCGCCTACGCGCCCTTTACGCCCAATAATTCCGAATAACGCTTGCCCCCTCTGTATTACCGCGGCTGCTGGCACAGAGTTAGCCGGGGCTTCCTCTCCAGGTACCGTCAAGCACTCACGCTATTAACGCAAGTACCTTCGTCCCTGACGACAGGGTTTTACAGTCCGAAGACCTTCATCACCCACGCGGCGTTGCTGCGTCAGACTTTCGTCCATTGCGCAAAATTCCCCACTGCTGCCTCCCGTAGGAGTCTGGACCGTGTCTCAGTTCCAGTGTGGCCGATCACCCTCTCAGGCCGGCTACTGATCGTCGCCTTGGTGGGCCATTACCCCGCCAACTAGCTAATCAGACGCAGGATCCTCTCCTTGCCCCAGGCCGTTACCGGTCCCCGGGTTTCACCTAGAACATCCCAGTCCTAGGTCTCATGCGGTATTACCACTCCTTTCGGAGCGTTATTCCCCACAAAGAGGTAGATTCCCCACGCGTTACTCACCCGTCTGCCATGCACCTTGCGGCACATCCGACTTGCATGTGTTAGGCACGCCGCCAGCGTTCATTCTGAGCCAGGATCAAACTCTCAAGTTTCATTCCTGAACCCTTCACCCTCGGAACTTCCGTCCCTCAGGCCAATGTTCTGGTCGTATTTCTCTGAATCCCGTCCCCTGTCCTAAGACATCGAACGAAATCCTCAAAGGCTTCCTATCTTCTATCCGGTTTTCAAAGACGCCCCCATGCTTCCACATGGTCGAAACCGCCTTCCGGCCGCTTCTTGCACCCCGCAGCCTCAACTGCGCAGGACATTCAGACTAACACCTGTGCCCGCTGACGCAAGAAAAAATTTGCGACGGGGGGCCAGAATCTTCCGCCACCACTGCTCCTTAGGCCATCATGGCCCCATGGAGCTGACATGAAGACCCTCCGGAAAGCGGTCATTCCAGTCGCAGGGCTCGGCACCCGATTCCTGCCTGCCACCAAGGCCCAACCCAAGGAAATGCTCCCCTTAGTGGATACGCCGGTCATCCAATACGTGGTCGAGGAGGCCATCCGGGCGGGCATCGAGAGCCTGGTGCTGGTGACCGGGCGCGGCAAGGCGGCCATTGAGAACCACTTCGACGTCGCCTTCGAGCTGGAGGACACCCTCCGGCGGCGGGGCAAGCAGGAGGACCTGGAGCTGGTCCGGGGCATCAGCCACCTGGCCCACTTCGCCTACGTGCGCCAGGGCGAGCCCCTGGGCCTGGGCCACGCGGTCCTCTGCGCACGCTACGCTGTCGGCCACGAGCCCTTCGCCCTGCTGCTGGGCGACGATGTCTTCGATGAACGGGACCGGGCGCTGGATGCCCTCATCGCCGCCTATCGCGCCACCGGGAAATCCGTGGTGGGCGTGCAGGAAGTCCCCCTCGAACACGTCTCCCGCTACGGCATCGTCAACGCCACAGACAGCCAGGGTTCCTCCTGGGATGTGACAACCATTGTCGAAAAGCCCGCACCGGAAGATGCCCCCAGCCGCTGGGCCGTGGTGGGCCGCTACGTGCTGGAGCCCCGCGTCTTCGAGCACCTCGCCGCGCTGGAGCCTGGCGTCGGCGGCGAGTACCAGCTCACCGACGCGCTGGCCGCCCTGGCACGCGAGGGACGGCTGGTGGCCGCACCCATTCCCGCCAAGCGCTACGATACCGGCAACAAGCTGGACTACTTGAAGGCCAACATCGAGTTCGCCCTCAAGCGCGACGAGCTGCGTCCCGAATTCATCGCCTACCTGAAAGGCCTGGCGCAGGAGCTGTAGCTCAGCGCCGTAGCCGCAGCGCGTTGAGCACCACCGTGAGGCTGCTCAGGCCCATGGCCACGCCCGCCAGCATGGGACCGCCGAAGCGCTCCAGCTGCCCGAAGGCCGCCAGGGGCACCAGCACCAGGTTGTAGCCGAAGGCCCAGCCCAGGTTCTGGCGGATCACCCGGTGGGTGCGCAGCGCCAGTCGCCTTGCCGCGAGGATCGGCTCGAGGCCCGGCCGCAACAATACCAGCGGCGCCGCGGCCATGGCCGCTCCCGTGCCCTGCTCCCCGGCGCCGGAGCCCATGGCAATGCCGCAATCTGCCTGGGCCAGGGCCGGAGCATCATTGACCCCGTCGCCCACGAAGCCCACCACCGCGCCCTGGGCCTGCAGCGCCTTCAGGTGTGCCAGCTTGGCCTCCGGGCGCACCTCGGCCGTGACTTCCTCGATGCCCGCCGCCGCCGCCATGGCCCGCGCCGGAGCGGCCCGGTCACCGGTGAGCAGGTGCAGCCGCAGCCCCTGCAGCTTGAGCTGAGCCACCACGCCAGGCGCTTCGGCGCGAAGCCGGTCCCCCAGGATGAACAGCCCCTGGAGCCCCGCAGCATCCGCGAGCCCCACGGCGATGCCGTCCTCCTCGATCGGGGGGAACTCCGTCCCCAGGAAAGCGGCACTGCCCAGGCGCCAGGCCCGGCCCTCCAGCTCCCCCGTGATGCCTCCCCCCGGGTGGGCCCGGAAGGCCTGCACCGGAAGGTCCGACCCGGCATGGGCCGCGCGAATGCCTCGGCCAATGGGATGCTCCGAGTCCCGCTCCAGGCTCGCCCCGATTGCCAGCAGGTCCGCTTCCGACAGGCCCTCGCAGGAGATGACCTGCCGCAGGCGGGGACGGCCCTCAGTGAGGGTGCCCGTCTTGTCGAAGACCAGGTCTGTGGCCTGCCCCAGGGCCTCCAGGGCGGCGGCATCGCGCACGAGCACGCCCTGGCGGGCGGCGGCACCGAGGCCCACCATGACCGCCACCGGGGTGGCCAACCCGAGGGCGCAGGGGCAGGCGATCACCAGCAGCGTCACCGCCGGGCGCCAGGCCTGGGCGAACCCGCCGCCGAGCCACCACCACCCCGCGAAGGTGACCGCCGCGAGCACGAGGATGAGAGGCACGAAGACCGCACTGATCCGGTCCGCCAGATCCTGGGCCGGCGCCTTGGAGCCTTGGGCCTGGGCCACCAGCGCGGCCATGCGGGCCAGCTGCGTGTCGGCCCCGACGGCGAGCACCTCCAGCTCCAGGGCCGAGCCGTGCACCACGGTGCCCGCCACCAGCGCCTCGCCGGGTCCCTTGGGTACCGGCAGGGGCTCACCCGTCAGCATGGACTCATCGACCTCCGCCACACCGGAGCTCACGCGGCCATCCGCAGGCACCGCCTGGCCCGGCAGCACCCGCACCCGGTCGCCCGGATGCAGCGCGGAGACCGGCACCTCCAGCAGGGACCCATCAGCCTCGATCCTCAGGGCCGTGGGCGGCGCCAGGGCGAGCAGCGCCTTCAGCGCGTCGGTGGCCCGGGTCTTGGCCCGGGCTTCGAGGTACTTGCCAGTGAGCAGGAAGGCCACCAAGGCCGCGGCCGTCTCAAAGCTTAAGTGGTGAGCCCCCTGCCACCACTCCCCCACGGCGAAGGTCCAGGCGATGCCTGAGCCCAGCGCGATGAGCGTGTCCATGGAGGCCTGGCCATGCCGGGCCTGACGCAGCGCGCGCTGGAAGAACCCCAGGCCCGCCCCGAAGACCACGGGCGTGGCCAGCAGCAGCTGCACCCACCCGGGCAGGTGCCAGCCCAGGCCCGGGACCATCGTCACCAGCATGGGGGCCGAGAGCACCAGGGCCAGGAGCATGCGCCGCCGGGCAGGCGCGAGCTCATCGCCCGCCGGCGTGTCCGGCTCGATCGCGGCCAGCCCGTAGCCAGCATCCTCCAGTTGGAGGGCCAGGGCCTCAAAGGTTGCGGTGCCCTCTACGGTCACCGTGCTGGTGGCCAGGTTCACCCCCGCCGCGGCCACGCCCGGCGTGGCCTTCAGGGCCTTCTCCACGTGGCGCACACAGGCCGCGCAGGTCATGCCCGAGACGGTATAGGTCTGCTGGCCCAAGGTGCTCCCTCCGGGCCCGGGGTTCAGGCCGGACCCACCATCTCATATCCCGCCTCGGCCACGCTGGCGGCCAGGGCCTTGTAGGAAGCCTCGCCCTCGACTGTCGCCGTGCCCTTGGCCACGTCCGTGGCCACGGCGGTCACGCCGGCGACGCCCTTGAGGGCCTTCTCCACGTGCTTCGCACAGCCGCCGCAGGTCATGCCCTGGACTCGATACACCACACCGCTCATGCTTGCCTCCTCAACGTTGTCAGGCTCTGTGCTCGGCCAGGGCGGGCAGCCGCGCCGACTCCAGCAGCAGGGTTTCCATCAGGTTGCAGCCCAGGTCCCGGCTGAAGCCGTCCGGCGTCCCGAGGGTGTTCCGCAGGATGTCCACCAGGAGCTGGATCTCGGCCAGGCGAGTCTCCAGCACGGTGAGCTTGCCAGACAGGGCCTCCCGGACATGCTCGCAGGGGGCCGTGTCCTGGCGGAGGGCCCGGAGCAGTTCCTGGACCTCCTCGAGGCTGAAGCCTGCGGCCTGGGAGGCCTTCAGGATCTGGACCCAGTGCACGGCCTCCGGGGGAAAGAGCCGGTAGCCCTTGGGCGACCGCGGCAGCTCGCCGAACACGCCGGCGTCTGCGTAAAAGCGGAGGTTGCGGGCCGTGATCCCCGACCGGGAGGCCAGCTGGCCGATCTTCAGCATCCGGACGGGAGCGCTGGCAGCGGGGGCGGGGGTGTCGAGTACGGTTGTCACGGGGACCTCCTGGTCAACGACTCCCCCTTAGATTAAGGTTCCAGCTGAATGGAGACTCAAGGACAATAATCACAATTCAACTATATGCTCTGCGAGCGATGAATCAGCAGGTGGAGGATGGTCACCGCTGCCGGGGTGATCCCGGGGATCCGGCTGGCCTGGCCCAGGGTCTCCGGGCGGTGCAGGGCCAGCTTTTCCATCACTTCCCTTGAGATGCCGTGGAGGTGATCCACCCGCAGGTCCGAGGGGATCCGCACGTGGTCCCAGGCCCTCTGGCCTTCCAGGAGCCGGGCCTCCCGGTCCCGGTAGGGGGCGTAGCGCAGGTCGAAGAGCAGCAGGTCCCGCTCCCGGGCCGCATCCCAGCCGGGCTGATCCGGGTTCCACCCCTCCAGCAGGACCAGGCAGGCATCCGCGTCCGCGGGGCTCACCCGCTGCCGCCGGAACAGCTCCGCCAGCGTCAGGCCCGCGTCGAGCCGGATGCCCGCCCCCGCCGCGATGGCGCCAAAGGGGCTGGTCTGCGTGACCCAGGCCTCGTCGCAGCGGGCCTTCAGCTGGTCCCGGGTCGCCGCCCGGACCTCGACCTGGGCCAGTTCCTCGGGCGCGAGGGCTCCCACCGTCCGGGCCACGGCCAGCAGGCGGCTGTCCGCCAGGTCGCAGGCCAGAGCCAGCCGGTGCTCAGCCCGGGCTGTGAGCATGCGGTAGGGCTCGTCCGTGCCCTTGGTGACGAGGTCATCCACCATGACGCCGAGGTAGGCCTGGTCCCGGCCCAGCACCACCGGCTCCTGCTCCCGGAGCCATCGCACGGCGTTGATTCCGGCCAGCAGACCCTGGCCCGCCGCCTCCTCGTAGCCCGTGGTGCCGTTGATCTGGCCCGCGAACCAGACCCCCTCGAGCTCCGCCACGGAGAGGTCCCGGTGCAGCTGCAGCGGGTCGAAGCTGTCGTACTCGATGGCGTAGCCGGGGCGGAGGATCTCTGCCGCCTCGAAGCCCGGCAGGCTTCTGACCATGCGCAGCTGCACCTCGGGCGGTAGGGAGGTGGAGAGTCCCGCCAGGTAGGTCTCCTCGGTCTCCAGGCTCTCGGGCTCCACGAAGATCTGGTGCCGGCCCTTGTCCGGGAACTTCACGAACTTGTCCTCGATGGAAGGGCAGTAGCGGGGCCCGACGCCCTCGATATGCCCCCCGTACAGGCTGGACTGGCTGAGGTTCTCCCGCACGATGGCCTCGGTCTGGGCCGTGGTGTGGACGATGTGGCAGGGCACCTGCCGCTGGGGGATGGCGGTGCTGAAGAAGCTGAAGGGCCGCGGCGGGTCATCCCCGGGCTGGACCAGGAGGCGGCTGAAGTCGATGGACCCGCTGGCGATCCGGGGGCTGGTGCCGGTCTTCAGGCGCCGGTGGCGGAGGCCCAGGCTCCGCAACTGCTGGGCCAGGTGCGTGCTGGCGGGCTCCCCGGCCCGACCCGCCTCCAGGCGCCGGGCCCCGATGAGTACCTGCCCGTTCAGGAAGGTGCCGCTGGTGACCACCACGGCGACGCAGGGGAGCACGGAGCCGTCAAGCAGCTCAACCCCCCGCAGGCCCCGGGTGCCCTCCCGCCAGAGCAGCTGGGCGGCCATGCCCTGACGCAGCTTCAGGTGGGGGGTCCGCTCCAGCAGCTGCCGGGCGGCGCTGCGGTACTTGACCTTGTCCGCCTGGGCCCGGGGCCCGCGGACCGCGACGCCCCGGCTCTCATTAAGGATGCGGAAGTGGATGCCGGTGGCGTCGATGAGGCGGCCCATGGCCCCCCCCAGGGCGTCCAGCTCGCGCACCATGTGGCCCTTGCCGACCCCCCCGATGCTGGGGTTGCAGCTCATCTGGCCAATCTGGTCCAGGTTCATGGTCAGCAGGGTGGTGGCCATGCCCATGCGGGCCGCGATCTGCGCAGCCTCAAGTCCCGCGTGCCCTCCGCCGATGACGACAACCTGCTGCAAGTGCTCCCCCTAGGGGATCAGGATACCCTCGGGACCCGGATCCCACCGGGCGGGCATGGGATGTGAGAAACTGAGGCCATGAAACCCCGACTGACCCCCGAGGAACGCCGAGCCCGTCGCCAGCGTGCGATGCGGCGGGGCATGTTCGTGCTGCCCTCCAGCATCACCATGGCCTCGATCTTCTGCGGCTTCTCCAGCGTGGTCATGTCCATCAATGCCGCCGGGGCCCGGCCGGAATACTACTTCCAGTGGGCCGCGGGCCTGCTGGTGCTGGCTGGGGTCTTCGATGGCCTGGACGGCCGGGTGGCCCGGGCCACCAACACCGCCACGGAGTTCGGCGTCCAGCTGGACAGCCTGGCCGACGTGGTGAGCTTCGGCATGGCCCCCGCCATCCTGGCCTACCGCTACGGCTTCTTCCACCTGGGCATCCACGACAGCCACCTCCGGGCCGCCGGCTGGGCGGCCTGCTTCGTCTTCACCGCCTGCGGGGCCCTTCGTCTGGCCCGCTTCAACGTCAGCGTGGGCGCGGTGGATCCCCGCTTCTTCGTGGGCCTCCCCATCCCCGCCGGAGCCGCCTGCGTGGCCTCGGTGATCATCTGGCACCCCACCCCGCCCTCGGTGACCTTCTGGGCCTACGCCTTTGCCCTGGAGCTGTTCCTGGTGGGCCTGCTGATGGTGTCCACGCTCCGCTTCCCGAGCTTCAAGAAGAAGGCCAACACCCCTAAGACCTCCATGGTCACCAGCCTCAGCATCGTGCTGGTCTTTGCGATGATGATCCTGCTCCAGCAGCAATTCTTCATCGCGTTCTTCACCACTTACGTCCTGCTGGCGCTGGCCCTGAACCTGGCCTGGAAAGCCGGGTGGCATGGCATCACGCCCCCCCACGACGCCGCGGAAGAGCCCGAAGCCGTCAACTGATCCTCGGCTTGGCTAGGTCAGGATCCCCGCGATGCAGGCGCTCAGGAAGTTCGCCAGGGTGCCAGCCAGCATGGCCCGGAACCCGAGCCGGGCCAGGTCGCCGCGGCGCTCCGGCACCAGGGCTCCGATGCCACCGACCTGGATGGCGATGCTGCTGAAGTTGGCGAAGCCGCAGAGGGCGAAGGTGGAGATGAGCCGTGCCTTGGCGGAGAGGTTGGTCATGGCGCCCAGGTCCAGGAAGGCCACGAACTCGTTGACCACCATGCGCTTGCCGAGCAGTCCGCCGACCTGGCCCGCCTCGGACCAGGGCACGCCCATGAGGAAGGCCGGGATCTTGAACGCCCCGCCCAGCACCCACTCCAGCGTGAACCCGGGATGGACAGCCTTCATCAGGCCATTGATCAGGTAAATGAGCGCGATGAAGGCGATGAGCATGACGGCGACGTTGAAGGCCAGCTGGCCGCCCTCGAAGGCGCCGCGGGCCGCCGCGTCCAGCACGTTGGCATCATGGCAGGGGATGTCAACCTTCACCTCGCCGGCGGTCTCCGGGGCTTCCACCTCGGGTTCCAGCAGCTTGGCCATCATCACGGCCCCCGGCGCGGTCATGATCACGGCGGTAAGCAGGTGGACGATGTCCACGTGCGCCACCTGCACATAGGCAACCATGATGCTGCCGGACACGTGGGCCATGCCCGCGGTCATGATGAGCATGAGCTCGCTGCGGGTCATGCGGGCCAGGAAGGGCCGGATGGTGAGGGGCGCCTCGGTCTGGCCCATGAGGATGCTGGCGGCCACGCTGACGCTCTCGGCGCCGGAGACCTTCAGGAAGCGGCCCATGGCCCGGGCGGCGGCGGTGACCACCCACTGCATCACGCCGAGGTAGTAGAGCACCGCGAAGATCGAGGCCACGAAGATGATGGTGGGCAGCACCGCAAAGGCGAAGACCATGCCCACCTTGCTGCCGGGGCCGTCGGACAGGGACCCGAAGACGAAGCTGGCCCCCTCGTGGGCGTAGGCCATGAGGTGTTCCACCACGATGCGCATCTTGTCGAAGGTCGAGCCCACCAGGTTGCCCCGGAGGAGACCCAGGACAATGACCCCGAACAATCCCCAGTTGAGCTTCTTGTTCTCATAGGACGCATAGCGACGCAGCAGCATGGGCGCGAACATCAGGCCCAGCACCACCCAGCCCGTACCCCGGGGGAAGGGGAGAAAGGACAGCAGGCCAGCCAGGGCATCGCCCTTGAGGACGACCAGGGCGAAGATCCACTGCAGCCCCAGGCCCCAGACGATGGTCCGCCAGTGGATGGCCTTGCGGTTATGGGAAAGCGCGTAGGCAAAGGCGATGAAGGCCACCATTCCGGCCAGGCCCATGAGACGTTCCATCTTGGCTCCTAGAGTTCTTTATTGAGGGCCTCGACGGCCTGCTCCATGTAGTAGCGGGCGCGGCCCAGCAGGCCATCCCGCTGCATCACCATCACCAGGGTGCAGTGCTCCATGGCGCCCATCATGAGGATCCAGTGCTGATCCGTGGCGAAGGCGACCTGCTTGACCTCCCCGCGGTCGAACTCCTCCACGGCCTCCTGGAGGTGCCGCTTCACCACGTGCTGGTAGGCGCCCAGAAGCTGGAGGCCCTCGTTCGAAACCTGGAGGGTGCGGGCACACACGGGATCACCGTCCCGGTCGTTGAAGGTCGCGGCCAGAGACTCGGGCACGTGTTCGATGAGCTGGTCCAGGATTTGCTGGAACATGGCGGGACTCCGGTGCTGCGTGCCCAAAGCATGACCGCGATGGGAGCCCATGGCAAAGCCCGTTGCCCCCGAACCAGAGCCGGCCTCACTTCCTGAGGAACAGAGCCTCGAAGTCACGGAGGGCCACCGGGTCCCCGTCCCGCTTGAGGGGGCCATGGAAGTCCTGGGGGCTCAGCTCGGCGAACTCCCCGAAGGTGGCCACATTGCCGTTGATGTAGGCGATGAACTCATCCTGGCGCCCCTTGATGTAGCCCCGAAAGGGACGGGACACAATGCCCAGGATGGCGGAGTCCAGGGCGGTCCAGGTCTCGAGATGGGTCTCGAAGCCGTTCTTCCCCTCCCAATATTTATAGGAAGTCAGCATGCGGGCACCCACGGCGAAGGGGGTCTTGAGCCGACCCCGCTCGGCCCGGCCCACCACCAGATAGACCCGGTGGCCGGGCCGCTGGTAGACCAGGCGCAGGCTGCCCGAGAGTCCCCGGGTGTCGTTGATGCTCCAGGTGCCGTCGGGGTGGGTGAAGGCATAGAAGGCCGGCACGAACTGGCAGTGCCGCCACATGGCGGCGCCCAGGCGGGGGTGGTCGAAGAGCTTCTCCATGGTGCCCATCCGCACGTGCTTGGGCTGGGTCTTGGTGTCAAAGATGAAGTCGGCCCGCTGGATGATGTCCCGGGCCTCCTCCCGGGCGGCGGGTTCCAGGTGCTCCAGGAAGGCCGGGGGCTGGGCCAGGAGGGAGAAGGTCAGGAGGGCGGGGAACAGGGCGCGCATGGGAAAACGCTATCACTTTCATGTTGGATCTTGACCCGCGAGTGGCCCGAACCGATGGGAAGGGCATGACTGCCCTGCTCCGCTATGTCCCCGTGACGCCCCTGGACGAGTTCCGGGCCTGTCTCGGCAACCACTTTGAAGACGATGGCACCTCCCAGGTCCGCATTCACCAGCTCATGGGCCAGCTCCGCCAGTTCACCCTGCCCGAGCTCGGGGACCGCCTGACCAAGGCCTCGGCCAACATTCCCATGAAGCGGTTCATTCTGGGCCTCACGGCCAAGTTCGACTGGCCCGAGTGGGTGCCCTGGATCTTCCAGGTGCTCCAGCAGGAGCCGGACCTCGGGGTCTTCGATGAAGGCTGTGCCGCCCTGGGTCGGCTGGAGGTCCGCTCCGCCCGGGAGGCCCTGCAGAAGCTCGCGGCTCTGCGCACGGACCCGGACCGGCAGCTCATCCTGCGCCGGGAGCTGGGAACGGGCGAGAATCAGCCGCTTTCGTTCTATCTGGGGCGTTTACTGGAAGGCGAAGGCAACCCCCGGCTGGCCCACCAGGGCGCCCGGGGCCTGGCGGCCGTGGCAAGCCCCGAGGACTTCCCGACCCTCTGGGAAGCCCTGTCGGGTGCCGACCCCCTGGCCTTCCGCATGCTGCTGCGGGCGGTCACCGAGCTGCCGGGAGAGCTCTCCGGCCCGGCGCTGCTCGGACTGTTCCGGGACAGCGTCCAGACCCTCAAGGACCTCGAGGCGCTGGAACACCTCACCCATCGCCTGCAGACCGGAGCGCGCACCACGGCCCGGAACGAGCTGGCGAAGGCCCTGACCCAGCGGCTGGAGGGCCGGCAGGACGAGGCCCTCCAAGCGCTCCAGGGAGCCCTCGAGGCCGGCGAAGCCGGGGACCCCCTCCCGCCCCTGGAGCACCTGCGGGCCCAGGTGCAGGGACCCTACGAGCACTTCATCACCGAAGCCCTGACCGTCCACCTGGAGGGCAAGGTCGCCCGCTTCAGCGCCATGGTGACGGAGGCCCAGGACACGGCTGCCAAGCAGAGCCTCGCCCTGCTCACCACCCTGGACCTGGCCTGCGAGGGCCTGGTCCGCAAGGTCACCGGGGGCGAGCTGCCCGCCGCGCCGGTCGTCCCGGTCCTCCAGGAGGCCTTCGATCAGGTGCCCGGCTGCCCGGGCCTGGACCACGCCTTCTGCCGCCTCGTCTCCGCGCAGGACGCGACCGGGCTGGAGCGCATCCTCCAGGTCCCGGACTCCAAGCGCCGCACCGCCTGCCTGGACATCCTCGGTGCCCGGGAGGAGGACGCCCTGGTGCCCTTCTTCCTGCGGGCCATGCAGGACAGCATCATCGAGGTCGGACAGCGGGCCATGCACCACTTCGGCAAGCTGCCCTCCAGCTTCCCGACGGTCATGGGCCTCTTCGAGTCCGGCCAGCCCGAGCAGGTCCGGACGGCGCTGCGCATCTTCACGGAAAACGGCACCCAGGCCGCCGCCGAGCCGCTGACGGCCTACCTCAAGACGGACGTCCGGGATGACCTCCTGCTGGAGGCCGTGGAAGCCCTCGGCGCCATCCGCTGCCCCAGTGCGGCCCCGGTCCTCCTGGACCTGCTCCACGACGGCAAGCCCGCCCGCCTGCAGGAATCCCTCGTGGAGGCCCTGGCCGCGCTGGCCACCCCCGAGGCCGGCCTCGGCCTGCTGACGAAGTCCGTCCACCTCAAGCTGCCGCAGGTCCTCATCGTGGCCATGGAGGGGCTCCTGGCAGCCTTCCCGGGCTTCGAGCGCCCGCTGCCGCAGGACGCCCTGCCGGCCCTGGAGCAGCTCATCACCCGCTGCTGCGACGAGCGCGAGGGCGAGGGTCAGCGGCTGCGGGCCATCCTGGCCACCCAGCACCTCTACTGCTTCGACCAGGAGCTCTACTCCCGGCTCAAGGACCTGTTCTCGGACTTCCTCTTCGACCTCCGGACCAAGGGGGGCTGGGACCGGGAGAGCAACGACCGGGTCTCGGCCATCGTGAAGGAGCTGGGCCGGCGGAGCGCCAGCCTGGCGCACATCGCCGGCAAAGAGGAGAAAGTGCGGGCTCTGGTCCAGGCGCTGCCGCCCCAGGGCCCCACCCGGGCCGCAGCACTGCTGGCCCTCCGCGAGGCCCTGCAGGATCCAGAGTTCATCATGCGGACCGAGCTCTCCGGCGAGCTCGCGACCTTCGTAAGGAAGGAACTCCAGCGGAAGGATCTGGACTGGCGGGAGCAGGCGCGCCTCTGCGAGATCGGCGCGCTCACCCGGCACCTGGAGCTGGCCGAACCCCTGAAGGAGGTCTTCAAGGGCGCCTCCGGTCTGGGCCTGCGCAGCGCAGCCAAGGAATCCCTCCTGGCCCTGGGCCTGACCGAGGAGGAGATCTCCCGCCGGGCGCCCATCCACAGCATCCTGCTGCTGGAGCCCAGCTCCTTCTTCCGGAAGCGGCTGCTGACGGCCCTGGGCCAGACCTGGGACGTCCGCGAGGCCAGCACCCGCACCGAGGCTGCCGCCCTGCTGGCGGAGCACCCCGTGGACCTGCTGATCTCCGAGCAGATGGACGCCATGGGCGACCTGCGGCCTTGGCTGAAGATGCAGTGCGAGACTCACCGCTGCCGCCAGGTCCTGCTCTCCACGGCGGCGCGCGACTCCAGCACCACGGAACCCTGGCTCATGGGGGTGCTCTACAAGCCCTATGCCCCCGAGGCACTTCTGAAAGCACTGGCGCCCTGATCAGAGTCCGGGCGGCTATGCTTTTTTCTAGATCCGAGGCCCTCATGCCTGCCCTCTCCCCATGGCTCCGACTGCCGGCCGCGCTGCTCTGCGTCATGCCGGTGCTGGCCCAGGCTCCCGCCCAGGATGCGGGACTGGCGGAGCGCCTCTACCGCAGTGGGGACCGGGCCTACTTGGACAAGGCCTACAAGGAGGCCCTGGAGACCTGGGCCCAGCTGCTCCAGGCCGCTCCCGGCAGCACCTTCGCGCCCCAGGCGCTGCTTCGGCTCGCCCGCCATCAGGTGGAGATCGAGCAGAAGCCCGACGCTGCCATGCCCTTCCTGGACCGCCTGCGGGGCGAGTACATCAAGTCGCCCGAGGCCGCCGAGGGACTGCTGCTCCGCGGCGTCCTGCTGGCCCGGCAGGCCCGGCGGCCCGCGGACCTCAAGGACGCCATGGCCGAGTTCAACCGGGTGCTCGACCTCTTCCCTGAAGCCGCCGCCTGTGCCGAGGCACGCCTCCAGCTGGGGCGCGCCTGGCGCGACCAGGGCCAGCCCGGCCGCGCGCTCCAGCTCTTCGTCGACGCCTTCCGCCTCCGCGAGGATGCTGCCGCCGCTGCCCCGGCGATGCTGGAAGCCGCCAAGGTCCTGGACACCCTGGGCGACCTGCCGAGCTGCCTGCGCATGCTCCAGCAGCTGCGGACCCGGGCCGCCCAGAGCCCCGAGGCCCAGGAAGCCGCGTGGCGAACCACGGTGCTGGTCAAGCAGCGCCTGCAGAAGCCCCCCCTCAGGAACGAAGGCCCCTGGCCGGCGGGCCGGACCAAGTGGCTGAAGACCCCCATCCTCCTGGCGATGGCACCAGAGGGCGACCTGCTCCTGTTCCAAAGCGACCTCGACCGCACTTTCCGCCTCCGCGGGGGCGAGCTGATCCCCCAGGGACCCGCCGCGCCCGGCACCCGGGCGCTGGTCGCGGCCCCCTCCGGCCCCCTCTGGCTGCTCACCAAGGCGGGACTGCTGAGAGAGGACACGCCGACGGTCCTGCCCCTCGGAGCCCTCGGAGCCATCTCCGGTGCCGCCCTGGACCGCTGGGGCACCCTCTGGGTGGCCGATGCCAAGACGCCCGCCCTGACCCTCTTCCCGCTGGAGGGCCCCGCGCGGACCGTGGCCTCGCCCACCGCCTCGGCCCTGGCCCCCCTCCCCACGGGCGGGGTCGTCATCGCCGCGGACGCGGACCGGAAGCTGCTGTTCCTGGACCCCGACGGCCAGCCCCGCACCATCGTGCCCTACGGCAAGGACCTGCCCGCGGCCTTCCGGACCGTGACCGCCCTGGCCGCCGATGGGGCGGGGCAGGTGGCGGCCCTGGTGGACGGGGGCGACTTCGGCGAGGGCGTCGTCATCTACGGCCCGGATGGCGCCGTGCTCCGGCAGGCGACCTTCAAGGCCCTCGGCATCACGGGCCGCATCACCTCCCTGGTCCTGGACCGCTCCGGCGGCCTGATCCTCTGCGACCGCCGCAATGACCTGCTGCTCCGGCTGAACTGACATGCGCCTCCGCCACTGCCTCCTCCTGCCCCTGCTCTGCGGCCTCCTCCTGGGGCAGGATGCCACCGTGAAGGATGCCTTCCTGCAGGCCAAGTCCCTCTGGGCCACCCAGGGCGACCGGGAGGGCGCCACGCAGCGCTTCGACAGCGTCGTGGCCGCCCTCGCGCCCAAGGGCATCGCGCTGGAGCCCGAGGGCGTGCAGATGCTCTGCGAGGCCTACAACTGGCTCGCGGTCCTGGATGACCGCAGCCAGCAGAACAAGCCCCGCGCCCAGGTGCGGCTCCAGGCCCTCATTGACCTCAATCCGGACTTCGACGTGGACCGCGCCCTCACCTCCCAGCGTCTCGCGGCGCAGTTCGACCGCCTGAAGGGCGAGAAGTTCGCCCTGGTCAAGGTGAGCCTCGCGCCCGAGGGCGGCCGCCTGCTCGTGGACGGCAAGGCCGTGCCCGCCCTGCCCCGGAAGTTCCTGCCCTTCGGCGTCCACAAGCTGGCCTATGCGCGGCCGGGCCACACGCCGGCTGAGCTCACCGTGGAGCTCGGCCCCAAGGATGTGAAGACGGCCGAGTTCAAGCTCGAGCGCATCGCGTCCACCCTCACGTTCTACGTTCAGCCCAGCGACATCGAAGTCCTGCTGGACGGGAAGAGCCTCGGCCACACCACCGGCAAGGCCGGACCCGAGGCCGCGGCCCTGGCGACCCCCCTGGGTCTGCGGCCCGAGGATCTTTCCGCCGCCTTTGTCATCCCCGAGCTCCCCGCCGGCAAGCACCGCCTGGAGCTGCGCGCCCCGTGCTTCCGGACCCGGATCCTGGAGCTTGGCGAGGACCTGGCGACCCCCCCGGCGGACCACACCCTCGAACCCATCCGCATGGAAGCCTCCAAGGGCGCCCTGTCCGTGGCCTCTGCCTGGCCCGGGGGCGAGCTCTTCCTCTCCGGTCAGAGCCTCGGCCCCCTGCCGGTGGTGAAGGCCCTGGTCTGCTCGGGACCCTATGACCTGCTGGTGCGCTTCCCGGGGGGCGGGTTCTCCCAGCGCGTCACCCTGGAAGATGGCAAGGCCCTGGACCTCGAAGCCCGGCCGAAGCCCCGGCTCGCCCTCGCGGGACTCGAGGGCGGGGAATTCACGGGCCGCGCCCGGTTCCAGGCCCTGCTGGAGGCCCTGGGGGACCGCCTGCAGCAGCTCGCCTTCCTGCCCGCCCGCCCAGGCGAAGCCCCCCGGGAGGCCCTCGCCCGCCTCAAGGCCTCCCGCGAGGCGGAGCTCGTCCTGATCGCCACCCCGGTCCAGGATCCAGTCATCCACCGCGTGGAGCTGGTTCTCGCCACCCTCGACGGCGAGGAAGAGCACCTGCTGGTGAAGCCCCTGGAACAGGATCCCCTCGGCAAGCTCGCCACCCGCCTCAACACGCAGCCGCGCCTCTCGGAGCCGAGCCTCGGCCTCACCCTCCTGGACGTGCCGGGAGAAGCCGGTCCCTGGGTGCTTGCGGCCTCGGAAATCGCCCTCAAGGCCGGGATCCAGGCGGGCCAGCCGCTGCTCCAGCTCGAGGGCAAGCCCCTGCCCTCGGCAGAGGCCCTCCGGCAGCAGCTGGTCTCCGCGAAAGGATCCCTCTCGCTCAGCCAGGGGGGAGCCACCCTGGCGCTGCCCGTGCTCCGGGAAGCGGTCGAGCTGCCCCTGGGCTCGCCCGAGCTGAGCTACCCCGCCATCCTCAGCCACCTGCGCCTGCAGTACGCCGGAGCCAAGGGGGATGAGGCCAACCTGATCAAGCTCAACATGGCCCTGGCCCTGATGCAGTTCCGCCGCTACGACAAGGCCATCGAGCTGCTCCGTGACGCGCGGCTCACCACCGTGCGCGGGGTCAGCCAGGGCACCATTGACTACCACACGGGGCTCTGTTTTATCCACCTGGGCCCGGCCTACCAGTCCGAAGCTGCGCAGGCTTTCCGCCAGGCATTGAAGTATCCTCAGGCAACTCTCCTCGGTCCCGAGGGCCCCCTGGTCGCACCCCTCGCCCGGCAGGCCCTTGAAGACCTGAGGTGATTCGGAGGTTCCCATGCATGGTCAGCGCGGTGAAGGCAAGATCGGGTGCCTGGCGACCCTGCTCGTGCTCGGCGTGCTGGGCGCGGCCGCTTTCAAGGCCGTCCCGGTCTACTACGGCAACAGCGAGCTGATCGACGCCTGCGACTTCATCGCCAGCGGTGGAGGGCGCAAGCCTGTCGAGGTCCTGGAGAAGGAAGTCAAGGAGAAGGCCCGAGAGCTCGGGGTGATCGAGGTCCTGACGGACAAGAGCGCCGTCCGGGTGACCAAGGTCAGCAGCGGCGAGGCCGGCACCTGCACCATCATCCTTCGGTACAAGCGCCCCATCGACTTCTTCGGCGTCTACAAGTGGACCCTGGTGACGGACAAGCGCATCACCAAGCCCATCCTCGAGAACATCTCCTAGGCCATCGCGGGAAATCTGGACCTCGGCTCTTAGCGCTTGCACCCGGGGGCGCCTCGCGGCAACCTGCCCCCATGCCTATGTCACTGCCTGAGGACAACCGGCTCGGTCCCGGCGAAGCCTTGCATCCCGTGCGGGTGCCAGGCTCCAAGTCCGTCACCAACCGGGCCCTGCTGCTCGCGGCCATCGCCCCGGGTGCGAGCATCCTCCGGGGCGGCCTGGAGGCCGAGGACACCCGCTGGATGCGCCAGGCCCTGCGGGGTCTGGGCTTCCCCCTGGAGGAAGGCACCGGTGGCTGGCGGCTGGTGGGAGGCACGCGGCCGCACACCGAGTCTCCCCTCTGGCTCGGCGCTTCGGGTACCACCCTGCGCTTCCTGCTGCCCTGGCTGGCCCTGACGGCGCAGGGTCCCCTGCGCCTGGAGGGCGATCCTCGTCTGTTCGAGCGGCCCCTGGGCCCCCTGCTGGGTCCCCTCCAGGCCCTGGGCGCGACCTGGACCCCGGATGCCTCTGGAGCCTGGCTCCAGCCCGCCCCGGAGCGACCCCGGCGGCTGGAGCTCCGCGTGGACGCCCGGCTCAGCAGCCAGTTCCTGTCAGGACTGGCCCTGGCCGCCGCCGCCCTGCCCGGGGACAGCACCCTCACCTGGACCTCCGTGGCCAGCTCCAGCTACCTGGACCTGACCACCCAGTGGCTCCGGCGCTTCGGCTGCGCGGCCGAGCTCGAGCCCGGCCACTGGCACGTCCCCGGCGGCAGCCTCTCGGCCCAGGACCTGGAGCTGCCCGGAGACTGGAGTGGCGCGGCCGCCTTCCTCGCCGCCGCCGCCGTGACCGGCCGCAGCCTGCGGGCGGGCCCGCTGGACCGCGGCGACGCCCAGGGGGACCGCGCCATGGCCGAGATCCTGGCCGCCGCCGGCTGCCAGACCGCCTGGGTGGAAGCCCAGTGCCTGGAGGTCTCCGGCCCCCTGCAGCGTGGCCTGGATGCAGACCTGACCGAGTGCCCGGACCTCGGTCCCGTGCTGGCGGCCCTGGCGGCCCTGGCTCCAGGCCCCTCCGAGCTGCGCGGCCTGCACACCCTGCCCCTGAAGGAATGCGACCGCTTGGACGCCTCCGCTGAGCTGGTCCGCTGGCTGGGCGGAGAGGCCGAGATCCTTGGCGATCACACCCTGCGCATCACCCCCGGACAGCCCACCGCTCCCCGGGCGCCCTTCAGCCCGCGGAACGACCACCGCATGGCCTTCGCGGCGGCCGTGGGCGCCCTCCGCTGGGGCGGCAAGCTGGAGGACCCCCACTGTGTCGGCAAGACCTTCCCCGATTTCTGGGAGGTCTGGCAAGGCATGCTCGGGTGCTGAGAGCCGCCTGGCTGGGCGACTGGAAGGCGCCCTGGGGCCTCGACCGCGGCCGCCGCTGGGGCGACGCGCCCTGGGCCCTGGCAGCCATCAGCCAGGCCTGGCTCCTGGGCGGCCGGGAGGGGCGCTGGCCCCGCCTGGAGCAGGAGGCCCGCCGCACCACCGGGCCTCAGGTCACCCAGGCTCCCACCCGGTACGAGCCCCGGCCTGATCCGCTCTGGATCGCCCGCCTGCGCCACGGCAGCCCTGGAGTGGCCGCGACCCGGCGCGGCGCCCGGGAGGACGAGCTCCTGGCCTGGGCCTGGGAAGCCCTGCTGGACGGCGACGGCACGCCCTGGATGGCGGCGGGCTCGGTGCTGCTGGACCTGCCCCGGCGGCTGCGCTGGGTGGCGGTCCTCGGGGCCGTGGATGGACAGGGGCGCCTGCAGCTGCCGCCCTTCCTGGACCTGCTTCCCCCGGCGTGCCAAGCCCTGCCGCCGGGCTGGTGGGAGGCGCTGCTCGGGCAGCAGGACGTGGAGGGCCGCCTGCTGCCGGAAGGCTCCCTGCCCCCGGGGCTCCCCTGGCCCGCCCTCCAGCGCCACGCGCAGCCCCTGCTGCTGGCGTCCCTGCCCGAGGAGCTGCGCCCGTTCCAGGCTTGCCCCTGGCTGCAGGAGCTTGCCGGGGGAGCCTGGATGCTGGCGCCGGAGCTCCGAGCCTGGGCGCGGGCGCCCGGCGCCTCGCCCCTAGGGCTGGGGCCGCTGGTCCCTCGCAACCTGGGCGCCGGGGCGCCACCGGAGCCCGCCCTGGCGCAGGTCCTGCAGCTGCAGCTCCCGATGGATCCCCCCGCGGGCTGGTCGGCTTCCCTGGCCGCGGACCTCCAGGAGACCGGACCCCGCCCCCCGCCGCCAACCCCGGCCGGGCACCCGACCTGGGACCGGCTGCGGGTGCGCTGGGGCGGGTCGCCGCCTGCACCTGAGCCCGGCTATCCGCACTGGGATGACCACACCCATCCCTGTGCCGACCCCTTCCACTGGATGGCCAAGGGCCAGCTCGCCGTGCGCGCCTTGGAACCCGAGGCGGCCCTCCGGGCCTTCACCCTCGCCCACGCCCACTTCGGCCGCCTGGGGGCCCAGGGCTGGGCCGAGCGCGCCGCCTCCAATGCCGCGGTCACCGCGCTCCAGTGGGCGGACCTGCCCGCCCACGGCCGCTGGGTGCAGCAGCGCGGCCCCCTCCCGCAGCCTTGGCAGGCCATGGAGGCCGCCCAGCTGGCCGAGATCCAGCTGGAGCCCCGCGTGGCGCTGGAGCGGATCCGGACCCTGGTGGAGGCCCATCCGGACTTCCTCGAGGGGTGGGGACTCCTGGCCAGCCACGGCGCCGATCAGGAGGACTGGAGCCTGGTGCAGGAGGGGCTGGAGCAGGCCGGGGACCACCCCTACACCCGGTTCCTCGCGGCCGCCCTCGGCCCCCTGACCGAGCCGCCGCCCCCCGAGACCGATCCGGAGACGCGGCTCAGCTGGGAGGCGCACCGCCTCTTCCGTGGCAGCGGAGATCCTGAGGCCTTCTGGTCCGCCTGGCGGGCCTGCCCCACCCAGATCATGCGCCTGGAGCTGGGGCTTCAGGTGCTGGAGCGGGTGCCCGCGGAATGCGGGGCTGAGGCGCTGCTCGGCCTCCAGGCCATTGCCGACCGGGCCGCCTCAGCCCGGCACCAGCGGCGGCTCGCGGACCTCTGGCCGCCGGTCAGCTCGGCGGCTCCTCCGGCACCCCTGGCCCTGCTCCAGAACTGGCTGGCCGGGCGTTCGGCCCCCACCTGGATCATCTGGGAGGAGGCGGGCCAGCTGCAGACCCTGGGCACCGGAGCGGCCCCGCCGGAGGGCGCCCTCGGCCGCCTGGCGAAGGATGGCGCCCTGGCCCCCTTCGGCCACGGTACCTGGGTTTGGCGGGGCCACCCCCTGATCTGGGAGGGCTGCCCGGTCGGGGCCGTGCTGCTGGCCCAGGCCCTGGACAGCGCGGTGGTCCCCGCCCTCGAGCCCCTGCTGCTCGCCCCCTGGCTGGCGCTGCTCCGCGCCCAGCGGCCCATCGAAGCAGCCGTCGAGGGCGGCCTGCTGCTCACGGACGGCAGCGAGCCTCTGGCCTCGGTGCTGCGGGAGCTCGACCGGGTGGCGGCCTCGGAGCTGCCGGTGCTGGTCCTCGGTCCCACCGGCAGCGGCAAGGAGCTGGCGGCGCGGGAGCTGCACCGGCGCTCGGGCCGGCCCGGTCCGCTGGTGGCCGTGAACTGCTCAGCCTTCGCCGAAGGCCTGCTGGAGTCCGAGCTCTTCGGCCACCTGAAGGGCGCCTTCACCGGCGCGGACCGCGACCGCCGGGGCGCCATCGAGGCGGCCCGGGGCGGCACCCTCTTCCTGGATGAGGTGGCGGACCTGTCGCCGCGCCTCCAGTCGCTGCTGCTGCGGGTGCTGCAGGAGCACGAGATCCGCCGCGTGGGCTCGGACCACGCCGTGAAGGTGGATGTGCGCTTCGCCGCGGCCACCCACCGCGCCCTGGAGGATCTCGCCGCCGCGGGCACCTTCCGGCGGGACCTGCTCTTCCGGCTCCAGGGCGCAGTGCTGCGGTTGCCGCCCCTGGCCGCTCGCCGCCACGAGTTCCCCTTCCTGGTTCCCCGACTCGCGGCCCGCGCCGCGCAGGCCATGAAGCGGCCGGTCCCGGCCCTGGCCCCGGGCCTGCCGGAGGCCCTGGCACGCCTGCCCTGGCCCGGCAATGTGCGGGAGCTGCTGCACGCCCTGGAGCGTGCGGTGCTGCGCTGCGAGGAGGGCACCCTCCGGCCCCGGCACTTCCCGGAGCTGGAGGCTCCGCTGCCGCAGGCCCGCACCTGGGACGAAGCCACCCGCGCCTTCCAGCGCCGCCTGCTGCTGGACACCCTGCAGGCCTGCGGCCACCGCGCGACCGAAGCCGCCGAGACCCTCGGCCTGGCCCGGCCCGCCCTCTACGCCACGGCGAAGCGGCTGGGCGTGGATCTCGTCGCCGAGCGCCTCAAAGGGCCGGACTGACTGCACGGGCCGCAGTCCAGGTTCACCACCTGTTTTTCCTCTATCTCCCTCAGACGCGTCGCCCGAAGCTCCTCTCCAGGTCAGTCAGGGTCAGCTTCTTGAGGATCGGCCGGCCGTGGGGGCAGGTGTTGGGGACCTCGCAGGCCAGGAGGTCCTGGATGAGGTGCAGGGCCAGGTCCGGGGGCAGGGCGTGGTGCTTCTTGATGGCGGCGCGGCAGGCCAGCTCGGCGTTGAGGTCGCGGCGGAAGGTGTCCAGGTCCAGGCGGCCCTCCTGCTCCAGCCGCGCCAGCAGGTCTTCCAGCAGGGCCTGGGGATCGCGCTCCGCCAGGAAGTCCGGCAGGCCGCGCACCACCAGGGCGTCGGCGCCGAAGGGATCCGCCTCCACGCCCGCGGCCTCCAGCTCGGCCAGGAAGGGGGTCAGGCGAGCCAGGGCCTCGGGACCCACCTGCACCACCTGGGGGGGCAGCAGGGGCTGGATGGCCGGGGCGTGGCGCCGCAGGAAGAGCCGCTCGAAGAGCACCCGCTCGTGGGCCACGTGCTGGTCGATGATCCAGAGCTCGGGACCGTCCGCCCCGGTGACCTCCGCCACCAGGTAGGTCTGCTGGAAGGCCCCCAGGTAGCGGATGGCGCTGCCGGGCGCGATCCCCTCGGCCACCCCCGAGGGGGCCGCTTCATAGGTGTAGACCGTGTCCAGGGGCCGGGTCTCGAAGGCGTCCGACAGGGCCTGGTAGGCGGCCAGGCCGCCGCCGGAGTGGTCGGACCACAGGCGCGGATGCTGAGGCATGGCGCGGCGCGAGGGATCCAGGTCGAACTCGGCGTCCAGGGGCTTGGGGGGCAGCTCCAGCACCGAGGCCAGGCCGCCGCGCAGCTTCGCCCAGGCCTCCTCCGCCGCGCTGCGCACCCAGGCGAAGATGCGCTGGGGCTCCCGGAAGCGCACCTCGGCCTTGGTGGGGTGCACGTTCACGTCCACCGCCTCGGGCGGCACCTCCAGGAAGAGCACCGCCGCCGGGTAGCTGCCCTTGGCGAAGGTGCCGGACCAGGCCTCGGACAGGGCCGCCAGCAGCAGCCGGTCCCGCACGGCCCGGCCGTTCACGAAGAGATAGAGCCGGTTGCGGTCCCGGAAGCTCAGGTCCGGCGGCGAGACGAAGCCCCGCAGCTGCCAGGGGGCCTCGCCGTTCACGAAGGGCACCAGCCGCCCCAGCTTGTCACCCAGCAGGGGCGCCAGGCGCTGGCCCGGGTCGTCCACCGGAGGCAGCACCAGGGGAGCGCCCCGGTCCGGCCGGAGGATCCAGTGGACGCCGGGCGAGCTCAGGGCCAGCCGCGCCACCACGCCCCAGAGCTGGGCGTGCTCCGTGTCCGTGGACTTGAGAAAGCGGCGCCGGGCCGGCAGCTGGGCGAAGAGGTCCCGGACGGTCACCGTGGTGCCTCGGCTGCGGGGCGTCGGCGTGACCTCCTTGATGACGCCGAACTCGCAGCGCAGGCGGTTTCCGGCCCCCTCGGTCTCCGCGCTGGTGAGGTCGAAGCGGCTCACGCTGGCGATGCTGGGCAGGGCCTCGCCGCGGAAGCCGAAGGTGTCGAGGCGGCCCAGGTCCTCGGCCGTGCGCACCTTGCTGGTGGCGTGGCGCTCCAGGGCGAGGTAGAGCTCATCCCGGGCCATGCCTGAGCCGTCATCGGCCACCTCCAGCAGGCGCTTGCCGCCCTCCTCCCAGGTGACCTCCAGGTGGCGCGCCCCGGCGTCCAGGGCGTTCTCCACCAGCTCCTTCAGCACCGAGGCCGGCCGCTCGACCACCTCCCCCGCCGCGATCTGGTTGGCCACCTGGTCACTGAGGATCCGGATTCGGGACATGGGGTAAAAGCTATCAGGTATCGGCTGTCAGCTGACAGCTATCGGCTGCCAGCGTGCGCCAATCTGGGCAGACTGGAGGGATGAACCCACGCGCCCTCCTCCCCGGTCTTCTCCTGCTGCCCGCCCTCGTGCAGGCCGCCCCCCGCACCCAGGCGCCGGACGCAGCGTGGCTGACCTTCACGACGCCCCACTACCGCATCCACTGCCCGGCGGCCTTCGAGGCCTTCGGCCGCGAAGTGGCGGGCCGGGCGGAGGGCATCCACGCCCAATACCTGGGCCTCGTGGGCTTCGTCTACGAGAAGCCCATCGACATCGTGATCCTGGATCCGGTCATGGACAGCAACGGGATGGCCTTCCCCATCCTGCAGCGGCCCCATGTGGTGCTCTGGAAGACGGCGCCGGAGCCGGACTCTGTCATCGGCCACCACCACGGCTGGGCGGAGCTCCTCCTGACCCACGAGCTGGGCCACATGCATCACCTGCTGCGGCCCCAGCGGAAGCCCAACCTCTGGCAGCGCTGGACCGCGGTCATGGGGCCTCTGCCCGAGAAGGCGCCCCGCTGGGTGACGGAGGGCTACGCCACCCTCATTGAAGGCAAGCTCACGGGCAGCGGACGCCCCCACAGCGCCATCCGCGCCGCGGTGCTGCGCGAGTGGGCGCTGGAGGGGAAGCTCCCAGCCTACGAGGCCCTCAGCGGCACCGGCGGCTTCCTGGGCGGCGGCATGGCCTACCTGGGAGGCAGTGCCTACCTGGCCTGGCTGGAGACCAAGGCCGCCGATCCCAAGGTCTTCCAGACCCTGTGGACCCGGCTGGCAGGCAAGCGGAACTTCGAGGATGCCTTCCTGGCCACCTTCGGCTTCGGCCCCCGGGACGGCTACCAGCGCTTTTGCGCGGAGCTGACCCACACGGCCCTGGAACTGGAGCGCCGCGTCAAGGCCCAGGGCCTGCGCGAAGGCGAGCTCTTCACCCAGCTGAAGGGGGAAGTCACGGACCTGGCCCTGAGCCCCGACGGCTCCAAGCTCCTGGCCCGCGTGCTGGACCCCAAGCAGCCCGGCCTCTACGTCTGGGACCTGAAGACCCCGGTGGCCAAGAAGGCCAAGCCCAAGGACCCGGACGAGCCTGAGGACCATGCGCCCGCAGCGCCCGTGGTGGCGCCCAACCGCCGCCTGGGCCGCATCCACGGCGCCCTGCCCTGGAAGCCCGTGTGGACCTCGGCCAGCACCATCGCCTTCCAACTGCGGCTGCCGGATGGGGAGGGCGTGCTCCAAGCCCAAGCCTGGCAGTGGGAACCCGGCAAGGGGCCCCGCCCTGCGCCCGCGGCGTCCAATGCCAGTGCGGCCAGCACCCCTGCCTGGAAGGAAGTGGACGGCATCTGGAACCTGGTGGACGCTGCCGGGAAGCCCCTCACCCGCACCCTCGCCGCCGCCTGGAACCCCACCGCCACGCCGGATGGGAAGAGGATCTATTACACCCAGCTCAGCGCCACGGGCCTCCAAATCCGCCGCCTGGATACCAGCCTGCCGCCCCTGGAAGCCAAGGCCCTGCCCGCGGACCCCGAGCCCCTCGTGCGAGATGTGGCCCTGCCGAGGGCGGATGAGCCCAGTCTCCTGCCACCCCCCGTGGAGGTCACGCCCCACGCCTATCGCGTTGGCGAGAGCCACGACATCTTCTCCCTGGTGGGCTTCAGCACCTCCCCAGCCGGAGTCAGCACCCAGCTCGGTCTGGGCGGCAACGACATGCTGGGCCGCCTGAACTGGCAGGTGCTCGCAGGCCTCAGCCTTGGCAATGTCGGAGGCATGAGCCTCGGCAGCCTCGCGGGCCCCCGGGGCGCCATGGCCGGTGCCTCCTGGCACGGCTGGCGCTGGGCGCCCTCCCTGCAGGTCTTTTCGAATCTGGAGCGGCCCTCCCGCCAGGACTTCCTGGCCGTACAGGGCTTCGACCGGGAGCGCCGGGGCTTCGAGCTGGCCTTCGAGGAAGAAGGCCTGGGCCGCCCCCGGAACAGCCTGCGCCCCTACCTCGCCGCCGAGCGCGTCACCCTCACGGGCGCCGCCGCCCTCAGCCGCTCCCTGGTGGGTGTGGACGCGAGCCTCGGAAACCACTGGAGCCGCAACGACCAGGGTCTGCAGCTCGCCCTGGCGATGCAGGAGCAGCAGGGCCGCACCGAGGGCCAGAGCTGGCAACTGACCCGCGCGACCTTCCGGGCAGGGTGGATCAATCCCTGGGCGCCACTCCGGGTGCAGGCCGAGGCCGGCCGCCTTGGCGGCCAACCCACGGGCCTGGATCTCTTCCATCTGGGAGGCCTGCCCAACTCCCTCCTGCCCAGCGCCCTGGATGGGAACCGAGCGGTTCAAGCGGCCCTGCCCGCCTATACCGCCACGGGTAACCGCCTCCAGCGCCTGCGGGGCGAGCTGGGAAGTCCTTTCCGGCTCTACTTCGAGGCCAGCACCCTCTGGCAGGACTCATCGCCCAAGCCTGCGGCCCTGCGGGTGGCGGGCCTGGAGCTGGACGGCCGGGGCCTGGGCCTGCCCCAGGACATCCTGCGCCGCCTCGCGGGCAACCTGAGCTTCACTCTGGGCGTGCATCGGCCCCTGGATGGCATCATGAAGGGACGCACGGTGGGGACTTTCTCCCTGCTCCTGCGTCCCTGAGATCCTCCCGTAATGCCCTTTCTCGTCGCCCTTGTTTTTGTCCTGCTGGTCCAGTGGCTCCATCTGCGCTTGTTGCGGCTGGAGCTGCCGGAGCATGCGCACCGGTGGCTGCCCTGGGCCCTGGGCCTGATCCACGTCCCCCTGGTGGTCTTCGCCCTCATGCGCATGGCCGCCACGGGCAGCCACAGCGCCATGCCGCTCCTGCGGGCCCTGGCCCGGGGCGGCTTCTACTTCCAGGCCTTCAGCGTGCTGCACCTGGTCATCGGCATGGTGGCCCAGGGCCTCTGGCGGCTCTCGCGCCGCCTGGCCGAGCGGGATGAAGCGGGCGAGGAAGCCCCGGAGGATCCTGGGCGCCGCACCTTCCTGCGGGTGGCCGCCGTGGCCAGCACCGGGGCTGCCGTCACCCTGGGAGCCAGTGGCTCCCGAGCGGCCTTCGGTGATCCCCTGATCACCCGCCGGGACCTGGCCTTCCCGGATCTGCCGGCGGGCCTGGACGGCCTGCGCCTCGCCCACCTGAGCGACCTCCACGCCGGGCCCCTGGTGGGTCCCGAAGTCCTGAGCCGCTGGCGGGTCCTCACGGAGCGGGAACGCCCGGACCTGCTGCTCTTCACCGGGGACCTGGTGGACAGCCGCCCGGAGGAGCTGGAACCCCTCCTGGCGGCCTTCCGGGGCTTCGAGCCGCCCCTGGGCCGCTTCGCCGTGCTGGGCAACCACGACTACTTCGATGACCCGCGACCCATCTGGCACGATCTGGAGCAGGCCGGCATTCGCTGTCTGGAGAACTCCGCCGCCCTCGTGAGCCGCGGTGGCGCCGTCCTGGCGGTGCTGGGACTGCAGGACCCCATGGCCCGGAATGGCCGCTTCCGGCACATGGTCTTCGGCCCCGGGCCGCGACCCAATGAAGCGGCGCGGGACCTGCCCGCGGACGCCTTCCGCATCTGCCTGAACCATCGGCCCAGCGAGTGGGAGAAAGCCCTGGCTGCGAGTGCCCGGCTTACTCTGTCGGGCCACACCCACGGCGGCCAGATCAACCCCATCCCAGGCTTCAGCAGCGCCCACCTCATCGGCCCGCGCACGGACGGCCTCTACCGCCAGGGCGAAGACCTGCTCTACGTCAGCCGCGGCCTCGGCGTGGTGGGCCTCCCCATCCGCATCGGCGCCCCGCCGGAGATCGCCATCCTTACGCTTCGGCGGGGCTAGCCTCAGCCCTTGACGAGGACCCAGACGCCCACGGCGATGAAGGTGCAGCCGGCGGCCCACTTGATGGCGGCCTCGGGGATGTAGCGGAAGAGGACGCCGCCCACGGCCACACCGATGGCCGTGGCGCAGACCAGGGCCGCGCTGGCGGCGAAGAAGACCGTCCAGACCTGGCCGCTGCGGACCGTCGCTGTCATGGCCGCCAGCTGGGTCTTGTCGCCCACCTCGGCGAGGAAGACGGTGACGAAGGTGGTCCAGAACAGCGAGCGGATCATGGGACTCCTTTACATTCCTGCGGACTCTCAAGAGTAATGGATGCGGTTCTGCGGCACACTGGTCAGATGGTGCTCGACCACTTTGACCTCCCCACGACCTACGTGGACACGCCCGAGAAGCTGCAGGAGGCCCTGCCCCTGTGGCATGCGGCGGGTCTGCTGGCTGTGGACATCGAGTGCAGCCTCACCGGCATGCACCACTGCGTGCTCGCGCTGATGCAGGTCGCGACCCATGACCAGGCCTGGCTGGTGGACCCCCTGCCCCTGCAGGACCTCATGCGCCCGGCCCTCCAGGCCATGGGTCAGGTGCCCTGGATCGTCCACGACTTCAGCGGCGACGGGATCGTCTTCAAGCGCCTCTACGATGTGGTGCCCAACAGCATCTTCGACACCATGCTGCTCTCCCGGGCCCTGGGCTACCCGCAGCCCGGCCTCAAGACCATGGCCCGCCTCAAGCTCGGCCTGGACATCCCCAAGGAGGAGCAGGACTCCAACTGGATGCTGCGCCCCCTGCGGGACGCCCAGATCAGCTACGCCAGCCGGGACGCAGCCCTGCTGCTGCCCCTGCTCCGCACCCTCGCGGAGGAGGCCGACACCAAGCGGGATCACCCCGAAATTGGCCCCCGGCTCGCCAGCCTCCCCCAGGAGATCCGCCACCTGCTCCGCCGGGTCCGGGCCTACAGCAACCCCAAGCAGGATCCCATCGTGGACAAGGCCAGGCACCTCGGGCCCCTGGCCATGGAGCGCGCCCGTCAGCTCACGGCCATGCGCTGGGTCTGGGGCAACGAAGGCGACGTGGCCGCCGTCATGGAGCTCGGCAACCGCTGGATCCTCGCCCGCCTGACGAATCCACCCGCCACCAAGGAAGCCCTGGAGCGGACCATGCCCAACCCCCGCTTCCGCCGGAAACGACTGGATGCCCTCTGGGCGATTTTCGAGGCGGGTGCCCATGAAACTCAGGAAGAGGCAGAAACGGCCGATGGGTTGATCTGGAACAACCCGGGAACACCATGACCCCCTCCCAAGACCCCACCCCTGATGACGGCATCCTGCTGAGCTTCCCCAAGGGTCTGGTTGGCTTCCCGTTGCTGAAGGACTTCCGGCTCTTTGAGCCGCCGGACGGCTACCCCCTCAAGTTCCTGCAGGCGGTGGCTTCCCCGGAGGTCTCGTTCACCTGCATCGACCCGGTGGCCGTCAAAGGCGACTACGAAGTCCCCCTGGGCGAGGAGGAATCCGAAGCCCTTGCCCTGACGTCGAACCAGGACGCCATGATCCTGACCATGGTGGTCATCCCCGAGGATCCCCGCGCCATGACCACCAACCTGGCTGGCCCCCTGGTCATCAACGTGCGCACCCTGACCGGCTTTCAGATCGTCCTCAACTCGGACAAGTTCCCGCTGCGGTATCCAATCCTGGCCCGGGACTGAGGAAGCTCTGGTAGCCTGCCAGCATGCTGGTCATCACGCGGAAGCAGGAGGAGTCCCTCATCATCGGCGGTGAAGTCGAGGTGATCGTCCTCGGCATCACCAGCAATGGCGTGCGCCTGGGCATCAAGGCCCCCCGGAACGTGCAGGTACACCGGCGGGAAGTGTTTGAGGCGATCGCGGCCGAGAATCTCGCCGCCATCGAGGCCAAGGCCCCGGTCCGGGATGCCGCCGCCCTGCTCCGGGCCGCTCAAGCCAAGAAGCCCGAGGGTCGATAAGGGCTCATCGAGGTCCCCATGGATGTCTCTCCCGCCGGTGCCGTGGCCCAGGGTCAGGCTCTGCTGCAGAGCGGCGTGGCCGTGGGCGTCCTCCGGAAGAGCCTCGACATCGAGGCCCAGCAGGGGGCGGCCCTGGTGAAGCTCATGGACCAGGGCGCGGGCCTGGGCCAGCGGGTCGACACCCTGGCCTGAGCCCTACTTGAGATAGGGCGCGAGGTAGCGCCCGGTGATGCTGGTCTTCCGCTTGGCGATCTCCTCCGGCGTACCCACCGCGATGAGGCGGCCCCCTTCGCCCCCGCCCTCGGGGCCCAGGTCCAGGACCCAGTCCGCGGTCTTGATCACGTCCAGGTTGTGCTCGATGACGATGATGGTGTTGCCCGTCTCCACCAGCCGCGAGATGACCTCCAGCAGCTTCTGGATGTCTTTCAGGTGCAGGCCCGTGGTGGGCTCGTCGAGGATGTAGACCGTGCGTCCCGTGGCCCGCTTGCTCAGCTCCTTGCCCAGCTTCACGCGCTGGGCCTCGCCGCCGGACAGCGTGGTGGCGCTCTGGCCCAGGCGGATGTAGCCGAGGCCCACATCGATGAGTGTCTGCAGCTTGTTGGCCAGCACGGGGATGGGCGCGAAGAGGACCAGGGCCTCCTCCACGGTCATGTGCAGCACATCGGAGATGCTCTTGCCCTTGTAGTGGATCTCCAGGGTCTCGCGGTTGTAGCGCTTCCCCTTGCACTGCTCGCAGGTGACGTAGACATCCGGGAGGAAGTGCATCTCGATGCGCAGCAGGCCGTCGCCCTCGCACTTGTCGCAGCGGCCGCCCTTCACGTTGAAGCTGTAGCGGCCGGGCGCATAGCCCCGGGCCTTGCTCTCGGGCAGCTGGGCGAAGAGCTCCCGCAGGGGCGTGAACAGCCCCGTGTAGGTGGCCGGATTGCTGCGGGGCGTGCGGCCGATGGGCGCCTGGTCGATGTCGATGACCTTGTCGATGGCCTCGAGGCCCTTGATGGCCTTGTGCTTCCCGACCAGGTGCACGCCCTGGTGCAGCTGGTTGGCGAGGGCCTTGTAGAGGATCTCGTTGACCAGGGTGCTCTTGCCGGACCCGCTGACCCCGGTCACGCAGGTGACCAGGCCGATGGGGAAGTCCGCATCCACCTTCTTGAGGTTATTCTCCTCGGCGCCCAGCACCGAGAGGTAGCCCCGCTGGGCCTTGCGGCGTCGACGCGGCACGGGAATGGAATCGCGGCCCGCGAGGAAGTCGCCGGTGATGGAGCCCGGCGTGTCGCGGATCTCGTCGGGCGTGCCCTGGGCCACCACGAAGCCGCCGTGCTCGCCGGCGCCGGGCCCCATGTCCACCACGTGGTCCGCGGCGAGGATGGTCTCCAGGTCGTGCTCCACGACCAGCACGGTGTTGCCCAGGTCGCGCATCTCCTTGAGGGTGCGGATGAGCTGCAGGTTGTCCCGCTGGTGCAGGCCGATGCTCGGCTCGTCCAGCACGTAGAGCACGCCCTGCAGCTTGGAGCCGATCTGCGTGGCGAGGCGGATACGCTGGCCCTCGCCGCCGGACAGCGTGGCCGCGCTGCGGTCCAGGGTCAGGTAGCCCAGACCCACATCATCCAGGAAGCCCAGGCGCTCGCGGATCTCCTTGAGCACCTTCTCGGCGATGACCGCGTCCTTGCCTTCCAGGGCCAGGTCGCCGAACCACTGCCGGGCGTCACGCACACTCTGGGCCGCCACCTGAGCGATGTTCAGGCCGCTCACGTAGACCGCCAGCACCTCGGGCTTGAGGCGCTGGCCCGCGCAGACTTCACAGGGAATGATCCGCATGGACTCTTCCAGCTCCGCCTGGATCTCCTCGCTGGTGGTCTCGCGGTAGCGGCGCTCGAGGTTGCCGATGATGCCCTCGAAGTGGTGGACGAAGTCGTAGTGGTTCTTGTTGCGCTTGCTCTCGTAGGTGAAGCGCATCTCCTTCTCGGTGCCGTGCAGTAGCAGGCGACGAATGTCCGCGGGCAGCTTCTTCCAGGGCGTATCGAGGCTGAACTTCAGCTTGCGGGCAAGCTGGTCCATCATCTGGGACCGCCAGCCGTCCTCGGACACGCTCTTCCAGCCGCTGGCCTGGATGGCGCCCTCGCTGATGGCCAGGTTCGCGTTGGGCACGATCAGCTCTTCGGCGAACTGGCGCTTGAAGCCCAGGCCGTCGCAGGTGGGGCAGGCCCCGTAGGGCGTGTTGAATGAGAACGAGCGCGGCTCCAGCTCCGGCAGCCCCTGGCCGAACAGGGCGCACTTGGGCTTGTTGCAGGCCAGCTTGCTGGAGAAGAACGTCTCGGCGCCGTCGAGGTCGAGGAGGGCGCCGCCCTCGGCCAGGTTGCAGGCGATCTCCAGGCTGTCTGCCAGCCGCGACTGGATGGACGGCGAGACCTTCAGCCGGTCGATGACGACTTCGATCGTGTGCTTCTTCTGCTTGTCGAGATCGGGAACGCCCTCGGTGAGGTCCAGCATCTGGCCGTTCACCCGGGCCCGGATGTAGCCCCGCTTCATCAGGTCCTGGAGCAGCTTCTTGTACTCGCCCTTGCGGCCCCGCACCACCGGCGCCAGGATCTGCAGCTTCGTGCCCTCGGGCCGCGCCAGGATCTGGTCCGCCATCTCCTGGATGGTCTGGCTGGCGATGGGCTGCCCGCAGGCCACGCAGGTGGGCCGGCCTGTACGGGCGAAGAGCAGGCGCAGGTAGTCGTAGATCTCGGTCACGGTGGCCACCGTGGACCGGGGGTTCTTGCTGGTGGTCTTCTGCTCGATGGAGATGGCCGGGGACAGCCCCTCGATGCTGTCCACATCGGGCTTCTCCATCTGGTCCAGGAACTGCCGGGCGTAGGCGGAGAGGCTCTCCACGTAGCGGCGCTGCCCCTCGGCGTAGAGGGTGTCGAAGGCCAGGCTGGACTTCCCCGAGCCGGACAGGCCCGTGATCACCACCAGCTGGTTGCGGGGCAGCGACAGGTCCAGGTTCTTCAGGTTGTGCTCGCGGGCACCCTTGATGTGGATGTGTTCCATAGCGCCTCAGTTTACTCCGTTTTTTTTTCGCTTTCACGCCTTGCGTCTAGAATCATGGGATGCATCCAGCCGACCTGGCGATCCTGCTCCACCGCGCCCTCGAGGTGCGGCTGGCGCGCCTGCAGGAGCTGCTGGGCCAGGCGCACTGGGCCGAGGACATGGAGCAGCTGCACCAGGTCCGGGTGGCCGCCCGGCGCCTGGGGGCCGTGCTCGAGCTGGTGGACCCGGAGGTCTATCCGGGCCACAAGGGCCAGCGCCGGGCGCTGAAGGGCCTGGTTGACGTGCTCGGCCTGCCCCGGGAGCTGGATGTCCACGCGGACCGCTTGAGGGCGCACCACCTCGAGGCCCGGACTACCACCCAGGCCGCCGTCCTCGAGCACCTGCTGGAGCAGGTGGACCGGGGCCGGGCCAAGGCCCGGCGGACCATGGCCAAGGAGCTGCACCGCCTCCGCCTGCCGGATCTGGAGCGGCTGTTGAAGGTGCCCTCCCTGCCCGAGCCCTTCCAGGCCACCACGCTGCAGGAGGCGGCCTGGGGCTGCCTGGAGCCCCGCGTCGCCGCCGCCCTGGGCGACCTGGCGGCGCTCTCGGCCCAGGAGGATCCAGCCGCCCTGCACAAGACCCGGGTCCGGATCAAGAAGCTGCGCTACGCCCTCGAGGCCCTGGAGGGCGCCTTCGCCGTGGCGCCGGAGCAGGCGCTGAAGAAGCTGCGCGAGCTGCAGACCCTGCTGGGGGACCACCACGACCTGGCGGCCCTGGAGGCCCTCCTGTGGGAGGCCGAGGCCCACCTCCGCACCCACGACCGCGCCACCCTCTGCGGCGGCGTCCTGGACCTCCTCGGCGACGTAGCCGAGGCCCGCCGGTCGGTCTTCTGCGCCTTCGTCGCCGCTGCCCAGGGGCTGGACCCGGCGACCCTGGCGGGCGCCCTGAGACCCGCCCTGGGCCTGCCCCTGCTCAGGGGGAGCCAGCCATGAGCTTCTGGCACGTGCGGATCCGCCCCCTGGCCTGGATGCGCAGCCTCCACGCGAAGCTCTTCCTGCTCCTGGGCCTGGTCACCAGCGTGCTCACCGTGGCCGTGGCCTACTCCATCGTCCGCAACAGCCGCCGGGAGCTGGAGAGCTACTCCAAGCGCCTGACCATCGAGACCGCTGCCACGGTGGAGACGGACATCCTGGAGCGCGACCCCACCTTCAAGGATCCGGACAAGCTGGACCAGGTGCTGGCGAGCATCGCGGGACCTGACCGCAGCATCTTCCAGATCGATGTGTTCCGGCGCGTGGGCAAGGGTAACGAGGTCGATCTCGTCCGCTCCTCCGGGGACGAGAACCTCGTGGACTGGGGTCCCGAGATCGGCTCCTACCTGACCCTGCACGGCCCCCAGGCCGAGCTGGTGGACCTCAACACCGGTGGTCGCGCCTGGAAGGTCTACCTCCCCATCCGCAGCCGCAAGGGCAATGCGCCGCCCCTGGGCCTCATCCGCGCCTACTGCGACCTGGAGCGCTGGGAGGTGGTCTGGGACAACAACCTGAACCGGACCCTCCGCACGCTGCCCGGCGTGCTGCTGGGCGAGTTCATCCTGCTCTGGCTCATCCTCCGCGTGCTCATCAGCGACCCCATCGAGGCCATGGTGCTGGCCATGCAGCGGATCGAGCGGGGCGAGTCCAGCGCCCGCGCGCCGGTGCGGCGCAGCGACGAGCTGGGCCTCATCGCGGCCCGGTTCAACGTCATGGCCGTGCAGCTGGAGCTGGCGGGGGAGGAGCGCGAGGCGCTCATCCGCGAGATCCGCGGCCTCAACACCAACCTGCAGGACCGCATCGACGTAGCCCTCTCGGAGCTGCAGACGAAGAACACCGAGCTGGCCGCCCTGGTGGAGCGCAACGCCCTCCTGCGCGAGGAGCTGGGCGCCCAGGAGCGCATGGCGGTGGCCGGCCAGCTCACGGCCACCTTCGCCCATGAGGTGGGTACGCCGCTGAACCTCGTCACGGGCCACCTGCAGCTGCTGGATGCTCAGAAGGACCTGCCGGACAAGACCCGGGAGCGCCTGCGCGTCATCCAGGGACAGATCCAGCGCGTTGGCGACATCGTGCGCCGCCTGCTTGACCTCACACGGCGCCCGCAGCTCCATCGCCAGGCCCAGCCTTTCTCAGACCTGTTCGCGGACCTGCAGCAGCTCTGGGCCCCCACTCTCGCCGCCCACGGCGTCACGGTGGAGGCCGAGGTTCCCGCCGGCTGCTGCCTCGAGGTGGACCGCAAGCAGATGGAGCAGCTGTTCCTGAACCTCATGAACAATGCCATCGACGCCATGCCCGGCGGGGGCTCGGTTCGGATCTCCGTGGAGCCCGGCGAAGAGAGCTCCCCCGGGGGACTCTGGTGGGAGCTGCGGTTCCAGGACTCGGGTCAGGGGATTCCCGCCGAGCTCATGAGCCAGGTCTTCCGGCCCATGTTCACCACCAAGCCCGAGGGCGAAGGTACGGGCCTGGGCCTCAGCATCTGCCGCGAGATCGTGCGCAACCACGGCGGCGAGATCCGCATCGACAGCACCGAAGGCCAGGGCACCGCCGTCATCTTCACCCTGCCCGGCGCCCTGTCGGCCTGAGTCCCCACCCGGCGAGCGGACCACAGAGGAATCCAGCCCGCCGTTGACACAACCGCACGGCCCCAGGTTCCCTTTTTGTGTTCTTTGTGTTCTTTGTGGTTAAACCAGCTTTACAAGAAAAGCTGAACCACAAAGAACACAAAGGGCACAAAGAACAACAGCCAGGGATCTCTTTGAGGTTATTGCGGTATTCCTGGTGATGCCTTTGTTGGCCCAGTGCGGACGTCAGATCTCGACGACTTCGATGTCGCCCATTTCTTCTTCGAGGAAGCGGCTGCCCACTTCCTTCAGGCGGCTGCTGGCGTCCGTGAGCTGGACACGCAGGGTCCCCCGGGCGCTCTCGGTGCGGTAGCCGAGGCTGCCCTTCAGGAGGCGGTCCACAGCCTTGGCGGTGACGCGGCCGCTGTCGATCCACTGGGTGCCCGGGCGGCTTCGCTCCAGGCTGGTCATCAGGGTCGGGTAGTGGGTGCAGCCCAGGACCACCGTCTTGACCTCGAAGGGCAGCTGGTTCATGTAGCGGCGGCAGATGCTGTCTGTGACGGGATCGTCGAACCAGCCTTCCTCGGCCAGGGGCACCAGCAGGGGGCAGGCCACGCTGAAGATCACCTTGCCGGGATCGCGGCGGCGGATGGCCAGCTCGTAGGCCTCGCTGCTCACGGTGGCCAGGGTGCCGATGATGCCGACCGCGCCCGGGCGGTCGGCGGCGGCCTCCGCGCCAGGCTCGATCACGCCGATGACCGGGCAGGGACTGACGGCCTGCAGGGCATCCAGGCCGTGGGCGCTGGCGGTGTTGCAGGCGATGACGACGAGCTTGGGCTCGTGACGCTGGAGCAGCTCGCCCATCTGCAGGGTGTAGCGCTCGATGGTCCGGTGGCTCTTGGTGCCGTAGGGCAGCCGCGCCGTGTCCCCGAGGTAGACGAGGTCTTCCTGGGGCAGCAGCTGGCGCAGCGCGTGGATCACGGTCAGGCCGCCGATCCCCGAGTCGAAGACGCCGATGGGCTGGTCAGCTCGGCTCACGAGGCCACCCGGACCGCAAGAATGGCGATCCACTCGCCTTCGGTGAGCACCTTCTCGGGTCGGAAGCCGTGGGTGACCAGGCTCACCAGGGCCTCGTCCGTGCGTTCCGCCAGGATGCCGCTGGCGATGAGCCAGCCCCCGGGCGTGGTCACCTCCGCCATGCGGGGCAGCAGCTCCTGGATGGTCACGAGCAGGATGTTGGCCAGCAGACCCGCGTAGGGGCCGGTCACCCGCGGGTGGTCCAGCGTGCCGACGAAGCTCTCATAGGGCGTGGCACCCTGCAGCAGGTGCGCATTCAGCGCCATCAGCTCGTCCATGGCCGGGCCGCAGTCCGGATCGATGTCGAAGGCCGTGAGGCCCCACCCGCCCAGCAGGAACGCCGCCAGCGACAGGATGCCCGTGCCCGCGCCGATGTCCAGGACCGGCCCCTGCAGGCGGCCGGCGTCGGCCAGCTCCTCCAGCAGGGTCATGCAGAGCCGCGTGGTCTCGTGGCCGCCCGTGCCGAAGGCCAGGCCCGGATTCACCACCAGGTCGAGGCGGTCCGCGGGTCCCGGCGTCTCGTCCCAGAGGGGGCGCACATGGAACCGCGAGCCCACCTCGAAGGCGCCGAAGCCCTCGCGGCTCTTGGCCAGCCAGTCCTCGTCGCCGAAGCGCTCGGCCTCCAGCAGACAGACGCCGGGGAAGGCTGCCAGGCCGGCCGTGTCCGGGGGCGTCTGATCCGGCGGGAAGTAGGCATAGCAGGCCCGAGGTGGATCCGCCTCGCGGTAGAAGGCCGAGGAACCCTCCGCCTCCAGCCAGGCGCAGAGGCCTTCCTCCTGGGCATCCGGCACGTCCAGTTTCCATCGCAGATGTATCGCGCTCACCATCCCGAGATCTTAGCAGGAGGCTATTCCGCTTCCGCCTCGGGCGGGTCCTCGAGGTCCAGGCGCTTCATCTTCTCGAGGAAGGTGGTGCGCTTGAGGCCCAGCAGATCCGCGGCGCGCTTCTTGTTGCCGCGGGTGATGGCAAGGCTCTGCAGCATCAGCGTCTTCTCCATGCCCGACACCACCTGGTTCAGGTCCAGGCCCTCCGGCGGCAGGTCCATGCCGAAGGCTGGGGCGGGCTCGCGGGGGGCGAAGGGTTCGGCGGGGCGGAACTCGGTCACAGGGCCCGGCTCTGCAGCCAGGTCGCCCCGGCGCTCCGCGAGGAAGGCGAAGTCTTCCCGGGTGAGCACGGGCCGCTTGTCGGACAGCACGATGGCCCGCTCGATGGCGTTCTCCAGCTGGCGGACGTTCCCGGGCCAGGGCAGCGCCATGAGCAGCGGATCCACGCTGGGGTGCAGGGCCTTGGGGTAGAGGCCATGCTCGCGGGCCTTGCGGTTCAGGAAGTGCTGGGCCAGGAAGGGCACCTCCTCTGGCCGGGCGCGCAGGGGCGGCATGGTGATGGGCACCACCTCGAGCCGGTAGAAGAGGTCCTCGCGGAAGCTGCCGTCCTGCACCTTCTTCCACAGGTCCACATTGGAGGCGGTCACTACCCGCACATCCACCTTGACCGGGGCGCCGCCCCCCAGGGGCTGCACCTCGCGCTCCTGCAGCACGCGCAGCAGGCGCACCTGGGCCGCCAGGGGCATGGTGCCGACCTCGTCGAGGAAGATGGTCCCGCCATGGGCCTCGCGGAACTTGCCCGGCGTGTCCTTGCGGGCATCCGTGAAGGCGCCCTTGTTGTAGCCGAACAACTCGGACTCCAGCAGGTTCTCGGGAATGGACCCGCAGTGCACGGCCACGAAGGGCTGGCTGGCATCGGCGCTCATGCGGTGGATGGCCCGGGCGATGACTTCCTTGCCGGTGCCGCTCTCGCCCAGGAGCAGGACCGTGGCCCGCGTGGCCGCGGCGCTGCGGGCCCGCGCCAGCACATCCTGCATGGCGGTGCTGGCGCCCACCAGCCCGAAGGCCAGGGCCTGGGAGGCACTCAGCTGGGTGGTGGGACTGGAGCGCGGCCGCAGGCCCGGCATCGGCGGCTCCGGTCCCAGCACCCCCCAGCGCACGGAACCCAGGCCACCCCAATCGCCCAGCGCCTTGGGTGCCAGGGCGGGGGCGTCGGGCTTCAGGGCAAGCAGGATGGGCAGGGCACCCACCTCGGCCATCATGCGGTTCAGCTCCGGCGGGGGCAGGGCGCTCTTCACGCTGATCACCCACAGGTCCACCTCCCGGGGGGCCAGAGCGGGCTGGGCGCTGCGATCCACGGTCACATCCCAGAACGCGGCCCACCGATGTTCCAGCCCCCCGGTGTCGTCCCCGAGGGTGGACCAGTGCAGGCGGGCAAGCGGGGCCATAAGCTCCTTGGATGAAATCAGCCTAGGGGGCAGTCGGAGAGGGTCAAGTCAATAAATTGACCACAGAAAAAAGATACTTGCTTCTCGGCGTACGATGGAAGAAACAAGACCGGAGGTTCCCATGTCCCTCACGGAGTCCACGATGGTTCCCCTGGGCTTGGCCTGCCCGGACTTCACCCTGCCCGGCGTGGATGGTCGCCTCTGGTCGCTGCATGACTTCCACACCCCGGCGCTTCTCGTGGCCGTCATGTGCAACCACTGCCCCTATGTGCAGGCCATCGACGACCGCCTGAACCAGCTGGCCAGGGACCATGCGGGCCGCTGTGCCGTGGTGGGTGTCAACGCCAACGACGCCGTGACCCACCCCGAGGACAGCTTCGAGGCCATGCGCCGCCGCGCCCAGGCCCGGGGCTATGTCTTCCCCTACCTCTGGGACGAGGAGCAGACCGTGGTGCGGGCCCTGGGCGCCGTCTGCACGCCTGACTTCTTCCTCTTCGATTCCCACCGTCGCCTGGCCTACCGCGGGCGCCTGGACGACAGCTGGAAGGACCCGACCCGGGTCACCCGCCAGGACCTGAGAGAGGCCATCGAGGGTGTCCTGGGTGGCCAGCCCTCCGTCGAGTTCCAGCACCCCAGCATGGGCTGCAGCATCAAGTGGCGGACCCGGTCCTGAGCCTCCGGCCGGGTATGATCGTTATTCGCCCTGGAGCCTTCATGCGCCTCGCCCTTGTTCCGCTCTGCCTCGCGGCGCTGCCGCTCTGCGCCCAGTGGGACCTGCGCCTGGAGCTGCCCCGGCCTTCGGGCCAGAGCCTGCCCCAGACCCTGCTCTCCGGCACCGGCCAGCTGGTGGCCGGCGACCTCAGCACCGGCGGCGGCTTCCTCGCCTCCGCGAACCGGCAGCTCTTCCAGCTGGGCCCTCTGCTCAAGCTCGAAGGCGGGCTGGAATACAGCCAGCTGAGTGCCGATGGCAGCCTGTCAAAGGGCGCCGCGGCCCAGGGCACCAAGCTGAAGCAGAAGGGCGTGGGTGTGGGTCTGAACGCCCAGGTCTGGGTGCCCTTCGTGGGCCTGGCCGGCGAGATCGGCCTCATCCAGCGCTTTCAGCACTACACCTTTGATACCGCCGGGGCCTCCAGCTCCAAGGACCTGAGCCGCACCTGGCTGCGGGTCGGCGCCCGCTGGCGCATCCCGGCCGTGATCGTCAGTCCCTACCTGGTTGCCAGCTACCAGCAGCCGGTCAGCAAGGATCACCCTGTGAAGCTCAGCAGCGTGTCGGATCTGGCCACCTACTTCGCCGCCCAGGGGAACGGCCAGGAGTTCGAGCGCATGTGGACCTTCGGCGCCGGGGTGTCCTTCTGATGCAGCTGCTCCGACTCAGCCTCCTCCTGCCCCTCGTGTCGGCCCTGGTGGCCGCCCCGCCAGCAAGGCCGCGGCCCAAGCTCGTGGTGGTCATCTCCGTGGACCAGTTCTCCACGCAGCTCATGCAGGCCTTCGGCCCGGAGCTGACGGGGGGCATCGCCCGGCTGCGCAAGGAGGGGGTCTTCTTCACCGAGGCCTACCACGACCACGGCTTCACCGAGACCGGCCCCGGCCACTCGGTGCTGCTCTCGGGCCGCTTCCCTGCCCACACCGGCATCGTCGAGAACCGCTGGGTGGAGCGCAGCACCGGCAAGTTCGTCTACTGCGTCGAGGATCCCCAGGCCAAGCCTCTGCATGCCCCGACCCAGCGCGGCGCCTCCAATGTCCGGCTGCTCGGGGACGAGCTGGGCGACTGGCTCCAGGCCCAGGTGCCGGGCAGCCGGGTCTTCGCGCTCTCGGGCAAGGACCGCGCGGCCATCCTCATGGCCGGGCGCAAGCCCACGGGGGTCTACTGGTTCACCGGCGCGGCGGGGTTCACGAGCTCCAGCGTCTACCAGGACCGCCTCCCAGCCTGGCTGGTGACCTATGACCAGGGTCTGTCAGACCGCATCGCCGCGGACAGCTGGCTCTGGCTCAAGGACCCGGCCACCCCCGAAGGGCGGACGGGCCAGTGGGTCTTCGGGACGCAGACCGTGCGGAACGGCGGCCTGCCCCGGCTGATCCAGGGCGTGGGGATGCCGCTCGACAAGACCTTCGAAGCCCGGTTCCGGCCCTCCCCCTTCCTGGACGCGGTGACCCTGGAGGCCGCGGAAGCCCTGCTGGACGGCGAGCACCTGGGCCAGGGCCCCGGCACGGACCTGCTGGCCCTGAGCTTCTCCTCGACCGACTACATCGGGCACCAGTACGGCATGCTCGGCACCGAGATGCGCGACCAGCTCCACCGCCTGGACCGGGGCCTGGGCCGCCTGCTGGACCGGATCCACCGCCAGCATCCGGGAGCCTGGGTGATCCTGTCTGCAGACCACGGCGCCCTGGACATGGTCGAGGTGCTGGCCGAGCAGGGCTTCCCCGCCCGCCGCCTGCAGATCGAGCCCTTCATGGCCGCTCTGCAGGCCGAGCTGAAGACCGCCTTCAAGGTGGACCGCGACCTGCTGAAGCCCGTCCAGGAACCCAACGTGCTCTACCTGGATGAAGCCGTCCTGACGGCGGCGAAGCTGGACCGCGGCGAGGTGCTCCGCCGGGCCCAGACCTGGCTGCGCGCCCGCCCCGAGATCGCCGACGCCTTCACCTACGAGGAGATGCTCGCCACGGATCCCGCCGCCACCGGCAGCCCGCGGGACAGCACCACCCGCGTCCTGCTGCGGCGCAGCTTCCACGCGGACCGCAGCGGCGACCTCCTGGTGGCGGTGAAGCCCTTCGTCGTCATGGGCGGCCCCCCGGCCACCTATCCGGCGGGACACGGCACGCCCAACGCCTATGACCGGCGCGTGCCGCTGATCTTCTGGGGGCCCTGGAAGGCCGGTGAGCGGCGGGAGCCCGTGCGCATCGTGGACCTGGCCCCCACCCTGGCCCGGGAGCTGGGTCTGCAGCCCGGCCCTGTCGACGGCCGGGCCCTCGACCTGGGCGCTCCAATCACCGGAAAGCCCGCCTCGCCCAAGCCATGAGCCGGACCCATCCACCCCTCCCCCGCGAGGCCCGGCTGGTGCTCCTGACCGGCGCCGGGATCTCGGCGGAGAGCGGTGTGCGCACCTTCCGGGACGGGGATGGGCTGTGGGAGCGCCACCGCCTGGAGGACGTCGCCACCCCGGAGGCCTTCCGGCGGGATCCTGAGCTGGTCCATCGCTTCTACAACGAGCGCCGCCGGGGCCTTGCCACCGTCGAACCCAACGCGGCGCACCACGCCCTCGCCCGGCTTGAGCGCGCCTGGCCGGGTGAGCTCCTGCTGGTGACCCAGAACGTGGACGACCTCCATGACCGGGCGGGTTCCCGCAACCTCATCCACATGCACGGCGAGCTGCTGAAGGGCCGCTGCACGGGCTGCGGCGCCGTCCTGGACTGGCCCGGCGACATGGCTCCCGACAGCTCCTGCCCCGCCTGCGGCAACCCGCGCCTGCGGCCCCACATCGTCTGGTTCCACGAGCTCCCCATGGCGATGGATCAGATCTATGACGCCTTGGCGCAGTGCGACCTCTTTGCGGCCATCGGCACCAGCGGCCATGTCTACCCCGCCGCCGGGTTCGTTGACGCCGTGGGTCCCCGCTGCCGCACCCTCGAGCTGAACCTGGAGCCCAGCCGCGTGGCCAGCGCCTTCCAGGAGGCGCGCACCGGCCGCGCCACCGAGCTGGTCCCAGCCCTGGTGGCGGAGCTGCTAGGCAGCTAGCCCTTCAGCAGCCGCTCTTCCACCAGCCGCAGCAGGTGCTCGCTCGCGAGGACGCCGTCCTGGTGGTTCATGCGCTGGAAGTGCCCCCGGAGGTGCCGCAGGGTGCGGGGGATCGCGGAGGCGAACAGGGCCTTCTTCTTGTGCACGATCTGATGCCCGTAGGTGCCGAGGATCTTGAGGTTGCGCTGGATGGCGCTGAGGGTCAGCTCTTCGAGCAGGGCCTCGTGGTTCCAGCCCAGCTCCTGCTGGAGGGGGTGGAGGAGGGCCCGCCCGGCCTCCCGGGACCAGTCCCAGTAGCCGTCGTAAAGGATGCTGGCCAAGTCGTAGGTGGCAGCGCCCCGGCGGGCATCCTGGAAGTCGATGACCACCAGGCGGTCCCCGTGGACCATCAGGTTGCGCACATGGAAGTCGCGGTGGGCGAAGAAGTGCGCCCGGGTCTCCAGGCTCGCGTGGGCCTCCTCCATCAGGCGGTCCAGCCAGCGCGGCGGCTCCTTCTGCAGGAAGTCCTGGAAGAAGTTCGTGCGACAGTAGTCCCACTCGAACTGGAACTTGGCCTGGTCGAAGGCCCGCTGCATGAAGAAGGCATGGCCCGGCGCCCCCAGGGTCAGGGCCCCCGCCAGGGTGGCCAGCAGCCAGCCCGCCCGCTCCGCCCAGGCGAGCTCCTCTTCGGGGTGCTCCACCAGCCGGCGCTCCAGGGTGGTGTCGCCCAGGTCCTCCACCAGGAGGCAGCGGTCCTCGTCGTCGGTGTGGAGGATGGTGGGCACCCGCAGCAGGGGATCCAGGTAGGCCTGCAGGGCCCGGAACTCGAAGTAGCTGTCGTCGTTCTTCTCCGGGGTATCCAGCGGATGCAGCACCACCATGGCGGTGCCCAGCTGCGCGTGGGCCACTCGGATGTACTGCCGGCTGCCCGCATCCCCAACCAGGGGCCGGGGCTCCGACACGCTCCAGCGGTCCAGGGCACGGTGCAGACGAGGGTCCATCCCCTCAGGGTACTCCGACCGGGGCCTTCCGGCACGGGGGACGCGTCGGCAGATTCCCTCCGGAACCAGCTCTACAGCCCCAGGCGGACCTGGTTCCCGTGCTCCTCGAACCACAGGGCTCCGCCATCCGTGAGGGCGGGCGGGGGCGCGGCGCCGGGACCAAGGACACAGCGGGTGAGCCGCCCCGAGGGAACCGCGGCCGGGTGCACGTAGCAACCGGGCAGCCGGCCCTCCTGGTCCGGAGCCAGCTCTGCCGCGGCCTGGATGAGCGCCTCGGCAGTACCCACCTCCCGCCAGGGGAAGGGCTCGGCCACCACCCCCAGGTGCAGCGGCAGCCGAGGCCGCAGCTCGGTGACTTCGCTGGGGCCCTCGGGCAGCAGCGCCAGGGCCTCCTGGGACCAGACCGCAGCTCCCGTGAAGTGGTAGGGACCCTGGGGTCCCACGACACCCCGCGGCAGCACCCGGTCCGCCGCGTCCAGCCAGACGGGATTCCAGCCGCCACCGGGGTGGGGGACGAGCAGCCAGCTCAGCGTGGCGCGGGCCACCCGGTGCCGCTCCCGCAGCAGGCCGAAGGGCACGGCCTCCGCCCAGATGTCGGCGTTCCAGGTGAGCAGCTCGGACTCGACGCGACCGCGGGCGTGCAGCAGCCCCCCGGCGCCGCCCAGCAACGAGGGCTCCGCGCAGACCTCGATGCCCGCGGCCACTTCCCGCAGGCGGTCCGCGTGGTGGTGCGCGTTGCAGGCGAGGCGCCGCGCCCCGGCCTGGCGCAGCTGCTCCGCGCCCCACTGGAGCAGGGGGCGCCCCCGCAGCGTCCAGGCGGGCTTGGGCAGGCACTGGCTGAGGGCGCCCATGCGCAGCCCCAGACCCGCCGCCAGCAGAAAACCGTCGAGGGGCTCAGTCATGGTCCGGCTCGGCCTCCACCGGCAGGGGCTTCAGCAGGAACTGGCTGGGCGCCAGCCCCCGCATGGACAGCACGCGGATCCGCCAGCCCTGGATCCGCAGCTCGTCACCGGGCTTGAGCACGCGGCCCAGGCGCTCCTGGAAGTAGCCACCCAGGCTCACGGAGCCGGCCTCGGCCTCGAGGGTCAGGGCCAGGTGGTCCTCAAGCTGCTCGAGGGTGACATTGCCCTGGGCCAGCCAGCCGCCGCCCCGGGTCTTCCGCAGCTGGATGGCCTCCCGGTCGAACTCGTCCTGGATCTCGCCCACCAGCTCCTCGAGCACGTCCTCCAGGGTGACCAGGCCGTCCACGCCGCCGTGCTCATTCACCACCAGGGCCAGGTGCTGCTTCCGCTGCTGGAACTCCAGCAGCAGGCCCTGGATCGGCTTCATCTCGGGCACGAAGAAGGCGGGCCGGGCCAGGGCCCGCAGGTCGAGGAGACCGTCCTGCTCGTGGATGGCCCAGAGCAGCTCCTTTAGGTGGACGATGCCCACCACCCGGTCGAGGTCGCCCTCCACCAGGGGAATGCGGGTATGCGGCGTGACGCGGGCCAGGGCGAGGTTCTGCGCGAGGCTGCGCGTGAGGTCGAAGCAGACCACCCGGGCCCGGGGCACGGCGATCTCCTTCACCATGCGACGGCTGAAGTCGAAGAGGTTCTCGATGAGCTCCTTGCGGTCGAGCTCGAGGCGGCCCTCATCATGGCTGCGCTCGAGCATGCGGCGGAACTCCGCTTCGCTGGGCAGCAGGTCCTCGGCATCCGCCTCGGAGGTGGCGCCTATCAGCCGTAGCACCAGCCGGCTGAGGTGCGTGAGGCCCCAGGTGAGGGGCCGCACCAGGCGCGACCAGGCCAGGAGGAGCCCCGAGGTGCGCAGCGCCCAGGGCAGCGCGGACCGGATAGCCAGGCTGCGGGGCACCAGCTCCGCCAACACCACGTGGAGCGTGGTCATTACCAGGAGGGCCAGGCCAGTGCTGAGGGGCAGCACCAGCCGGGGCCAGGGCAATGAACCGAAGAGGAGGTGGAAGGCATGGCCGAAGAGGCCCTCGCCCACGGCGCCCAGCGCCAGGGCGCACAGCACGATGCCCACCTGGATCGCCGAGAGGTGGTGGGAGAGTCCCCGGTGGACCTCCAGCGCCCGGCGGGCGCGGTGGTCCTGCTCGACAAGGGCCTCCAGCTGGGTCTCCCGCACCCGCACCGCCGCGAACTCGGCCAGCACCAAGAAGCCGCTGATGAGAATGAGGACAGCGCAGAGCAGGACGGCGGCGAGCGTCACGTCAGAGGCCGGTGAGATCAGAGCCGCGACGCAGCTGCTCCTGGATCTCCGCCAGCAGGCCGTGGAGGCTCTGCAGCCGGTCCCGGTGCTCGGCCAGCTGGCCCTGGACCGCCTGCCTCTCCCGCTCGATCCCTTCGCGGGCCTCCCGCTGCTCAGCCAGGGTCTCGTTCAGCTGGGTGACCTCGGCCTCCTTGAGGTCCAGGCCGTTCATGAGCTCCAGCTGCTCGCCCTCGTGCTGGAGCCTCGCCTGGCCCAGTTCCTGCCGCAGCTCCGCCACCTGGGCCGCCAGCCGGGCGGTCTCATCTGCGCGCTGCTGCAGGTCCTCGTCCTTGGCCACCAGCTGCTCGTCCCGCTCGCGGATTTGGGTCCGAAGGGCCTCCGCTTCCAGGTCCCACTGCTGCAAGAGCGCGCCCTGCTCGGCCAGGTCGCGGCCCAGGCCACGCAGGGTGGCCTCCAGCCCGGCAACCTCAGACTCCAGAAGCTGCACCTTCTCCTTGGATTCGATGGCCTCCAGCAGGGTGGCCTGATGCAGGTCCTCCCGACCGGCCTGCTGCTCGACCAGCCCCTCCAGGGTGGCGGAGAGCTGGCTCTGTGCTGTGAGCGCCTCCTCGCGTTCCTGGTGGGCCGTGCGGAGGGCCTCCTGGCAGGCTTCCAGAGCCGCCTCTCGGGCACCCGCTTCCCCTTGGCACAGCGCCAGAGCTTCCTGTCCCACGGCCAGCTCCAGCCGGGCGTCCTCGCATTCCCGCTCAGCTGCGGCCTGGGCTTCCCTGCACCCGCGCAGGACCCCTTCCTGATTCGCGAGCTCCGCCTGGCCCGCGACCAGCTGCTGCTGAACGTCCTGGGCTTCCTGCTCCCGCGCGGCGGCTTCGGCCCGGAGCGCGGCCAGGTCTTCCCGGCATGCGCTCAGGGAGGCCTCCTGGGCGGCCTGGGCAGCCTCCAGCTCCTGAGCCCTGGACCGGAAGGCCTCCAGGTCCAGGTTCTCCCCCTGGAGCCGATCCCGCTCCTTGAGCAGCTCGATGGCCCGCAGCGCTTTCTCCCCCACCTGGCGGTTCAGCGCCTCCACCTGCTGGATCAGGTCCGTGCGCTCCTGCAGGGACTCCCGGAGCTGGGCCTTGAGGGTCTCGGCGTTGTCGCCTTCGCGGCCCCGGGTCTCCTCGAGGCTGCGCAGGGCGCTCTCGGTGTCGGCGAGGCGGGCCTTCAGGGCCTCGGCCTCCCGGTTGCTGCGCTCCAGCTCATCGAGGTTGACGGTCACCGAGCTGAGCTGGCGCTGGACCTGCTGCGCTTCGGCTTCGGCCAGCAGCAGGCGCTGGTCCCGGGCACTCAGCTCCTCCTGGAGGGCTGCGATCTGGGCCTCCAGGCGTTCCAGCCGGTCGGCCTCCAGTGTCTTGGCCTCCTGGTTGCCGCGCTCCAACTCGTCGAGGTTGACGGTCGCGGAATCCAGCTGATGTCGAGCCTGCTGCGCGTCGGCCTCGGCCGCCAGCAGCTGCTGACGCTGGGCACTCAGCTCCTCCTGGAGGGACGCTATCTGCGCCTCGAGGAACTCCACCTTCAAGGTGTCCAGGAACTCGGCGGCAGGTACAGCCGGAGTCGGCGAGGCCGGGCGTACGCCGAAGACAGGCGCGGAGGCGCTGACCTCAGGACCATCCAGCGCGTGTTTGAGACCCTCCAGCCAGTCGTCACCCAGGTCCATGTCCGCCAGCTCCCCGAAGGGCTTGTCGGGGTCCAGAGCCCGGCCGGGCGCCAGGGGCGAGAGCGCGGCCACCAGGGCGCTGGGGGAGATGGGCTTGTGCAGGTAGAGATCCGCGCGACCCTTCAGGTTCTGGTGCCGCCGGTATTCCTCCTCCGTGGCCTTGGCGCTGATCAGGACGAGCTTCACACCATCCAGCGTCGGGTTCTTGCGGATGGCGGTGCAGAGCGAGTAGCCCTTGTTGTCCGCCACCTCGGCGCAGACGAGCACCACCGCAAAATCCCCGGTCAACAGGCGCGCCAGGGCCGCCTCCGGAGTGGTCGCCACGTCAGCGTCAAAGGCGGCTTCCAGGCTGACCTGATGGTCCTTGAGGAAGCTCCGGTCGGTGTCCACGAGGAGAAGGCGCTGGCCCATGCTTGATCCTTAGCCCTGGTTGAACCCTGAAGTCTACCCTGAACCGAAGGGGCCCCGTCAGCACGGGGCCCCAGTCAATCGCACACCTTGGACTTTCCCGCGTTCACCGCGGGGGAATGGCCAAGGTGATCTTCTGGCTCCCGTTCGGAGTCTGGATGAAGAGCAGCAGGGTGCGGCCTCCAGCCTTCTTCACCTGGGCGTTGAACTCCGCCAGGTTGTTCACGGGCTGACGGCCCACCTCCGTGATGACCATGCCCGGCGCCAGGCCCCGAGTGGCCGCCGGGGAGCGGGGATCCACCGTGGTGACCACCACGCCCTTCAGGCGGTTCTTCACATCCAGGGACTCGACGTTGAAGCCGTAGCTCTTCTCCAGGTTCAGGCTCTTCAGGTCGCCCTGGGGCTTCTGCCCCGACTCGTCCTCGGGCTCTTCGCCGGCCTCGCGGCGGCGCTGGTCCTCCAGGGCCTTCCGGTCGCCCAGCGTGGCCGTCAGGGCCAGGGACTTCCCGTCCCGCCAGAGGGTCAGCTTGAGGGTCTCCCCCGCGCGGCGGCTGGAGACGAGGGCCACCAGCTCATCGGGGCTGTGCACGGGCTGGCCGTCCACGGCCGTGAGCACATCCAGGCGCTGCACCCCCGCCTTGTCCGCCGCCTGGCCCTTCTCGACCGTGCTGACCACCACGCCTTCCTTCACCCCCAGGGCGTCCTGGTAGGCCTGGTCCAGCTCCATGGGACCGATGCCGAGGTAGCCCCGGCTCACAGGCTTGCCGCTGCGCAGGTCCTTCAGGATGCGGTTGACCTGGCTGATGGGCACCGCGAAGCCGATGTTCTGGCCAGCGGGGTTGATGGCCGTGTTGATGCCCACCACCTCGCCGCGCAAGTTCAGCAGCGGGCCGCCGGAGTTGCCGCGGTTGATGGCGGCATCGGTCTGGAGGAAGGAGCTCACACCCGTGTCGAGCTTGCGACCCTTGGCGCTGATGATGCCCTGGGTGACCGTGTGCTCCAGGCCGAAGGGGTTGCCGATGGCCACCACCCACTCGCCGATGCGCAGCGAGTCCGATTCCCCGAGCTTGGCGAAGGGCAGGTGCGCCGCGTCGATCTTGATGAGGGCGATGTCCAGCTCCTTGTCCTTGCCCAGCACCGCGGCCTTGTAGGTCTTTCCGTCGCTGGTCTTCACTTCCAGGGCGTTGTCCGAGCCGCCGCCCATGCTGGCAATGACGTGGTAGTTGGTGAGGATCTCGCCCTGGGGGCTGATGAGCACGCCGGATCCGCCGGACACGGTGCGCTGCTCATCCTCGCCCCCCCGGGGGGTGCGCCGCTGCTGGGGCCCGCCGGGACCGAAGAAGAAGTCGAAGAAATCCTGGCCCCCCACCTGGGGGTGGTCCATGGAGCGGCCCTTCACAAAGCTGGTGTTGGTGATGGCGACCACCGTGGGGTTCAGCTTCTCTGCCACATCCGCGATGGGCGGCAGCCGATCCAGCCCCTTGGCGTCCACCACCACGGGCTTCTCCTCCTGGGCGGTGGCGACCCAGCCATGGCTCAGCCCCATCCCAAGGGCCATGCACCCGGCCGCAAAGACCGACAACCCTAGAACCTGCTTCATCTGACGATTCATGGAACTCCTCACTGGCCGGACCCCCGGCAAGCCATTCGATGACAGCAGTCCCCCGAAGGTTCCCGCTGGCCTTCCGATGCCGCCCAGGTTAATCTGGATGGTCCAACGGCGGCTGTAGCTCAGTTGGTTAGAGTACTGGATTGTGATTCCAGATGTCGCCGGTTCGAGCCCGGTCAGCCGCCCCAGATCCAAAAGGCCCCCCCACGGGGGCTTTTTTCGTGCAGACCAGGACGTCGGGCAAGGCTTGCCCAACGTCCTGGCTACAGAAGCACCTGATTGCCAAAAAACGTCACAATCCACCTCTTTGTCGTCAAAATCATTCGCCCTTCTGCCACCATCCAGTCGACACGATTGACGCACACAACAACACGCCTGGGATCGCCAGCTGCCATCCCAAGGAATTCCCCTGATGAAATCCTTCCTTCCACCTTCCTGGCCCGCTGGCCGCCGCCCCATGACCGGGGCCGGCTGTCCGGCAGGAAGCTCGCTTCTTCGTCGCGTGCTTCTGCTCGCCCTGCTCGCGACCCTGCCCCTTGCCGCCGAGGCTCCGCTCCGGTTCGGTGTGCTGGCCTTCCGCCCCAAGGCGCAGGCCCTGGCCCAGTGGCAGCCCCTGGCCGAGAGTCTTGAGCGGGCCTTGGGCCAGAAGATCGAGCTGCACGCCTACAGCTACCCCGAGCTGAACAACGCCATGGCCGCCAAGGCCGTGGATGTGGTCCTCACCAACCCGGGGCACTTCGTCGCACTCAGCCACCGGTATCACCTGTCGGCCCCCCTCGTCACCCTGGTCGGCCAAGAAGGGCCGCACGCCCCAGCCTCCTTCGGCGGCCTGATCTTCACCCGGGCCGATGCCGCGAGCATCAACACCCTCGCCGACCTAGCGGGCAAGCGCATCGCCACTGCGGACACCCAGTCCCTCGGGGGCTACCAGATGCAGGCTTTCGAGCTGGCCGAGAGGGGTGTGGCCCTTCCCCCCCGGGGCCAGCTCCTCGTCACCGGCATGCCCCACGACAACGCCTTCGAGGCGGTTCTCGCGGGCCGGGCCGAGGTGGGCTTCGTGCGCAGCGGGGTGCTGGAGGCCATGGCCCACGAAGGCCGGCTGGATCCCGCCCTGGTGAAGGTCATCCATCGCCAGGACCTCGCCGCCTTCCCCTACGTCAGCTCCACCGCCCTCTACCCCGAGTGGCCCGTGGCCGTTACCTCCCAGGTTGAGGGTCCGCTCGCCCGCAGGCTGACCATCGCCCTGCTGTCCCTGTCGGCCCAGGATCCCGCCGTCCGCAGTGCGGGCATCCACGGCTTCACGGTCCCGGCCAGCTATGGCGGCGTGGAGACCGTGCTGCGGCGGCTTCGCCTCCCACCCTTCGATGCCGCCCCCGACTTCAACCTCACGGACTTGTGGCAGAGGCATCTCCCGGAGACGGTGGCCTTCGCGGTGCTGCTGCTCCTCCTGGCGGCGACGAGTGCCGGGCTCGCCTTCCAGAACCGCCGGGTCCGCCAGGCAAGGCGGCACTTCGCTACCCTGTTTGAGCACTCGCCGGAACCCATGTGGATCATCGCCGAGGGCCGGTTCATCGACTGCAACCCCGCAGGGGTGAGCATCTTCGGCCATGCCGACAAGGCCTCCCTGCTGGCGCGCCCCCCGGACGATTTGTCTCCCCTGCATCAGCCCGACGGCGAAGCCTCTCTCGTCAAGGCCCGGCGCATGCTGGGCGCGGTGGCGGAAGGGGAGCCCCAGCGCTTCGAGTGGGTCTACCTCCGGGCTGATGGCAGCCCGTTCAGCGCCATCCTCAGCCTCACGCCGACCACCCTGGAGGGGCGTCCCGTGAGCCTGGCCGTGGGCCATGACATCTCGGACCTGAAGCGGACCGAGGAGGCGCGGCGCCAGCTCGAGGCCCAGTTCCAGCACGCCATGAAGCTGGAGAGCCTGGGTAGCCTGGCCGGCGGCGTCGCCCACAACATGAACAACGTGCTGGGCGCGATCCTCGGCCTGGCCTCCAGCCTGCGCACCCAGACGGGGTCCACCTCACCCACCGCCAAGAGCCTCGACACCATTGTCAACGCCTGCCTGCGGGGCCGCGGTGTGGTGAAGGGCCTGCTCTACTTCGCCCACAAGGATCTCCAGGAGGAGGGGGCCGTCCAGCTCAACGACCTGGTCCGGGACATGACCCTCCTGCTCGGGCAGACCATGCTCAACCGGATCCAGCTGCAGCTGGATCTGGAGGAGAGCCTGGGCGAGCTCCGCGGGGACGCCGGGGCCTTGAGCCATGCCCTCATGAACCTCTGCGTCAACGCCATGGATGCCATGCCCGCGGGCGGGACCATCTGGATCCAGACGCGCTCCAACGCCGAGGGTGGGGTGGTGCTGGCCGTGCGCGACTCCGGCATGGGAATGCCCCCCGAGGTGCTGGCCCGGGCCATGGAACCCTTCTATACGACCAAGCCGCAGGGCAAAGGCACCGGGCTGGGTCTGTCCATGATCTACGGCACCATGAAGGCCCACGACGGCAGGTTCGAGCTGCAGAGCCAGCCGGGCCTCGGGACCGAGGCCATCCTCACCTTCCCCGCCGCCCGGGTGGCCTGTGCCGCGCCAACCCCGGGCCTGGCCGCAGGGCCTGCGCCCGCCGGGGCCCCTTCGCTGAGCATTCTCCTGGTGGACGACGACGACCTCATCCGCGAGTCCGTCACCGAGGTCCTGCAGTTCCTGGGGCACCGGCCCTTCAGCGCCCCGGGCGGGCAGGAGGCTCTCCGCCTGCTGGAGGATGGCCTCCAGGTGGACCTGGTGATCCTCGACATGAACATGCCCGTCATGAACGGCGCCGAGACTCTGCCGCGGATCCTGGCCCAGCGCCCCGACCTGCCGGTCCTGATGGCCACGGGCTACAGCGAAGAGGACATCGTGCCGCTGCTCGTGGGTCGGCCCAACGTCCAGAGCCTCCGGAAGCCCTTCAGCATCCAGGAGCTCGCGGACCGGCTGGCGGGCTTGCGGATCGAGGCCGCCGAGCCCGCCAGCGAAGCCTTGACTTAGAGGTCGTAACAAAACCACAGGGGCCGCGCAGGTTTTGTTACGACCTCTTAGTTCCAGATGTTGCCCGTGGTGGTGTGGGTCTGGCCGTGGCAGGAGAGGGCGCAGCCGCCCCGGCCCTGCGTGGCGTTCACGGTGTAGGTCAGGGCTCCGGTGGCGGGTGTGCTGCCGCCCCCGAACTTGACGGTATCGCTGGAGAGCTGGTCCGTGGCGGTGCGGACAGCCGTGGTGTCCAGGTACCTGAAGTGGTTGACCACCCCGGTGCGGTTGTTGGTGGCCGTGGACATGTCGTGGCAGTGGTCGCAGGTCTGGTTGTGGGCGCTGGGGTTGTTGTGGCGCCCGGTGGCGTCGTTGTATTGCGTGGCCGTGGAGGTGATCTTGTGGCAGGTGATGCAGTAGGTGTTGGCATTCACCGTGAGGGTGCCCGTCTGCCAGCCGGGAGTGACCTGGCCGCCGTGGCAGCTGATGTTGGAGCAGGTGAAGGCCGAAGCGCTGCTGACAAAGCCCGCAGTGCCGCCCTGGGCGTTGAAGGTGGCGTGGACGGCCACGGAGGCGGGTCCCGAGCTGATGGGTGAGGCCACCCGCTTGCTGGCGTTGCTGTAGTGGGTGTTGTTCGTGTCCCCAGGCAGCGACTTGAAGTGGCAGGCCTGGCACTGGGGATAGGCGGCACTCGCCAGGGCCGTGGGCAGAGCCGGGGTGCCCCGGGTGAAGGTGCTCAGCGCCAAGTGCTTGGGGTGGGAGCCCATGAGGTTGGGCCAGGCCGTCCCGGTGGGGCCCTGGGTGGCGAAGGCGGCACCCACGTGGCAGGAGAGGCAGGTGCCGGCCGTCATGCCCGTTCCCAGGGGCGAGCCGAGGGTGTGGCACACGGTGCAGACTGGACCGCTCTTGGTTGACGCACCTGTCTGGTCGTGGCAGTTGCTGCACTCCCCGTTGAACTGGGCCAGGCTGACCGCCTGGTGGGGGTTGCCCCCGGTGCTGAGGTCCGTGCCCAGGAAGGGGATCGGGTGGGCCGCCCCCGAGCCCTGGGGGGCATTCCAGTGGTATGCCGTGGCCGTGGGCGTGTGGGTCTGGGCATGGCAGACCACCGCACAGCCGCCATCACCTTCAGCATAGGGGGCGGTGACGCTGTAGGTCATGGTGCCCGAGATCGGGTAGGTGGCGTTGCCCGTCTTGAACTTGATGGTGCCGCTGGGCAGCTTGCTGGAGCCGCCGACATTGGTGCTGTTCAGCTCGGCGAAGTGCTTGACCGCGCCGATGCTGGCGTTGGCGGCACTCATGTCGTGGCAGAGGGTGCAGTCCGCGGTGCCCGCCGAGCTGTGGGTTCCGTAGGAATGGCGGCCCAGGGCGTCGTTGTATTGGGCGGGCTGGCTGCCACCGTTGATGGCGTGGCACTTGGTGCAGTCCGTGGCGCTGACGATGCTGTTCGCCGCCGTCCAGGCTGGGGTGGTCTTGCCCCCGTGGCAGCTCACCGTGGCGCAGGTGAGGGCCGCGGGGCTGAAGGTCGCGGAGCCGCCCGTCTGGGCGTTGTAGGTTGCCTCGAGGGCAACGGCCCCGGGACCCGTGGGGGTGGCCACCCGGGCATTGGCATTGGTGTAGTGGGTGGCGGTGGTTGTCCCGCTGCCTGTGTGGCAGGTGTCGCAGGTCAGCGTCGTGGGCAGGGCCAGGTGCTTGCCATGGGACCCGGCGATGCTGGGATAGCTGGCGCCCTCGGGCCCCACGGGCAGCCCGGCTCCACCCACATGGCAGGACAGGCAGGTGCCGCTGCCCGTGGCGACCGCCACGGGATTCGCCAGCGGGTGGCAGATGCTGCAGCTGGGCGCGCCGGCCACGGGCGAGGTGCCCGAGGTGGCATGGCAGGTGCCGCAGTCCGCGGTAAACGTGGCCTGGGTGGCGGTCAGGTGGCCATTGTTCTGGGTGTCGACCTGGCCCGCGAGGAAGGGTATGCCGTGGGGCGCACCGCTGGCCGTCCAGGTCTCCACGGTGCTGACATGGATGTGGGTGTGGCAGGTCAGGGCACAGCCGCCGTTCCCCTGGGTGGCGCCCGTGGTGGAGTAGGTCCTGGCGCCCGAGACGATCGCCGCATCGAAAGCAATGGTTCCGCCCGGCAGCTGGTCGGCGGGGCTCCCCGTGGAGACGCCGTCCACCGCCGGAGTGTCGAGGTACTTGAAGTGCGCCTGTGCCCCCAGGGAGCCATTGCCCATGCTGTGGCAGGTCGTGCAGGCGATGGCGTTCGCCGCCGTGGTGGCGTTGTGGGTGCCGCTGCTGTGCCGGCCGAACGCATCATTGAACTGCGTGACGGTTCCCGCGGAGGTCGCCACACCGTGACACTTGGTGCAGTCCGTGGCGCTGTTGAGGAGGCCTGTCTGCCAGCCCGGCGTGACCTGGCCGCCATGACAGCTCACGTTGGAGCAGGTCAGGCTGGCTGGCGTGAAGGCGGGGCTGCCGCCGGTCTTGGCGGCGAAGGTGGTGCTGACGGCCACCGGGACCGGCCCCGAGGGCACGGTGATCCGGGCGTTGGCGTTGGTGTAGTGGGTCGTCGTGCCCGAGCCGCTGCCCGCATGGCAGGTGTCACAGGTGAGCTGGGTGGCCAGCCCCATGTGCTTCGCGTGGGCGCCGGCGATGCTGGGGAACCCCGAGCCGTTGGGCCCAAGGGTGGGCACGGCGCTGCCGCCATGGCAGGACTGGCAGGTGCCGGAGCCGGTGGCGAGCACCGTGGGATCCGCCAGCCGGTGGCAGGTGCTGCAGAGGGGAGCACCGACCAGGGGGGAGCTGCCCGTGTAGGCATGGCACACGGCGCAGTCCGAGGTGAAGGCTGCAGCCGTGACCGTGAGGTGGCCGTTGAGCTGGGAGTCGTTCTGGCCACTCAGGAAGGGGACCGGATGCGCGGACCCGCTGGCAGTCCAGGTCTCATAGGTGGGCGTGTGGATGTGGTTGTGGCAGGTCAGGGCGCAGCCACCGTTCCCCTGGGTGCCACTGGTGGCCGAATACGTCCTGGCCCCCGTCACGATCGTCGTGTCGAAGACGAGGGTGCCGCTGGGCAGCTGGTCCGCCGGGAGGCCCGTGGCCGTGCCATCCACCGCCGGGGTGTTCAGGTACTTGAAGTGCGCCAGGGCCCCGCTGCTGCCATTGGTCATGCTGTGGCAGGTGGTGCAGGCGATGGTGCTGCCTGCTGCGGTGGCATTGTGGGTGCCCATGCTGTGGCGACCGAAGGCATTGTTGTATTGGGTGCCCGCCGGGGCCAGTGAGACGCTGTGGCACTTGGTGCAGTCCGTGGCGCTGTTGATGCTGCCAGCCGTGGTCCAGGCCGGGGTGGCCTGGCCGCCGTGGCAGCTGACGTTGCTGCAGGTCAGGGCTGCAGGCGAGAATGCCGCCGTGGCCGCTTTGCTGTTGAAGGTACTGCTGATGGCGACCGGCGCCGGTCCGGCGGTGCTCCGGGAGTTGGCATAGTGGGTCGCCGTGCCCGACCCGCTGCCCGCGTGACAGGTGTCGCAGGTCAGGGTCGTGGGCAGGACCATGTGCTTGGCATGGGCCCCGGCGATGCTCGGGAAGGAGGCCCCTCCGGGTCCCGTGGGCAGGCCCGCCGTGCCGCTGTGGCAGGACAGGCAGGTCCCCGTGCCGGTGGCCGTCAGGGTCGGGTCCGCCACCCTGTGGCAGCTGG
>CAIOFF010000045.1 GCA_903857495.1 uncultured Holophagaceae bacterium | reverse complement strand
TGAACCGCCCGGTATTTCTTGGACAGATGGTTGAGTGTATTCACGCGGCGGCTCCGGTGCCAAGGAGGTCCTGACGGACCACTGCGGGAGGCCGGTGGTTGTGGCGTTCGATGAGCCACTGGTGGTTGTAGAGATCACGGAATTCCTGGAGGGCTTGGTTGAGGTCCTCGATGTTGGCGAAGGTGTGGAGCCAGAGAAGCTGCTCCTTGAGGGTGCGCCAGAAGCGTTCGATGCACCCGTTACCTTCCGGGGCGCGGACGAAGGAGGGGCTGGAGTCCATGCCCAGGAAGCGCAGTTCGGCCTGGAAGGCCCTGGAGATGAACTGGCTGCCATTGTCGTGACGAAGCTTCAGGCCGGAAGCAATGGCCTTCCCCACACCGCCGAAGCTGGCCCGGCAGGCCTGGTGGAGGGGCACGATGGCCTCGTATCGGTCGGCCTTGAGGGCGGCATGGATGCCGAGCAACTCGCAGGTGCAGTGGTCGTAGATGCCAAAGATCGTGGCCTGCTGGCCATCGAGCAGCATGGTCGCGGTGGCATCCGTCCCCCACATTTCGTCAGGAACCATGGTGGTGATCGTGCCGTCGTGGGTCCTCGGCCCAAGGGTCCGACGAGGCTTGCCGGGCGCCTGGAGGTCGTGCTCCCGCATGAGGAGGCGGATGCGTTCCACATCCGCGCGGGTGCCCCGGTAGCGCAGGCGGGCGTAGACTTTCCGGTAACCCTCGCCCATGAAGGGCGGGTCGGTGAGGACTTCGCGGATGGCGAGAAGCAAGTCGCTGTCGGGTACCAGGGGCTTGGGGCCGCGCTTCTGGAGCGGCACAGAATCCCCACCGTCCCGCCGGGCGTAGACCGTGGAACGGGGAATCCGCAGTTCGTCGCAGACGGAGACGAGGGCCGTGGGACGAACCAGGGAAGCGGCCACAGCCTCGCGGATCACTTCCGCTTCCCGGGGATGAAAGGCAGTTCGTAGCCCCGGAGCTTGGCGGCCTGCCGGTGGATCTCCAGGCGCATCTCCCGGTCACCCAGAAGCTGCTTCAGGCGTGCGTTCTCCTCGTCCCGGACATCGGGTTCCCTGGACTTCAGACCCGCCTGGCCTGCAGCCAGAAATGCCTCCTTCCAGCCTGCCAGGGTGGCCGCCATGACGCCGAGCTCTCGGGAGAGGGCATCGAGTTCCTCTCCCCGCAGGAGCCGGAGCACTGCCTCTGCCTTCCGCTGGGAGCTGAACCGTCCCTTCCCGCCGCGCCCGGTAGGGGCAGCTCCGGTCGGCCTACGGCCTCCCTCCGCTGCCCCTACCGGCTGGGTATCTTCCTTCTTCTTCATTGGCACCTCTCAGGGGATTGTCCCCAAATGGGTGTCCAAGGGAATACCGGGGCGGTGGAACCCTGACCTACACGGCCGGCGCCAACGGGACCCTCACGGGCACGGCGACGCAGACCGTGAGCCATGGCGCCAGCGGCACCGCCGTGACCGCCGTGCCGAACACCGGCTACCACTTCACTGCCTGGAGCGATGGGGTGACCACGGCCTCCCGCACAGACGCGGCCGTGACAGGGGCGATCTCCGTCACCGCCAGCTTCGCCCTCAACAGCTACACCCTGACCTACACGGCCTGCGCCAACGGGACCCTCACGGGCACGGCGACGCAGACCGTGGGCCATGGCGCCAGCGGCACCGCCGTGACCGCGGTGCCCAACACGGGCTACC
>CAIOFF010000044.1 GCA_903857495.1 uncultured Holophagaceae bacterium | reverse complement strand
GAGGCTATCGAACCGTCCGCAACATCGTGGCCATCGCCTACCTCATCGCAGGCAAGCTTCGCTTCGATGGGCTGGCACCCCTTTGGGGATCGCCGCTGGGGGCCGCTACTCCGTTACCCACCTGAAACAGCGAGGAACCTCTTTGTCTTGGTAGGGCTAACGGGATTTGAACCCGTGTTACCGCCGTGAAAGAGGGGTAAGTTAGGTTTTAATGACATGGGTGAAATTTGTAACAACGTGGTATGGCATTACTTGGTGATTTGCCATACACTAGTGTGCAGGGCTATTTTTCAGCATTTAGGAGTGTCGTTTCCCGCTCATTTCCCGCTGGAGGACAAGATGGTCAGGAATGTAATCACAGGATTGATTGACACCAGGACCGCCCGAGCGAGGCTAAAGGCCCGAAAAGAGCCCTTCTGGATCACCCTCGCCACCGGGGAGGCCCTCGGCTATTTTCGCCCACAGAACGGCGGGGCCGGGACCTGGTTCGCGCGGTTCTACGACAGCCGCACGCGAAAGAGGATGAAGAAAAGTCTTGGCACGGCAGACGACTTTGCCGATGCGGACGACCGTGACGTGTTCACCTGCGCCCAGGCCCAAACCAAGGCCCGTGAATGGTTCGAGGAGATGCGCTCCACCGCCCGCGGCGAGGTCCACCGTCAGGGTCCCCTCACAGTGGCCCAAGCCTGGGAGGCCTACGAGGATTACTCGGAGCGTCGCGGGAAGAAGGGACTCCCCGGGACCCGCCAACTGGTCGAAGCCCACATCCTCCCCTCCCTCGGGAAGACCGAGGTCATCGAGCTCACCCAGTGGGTCATCGAGCGGTGGCACTCCGCCATCGCCAAGGCCCCTGCGCGCGTTCGTGCGAAGAAAGACCAAGCGCCCGCCTTCAAGGCGGCCCCCACCACCGACTACGAGAAGCGGGCCCGCCGGGCCACGGCCAACCGGATCCTCACGGTGCTCAAAGCCATCCTCAATTTCGCCAAGCACCGCGGGTTGACCCGGGTCAACAGTGACGCCTGGCGGGAGGTGAAACCCTTCGAGGGTGTGGTGGCGTCCCGGCAGCGGTTCCTGACGCCCGAAGAAGCCCAGCGTCTCGTGAACGTCTGTCCGCCGGACTTCAAGCGCCTTGTGCAGGGGGCCCTCTACACCGGCGCCCGCTTCGGCGAGCTTGCCCGTATGGTGGTGTCTGATTTCAACCCGTCAGAAGGCAAGGTCACGATCGGTCCCTCGAAGAACAACCCTCACCCGCGTCATGCGGTCCTCCAGGCGGAGGGACGGGAATTCTTCAAGGACCTCACGGCTGGCCGTCGGGGTGACCAGCCCATGTTCCTGCGGGAGTCCTTCGCAAACCGGAACAGCAAGAGTGCCAAGGTGATCCGCACCTGGCGCAAGTCAGAGCCGGCCCGGTGCATGATCGAAGCCTGCGAGGCCTCAGGTCTGGAGTCGCTCACCTTCCACGAACTGCGGCACACCCATGCCTCCGGACTGGTGAACAATGGGGTGCCTCTTGCGTTCGTGGCTGCGCAGCTTGGGCACTCGGATACCCGGATGGTGGAGAAGCACTACGGCCATCTGGCGCCCTCGGCCATGGCCGATGCGATCCGAGCGCTCGCTCCCAAGTTGGGCATTTTTTCGGAGTCGAAGGTCGAATCCCTTGTCATCAAGAAGGGTTCCAAGGCCTGAATTCGTCCTGTCTGCGCCAAGACCGATTCAACTACGTGATCCCTCGAAGCATGGAGGGATTAGGAGCGGCTCGCCAGGATCGAGAGGGCCCGGCGCGTGGCAATCAAGGAGAGCAATGTGGATCTGCTGAAGATCCTTAGGAGATGGAATTGGGCTGGACGCCTGCAAGCCTCCTTGGCCGAACGTGAAGGCATGATCGATGCTGTTGCCGTGGAGGACCGCTAGTCTCTGCAAGACCGCGTCGAACTCGCACGTGGATTCCTTAGAACTGTCCTTGTCCTCAGGTCGGTCTTGGAATGGAAGATGACAGACAAGCGTTAGCTCCGACCGGGCGGGCAGAGGAAATCAGCAGGTCTTAGATTTTATGTGCCCCATATCCGTTTCGTGGCCATAGCACTGATCAGAATGGATTGTTAGAATGCCTACACCTATAATGAACAATCCAGAATACACAACAATCTATGTCGGGAAAACACAACGAGACCGCCCAAGAGGGACGAATGGCAGATGAACCCATTGCTTCTCGCCTATTCAGACTAATCTTCAGACCCGACAAAGGGGTTCAGGACCTAGTTATACCCAGCCAAAGTAGTGGCAGTCCAGACCAGGTAGTACAGGAAACCCTGCGGGTAGAACCTGTCGAGGAGATCCAGGGAAGATGGTCCTATGAACGCGTAATTAAAGAAAGAGAAGAGAAGGTTCAGGCAGAGCAGGATGCTCTCGCACGAAGGCTCGAAGACTTTGAGAAACTAAAGGCAGAACACCAAGGGAATATTCGTTCTCAGGCAATAGAAATGGAACGCCTTCTCTATTACGACGACATTGTGCATGAATTTTTTGACCGAGGAGATTGGAGAGAACTTCTAACGCCAACAAAGGAAGGAGAAGCAAATGCTCATGACCTGAAAATGGTTTTAGAGAAACTGCTCGAATTGAAGACTCAGGTAGCAGAGCGGGAGCATGAGCTAGCAGTCAAAACAGCATCATATGTAACAGTAGAGGCTGCTAACCGAGTTCGCGATGCCCGACTTAAGGAAGCAGATCAGCGTGAAGTAGTCCTTAACAAGAAAATTGCGGATCTAGAGCAATCAGGCGTTTCCCTTGCCGTGGAACTCGGAAAGACAAAGATCTCTGTACAGGAGAAGGTAGCGTCGCTCCAGTCTCGGGTTGCCGAACTGCAACGCCAGTTGAAGTTGTACCCAGGTGACCCGGGCGCAATTGTTCAAATGCTCAAGTCGAAGGAAGAAAAAATTGAAGAACAATATCAATCTATTAATGGGTTGAGAAGCAAAGTCGTAGACCTATTAGATCAACGCCGGGAACGGAACGAGGAGGGCATGGCTCGGCTTCTTGATCCTAGTCCAACGGGATCCAGGAACCCACGGGTCATGGCTCAGCAAATTACTGATCTGCGAGCCCAGGTCCAAGACTTAAGCGAGCAGCGATCAGACTTAAAAAAGCAGATCAGGGACCTAACTACCGAACCCAAGCGAATAATAAATTCCACGCTACCTAGCAATCAAGAACTCCTTGCCAGGGCTCACCAGCAGAATGAGGAAACATCCAGGCGAATGATGAGTCTGCGTGAAGAACAGAAAGGGGAGAAGGCCCTCTGGGAGCAAGAGAGGAATAAACTCGCAGCCAGGATCACGAAACTAACAAAGGACTTAGAAACAAGCGTTGCGGATCTACAGAAGGGGCAGTCTTCCTCCATCTATTCGGATCTGGATTTGACACTCATATCTGAAATTCCAGGAATTGGATTTCCTGAGGAACTCCAATTCCCGTTGACCATCTGCACCATGGGTTCTGGCCCATGGGATGAGAACCAATTTGATGCATTTCTAAAGAAGAATGATTTTGACTTGCGTAGCTTGCCCTACACGGGTGTTGGAGTTGTCATCCTAGGTCGGGAGGGATGGACTCAATCAGCCATCCTTAATCAAATAGACGATCGTGAAGGTGAGTCTCTTCGGATTTATTCGCAGGAAATGTTCCTCATGGCCCTGCTCCGTGGCGCGGACCCCCTCGAGGACTGGCCTGATGAGGTGCTAGAAAACTGGGGCAGGAGTCATCCAGCGCTCAGGTTCTTGATGAATCGTGAGACAGCATGGCCGAGGGTGACTGACCATGACGAGCCATTTGATCCAGAGATCGACCTGAACTTTCAGCTTGTAGATCGATCACCACTCAGTGAGATGGGCTATCACGTTGGATTGAGCAGTGCTCTTTCCTCCCCGGAGAGGAGAGCTATTTTGAAAAACGCTCTGGAGGGGCCGCTTCCATCCGTTGCAGACGAAGCCTATATGGAGACATGGGGAAAGCCAAGATCATCTCGTCGGTTGGGTCGTATGGCCTGGCATATTGCCTGGTTGGCAAACACCCAGGGCAAAGCTCGGAACAAGGAAGTGGCGAGGGGGGAATGGGTTGAAGACTTGGCGTGGATGAAAAAGCAACTCTTCTCCAAGTACGGAAGAGGGTTTAAGTGGCCGTCAACCTGAATGGCCATACCGAGTGAGAGGACGCTGGTTGATTTTGTCTCGCTCGTGTGAGGTCAGGAACACGCGATTCTTTTCCGGGTTAGGTGACGTCTGGTTCGAGCCCGGGGGCGGGAATCCTTCATTGAGGACTAGTTGTGAGGGACATGGGTAGGAATGCCCCTGGGGTTCATGGATCATGACTCATTAGCGGTTCAGCAAGGATATCGGGGCCACAGTCAATTTCCTCCACTCAGGCCACTCGCCAACACCTCAGATGGTTCAGATATGCGCAGAAGGGTGCAGCCCCATCCTGTTCGTGATCCCTGAGGCACCCCCGCCGTCCAAGTGCCCACCAACCCATCGGACAGAAAATGTCCACTCCGAGTGCCTACCCTGAGGTTGAACCCTTAGGTGAGGCATCGGCCTCATTCCCGGAACCCGGAACCCCGGGCCATCTGCCAGGATGGTCTGGCAGACTGAATCGCGAGAAGGCAGGCATGAGCTACGACCCCTTTGACGGTGTGCTGTTGGACGATGCCAGGTCTCCGGTACCGGGGGCCTTCGGCATGATGCTGCACCTGCGGGTGGCCCGCCGTCTGGCCAAGGCCAGTGGCTGGCCGGCGCCGAGTCTGGATGCTCTGAAGGCCAGGTCTGGGGCCTGCCAGGAACTCCTGGCCCAGGGCCTCCTGCCCGCCGCGGTCCGGGCCCTCCAGAGCCACGGCCTGGACCTGGGTAGCCCCCGGTCACCCCACAGCTTGGTCAGCGTCGTGGCCCACTTGGAGGCCTACCTTGCCGAGGTGGAGCGGGCGGGCTACCTGGAACCCGACCAGGCCCTCTGGCGGGCCGTGGACCTGCAGCTGCAGGGCGGGCGGGGCCTCTGGATCGAGCGCACCCCCGAGGACGGACCTATCCTCGCCGGCCTGCGCGACCTCAGTCCGGCCCGCCTGCGGGCGTTGGCCTGCGTGCCCGAGCTGGGCGGGGCCACCTTCGCCCTCGCCACCCGCAAAGGCGACAGCAGCTCGGGGCTCTTCGGTAGCTCCCAGCCCCTGGTGGAGTGGTTCCTCGACGGTCTGGAGCAGCACGGCCAGAGCCTCCCCAACGAATTGGACCTCACGGAACCCCTAGGCTGGGGCGACGCCCCCTGGAGCCCTGAGCTGGCTGGGCTCTTCGAGGGAACCCTGGCGCTCGAGACCCACGGCGAGATCTTCCAGCGCGGCCTGGTGGATGGACCGGTGGATCTGCTGCGCCACGCGGTGGAGCAGGTCTGCATCTGGCTGGATGAAGGCTTCACGCCAGCTGAGATCACGCTCATTCATCCCGAGCCCCAGAAGGTGGGCCCCTTCCTGGCTCCCCTTCTGGCGGCGGAAGGCATCCCCCTCCAGGTGCGGGGGGGCCTGCTGCCACTCCTTGCCAGCGAAGCTTGGAGTCCCCTTTGGACCCTGCTCATGGGCCTGCTGCGCCTGGATCCCTGCGCAGTCTCGGCGGGCCTACGGGCCTCCCACCGTGATGACCTGCGGCGCTGGGCCGACCTCCTGGCAGTGGCCGACCAGACCGGACCCCGGGCCTTCACCAGCAGCTTCATGCACTTGCACGACTGGGCCCGCCCTGGCGTCACCGCCGTCTGGCAGGAGCTCGACGCTCTGCGCCAGCGCACCCTTCCCGCCCGGGACTGGGCCGCACGCCTCGAGGCTCTGGCCGGGACCCTGCGCCTGCCCATGGACCCGGATGACTTCTTCGCGCCGCTGGGCCTGCTCAAGGAGGCCTGGGCCGGCGATGTCTGGACCTACGCCGAAATGCTCACCGCCCTGGAGGCCTTCCTCGAGGCCGCCCGCAGCAGCCACGTGGCGCGCGCACCGGAGGGCCTGCGCCTGGTGACGCCGGACACCCTCCTCGAGGAGTGGTCGGGCTCTCGGGCCACGCTGATCCTGGATCTTTCTGAAGGGGCCTGGCCCAGTCGCGCACCCGAAAACCCCGACCTTGATTGGGACCGCAAGGCGGCCGTCAATCAGGCCCTGGTACAAGCCACGGTGGCGGCGGGTGATGCGGTTTTCCCCCTCGCCCTTCAGCGCTTCTGGCTGCCCCGCAGCGAGCACGGCGACCAGATTCCCCGCGCCTTCCAGCGGGAGGCCTACGCCTTCAACAAGGTTCTCGCCATGACCCGGGAGCGCCTGGTGGTGCTCAGCCCGGCCCAGGACGAGGAAGGTCGCATGAAGGCTCAGGGCCCGTTCTGGAATGCCCTGGAAGGGGCGGCCACTTGGGTTGCCCCGACCACCCGGGTGCACAGCCGCCTCCGCTGGCTGTGGGAGGGCCACGAGCAGGATCCCGCCGCCGAGGCTCGCAGCCAGGCTGCCATGGCCCGGCCCGAGGCCGAGGCCCTGACCACCCCCGCCCCGGTAGCGGATCTGGTTCCGGGGGTTCGCGCGGCCTGGCTCAAGGGCCAGCCCGGGGCCAGCCCCACGGCCCTGGAGAGCCTGGCGAAGTGCCCCTTCCGGTCCCTGGCGGAGCGGGTCTGGCGCCTCACCAGCGATGACGCCGCAAGCCGGCTCCGCATGGCCGTGGGCACCCTGGTCCACCACGTCATGGAGGCCAGTCTCCTGCCCCATGCGGGGCTCCGGGACTGGCCCGCCGCCTTCCTTGGCGACCTGGGCGGAGAGCTCAATCCCGAAGCCCTGCTCCTCAGCCTTCGGGGCCTCTGGGAGGCCAACCGTGAAGACTGGCTGGCAGGGCTCAAGAACATTCCCCAGGAGCAGTGGCCCCAGGTGGTGCTCGAGGTTGAGTCCCTGCTGCCCAATCTGGCGGCAGCGCTGCTGCTGGATGCGGCGGCGTCGGCGCCCACGGACGCCGAGCTGACCTTCCTCTATCCCGAGCGCCTGACGCTCCCCAACGGCAAAAAACCCAAACCCCTACCCCTGCAGGAGGGCTGGACCCGCACCCTGGTCGCCCTGGAAGGGGAGCTGGGCCCCGTGGACATGATCCTGCCGGATGGGCGGGCCTTCCCTGTGAGTGGCAAGCTCGACCGCATCGAACGCTGGGAGCACGAGGAGGGCCTGACCTTTCTGCGGGTGACGGACTACAAGACCTCCAAGAAATCCAGCCTCGACGCCTACGCCGAGCAGGGCGCACCCTTTGCATCGCACCTCCAGACGCCTCTCTACATGCTCATCGCTGAAGCGGCGTACCCGGGAGACGTCGCCACCGCCGCCCTGCTCCCCCTGCGCGAGGAGGCACCGGAGCCCTTCACCAAGCACCTGACCACCCTGGCGGCGGTGCCTGGAGAGCCGGGCGCGTGGCGCGACTGCCTGCTGCAGAATCTGGCTCGCTTCGACGCGCGCCTGGACACGGGGGACTTTCCGCCCACGCCCGGCGAACACTGCAGTTGGTGCGAGCTGAGTGCCATCTGCGGTCGCCCGGTGGATGTCACCGTGGACAGCGATGAGGAGGGCGACTGATGCGGGACCTCGACCTCAGCGATGCCAGCCTCCTGACCCAGTCCTTGGTAGTCAGCGCCAGCGCTGGTTCTGGCAAGACCTTCACACTCACCGTGCTGGTCACCGCCAACCTCGGCCGGGAGGACCTCCGCCCCTTCGAGATCCTGGCCACCACCTTCAGCGAAGCGGCGGCCGCCGACCTGCGCGAGCGCCTGCTCCGCCCCCTGGATCTGCTGACCGCACTGGATGCACCGGCCTGGAAAGCCTTTCTGCCGCTCCTGCAGACTGCAGACCCCGCGGCCATGGAGGCCTTCCTGAAGGGCCTGCCCCTGGGCGAGCGGCCGACCAAATCCGCCGGGGAAGTGGCACAGGCCGCGGGTCACTGGGCTGCGGCCTCCTGGACGGCATCGGCTGAGCGGGCGCGGGCCTTCTGGCGCCGCATCCGGCGAGAGGCCGAGCTGCTGCAGGTATCGACCATCCATAGTTTGGCCATGCGAGTCCTGGGGCAGGGCGCTGGCGCGCCCGAGACCATCCGGGACGTGGCCCATCCCGCCTTGCTGCGGCTGCTCCGCCAGACCGTCCGAGAGGCCCTCACCCTGCCTGACACCGACCCCGACCATGTGCCGGCTCGCCTGCTGCTCACCTGGGCCGAACGCAACTGGGAGGACCTATCCCAGGGGCACGACAACCACCGCGATGCCATGGGTCACCTGCAGCCCGAGAACGCCGCTCCCGTCCGAGCCGCCCTGCTGGCGGCCCTCGCCACCGCCGAGGCGGCCCTGGCGCCGTTCGCCGCCAATCCCATGCTGGGTCTCGATCCGTCCAGCGCCCAGAGGCGGCACTTCAAGGCTTCTTCCATCCTGCCCGTGCCCGCCGCCGGGGCGGACCTGGCCACGCGCCTGCGCTGGGCCGAGGGCCAGGACCGCCGGGTGGATGCCTCCAAGGGCTACTACAGCGATCCGCTGAGGGTGGCCATGACCACCTTCGAGCCCGTGGTGGATGCCCTGGAAGCCTGGCTCCGCTGTCTTCTGGTGGACGCCCTTAACCGCTTCGAGGCCCAGAAGGCCCAGCAGGGTCTGGCCACCTTTGGCGACTTGGTGCGCACGGCCCTGCACAGCCTGGATGGGGGCCGCCTCGAGGGCGTCCCGCCCCGGCTGCTGCTAGTGGACGAGTACCAGGACACCTCACCCTCCCAGGACGCCTTCCTCGCGGCCCTCGGTGCGGCGCAGATGGTCCGGGTGGGCGACGTCAAGCAGGCCATCTACGGCTTCCGCGGTGGCGACCCCGGCCTCCTGGGTGGCCATCTGAAGGCGGCGGGAGACCGGGCCTTCCGCCTGCCCTTCAACTTCCGTTCGACACCCCAGGTGGTGGCCCTGGCCAACCGCTACGTGGAAGAAGTCTGGCCACAGCTCGCGCCGGGTACGGACAGCCTGGATGGGGCGCAGGAGGCCATGGCGCCAGACGCGCTGCCCGTCGGCCTGGTGCGAACATCGGCACCATCCTCCCGGGCGGACCTCTCCGCCCTGTCCGGCTGGATCTCGGGCCTTGCCCGCGAGGAGGGCTGGCGGCAGTGCCTGGGCGAACCGGCCAAGGCAGGCCCCCGCCGTCGTACCCTGCTCCTGAAACAGCGCACCAAGCTGCCGGCCCTGCTGCAGCGCCTGAAGCGCCAAGGCATCCAGCCCTACGTGGTAGCCAAGGAGGGCTTCTGGGATAGCCCCGGCGTGCGCCTGGTGCTGGCGGCCCTGGAGGCTGTGGCCCACCCCGAGCGGCCGCGGCCCTGCGTGGCCCTGCTGCGCCAGATTGTGGGCCTGACCGATGGCGATCTCACCCGCCTGGCCCTGTCCCGGGAGGGCCGACCCGGCCTGCCCGGCCTGGGCCAGCTGGATCCCGAGGCCTTCCCCGAGGCGCAGCGCGATGCGGTGCGGTGGCTGCGGGGCCTCCGCGAGGTGTCCGCCCAGGAGCTGGTCGGGCGCCTGCTGAACGAGGGCTCTCTGTTGCGCGGCATCGCCGCCCTGCACACCCACGGGACCATGGAACCCCTGCGGGCCCGGCGCAATCTGGCGGCCCTCCTGGGCATGCTGCTGGACCTACCCGCCAGTTCCTCCGTAGCCTATGCGGCCCTGGAGGACGAGCGCAGCGGGATGGAGCGTGGCGACCTGCCGGCCTCCGCCGACGATGCGGACCTCCTCATCCAGACGGTCCATGCCAGCAAGGGCCTGGAATACGACGACGTCATCCTGCCGCTGCTGCACGCCCACCCGAGGCCCTTCAGCAAGGGTGAGCTACGCACCAGCCCGGCGGGGGGCGCCCTCCTACTGGCCTGGAGGCTTGGCAAACATCCCGGCCGGGCCTACCGGGACCTGAAGCCGCTCATCGAGGCGCGCCAGCGCCGGGACGATCTCAATCTGCTCTACGTGGCCCTCACCCGGGCCAAGGGCCGCCTCTGCCTGCTGCTGCAGGAGCCGAAGGAGCCCAAGGATGCAGCGGAGGCCAAGACCTGGGCCCACTGGGGCCAGCACCTGGTGGCGGCCCACCCCGAACTGCTGCAGCTGGACGAGCCGCCCGCACCTGCGCCGCTCCCGACGGTGGAGGCCCCTGCCTGGGCGGCGCCCGCACTCCGGCCGACCCTAGCCCCGGAGGATGCCACCCGCGATGTTCACGCAGCCCTGCCGACGGAGGCCCGTGCCAAGGCTCGCCAGGAAGGAGAGCTGGTCCATGCCTTCCTGCGGGACCTGCTGGTTCGCTGGGAGGACCCCGAAGGGTTCGCAGCCTGCCTGGCGGCGGCCCCTGCGGTGGCCGGTGTGCAGGAACATGCCGAGCGCTTCCTGGAGCAGTTCGAGACCCGGGGCTGGCGGCACCTGCGTCGCCGCACCGAGCTGCCCTTGGCGGGAGCTGCCGCCAGCGGCGCTCTGGGCCGCGCCGACTTGGTGGTGTGGGAAGACGACCGCCTCCACCTCCTGGACTTCAAGAACTCGAAGGCATTCGGTGCTGAAGAACTGGCCAGCTACCAGGCCCAGCTCACTCGCTACGCCCAGGCCATCCGCGCCCAAGAGGGCAAGCCTGTGGAGGCGTGGTTGGTGGCCATCAAGAGCGGGGAGTGGGTAAGGGTGGGGGATTGATCGAGGCCAGGGGCCGTGGGTGGCGCTCTATGCTCGAACCGCCAAAAAACAACAAAGCCTTCATAGCTAATGGAAGGGAGCTTCTTTTTTGCGGAAGAATAATCCAAAGTGGACCAGAGGAAGTACAGACTGAACTATTACTCTGGCAATAATTTATATTTTTTATTGACAGGATAAAATATTACAGCCTTTACGGGAATTTTTAAATACTTTAAAAGATTAATAAAATCAGATTCTGAAATTTGAGCGCCTTTTTTTAGGTTTTCCATTTTTACCAATATTTGATGAGCAGTTGCGCTATTGAGTAAACCAGATAATCGCCTCTCCAGTTTCGGACTCATGATGGGTCCATCATCAGTTATCAAATATGACTTCGCATTTGCCCGCAACCCTCCAGGCTTTAATGAAAATTGATTTATTTTATTCGTGATTCTGTTGTATTTTATAGTTCCTATCAACATCCCTTCTTTGTATAGAGAGAGCGCTAATGAAACAACATATGCTCTTTCGTGGTCTGCATGTGATGTTTTACGTGCGTAGCCATAACTGGCGATTCGGTTCAAATCGAGCTCTCGTCCTAATGGGGTAATGATTTTGGCATTTGTAATTTTAGAGGTTTTATTTGATTTTATACTTAATGAAATATTTACAAAAATTGCTTTTTTACCAGGTTTATCCTCAAGTTTTAAGCTTATAGATTCTCCGAAATCCATAGCCAAAAATTTACCAGTCGAAAAAGATGGATAATCAAGTGGATCCAACTTGGCTAATTTACTGAGGAGGAGGCTTAATTCAGGAAAGTCCTTCAGGTGCCCACAGATCGATGATTTCCGGGCGAGCATTGCGCGGACCAAAGCCCTAATCGCTTCACGGGCCTCGAGCAATCCGGGAATTTCGATTGCGCGGGTCATTTCTCCCTCCTCGCAGGCAGTTCATCCCATACCCAGTCCCCCGCTGGCAATACGAGGACGCCGAAAGAGAGTAGCAAGATGCGCTACTCGGAGATATGGCAGCGTGATGACCCGCCAACACTAACCCCGGTCCGCCACTTGCGACAGGTGTGGAGGGGACCCCCCAATCGATTTTCGATTTCTTCACTGTGGACCGGGAGGGTGCTGGTTGCCGATCCAGTGGCAGACGCCACGAATGTTTCCTTTCAGGTTGCCGAGGGCGGTATTCGCCCATTTGAATGCCGAAACCTTGCTGGCCCTCCAGTCGCCATGGCTTTTCTGGGCATGATGCCTCGAACCGACAACTTGGGTGATGCCCTAGGTGGCCCATTCATCATGAACTCAGAAAGGGATATCCTCGGCAGGGTCACTGGATCTATCCTCTCCCATCTCACGAATAATGGCCATATTGCCATCATCGAACAGCAACTTGGCGAGCCCATTCCCGAGTGAGGCATAGCTCCCCTCCCGCCCATCCTCGGTCTTGAACCGCTTCACTTCAATGTGTCTTTCCGGCAGCACTGCCTGACCCAACGGGAAGCAACGAATTTGGCCAAATAGGGCGCACTTGAGTGTCTTCGACTCAACCCAAATTTGGTGATTGGGGGTCGCGGTCAGGCCGAACTGGGTGGGTGCGGATAGCTCCAGGGCATCCACCGTCCAGGCTCGCTCTCCACTTCCTCCGGGTGCTTCAGCAACTCGATCAGGTACTCGAACGGCTCGACTCCGTTCAGTTCCGCCGAGT
>CAIOFF010000043.1 GCA_903857495.1 uncultured Holophagaceae bacterium | reverse complement strand
TCCAGCCGCCGCCCCCTTGGCCGGTCGCACGCGACCGGGGGCCCCCGGCCCGGATGCCCTGTCGGCGCGATGACTGCGCCTTCGTGGTCCTTTGGGTCTGTGCTTCGTGTCCTTTGTGGAGATCCTTGCAAGCCAACTATGCTGAAACCCTCAGATCGGGAGCCGCCATGAACGTGCTGATCGTCCTAGCCCACCCGGAACTCCAGAGCTTCAACGGCGCGCTGTTCGAGACGGCCATCGCCACGCTGCAGGCGGCGGGCCACACCGTCGTCACCAGTGACCTGCACCGCCTGGGGTTCAGCCCCCTCTCGGACCGGTCCAACTTCACCACGGCCAAGGACCCGGCCTACCTGAAGCTGCAAACCGAGGAGCTGTACGCCACGGAGACCCACGGCTTCGCGCCGGAGCTGGAGGCGGAGATCGCCAAGGTGGAGGCCGCGGACCTGATGATCTGGCAGTTCCCCCTCTGGTGGTTCAGCGTCCCCGCCATCCTCAAGGGCTGGGTGGACCGGGTCTTCGCCATGGGCCGCGCCTATGGTGGCGGCCGCGTCTATGAGACCGGGATGTTCCGGGGCAAGCGCGCCCTGCTCTCCCTCACCACCGGCGGTCCCGAGGGGGCCTACCAGCCCGAGGGCTTCAACGGGGATCTCCAGGCCATCCTCCGCCCCATCCACCGGGGCATGCTCGAGTTCACGGGCTTCGAGGTGCTGGCCCCTCAGATCCACTACGGCCCCGTGCGGGTCGAGCCCGCCCAGCGGGAAGCCTGGCTCCAGGCCTGGGGCGAGCGCCTGCGAAACATCGAAACCGAGCAGCCGATCGACGTCGGCCGTTACTGACTCATCGCCCGGGCGTCCGGGCGAGCAGCTCAGCTCCCGGCCGGCTTCCGCCGCATGGCCTCGTTGAAGGCCACCGAGCCACGCCGGGGCACGCTCAGGGTCTGCCAGTCGCGTCCGGCCAGGTGCTTGGCCAGGAAGACGAGCTGGCCCACGTGGTAGGGGTAGTGCGCCAGCTGACGGTTGATGGCTTCCACCACCGAGTGCGGCTGCGCCCGGATGGTGATGGTGCGCTCGAGGTCGCTCTCCGCCAGCCCGGTCAGCGCGGCGAAGAGGCAGGTCCAGCCCTGGGACCAGCCCTCCAGCAGCGCCTGCTGGGTGAGCGTGGCGGGATCCTCGAACTCGGCGTCCCGGTCCCGATCGGGCTTCTCCCCATCGCTCTGGAGGAAGTCCGACCAGCGGGAGCGCAGGTTGCCCGAGAGGTGCAGCACCAGCGTCGCCAGGCTGTTCGACTCGGGATCGAGGCGCTGGTGCCAGCGCTCAAAGGGGACCTGAGCCAGCGCTCCTTCGGCTTGCGCCTGCGCTTCCCGGAACCGCCGGATCGCATCTGCCAGATAGGCCGCACCGTTCATGGACATCCTCTCTGGATCAGGCCTGCTCTGGTCCCTTGGCGGGCGCCAGCCGGGTGACCAGCTTCGTCAGGCCCAGCAGGACGAGGAGGAACACCACCGCCCAGAGGACGAACTCCACCGCCAGGCCGGGCCAGAAAGGGAGGTCCCGGGTCGGCTTGAAGTGGAGCGCGGCCTGGCCGAGCCGTGTGATGGCGTAGGTGAGCAGGAAGGCAATGAAGGAGATCAGCTTGCTCGACATGGACGGGCTCCGGGGCTGGGTGGCAGGGCGACCTCATTTCTCAGGAGTCACCCGCTCTGGAGCGGGACCGGGAGCCGCCGTCTTAGCCGCTTCCAGCTCCTTCAGATAAAGCTCAGTGTCCAGCTCCGTCAGGATCAACGTGAACGGCTCCTTGTTGACGATCTCCGTGGACCGGATCTGCACCAGTACCTCCATCGCCCGCTTCTGCCGGTTGAGGTAGATGGCCCGGTCCTTCCGCAGCTCGGTCTTCTCAGGCAGGGCATCGTAGCCGGTATCGGTGCCCTGGGCCTCCACGATGCTGACATTGAAGGTTGGGCGGCTGGCCTTGATCTCGGCCTGGATGCTCTGGTTGGGCTTGAGGGGAATCCGGTACTGGGTCTTCCCCGCCACGAAGGGATCCGAGACCGCCCTGCTTCCCCTCCACTCCCCCATCTTCTTCGGGACGGGCAGGGTCGAAAGGGTGCCCTTGATCTCCATCTGCCGGGGTTTCTTCGGCGCCTCGGCAGAGACCTGACCGAGCAGGGCCGGCACCAGTGCCAGAGCCAGAGCCAAGGGAATCATGGGTGAGCTCCAGAACTTGCATGGAGCCATGCCTGAGAGGAAGGCAGGGCTGGCTGTGGAAGTGGATCAGTGGAAGAGCTTGCGGACGAGCATACCGAGGAGGAGGGTAACGAGGCCACCCGCCACCGCACAGGCGACCATCCGGCCCCAGTGGCGATCCTGGGGAGGAAGCGAGTCCTGGACCTGCGGGGAGGACTGCAGGGTGGAGGCCCCCAGGCCAAAATCGACCCGCTGCCAGGACTCACCGACATGCCCCGGCAGGAAGGCAGGCTCTTTCCCGCGCTTCTCGATGAGTTTCTCAGGAGCCATGGGACACCTCGGGGGTGGCGACCAGCAGAGGGATCTTACCGCACCCGCCTGACCCCAGGCTCCGAGCGAAGCCGATCATTCTGGACGATGGGAGAGCGCCGAAGGCAGGCTCGGCGGAGGGTCAAGCCGATTCCGGGGGAAGCGGCTTTTTGGCGGGCCACGTTCGGGTCAGCAGGATCGAGGCGATCAGCAGCACCGAGGCCAGACACACAAGGGGCAGCCTCAGCCCCCGATACCTCGAATGGATGAGCACCAGGACCTTGTCGGCGGGCTGCGGAACGGCGATCTGGTTGCCCTGGCCACTGGCAATGGTGGCGGCGGCCGAAGCGTCCTGGGTGGGCCCCGGCCGCACCAGCATCACATCGGCGGCGTCGATGGGCAGGTAGTCTGGCTTCTGGAAGAAGGTAAGCGCCCCCGCCACGTTGAGGAGGAGCAGCAGGACCCAGGAGCCAAGGTGGATGAGGCGTTTCGGTTGGGGCATGGAGTCCTGTCGGGGGTGGCGTCTCGTGAGTGGTGCGGAGATGGATCAGTTATTGATCGTGATGATCCGGAGCTGGTCGAAGTTGCCGCTGGGTCCCTTCAACCCGGTGAACCAGACCTCGCCGGACCCGATCATGATGCCCTGGTAGTTCACGAACAGATCCTCATAGGCCTGTCCGTGGATCGCCCCGAGCACCTTCGGCGTGAAGACCTCGTCGAAGTGCTTGAGAAGCTGCGCAGGGTTCCTGAGCTTCACGTTCCGGCGGGCCTTCAGGTCCACCGTGAGGGGGAAGGCGACTCGCTTCACCAGCGCCAAGCGATCCAGCGCTGCGGCCTCGGTCTTGATCCCCAGGAAGAAGGCCTTGGCCTCCTTCGGATCGACGCCAGCCACCTCCTGGATCAGGGCATCGACTTCGCTCGCCTGTCCCTGGAGACAGGGAACCGCAAGCAGCAGGGCGAGAGTGAGCAGGACGGGGTTCATCAGCAGGAATCAGTAGCCGTGGAGGAAGCCGCGGTACCGAGCTGGGACCTGATTCGGGTAGGGAATCAGGGGGAGGTCCTGCCGCGGCCGGCCCAGCGGGTCCGGGGCCCCCTGCTGCGCGACCGGTGCGCCCCCGCGGGCCCTCTCGGCGCGGGTCTGCGTGGAGAAGGACGGCACCCGGAGCTGAAGGCCCTTCGGCGGCGCGGGCCGGGGCACCAGGTGCTCCAGCGATCCCGCACTCGCGAGGCAGGGCAGGATGAGCAAGGCGAACAGGCGCATGGAGGCTACCTCTCCGGACAGTATAGGCAGGGCGGAGAGCGGGCTGCGACCGGCGAAAGAGGGCTGGCCCCCCGCTCTATTTCGGATTGAGCAGCCGGAGCGCAGCCAGCACGCCAAACGCCGTGGCCCACGCGGCACAGACCAGGTAGGACGCAAAGGTCACCCAGTACCAGACGGGCTGGCTCTCCCGCTGGTAGGTTCGGGTGCTGAACCCCCAGCCCCGGCCCTGGATCTCCTGGGAGACATAAGCCCTGAAAACCAGCCAGAAGAACAGTGCGCCGAGGACCAGGAACAGGGTGGGGAGCATGGGCCTACTTCAGGTCTTTGAGGATGGGCCGCAGGTCCTCGAGCTTGTCGAAGAGGTGCCAGATGTAGTTCTGGGTGCCGTTGATGCGATGCGGGTGCAGGTCGGCCAGGGCGGGGTCCTGGCAGTAGGACTCAAAGGCCGCCTTGGACGCCCACTCAACCAGAATCAGCACGGCCCGGGGCTCGAGCTCGCCCACCACGGCCTCGCGAAACTTGCCGAGCGCCACGACCTGGCCGCCGTGGGTCTGGACTTCCCTGACGGAGCGGCGCGCGTAGGCCAGGTACTCATCCCGATTCGAGACGTTGAACAGGTTCAGGGCATAGACCGGCTGGCTCATGGCTGCTCCCTTTGGGTTCAGGATACGGGATCCTCGGGGGGTTGCCAGAGCTCCACCCGGTTGCCCTCGGGGTCCATCACCCAGCCGAACTTCCCGTACTCGGACTCATCGACCTTGGCATCCACGTCACAGCCCTCGGAACGCAGGGCCTCCAGGACCGCATGCAGGTCTTCCACCACATAATTGACCATGAACGGCGAGGCGCTCGGCGCGAAGTATTCCGAGGTATCCGGGAAGATGCTCCAGACCGTCACCCCGCCTGGCCGGTCCCAGGGAAAGGCCGTCCCGCCCCAGGCCTGCACGTCGATGCCCAGGTGCGCCTGGTACCAGGCCCTGAGCGCCTCGGGGTCCTTCGCCTTGAAGAAGACCCCACCAATGCCGACGACTCGCTTCATGAACACTCCTTGGTGCACGTTTCAGGGATCAATCAGTCGGAGCTCAGCGGGTGCCACCTGGATATCCCGACCCGTCGAGAGCTCGACGGTGTAGCACAACCCACCTTCGTCCAGGAAGACAGAGACCACAGACCCTCGCAGCCCCGCATCAGGACCGTCCTGCAGCTCGACCGCATCGTTGAAGACAAAGGGCATGTCCATAGGGTGCCGACGACCCTCATCGAACGCACCGTCGAGCTCATCTTCAATCGACATGGGGGAGTCACCCTTGAAAAGAACTGGCCGGACCCGACTGCAGCGGGTCGACAAGCGGGGCCGAAGGGGATTAACAGGATCAGGGTCCAACGACTGGAGCATGATAGCCAATAGGCAGCTCTGATCCGCCCCAGGAGAACCCCATGACCCTCTGCCCCATTGCCCTGGCCGTCACCTGCCAAAAGTGCTTCGCCTTCCCGGTTTGCCCCCTCAAGACCGTCCTCGGCGATCACAAGGAAGAAGCTCCCAAGGCCACCCCGAAAGCCCCCGCCGCCAAGGCCAAGAGCCGAAAGAAGCCAGGGAAATCAAGGTGAGCACCGGGAGTTTGCCCGAGCCAGGTCGGTGACCTCATCGGCGGCATCTCCTCCGAAGTGAGCGACAGCGAAAGATCGGCCAGATTCCTGGGTGCAGTGTGCCGCTTCTGCTCGGGAGAGCGTCCTAAGACTGAGTAGGAGGATGTCTGCATTTTTAGTTATCCCCTTCATCCCCTGCATCCCTGTTGAAAAGGAAGTTTTTACAGGGATGCAGGGAATGAAGGGATGGGCCATTGAGGCGTCAGCGAAGGGCTGTTTAACCAGTGATGAACAGTAGTAACTGCCGAGACATGAAAGACCCAGCGCCCTTCTCCGCTCTCCTCCGCGCCTCCGGCCTTCCTCTGGGTCTCTCTTCGGTTTCTCTTCCCTGGTTTTCCGAATGAAGCGACCAGGTCCCCTCAGTCCAGGCTCAGCCACAGGCCTTTGAGGTAGAAGCCTTCGGGGTGGTTCAGGCTGTAGGGGTGATCGGCGGGCTGGCCGAGGTGGGCCAGGACTTTGGCTTCGCGGCCGGCTTCCAGCAGGGCGGTCCACACGGCTTCCTGGAAGCGGGTGCGGTCCAGGTGCTGGCTGCAGGAGAAGACCCACAGCATGCCGCCGGGGGCCGCGGCGCGGGCGCCGAGGCGGAAGAGGTCCTTGTAGGCCTTGAAGGCCCGGTCCACGTCCTTGCGCTGCTTGGCGAAGGCGGGCGGGTCCACGATGACGCGGTCCCAGGACAGGGGCTCCAGGGTGCGCATCAGCTCGAAGGCGTCCCCCTCCATCCGCAGGTGCGCCGCCGGGTCCAGGCCATTGGCGGCCCAGTCGCGCGCCGCGTGGTCCAGGGCCGGGACGCTGATGTCCAGGGTGGCCACCTCCGTGGCGCCGCCCAGGCCCGCGTGGATGCTGAAGCCGCCGGTGTAGCCGAAGGCGTTCAGCACCCGCTTGCCCTGGGACACCCGGCCCACCTGCAGCCGGTGCTCCCGCTGGTCCAGGAAGAAGCCCGTCTTCTGGCCCCGCAGCAGGTCCACGGTGAACTGCGCCGCGCCCTCCCGCAGCTGCACGGGCCCCGCGAGGCTGCCCTTCAGCAGCCGGTTAACGAGCTCCAGGCCCTCGTCGCGGCGGCCGGACTGGCTGCGCTCCACGAAGGCCGTGATGCCCTCACGCTTGCCCAGCTCGTAGAGGATGGGCCACCAGACCTCGCGCAGGGCCTCCAGCCCCGCGGTGCCCACCTGCAGCACCAGGGCGCTGGCGTAGCGGTCCACCACCAGCCCCGGCAGGCCGTCGCCTTCGCTGAAGATCCAGCGGCAGCCGCCTTCGGGCTCCCACAGGCCCAGCTGCTTGCGCAGGGCCAGGGCAGCCTCGAAGCGGGCGCGGAAGAAGGCCTCGTCCAGGGGCGCGTCCTCGAAGCGGAAGAGCCGCACGGCCAGCGGGTTCGTGGGACTGGCCGTGCCGACCCCCAGCACCTGGCCGCTGTCATCTGCCAGCCGCACCAGGGTCGAGTCCGTGGGCTTGGCCAGGGCGCCCGAGAACACCCAGGGATGGTGCCGCGAGAGCATCGCCTCCTTGCCGGGCTTGAGACGGAGCAGGGGATAGGGCCAGCGAGGTGTGTTCATGAGTCCAGGTTAACTTGATACTCTGGAAAGATGCGTCGCTCAGCCGTTCTCGCCCTGCTCTTTTCCGCCCTCCTGCAGGCGGCGGGGCCCGTCCTGCTCATCAGCACGGACGGGCTGGGTGCGGATCAGTTCAACCCGACCACCATGCCCAAGCTCTGGGCGCTGGCCCAGCAGGGCCGCCGGGGCGAGGGCCTGCCCCCCTTCCCCGCCACCACCTTCAACGGCCACGTGACCATGGCCACGGGCTGCTTTCCCGAGCACCACGGGGTCGTGGCCAACGGCTATGTGGAGCCCGCCACCAAGGCCCTGGTACCCGTGGCCCACAATGCCAAGGACATCCTCCGCGAGCCCCTCTGGGTGGCCGCCACCCGCAGCGGCGTGCGCACGGCGGTCTTCCACTGGGTGGGCGCCACGGGTCCCTGGGACGGTGTCACCCCCTGGCGCATGCAGGTCTTCCGCTCAGGCCACCCGGACACCGAGGGCCTCGCCTTTGCGGAAGCGGCCCTCAAGGACGGCGCCCAGCTCGTCATGGCCTACCTCTCGGGCACCGATGGGGAGGGCCACGTCAAGGGGCCCCGCAGCCCCGAGCTCCGCACCAAGCTCCAGGTCATCGACGACGAGATGGCCCCCTGGCTGGAGCGGATGCTAGCCACCCACCCCGGCCTCCGCGTGATCCTGGCAGCGGACCACGGCATGGCCCCGATGACGCGCCGCATCCACCTCCCGTCCCTGCTGGACCGCATTCCCTGCACCCTGATCACCCACGGCGGCAGCGCCTATGTGTATCTGAAGAACCCCCAGGACGAGGCCAAGGCCCTGGCCCGCCTGCGCAAGCCCGGCCTCCAGGTCTGGACCCGGGCGCAGGTGCCCGCCCGCTACCACCTGGCGGGCAGCGACCGAGTCGGCGACCTGGTGCTGCTGGCCCCCGAAGGCCAGTGGTTCTCCCAGGCCCGCTCCAGCCGCGAGGAGGAAGGCGAGCGCTACGGCCGCAGCGGCGCCCACGCCTACACCAGCGAGACCCCCAGCATGCACACCTGGCTGGTGGTCCTGGGCGCCGGCAGAGCCCCCCTCGGCCACGTGCCCCTCTGGGACCTCGCCCCCACCGCCGCCGCCTGGCTCGACATCCACTGGGCCCAGGCGCCCGACGGCCTGCCGATTCGCTGAGCCCGGAAGGAACAGCTCTGAACACCGATGAACACCGATAACAGCTGACCTGATTATCGGCCAGACTCCGCTAAAAGGACGCTCCACGAAGGACACGAAGTCGCCCTGCGGGCGAAGGACGCACACGAATGCGCCCTGGCTCACCCCGGGCATCCCCAAGGGGGCGGCGGCTGGCTGCGGCCCCAGAAAGCCGTTCCAGCCGCCGCCCCCTTGGCCGGTCGCATGCGACCGGGGGCCCCAGGCCCGGATGCCCTGTCGGCGCGATGGCTGCGCCTTCGTGCCCTTTGGGGCAAGTATCCGTGGCCAGAAACTGATTGGACGGGGATAACGGGGATCCAGTTGCTGGGTTGTGGCCGCACTGAGCATGGGCTCCATCTGGGCCGGAAGCCGCCTGCGGCGGGCCCATGCAGGGTCGGTCGGCGCTCACCTGTGGAATCTGTGAAATCTGCGGTTCCGCTTTTGCTCTTGGATGCCTGAGCCTGCGCAGCGCCAACATCAGCAGGCCTTATCGGTGTTCATCGGCTTTTCTCGGTGTTCATCGGTGGCTGAATTTTCTTTCCCTGGTCCAGACGATGCCCGCTACCGCAGCAGCCCCAGCAGCACCTGGGCGAGGACGATCTTGAGGATGGTGGCCAGGGGGTAGACGGTGGCGAAGCCGACGTTGGGCAGGTCGTTGCCGGTGTGGTGATTGGCATAGCCCAGCACCACGGGCTGGGTGTGGGTGCCCGCCAGGATGCCGAACATGACGTTCAGGGGGATGCCGAACAGCTTGTGTCCCAGCACCATGGTCAGGGAGTCCGCCACGAAGCAGACCAGGAAGGCCGCGCCCAGGAACAGCGGCAGCACCGAGGCATCCCGGGACAGGATGGCCCGGAAGCCCTCGCCGGAGAGGATGCCGATGCCCGCCGCGAAGAGCACCAGGCCGAACTGGCGGACCGTATGGTTGGCGCTGTAGGGGAAGTTCCAGACCAGGGAGCCGACGCGGTGGAACCGGCCCAGGATCAGAGCCACGGCCAGAGGGCCGCCTGCGAAGCCCAGCTTGAAGATGATGCCGTGGCCCAGGGGGATGGGCAGCTGGCCCAGGGCGAGGCCCGCGGCCAGGCCCATGGCGAAGGTCAGGAAGCTCACCTCGCTGATGGCCCGGTAGCTGTCGCCGAAGAACTCCTCGATGGCCTCGATGTTGTCGCGGCGGGTGGTGACCCGCACCCGGTCGCCCAGCTCCAGCACCGTGTCGCCGTCCGGCACGAACCAGAGGTCACCGCGCCGCACCCGCGTGATGATGGCCTGGAAGCGGTTCACCAGATCCAGCTTGCCCAGGGGCACGCCCACCACGTCCCAGCGCGAGACGAACACCCGCGTGGCGTCCAGGGCGCTCTGGTCGCGGTCCAGCTCCACATGGCTGCGCTCGCCGAGCAGGGCCTCCACCTGGGCCAGGTCATCGGGCGAGCCCACTACCGTCACGAGGTCATCAAGCTTCAGCCCCAGGTCCGGCCCCGGCAGCAGCAGCTCCGCCTTGCGCAGCACCCGGCCGAACACCACCCGCAGGCGGCCCGCGGCGCAGACATCGTGCTTGGTCAGGGCTTCGGCCTCGGGCCGCGTCACCCGGATCGTCCAGGCCTCCAGCTTCTGGTGGCCGGTCTGGTAGTCCTTGAGGCCGTCCGCCTCCTCCTGCAGGTTCACGCGGAAGACCTTGGCGCTGAGGAGGATCACCAGCATGGGCACCAGCACGCCGATGGGATACGCGATGGCCGAGGCCACCGTGGGCTGGGCCAGCTCCAGGGGGCTGGCCCCGGAGGCCTTCACCCGCTCGATGACGCCCGCCAGGGCCGGCATGTTGGTGAAGCTGCCCGTGAGCAGGCCGGCGGCATAGCGGGCGTTGAAGCCCATGACCCGGGCCAGGAGCATCACGAAGCCCGTGGAGAACAGCATCACCAGGAACACCACGGCGTTCTTCTTCATGCCCTCGCGGCTGAAGGCGGCCCAGAAGCTGTGCGAGATGGACAGGCCCATGGCGTAGACGAAGACCGCCAGGCCCAGCTCGTAGACCAGCTTCATGTCCTTGGAGATGTCCTGCTTGAGGGCGGGGTCCAGGCCCGGCGCCATGACCAGGGCGCCCAGGGCGATGCCCGCGAAGAGGATGCTGGCGATGCCGAAGGAGGCGCCGGCCACCTTGAGCTTGCTGATGGGATAGCCCAGGGCCACCACGGCGAACAGCAACAGGAGCGGGTTGTGCGCGAAGAAGAAGAGGACCTGTTCGACCATGCTCACTCCATGCCCAGCCCGGTCTTCCAGGACTTCATGTCAACCGCTTGATGGCCGCCACCAGGGCCTCCACCTCGCCGGGCTGCGTGTCGGGAAGCATCGAAAAGCGAAGCACCGAGCGCGCGTCCTCGATAGTATACCCCAAGGTCGTGATCGCGTGGCTCGGTTTCACGGACCCGCTGTGGCAGGCGCTGCCGGTGCTCACGGCGAAGCCAGCCAGGTCCAGCGCCACCTGCAGGCCCTCGCCGCTGCGGCCCCGGAACAGCACGCAGCTGGTGTTGGGCAGCCGGGGCTGGCCGTGGCCGATGACCTCCAGGTCCCGGTGCCAGGAGAGCAGCTCCGCCTCGAAGGCGTCCCGCAGCGGCGCCAGGGCAGCGTTCTGCGCCAGGCGCTCGGGCAGGTGCCGCATGACCGCAGCCAGCCCCAGGATGGCCGGCAGGTCCTCGGTGCCGCCCCGGCGGCGGCGCTCCTGGGGGCCCTCCAGGACCGCCTCCCAGGGCAGGCCCGGCCGCAACCACAGCAGGGCCGCGCCCCGGGGGCCGCCCACCTTGTGGCCGCTGAACACGGCGGCGTCGCAGCCCGAGAGGTCCACAGGCACCTTGCCCCAGGCCTGGGCGCAGTCCTGGAGGCGCACCGCGTCCAGCACCGTCGGCAGCGGGTAGAGCAGCCCCGTCTCGTTGCTCGCCGCCAGCTGGACCACCGTGGCGCAGCCCTCGGGCAGCTCCGGCAGCCAGCTCACGCGAGACCAGTCCCGCAGGGGGTTCAGGCAGGCGCTGTGCTCGCCGGGAAACACCGCGGCGGGCCGGTCCCCCAGCGCGGCCTGGAGGCCCCGCAGCAGCAGGTGCAGGGCCTCGGTGGCGCTGGCGCAACAGACCAGCTCCCCGGGCGCCACGCCCAGGGCCTCCGCCAGCTCCCGGCGGGCCTCTTCCAGCAGGTGGCGCGCCCGCTGGCCCTCGCGGTGGGTGCTGGTGGGATTGGCCCAATCCTTGGCTAGGGTCTGGCACACCGCCGCCACCGCGTCCGGATGGGGCGGGGTCGTGGCGTTGGCATCGAAGTAGAGGCGGGCCATCCCTCAATGTAACCTGAGGGCATGACCCGATCCCTGGCAGGCAAGCTCGTCGTCGCCATTTCGTCCCGCGCCCTCTTCGACTTCGAGGAAGAGAACCGGGTCTTCGAGGAGAGCGACGACCGCGCCTACATGGAGCTGCAGCTCGCCCGCCTGGACCAGCCCGCCCAGCCCGGCGTGGCCTTCCCGCTGGTGCAGAAGCTGCTGGCCTTCAACGCCGACGGGGCCTCCCGGGTGGCGGTGGTGATCCTCTCCCGCAACGATCCCGTGAGCGGCCTGCGGGTCTTCCGCAGCGCCCAGGAGGCCAACCTCCAGCTGGAGCGCGGGGTCTTCACCCGGGGCCGCAACCCCTATCCCTACCTCACGTCCCTGGGGGCGAACCTGTTCCTGTCCGCCAAGGAGGATGACGTCCGCGCGGCCCTGCTGGCGGGCTTCGCCGCCGCCCGGGTCTATCCCGACAGCACCGTGGCCGCGGACCGCCACCCGGAGGAGATCCGCATCGCCTTCGACGGTGACGCCGTGATCTTCAGCGACGAGGCCGAGCGGGTCTACGACCAGGGCGGCCTGGCGGCCTTCCAGGCCCACGAGATCGAGCGGGCTGGAGTGCCCCTGCCCCCGGGCCCCTTCAAGCCCCTCCTGGAGGCGCTGCAGCCCCTGCAGGCCGCGGGCGCCGGCGCCCCCATGCGCATCCGCACCGCCCTGGTCACGGCCCGCAGCGCCCCGGCCCACGAGCGCGCCATCCGCACCCTCATGGCCTGGAACATCCAGGTGGACGAGGCCATGTTCCTGGGCGGCCTGGAGAAGGCCGACTTCCTGCGCGAGTTCGAGCCCGACTTCTTCTTCGACGACCAGACCGGCACCTGCGACACCGCCTCCCGCGTCAGCCCCACCGGCCACGTCGTCAGCGGCGTAAAGAACGAGGTGGATCAGGCGGCCCGGGGGGATCGGTAGGGCTCGGAACGCTGCGCGTTCCGAGATGAGAAGAAGCTTCGCCACTAACAGATTGTCAATTTATCTCCAAAGCCGGGCCGCGCGCGGTCCGGCTTTGGAGCGCGGCGCGGCACCAAAGGTTAGACTTGAACAGACGGAGGACCCATGTCCCGCAGGCTGGTGGAGTGTGTGCCGAACATCTCGGAGGGCCGGGACGCGGCGAAGATCAAGGCGGTGACAGATGCCATCGCGGCGGTGCCCGGCGTGGAAGTCCTCGATGTGGATCCGGGCGCGGACACGAACCGCACGGTGATCACCTTCGTGGGCGAGCCCGAGGCGGTGCTGGAGGGCGCCTTCCGCTGCATCGCCGAGGCCGCCAGGGTCATCGACATGGCCCAGCAACACGGCGCGCACCCCCGCCTGGGCGCCACGGATGTGGTGCCCTTCGTGCCCGTGGCGGGCGTCAGCATGGCGGACTGCGCGGAGCTGGCCCGCCGCCTGGGCCAGCGCGTGGGCGCCGAGCTGGGAATCCCGGTCTATCTCTACGAAGCCGCCGCCTCGCGGCCCGAGCGGCGCAACCTCGCCGACGTGCGCCGGGGCGAGTATGAAGGCCTGGCCGCGAAGCTGCGGGATGCCCAGTGGCAGCCGGACTTCGGCCCCGCCGCCTTCAGCGCCCGCAGCGGCGCCACCATCATCGGCGCCCGGGAGTTCCTGGTGGCCTACAACGTCACGCTGAACTCCGGCGACAAGGCCCACGCCACAGACATCGCCTTCGAGCTGCGGGAGAAGGGCCGGGTGGCCCGCCGCGGCCGCATCCAGCCGTTCTATCAGACCGGCGAGATCCAGCTCTACGCCGAGGGGTCCTTCCCCTGCGGCAACTGCGACTTCACCGGTGTCACCTTCGAGGAGACCACGGCCCACTGCGCCGCGGCCCACGGCTATGACCTGCCGGAGCTGCTGCGCCTCAACGACGTGGACCCCAGCCGTCCCGTGGGCCAGAAGGTCCGCCGGCGGGGGCTCTACGGCCACTGCAAGGCCATCGGGTGGTACGTCGATACCTACCGCCGGGCCCAGATCAGCATCAACCTCACGGACTACCAGCAGACGGCGCCCCACACGGTGCTGGAGGCCACGCGCCGCCTTGCCGCGGAGCGGGGTCTGGTGGTCACCGGCAGCGAGATCGTGGGCCTGGTGCCCTTCCCCTGCCTGCTGGCCTCCGGCCGCCACTACCTGCAGGCCATGGGCAAGTCCACGGGGGTGCCGGTGCAGGACATCCTCCAGACCGCCGTCTTCTCCATGGGCCTCGGCGACGTGGCCCCCTTTGACGTGGAGCAGAAGGTCCTCGGGCTGCCCAAGGTCGATCCCAAGGCCCTGGTGGCCCTGCCCGTCCACGCCTTCACGGACGAGGTCAGCCGGGACACGCCGGCCCCGGGCGGCGGCTCCATCGCGGCCCTGGCGGGCAGCCTGGGCGCGGCCCTGGCCAGCATGGTCGCCAACCTGGCGCACGGCGGGCCGGATGCGGCGAAGAGCGCAAGCCTCGTCGCCCTGGCCGAGCGGGCCCAGCTACTCAAGGACCGGCTCATGGCCGCGGTGGACGCGGACACCCAGGCCTTTAACGCCTACATGGACGCCCGCCGCCTGCCGGACACCACGCCGGAACAGAAGGCCGCGCGCCAGGCCGCCCTGCAGGCGGGCCTGAAGATCGCCATCGAGGTGCCCCTGGACACGGCCCAGGCCAGCCTCGAGGCCCTGGAGCTGGCGGGCGAGGCCGCCCGGCTGGGCAAGGTGGCCAGCATCAGCGACGCGGCGGTCGGGGCCCAGATGGCCTTCGCTGGCGTGCGCGGCGGCGTCTGGAACGTGGTCATCAACCTCAAGGACATCGCGGACCTCGCCTACGTGGACAGCATGCAGGCCCAGGCCGCCGGCCTGCTGGCCCGGGCCACGGAGCGGCTGGCGACCGTTACCGCCCTGGTGGACCAGAAGCTGCAGGACCGCATCCTGAAGGCCCGGACCCCCCGAACCTGAGGGCCGGCCGCACCCGAAGCCGAGTTCACTTAATCCACCTTTTGGTGCACTTACATAAGTCTGGACAAACCCCTTTTCAGGCCGCTGCGATTCAATCCTGCGGCCGGGTGGGCCGAAGCACACCTCGGGCGGGATCCACTCCCCCCAGAGGAGCGGCAGGTTATGAACCGCAAGGGGCTGGCTTTCAAATTCATGTTTCCCGTGACCATGGCCCTGGCCGCCCTGCTGGGTGCGGTGATCTGGGGGGTGAGCGCCTATCAGACCGCCCAATCCGAGCATGCCTTCGAGGATCTCCTCTCCTCCCTGGCCGTGGCCTCCCGCTTCATGATCCACAGCGAGGCCGAAGACTACTGCAAGCGGCGGGGCATGACCTTCCACCGGAACCCCGAAGGCACCTACTCCCGGGAGGCCGCCGCGGAGACCTTCGAGCGGGCGAGCCTGCGGCACTTCCAGGAGCATCCTGAGGCCGAGACCCGAACGGTGCGCTTCGAGGACGCCAAAGGCGACTCCCGGCTCTACGTGCTCAGTCCCGGCCGCCAGATGGAAGCCTGCGTGAACTGCCACTCCGCCAATGGGATGGAGTCCTTCAAGGGCCGCAAGAACGGGGACCTGCTGGCCACCTTCGGGGTCTCCATGTCCACGGCCGAGCTCTACCGGAAGCAGCGCCTCCTGCAGGTCCTGGCCGGTGTCGCAGGCCTGGCCCTGCTGGGCCTGATCGGCTGGATCGTCAGCCGGCAGGTGCGACTCTCTCTGCTGGTGCCCCTGGGACACCTCGGCACCGCCATTCAGCAGGTCGCCGGTGGCAACCTGACGGTCGTGGCCCCCGTGGAGAGCGAAGACGAAATCGCGCTGCTGGCCGGGAGCATCAATGGCATGGTCTCGGATCTGAACCGCGCCCTGGGCAGCATGCGCCTGGCCTCGGACCGGGTGGCTTCGGGCAGCACCGAGCTGGCCTCCAGCGCCGAAGAGATGAGCCAGACCGTGCAGGAGACCGCCCGGGTGGGTGAGGAACTCAGGCAGGCCGGCGGAGACGTCCTGGAGGCTCTCCGGCTGCTGGACGCCAGCATCGAGTCCGCGGCAGGCCACGGCCAGGCGACCGGCCTCCGCACCAAGGAGGCCGTGGCAGACACGGACCGCGGCGCCGAGACGGGGCGCGCCACGGCCCGGGGCATGGCCGCGATCCAGGAGTCCACCTCCCGCATCGTCGAGATCGTCAAGGTGATCCAGGACATCGCCCGGCAGACCAACCTGCTGTCCCTCAACGCCGCCATCGAGGCCGCCACGGCCGGGACCATGGGCAAGGGGTTCGCGGTGGTGGCCGACGAGGTCCGCAAGCTGGCCGAACGCAGCGAGCAGAGCGCGGAGGAGATCGAGACCACCATCCAGGCCATGCAGAATGCCGTGGCCCAGGGCTCCCAGAGTGTGGACGTCACGCTCCACCACCTGGAGGCCATCCGGAACCGCATCTCCCAGGTGGCCGGCAGCATCCAGGAGATCGCCGTGCTCAGCCAGGGCCAGGCCAAGACCAGCCAGGAGGTGGGCCGACGCATGGGCGAGACCGCCACCCGACTGGACCAGAACGCCACCGCCACCCATGAGCTGGCGGCCACGGTGCTGGAGATCGCCAGGACCTCGGAGGACCTGTCCCAGGTGGCCGAGAACCTTCGGGAGACCGTCGAGCGGTTCAAGTTGCAGTGACCAGGGAGGCCTCCTGGGCCTCATAAGCGCCATTGTTTAATTACGAAATTCACCTTCCAGCAAAACGGTGCCGTTTGTAAATTCACCCTTCATTCCCACTCCAGGAACTGCCGCGAAACCATCGCCGGCAACCCGCCCTGCAAGACTCCACAACAATGCACCACCAACCTGACGAGGAGCGGCCCCCGATGAAGCGCAAGGGATTGGCCTTCAAGTTCATCCTTCCCGTGGTTCTGGCCCTGGCCGCCTTGCTGGGCGCCGTGATCTGGGGGGTGAGTTCCTATCAGACCGCCCAGGCGGAACAGGGCTTCGAGGAGCACCTGACCTCCCTGGCCCTGGCCTCGCGCTTCATGATCCACGCCGAGGCCCGGGAATACTGCACCAGCCGGGGCATGACCTTCCACCGCGTCCGGGAGGGGAAGTCCTCCCCGGACCCCGTCGCGGCAGGCCTGGAGCGGGAAGCCTTCGCCCACTTCGCGGCGAATCCCGCCGCGCTCAAGCTGGTGCGCCGCTTCAATGACGAGAAGGGGGATCCCCGCCTCTACGTGCTCACCCCGGGCCGCCTCAAGGACGTCTGCATCAACTGCCATGGCGCCTTCGGCATGGAGGCCTTCACGGGCCGGCCGGCCGGGACCCTGGTCGCCACCTTCGGCGTCTCTGTCTCCACGGCCGAGCTCTACCGCTCCCAGCGGAACCTGCAGGTGCTCTCTATCGTCGGCGGCCTGGCGCTGCTGCTGGCCATCGCCGGCATCGTCGCCTACCAGGTGCGGGCCTCCATGCTCAAGCCCCTGGGGAAGCTCTCCGGCGCCATCACCGAGGTGGCCACCGGCAACATGACGGTCAAGGCGCCCGTAGAAAGTGAGGACGAGATCGGCCAGCTGGCCGGAACCTTCAACGGCATGGTCTCGGACCTGAACCAGGCCCTGGGCAGCATGAGCCTGGCCTCGGACCGGGTGGCCTCAGGCAGCACCGAGCTGGCCTCCAGCGCAGAGCAGATGAGCCAGACGGTGCAGGAGACCGCCAAGGTGGGGGAGGAGCTGCGGCAGGCCGGACGCGAGGTGCTGGACGCCCTGCACCGACTCGACACCAACGTCGATGCCATGACCGAGCACTCCCGTCAGACCAGCCTCCGCACCGACGAGGCAGTCCAGGACACGGACCGCGGCGCCGAGACGGGGCGGGCCACCGCCCAGGGCATGGAGGCCATCCAGCAGGCCACCTCCCGCATCGTCCAGACCGTGAAGGTGATCCAGGACATCGCCCGGCAGACCAACCTGCTGTCCCTCAACGCGGCCATCGAGGCCGCCAAGGCCGGCGCCCAGGGCAAGGGCTTCGCCGTGGTGGCAGACGAAGTGCGCAAGCTGGCCGAGCGCAGCCGGCAGAGCGCCAAGGAGATCGAGGACACCATCCAGGCCATGCTGGACGCCGTGAACGGCGGTGCCACCAGCGTGGATGTCACCCTCCACCACCTGGAGGCCATCCGGGACCGCATCTCCCAGGTCTCGACCAACATCCACGAGATCGGGACCCTCAGCCAGGGTCAGGCGCAGACCAGCCAGAAAGTGGGCGAGATGATGAACCAGACCTCCTCCCGGCTGGACCAGAACGCCACCGGGACCCACGAGCTGGCCGCCACCGTGGAGGAGATCGCCCGGACCTCGGACGACCTGGCCCAGGTGGCCGAAAGCCTCAAAGCCACCGTCCAGCGGTTCCGGCTGCGCTGAGGCCCCGGGGTCGTCACCGTGGTCAAAGCAATAAAAGCTTTTTTAACCACCGATGAACACCGATAAGTGCTGATTAAAAGCTGATAAAGAAAGAACTGAAATAGATCATTATCTGTTTTTATCATGCTTTTATCGGTGTTTATCGGTGTTCATCGGTGGCTGATTTATTTTTGGCCACAACTCAACCTCTTGGTCATCTGAGTCGATTCCTACCTAGGTTGGTCTCCGGACCGCCTGGCCAGGGGGTGGACTCATGAACCGCAAGGGATTGGCGCTCAAGTTCTTCCTGCCTGTGGCCCTGTCTCTGGCGGCCCTGCTCGGAGTCGTCATCTGGGGCGTCAGCGCCTACCAGACCGCGCAGACGGAACAGGCCTTCGAGGAGCAGCTGACCTCCCTGGCGGTGGCCTCCCGCTCCATGTTCCATGCGGACGCCGAGGACTACTGCCGCAGCCGCGGCCTGGACTTCCACCGGGTCCGGGAGGGGCAGTTCACCGCCGACCGGGCCGCCGAGGCCTTCGAGCGGACCAGCCTCGCCTTCTTCGCCAGCAACCCGGCCTCTGAGCAGCGCGTGCTCAACTACACCGACGCCAAGGGCGAGCCCCGCATCTACGTGCTCAGCCCCGGCCGGAACAAGGACTCCTGCATCCAGTGCCATTCCGCCTTCGGCATCGAGACCTTCAAGGGCCGCCCCGCCGGTGAGCTGGTGGCGGCCTTCGGCGTCTCCAAGTCCACGGCCGGGCTCTACCGCACCCAGCGGAACATCCGGCTCATCTCCATCCTCGGCGGGGCGGCCCTGCTGCTCGTGATCAGCGCCATCATCACCCGCCGGGTGAAGACCGCGATCCTCAATCCGCTGCGGCACCTCTCCGAGACCATCGCCAAGGTGGCGGGCGGCGACATGACCGTGCAGGCCCCGGTGGAGAGCCAGGACGAGATCGGCCGGGTGGCCGAGACCTTCAATCGCATGGTGACCGACCTCAACCAGGCCCTCGGCAGCATGGGCCAGGCCTCCGAGCAGGTGGCCTCGGGCAGCACCGAGCTGGCCGCCAGCGCGGACCAGATGAACGCCACCGTCCAGGAGACGGCTCGCGTGGGCGAGGCGCTGCGTCAGGCGGGACAGGAAGTCCTGGGGGCCCTGCGGCAGCTGGACGCCAACGTGGAGGCCATGGCCAATCACACGCACCAGACCGGCACCAAGGCCGAGGAGGCCGTCCAGGATACCGACCGCGGCGCCGAGACGGGCCGGGGCACAGCCCAGGGCATGGGGGCCATCCAGCAGGCCACCGCCCGCATCGTCCAGGCCGTGAAGGTGATCCAGGGCATCGCCCGGCAGACCAACCTGCTGTCGCTGAATGCCGCCATCGAGGCGGCCAAGGCCGGCGCCCAGGGCAAGGGCTTCGCCGTGGTGGCCGAGGAGGTCCGCATCCTCGCCGAGCGCAGCGGCCAGAGCGCCAAGGAGATCGAGGAGACCATCCACGCCATGCAGGAGGCCGTGGCCGAGGGTGCCTCCAGCGTGGACGTGACCCTGCACCACCTGGAGGCGATCCGGAACCGCATCTCCCAGGTCTCGAGCAACATCCACGACATCAGCGGCCTCAGCCAGGGCCAGGCCAAGACCAGCCAGGAGGTGGGCCGCATGATGAACCAGACCGCGACCCGGCTGGAACAGAACGCCACGGCCACCCATCAGCTGGCAGCCACAGTGCAGGAAGTGGCCCGGACCTCCGAGGACCTGTCGCGGGTGGCCGAGAACCTCAAGGAGACCGTGCAGCGGTTCAAGCTGCGATATTAGACGGGAGCCAACCGGGGTTATCCCGGTGGCGCCGGGATGTCCATGTCAACGCCGAACCAGGGATACCGCCACGGGGAGCAGGTCAGTTCCGCCGCGGCGGGGCGGACGGTGCTCGACCACCTGGCCCAGCGGTTCCCCCTGGCTTCCCGTGCCGAGTGGCAGCGCCGCATCGACCAGGGCCAGGTGCTCCTCGGTGACGAGCCCGCGCAGCCCGGGGACCTGCTCCGGGCCGGCCAGCAGCTCAGCTGGGTCCGGCCCCCCTGGGTCGAGCCCGAGGTCCCCCTCGCCACGGCCCTCCTCTACGAAGACGCGGACCTGCTCGCCGTGGCCAAGCCCAGCGGCCTGCCGACCCTGCCCGCCGGGGGCGAGTTCCTGGAGCACACCCTGCTGGCCCTGGTGCGCCGGCGGGTGCCCGAGGCCAGCCCCATGCACCGCCTGGGCCGGGGCACCTCCGGGATTGTGCTCTTCGCCCGCACCGTCGCCGCGCGCCAGCCGCTCCAGGCGGCCTTCAGCGACCCGCGCACCCGCAAGGTCTACCGCGCCCTCTGCAGCGGCCGGCCGGACCTCGACGCCTTTCCCATCACCGCCCCCATCGGGGAGGTCCCCTACGCGCCGCTCGGCCTCCTCCACGCGGCCGCGCCCGGCGGACGCCCCTCCGAGAGCCGCGTGAAGGTGCTGGAGCGCCGCCCGGACTCGACCCTGCTGGACGTGGAGATCCGCACCGGCCGCCCCCACCAGATCCGCATCCACCTGGCCTGGGCCGGCCACCCCCTGATGGGCGATCCGCTCTACGGCCCCGGTGGCCTGCCCCTGCCCAGCACCACCGCCCTGCCCGGCGACCCAGGCTACCGCCTCCACGCCCACCGCCTCGAGCTCGCCCACCCCCGCACCGGCGCCTGGCTCGTCCTCGAGTGCCAGCCGCCCCCGCCCCTGCGCGTCAGCGGCTGAGCCCCAGGTATCTTTTACAATCTCGAAATCGGCGCAGCCGATTTCGAGCGCGCCCCTAGTTGTGAACCCCTGGAGCTTCGCGGCCGGTGCTCTCGACGTATTCGGCGTAGCTGCCGCTGAACAGCAGGGGGCGGTCGTGCTCTTCGCCGGCCAGCTCCAGCACCCGGTTGGCGAGGCCGCGCAGGAAGGCGCGGTCGTGGGAGACGAAGAGCATGGTGCCCTCGAAGTCCTTGAGGGCCTCGATGAGCATCTCCTTGGTGGCCAGGTCCAGGTGGTTGGTGGGCTCGTCCAGCACCAGGAAGTTGGGCGGATCAAAGAGCATCCGCGCCATCACCAGGCGGGACTTCTCACCCCCGGACAGGGCGCGCACCTTCTTGTCCACGTCATCGCCCGAGAACTGGAAGGCGCCCAGCAGGTTCCGCACGACGCCCAGGCCCTCCATGGGGAAGTCCTGTTGCATCTGCTCCAGCACCGTCAGGTCCGGGTTCAGCAGGTCCAGGGCCTGCTGAGAGAAGTACCCCAGCTTGAGGCTGGCGCCCAGGCGCACGGTGCCGGTATCCGGCTGGACGGCCCCGGAGATCATCTTCAGCAGGGTGGACTTGCCGGCGCCGTTGCGGCCCATGACGCACCAGCGCTCACCGCGCCGGATGTGCAGCGCGAAGTCGTCGTAGATGCGGCGGGGCCCGTAGGCCTTGCCGACGCCTTCCAGCATGGCCACGTCATCGCCGGAGCGGCCGGGGATGCGGAAGTTCCACTTCACCACCTGGCGGCGGCGAGGCGCTTCGATGCGCTCGATCTTGTCCAGGGCCTTCACCCGGCTCTGCACCTGGGCAGCCTTGGCGGCGTGAGCGGAGAACCGCTCGATGAAGCGCTGCTCCTTGGCGAGCTTGGCCTGCTGGCGCGCGTAGGCGGCCTCCTGGTTGGCCTCCCGGGTCTCCCGCTCCCGCACGTAGAAGTCGTAGTTGCCGGAGTAGGTGACGATGTCGCCGCCGTCGATCTCCAGCACCTTGGTCACCACGCGGTTCATGAAGTCCCGGTCGTGAGAGGTCATGAGCAGCGTCGAGGACACGGACTTCAGGAAGGTCTCGAGCCACAGGATCGACTCGATGTCCAGGTGGTTGGTGGGCTCGTCCATGAGCAGCACGTCGAAGCTGCCGAGCAGCACCTTGGCCATGGAGACGCGCATCTTCCAGCCGCCGGAGAGGGCGCCGACGTCACCGTCGATCTGGTCCTCCTCGAAGCCGAGGCCCTGCAGGCAGGCCCGGGCCCGGGCTTCCAGCTCATAGCCGCCCCGGTGCTGGTATTCCTCCTGCACGTGGCCGAAGCGGTCCAGGATGGCCTCCATCTCATCGGCCCGCTCCGGATCCGAGAGGGCGTGCTCCAGGTCCGTGAGTTCGTGATGCAGGTCGCCCAGGCGGCCGCTGCCTGCGATGGCCTCGTCCAGCACCGAGCGCCCGGACATCTCGTCCACCTCCTGCCGGAAGTAGCCGAGGGTGAGCTTCTTCGGCAGGCTGACGGTGCCGTCATCCGGCGACTCCTCGCCCATGATCATGCGGAACAGCGTGGACTTGCCGGCGCCGTTGGGCCCCACGAGACCCACCTTCTCGCCCGGATTGAGCTGGAAGTCCGCTTCGATGAAGAGCACCTGCCGGCCGTACTGCTTGCTGACACTGGAGAACGAAATCATCAGGCCTCGCCTTTTCCGCCGGGGCTGTCGGCATCCCCGCGGGGACCATGCATGAGTTCAACCACCGCCTGGTTCAGCCGCAGGCGGGTCTCGTGGCGCTCGAAAGCCCGGGTGATGTAGCGGACCCGGATCTCGATGCCGTTGTTGGAGGGCACGATGTTCAGGCCGGGCGCCGCCGAGAAGGACTTCACATGATAGCGCGCCGTGGCGCCCTGCCACTCCTGCTCCGCGAGCTGGGCGTTGGCTTCGGTCTCGCGTTCCACCAGCTTCTGGATGCCGTCGATGACCGGATAGGGATCCTGCCCGGTGGGAATGAGGAGGGTCAGCTCGTCCCACATCCACTGGCCGGAGGTGGAGAAGTTGAAGAAGTGCCCCTCGATGGCGAAGTTGTTCACGAAAGCCACGCGCCGGCCCGTGGGATGCCCGGCGTCGGCCCAGCTGCCGGTCTCCATCACGACCGTGCGCAGGAGACCGATCTCGACGACCTCGCCGCCGACCCCGCGGATCTCCACCCAGTCGCCCACCCGGATGCCGTTGCGGCCCATGAGGATGAACCAGCCGAAGAAGGCCACGATGAAGTCCTTCATGGCCACGGTCAGGCCGGCGCCCGCCAGGCCGAGGACCGTCGTGGTCTGGGCGGGCAGCCCGAACCCGATGAAGAGGATGGCCAGGCCGCAGAGCACCTGCAGCACCAGCTTCACCACCACCCGCAGGGTGCCCGCGCTCTTCTTCCCGTCCGCGGCGCGGTGGAACAGGTGGTCCACCAGCACGCCCATCAGGAAGGCCGCCAGGGCGAGGCCCAGGATCCACAGGAGCCGCGTGAGGGCATGGTGCAGGCTGGTCAGGCCGTAGCCGTCCACATGGGACTTCCAGGTGCCGTAGACCTCGGCCAGGGCCTTCTGGTCCTGGATGCGGCGGCCCATGTCCGCGAGCCGGCGCTGATCATCGGAATACTGCTTGAGGTAGGACACCGCCTGCTGGGCCTGGTCGCGGCCGGGTCCCTGTGGGCTCTCCCGCACCAGGTTCTTGGCCCAGTACTTCGCGGCCTCGCGGTCTTCCTGGTCCTTCTTGCTGGCTTGGGAGAGGACTTCGTGGCGCTGGGTCAGCGCTTGCGCCTTGGCCAGGGCCTCCTGCCGGGCGGTCTCCAGCCGGGCGCCCTTGGCGCGCAGGGCCAGGCCCTCGCCGATCCGTCCGGCGAGGCTGCTGAGCTGGAATGCGGGCGTGGCGGGGACGGCGGCCAGCAGCCGCGAGGACTCGCGGTCCGCGGCCTCGTGAGCCTCCTTGAGGCGCCGGATCCGGGCCTGGGAGTCCCCACCGGCCCGGGCGAGGTCCTCGGCGGCGGCATCGAGCTCGTCCCCGTCCAACTCCAGCTGGGCCTTGGCGACCTCCAACTGATCCTGCAGGGCGCCCTTGGCGGCCAGTCCGGCACCCGCGAGCTGCTGCGTGAGCCGCTGGACGACCTGCCGGTCCGCCTCGACCTGGGTCTCGGCCGCCAGCTTGGTGTCCGCCAGGGCCTTGAGCTCCGGCGAGGCCTGGCCTGGGGCCAGGGCGGCCCGCCGCAGCGCATCGGCGAAGGCAAGGTCCACCTCGTGGTTGGCCAGGCGCTCGGCCTGACGGGCCAGCTGCTGCTCTTCGCCGGTCTGGGCCAGGGGCAGGAGACTCCGAGCTGTGAGCAGAGGCGTCTGATCCACCAGCCGCTCCCGCCGGGGGCCCTGCCGCCGCAGGCCGGACGTCTTCGGACCCGCCAACTCCTGGGCCGCCGGGGGCAGTGGCTCCCGGGTCCAGAACCAGCCGGCCGCCGCGAAGGCCGCCAGGGACAGCAGCACTGCTGCGGGGATCCAGGGTCGATGTTTCATCAGGTCCAGACAATCATGATCGGGGGCCAAACGCAAAACCCCGGAGCTAGGCTCCGGGGTTCGCCGCGGGCAACCGCGTGGGAATCAGGTCTACTTGGGGGCCTCGTCCTTCTTGGGGGCTTCCTTCTTGGCGGGACCCTTCTTCTTGCCGCCGCAGTCCGGGCACTCCTTGCAGGAGGCGGCCTTGTTCTTCTCGCAACAGGCCATGCCGCAGGAGGACTTCTTGCTCTCGGGCTTCTTCTCGTCGGCGGCGAAGGCCACCAGCGCGAAGGAGCTCACCAGGAGGAGGGCCAGCATCTTTTTCATCGGAGTCTCCAGAGGGGTGGGATCCGGTCCCACGGGAATACCATACCGGAATAGTATGGATTACATACCCGTGAATCAGCTGCGGAATAGATTCCCCATGACCATGACGGCCATGGCGGGGTTGTGGGCGAGCCGGCGCTTGAGGTAGTGCACCGCGTACTTCCAGTCCTCGGCGAAGGGCACGTAGAGCCGCATGATCTGCCCCCGCTTCACGATCTCCTGCTGGATCTCTGTCCGGGGCACGCCCAGCAGCATCTGGAACTCGTAGGCATCCCGGGCCACGCCCTTGCCGTCGAGGTAGTCCAGGCAGCGCCGGAGCAGGGGCTCGTCGTGGGTGGCGATCTCGGGGTAGTGGCCGTGGTCCAGGAGCAGCTGCACGTGCTCGAAGAGCTTGTCCTTCATGGCCGGCTTGTCCTGGAGCGAGACTTCCGGCGGCTCGGTGTAGATGCCGATGCAGATCCGCACCTTGCAGGGCTTGGCGTGGAGCTGCCGGATGTCCTCGTCCGTGCGGAAGAGGCGGCTCTGGAGCACGATGCCGAAGTTGTCGAACTCGTCGCGGATGACCCGGAACATCCGCAGGGTGACGTCCGTGAAGTGGCGGTCCTCCATGTCCAGGGTGACGTGGATGCCCGCCGTGGCGGCGGCGGCCACGATGCGCCGCAGGTTGTCCTGGCAGTAGGCCTCGCTCTCGTTGAGGCCCAGCTGGGTGGGCTTGAGGCTGATGCTGGCGAAGGGCCGGCCCTTCAGGGATTCAACCATGCGGAAGTAGAGCTGGACCATCGCCTCCACGTCCTCCCGCTGGAAGACCTCCTCGCCCAGCAGGTCCACGGTGGAGTAGAGCCCCTGCTTCCCGTGCAGGTCATCGGCCTTGGCCACGCCACTGGCGATGCCCTTGCCTGCGATGTAGGGCGAGGCGAACACACGGACCAGTCGGCCGGGCATGAGGTCGATGATGCTGTCCTTGATACCCACGGTATTCCTCCCGGCGCTTCTGCTGTCAAGACCCAAGGGTAGGGATGGGTCTGCACCCCTCAATCATAGCGGGACCAACCCTTTCCGATGATCAGGGGAAGGAGAGACTGGTGGTCGCAAAACCCCCAGAAAGCACCACGGCCTGGGTGCCGGTCTTCATTATCGGCGTCCCGCCCGAGCTGCTGTGCTGGACAGCGAGGTCGGGGCTGTCCGAAGCCAATGCCGTGAGCCCGGCCTGGTCCTGGGTCAGCCCGGAAACCACTTCTAGCCTGGGTCGGCTGGCGCCCGCCCGGGGGCCCCTCTGGCGACTATCCCGAGACCTATTTCTGGTCCGATAGCAATAGGATAATTTTCTAAAAAAGCTAGTCGTTTCAAGCTTTTCTTGGTGTTTATTTGCCTATTTATAAATTTAATGAACATGGTCACCATTGCGCTTGACGTGATCCTATGAGCCCCTTCGGCAGACCACGGGACGAGGAGTTGCCCCATGCACGATCAGACGATCCCGATGCTTGAACCCGGGCAGCAGCTCCAGGAGTCCGCGGGGCCGGCTTCCGACGACGAGCTCCCCTACGAGGTGCTCCGGGCCATCCAGGACTGGAAGGCCGGCATGATCGATCCCTGGGCCGATGGCTTCTTCGGGAAAGACGAGGCGGCCGCAGCGAACGGCAGAAGCCGCCGGCGCAAGGCCAGCTGAGCCACGCCACGGCTGGGCCTCACCGGCTCAGCCGCGCAGCACGTTCAGGTATTCCGTGGCCTGGAGGAGGGCCTGGCGCAGCGCCTCCTTCTGGTCGTCGGCAACACCGGGGTCCTGCAGCCGGGCCTCGGTGAGGGCGGCGAGGGCCTCCATGGTCCGGATGGAGTCCTGCCGGGTCTGCTCCAGGGCGGCGGCGTAGGCTTCGAGCTCTTCGGCCGTGGGGTGCTCGGGGTCCGCGGGTGCCCAGGAGGGCAGCACCACCTGCCACTCGGGCAGCGGCTCGGGTGGGCGCTCGGGGCTGCTGCCATCGGCTGGGTTCATGGAGGGCCTCCCGGGAATCGGTGCTCTGGCTTCCCCTGCCATCCTAACCGGCGGAGCCTCCAGGCAGGGCTGCCACTGGTCACCCACTGTCCAATTCCCGAACCCAGACTGGTCGCATGCTCCCCGCCCCGACCGACCCCTGCCACTCTGATAACCTCGCCGTGCCCGCGCCGGTCCTGCGGACTCCCCCTCCAAGCCGACCTCAGGCCCCGGGCCTCCCCGGCCTCCGCCCCGTGGCCCTGGCGGGCGCCATCCCCCTGCCCGGCCTGGAGCCCTGGACCTGCTTCGGGCGGCTCGCCTGAGCGGATGCGGCCCTTGAGCTGACGATCTTCGGCTGCGGATCGGCCTCAGTGCTCCGGCTGGACGGACCGGATCTGGGCGTTGATCTGAGCGCGCAGCGCTTCGGCGTCCCGCTGCAGGACGGACGCGTCGAGCTGATGGGAGGCCTCCTGCAGGTGCTGGACCAGGGTCTCGGCGAACTCGAAGGAGAGCTGCAGCTGCGGGGCGGTCAGGCTGGACATGGAGTCTCCGGGGAAGGGCAGAGCCCCAACATAGGCTCCTGTTCCATTAACGCCATAAAATATTTAATGAGCCCGACCCCGCGGCCCCTCAACCGGCGGTCTTCACGATGGGGAGCGTCAGGTTGCAGTCGGAGCAGCGGTGAAAGAAATCGCCGCGCCGGGTGCTGGGGAGGATGCGCATGGGCTTGCCGCAGGTGGCGCAGGGGATGCCGTGGGCCTGCGGGGCCGGGGCATCCTGGAGCTCGGCCACCACCGTGGCGACGAAGCCGCGGATGTCCGCCATGAACGCCGTGCGGGTCTCCTCGCCGCGGCGCATGCGCTCGAGGCGGGCCTCCCAGCTGCCGGTCAGCTCGGCGCTCCGCAGGGCCTCGGCCGGGAGGCCCTGGATCAGGCGGATGCCCTTGTCCGTGGGCACCAGTACGTTGCGCTTCCGGTCGATGTAGGTCCGCTTGATGAGGGTCTCGATCATGTTGGCGCGGGTGGCCGGGGTGCCGAGCCCGCAGTCCCGCATGGCCCCGCGCAGGGCCTCGTCATCCAGCTCCCGGCCCGCCCCCTGCATGGCCGACAGCAGGTCGCCTTCGCTCATGCGCTTGGGCGGGGTGGTCTTGCCCTCCTTGGGATGCAGCGAGGTGGTCTCCACTGCATCGCCCTTCTTCACCCCCGGCAGCCCGCCTTCGACCTCCTCCTCGCCGTCCTCCTCGGCCTCGGCGGGATCGGCCACCTTCTCGACCTTCTTGCGGCGGTGCGGCGGATCCACCGCGGACCAGCCCTCCTCCTTCACGACGGTGCCGTTGGTCTTGAAGGTCTCGCCATCCACCTCGGTGATGATCGTGGTCTTGGCCTCCACCCGGTCCGGGAAGTAGGCGCCCAGGAAGCGCCGGGCGATGAGGTCGTAGATCCGCAGTTCGTCGCCGGCCAGGCCCCGGGCGGGCTTCTCCGTGGGCACCAGGGCCGCGTGGTCCTCTACTTCCTTGTCGTTCACGAACCGCTTGTCCAGCTTCACGGGCCAGCGCTTGCGCAGCTCGTCCAGGAAGGGCTGCAGCTCCGTGAGGTGGCCCTGGGCCAGGGCCTTGATCCAGTGGGGCGCCTTCAGCGCGTCAGCCTCGGTGAGGTGGCGGCTGTTGGTGCGGGGGTACGATATGAGCTGCTTCTCGTACAGGCTCTGCGCCAGCCCCAGGGTGCCCTCGGCGGTGAAGCCGAAGCGCTTGTTGGCCTCCTTCTGCAGGGCCGTCAGGTCGTAGAGCAGCTCCGGCTTCTTCTTCTCGGTGCGGCCGGTGGCGCTGCGGATCTTCCCAGGCTGGCCCTCCAGCCTTGCAGCCAGGGCCAGGGCCTCGGCCTCGGTGGTGAAGCGCTCCACGGACTGGTCGCCCTGTTCCTTGAACCAGCGCCCCTCGTAGCTGCCGTTGGGATGGGCGAAGCGGGCCCGCAGGGTCCAGAAGGTCTGGGGCGTGAAGTCCCGGATCTCCAGCTCCCGGCGCACCAGCAGCGCCAGGGTCGGCGTCTGCACGCGCCCCACACTCCACACGCCATCCTCGGCCCCGCTCCGGCGCATGCGGAGGGTCTGGGCCCGGGTCGCGTTGATGCCCACCAGCCAGTCGGCCTCCTGGCGGCTGCGCGCGGCCTCCCGCAGGCCCGTGTAGGCCTCGCCGGGCTTCATGCAGTCGTAGGCGGCCTGGATGGCCTCCGGCGTGAGGCTGGAGGTCCAGAAGCGCAGCACGGGCTTCTCGCAGGCGGCCAGGCGGTAGACGAGGTCGAAGATCAGCTCTCCTTCCCGACCGGCGTCCGTGGCGTTCACCACGTCCGTGATGTCCGCCCGGTTGAGCAGGCGCGCCACCACCTCGAACTGCTCCTTCGTCTGGGCGATGGGTGCGTAGCGGAAGGGCTCCGGAAAGATGGGCAGGCGATCCCAGCGCCAGGCCTTCCAGGCGGGATCATAGCCCTCGGGGTTCAGGGCCTCCACCAGATGCCCCACGCACCAGGTCACCACCAGACCTTTGCCCTCGATGAGGTTCCGCCCCCGCTCCGTGAGCCCTAGAGCCTCCGCCAGGGCACGCCCCATGCTGGGTTTCTCAGCGACGATCAGACGCAGGCAGCCTCCGGGCAAGGCTTCATTGTAGGGGGTAAGCCGCAGAGGCGACGGCTGTCTGCTACCGGAGCAGCTGTCTTTGGAAGGTAAGGTCTGGCAGGACCACAACCTCGGGCGTCAGGCCCACCCGCATGATCTTCTTGTGCAAAAGATAATGCTGGAAGGCTCGGGCCCCCTGGATGCCTAGGAGAGACACCAGGTTCATGGTGGTCTCCACATCGCCCAGGGCCCGGTGCGCAACCCCCTTCTCAGAGCCGAAGTACCGGCTGAGGCTCTGCAGGGCCGTCGAGCAGATGGAGGGATAGAGCTTCTTCCAGGGAATTCCGCGGCAGGTGCAGCCCCAGGTGTAGGTGTGCGTCTCCGCGACCACCTGGGCCACGAAGCCCTTGTCAAACCCGCTGTTGTGGGCGAGACAGAGGTCGGCGGCGGCGAGCAGGCCCGTGCAGGCACGACGATCGATCCGATGCCCCCGCACCATCGCATCCGTGATGCCGTGGACGGCCATGGCCTCAGCGGGGATCCGGCGGCCCGGATCCTGAAGGCCCTGGTACTGGTCCAGCCGCTGGATGATCCGGCCTGTCTCCCAGTCCACTTCGGCCAGCACGATGGCAATCTCGATGATCCGGTCCGAGGTGGCCGACAGCCCGGTGGTCTCCGTATCCACATAGGCGACTCGTAGGCTGGGCATGCAGGCTCTCCGAGAGTTGGGGCAGAAGCACCCCAGATCAGCCTTAGGTTAAATCGTACAGAAAAAACCCCGTGGCTCAGCTTCCACGGGGTTCAGTGCTGGTGGTCCCTCCCGGACTCGAACCGGGGACCCTCTGATTAAGAGTCAGGTTTTTCGACTTGGGCCGCCCTGGGTGCTACCCGGGTGCATCCCTGGGCTTTACCGCGTCCCTGCTGGATCTTAGGCCAATCTACCTTGGGCCTACCCAGGGCCTACCTGGGTGCAAATTGGGCCTGGTATGTGGTAACAGTGTGGTAATGGCTTACACTGATCCCAGGCGGTGACTCATGGGCGAAACCAAGGGCAAGGTGATCAACAAGGCGTTTGTTGAAGGGATGGAACCGAAGGCCAAGACATACCGGGTTCCAGATGCCACAACCCGCGGCCTGTATATCCAGATGACGCCCGCAGGCACCCTGTCCTGGGTGCTGCGCTTCCGGGTGCATGGGCAGGGGAAAACGCACTCAATCGGCAGGTGGCCGGAAGTGACGGTGGGCAGGGCCAGGGAAAAGGCCATCAAGCTGCTAGGCGACATTGGCGACGGCAACGATCCCGCGGCAAAGAAGAAGGCCGAGCGCGCGGCCAAGACAGTGAAGGATCTGGCCGAGCAATTCCGGGCCGAACACCTGCCCACGCTCAAGCCCAGCACCCGCGCCGAATACGCCCGCCTGTTGGATAAGCACATCCTTCCCGCCCTGGGTCCCATGCGGGTAAAGGATGTGGACACGCCCGAAGTGGCCCGCCTGCTGGCGAAGATCCGCAAGGACACGCCCAAGGGCATCCTGGCGAACCGCACCCGGGCCGTCCTGTCCAAGATGTTTACCCTGGGCGCCCTGTGGGGCTTCTGTCCTGCCGGAACAAACCCAGCCAAGGGCCAGGCCCGCGCCGCAGAAACGAAGAAGGATCGCCACCTGTCGGATCGGGAACTGATCGCCCTGGGCGCGGCCCTGCGGCACCTGGAACCCACGCCCACAGGCCAGAACCGGGACAAGGAAGCCCTGGCGGCCCTGGATGTTCACGCCCTGGCCGCCTTCCGCCTTTACCTGCTCACCGGCATGAGGAAGTCCGAATTGATCGGCGCCAAGAAGAAGGACAAGGAAACCGGCGCCTACATCGTGGAAAGCCCTGCCCTGCCCTGGGCCGCGGTGGATCTGGAAGCCGGGCAGATCCGCCTGGCCTTCCACAAGACGGCCAAGAAGGTAGGCGCCCGGATCGTGCCGCTATGCGCCGCCGCCCACCAGCTGCTCGACACGCTGCCGAAGGTGTTGGGTAATCCCTATGTGATCCCGGGCTATTACACAGGCGAAGCCCTGGTGGGCCTGCCCAAGATGTGGGCCACGGTTCAAGCCGCGGTGACGGCCCTGCAAGTGAAGGCCAAGGTGCCGAAGAAGGATCGGGTGGATCTGTCGGATGTGACGATCCATGATCTGCGCCGATCCTTCGCCAGCCTGGGCGCCCGCCTGGGCTATCCCAATTCCTTCACCGGCGCCCTGCTGGGCCACGCCGCCGGGACTGTAACCGAAGGGTATGCCCGCCTGGGCTTTGACCCGCTGAAGGATGCCGTGGAAGTGATCGGCGCCCGCATGGCCGCCCTGCTGGCCGGATCGGTGGATCTGGCGAAGGAAGCCGAAGAAGCGAAGGCGGCCAAGGATGAGAAGGCGAAAGAGAAGGCCAAGGGCGCCTGACTCATTCGATTAGGCGGCCAAGTGCAGATAACCGGCGCCCACTTATTCACTTTCAGAACCCGGCACAGGCCAAAATATCCGATGCTGAAAACACAAGTACTTAGCAAAAAGTTGAGGTTACATAATGGCCGTTATCGAAAGTAGAAATACCCTTCACGCGCCCGCGCGGATCGGCTAGCCTGTTGGGCATGGGGTGAAACATGGCAGGCAGGCCGAAAGCTGAAATACCCACAGTCCAATTATCCTTCCGCCTTCGGGAAGATGAACACGCCCTGTTCCGGGCCGCTTGCGAGCGCCTGGGCCTGTCACCTGGCCGCCTGCTGGGCCGCCTAATCCTGGCCGCCTACGGCCCTGCCGCGGCAGATCCCGCGCCTGTGTCCCTTGAGGATCTAAAGCCATGAACAAGCCCACCACACTAGAAGAAGCCCGCCAGGCGGGGCGGTTCGCTGGCCCTGTGATCATGGCCCGCCTGGCGGCGGATCTGCACAAGCCCGCACCCACACCCGAAGAAGCCGAAGGGTATGCCGAACTGGGCGCCCTGGCAGGTGAACGCCTGTTCGTCACCGGCGGGCCGTGGAACCTTCGCGCCTTCATCCAGGCGGGCCGTGAATCGGTAGCCTAGAATCGAATAAGCGCGGCTAGGGCGACGGCCCGAAAACTGGTTCCCGCACCAGCTGCCGCGCTTCCTTTGCGGGATGCATCGGCGGGGATGTTATGGCTGGGCGAGGAAGAAACCCAAAGGCCAAGGCGGAGCCTAGGAACTGGGAAACCGCGCAAGGGAAGAAGGCCATAGGCGGCGCTGTGTCGCTTCTCCAGGCTTCTGTTCAGGCTGTCAACCCGGAGATCCTCCGCGCTGAAATGATCTACCTCTCCCAGCTTTACTCTGCTGTGTTAGGTCTGTCCGCGGGGCAAACACCAGCAGATGCCAGGGACAAATTACTCAATATCGAGAGGCAGGCCGACGCCCTTTATCGTGGCCTTCGAGACATGGGTGGTTTGGCAGCTTGCCACTACACAAATTTAGTCGATGAAGAACAGGCCGCCCTCGCCAGAGACATGGAATCAATCCAGAAGATAAAGACCCGTGCCGGGAGGATCGCCACTTTCCTTCCAGTCAAGAAAGGGCAGCAAACACCTAGCAAAGCCTTATTGGCGTGCTGCTGGGAAATTCTCACCCGCATGGGTTGCCACGATTCAAGCCTGCCGCCAAAAATTTGCCGAATAATCCACGAAGCGTCCACTGGCGATTCTCTAGAAATAAAGCGTCATGCCATCACTGGCGAAAAACTCAGCACTAAATCCCAGCTGTTCGACGCGGCCTGGGACAAATATGGTGAGGAAATAATCACCTCAAGGAAACTCCAGGATCTAGCGCCCAACCCACAGGGGGATATAGAGGTGTATTAACTCCCGGGCTGTTCGTTTTTGATAATACGAAAGCCGGAATTCATACCTGTGGATAGCCCAAGTGGGCCTATCCAGAGGTAAACATGAACGACGAAGCCACAAAACCCAAGGCACCCGCCGACGCGGTGCCGATCCCTGGCGGCCTGGTAGGCGCGGGATACGCGGCGGCCTACTTGAAGTGTTCCGAGTGGACGCTGGCCGAATGGCGCTGCCAGGGCAAAGGCCCGCGGTTCGTCAAGCTGGGGAACCGTGTCCGCTATTCCCTGCCCGCCCTGGCGGAATGGGTGGAAGCCCACACCGCCGCCTCGACTTCCGAGCATGACGCCAGAAAGGCGGGTTGATATGGCGAAGCGGGCCGGTGGCGCGGGACGCCAGCAGGACTGTGGGGAAGAATTTATGATCGTGAGCCGGTTCATGGACGGCGAACTGGCGCCGGATGTGATGCGGTGGCAGGCAAAGCGGATTCTAGTTTGCGCGGCCCGCGGGCGCGGGTTCCAGATGCTCTACCTGCGCCAGCTGGATGGGACGATCCTGGAAGAACTGAAGATCCGCAACGGCAAGGGCGGGTGCATCATCCTGGACGCCGCCGGTGCCGGGACGAAGCTGGGCGCGGATGTGGTGCTGGCGATGGAAGCCCTGGGCGCCGGAAACAAGGTGCAGATTGAGCGCCCGGAAGGCGGTGCCGAATGAATGTCACCTGCTCATTATTCACCCATGCTTCAGACAACCTACCGAAGCCCTGGGAAGGCACCTGGCCGGAACTGGTTGCGATCCTGGAACGAACGAACACGCCGCGCCGCGTGAAGCAGGGCGACGATCCCAAGAAGGGACTACCGGCAATTGCTGGCGCCAGGTTTGAACCGCAGCACCGCGGCAAGGACGAAGCCCAGTCCATCCAATTGCTGGGCCTGGACTATGACAACGCGCGCGACGAAGTGATCCCGGGCGAATTCCACAAAAGCGGCACACCGAAAACCCGGAAGGTGCTGATCGACAACCCGGTGACGATGCTGGAAGTGTCGGATGCCCTGTGGGCTGCCGAGGTGCTGGCCTACCAGTACACGACATATAGCCACAAGGACGGATGGCCCAAGCATCGCGCCCTAGTGGCCCTTGCCGAGCCTGTCCCGGTGGCCCAGTGGCATCAAGCGACGGAATGGGCGCTGGCCCACCTTGGCCTGCTGGACACCCGGCGCGGGTTGGACATGGGCGCCCTGCGCGATGTGGCGCGGATCTACTTTCTGGCCGGGCATCCTGGCGGCGCCGATGCCATCCAGCGCGAAGAAATCCCGGGGGAAGCCCTGGCGATTCCGCTGGACGAGCTGCCCACGATGGATGTGCCGCCGATCCCTGTTCTGCCGCACATCAAGCGGCTAAGAGAAGAACGCGAAGAAGCGGGCTATGGCTGGGCTGCGCCAGTCCCTGGATATCTTTCAACCCTGCGCCTGGCGGATCTGCTCAAGGCCATGGATGTGCAGGTTGGCCCTGAACGGCCATTCTTCAAGGAAGGCGTCAAGAAGGGTAAGAAGTGGCGGACAAGCTGCCCTTGGTATGACGAACACTCCGGCAACGTTGACGACGATTCGGGTTTCATCATCCACGAACCGGGCCGGTGGCCCACTTGGTCCTGTTCTCATGGCTGCCACGCCCACCTGGGATTGGCTGATGTTCTTCGCGCCGCGGGGGTGATTTCATGAATATCAATCTGTCGGAATTCATCGACCCGCTGGAACCCGAAGGGCCGGAAGAACCCGAAGGGCTGGATCTTGGCGCCCATCCTGCGGAAGCACCGCCTGCCCAGGAAGAAGAAAAGGCCACCCGCACCAAGGCATCGGATCGGGCGGTGCGCCTGGCCCTGGGTAGTGGTGCGGAACTGTGGCACGATCCCGAAATGGTTGGGTTCGTCAGCATCCACAAGGGCGGCCACAGGGAAAACTACCCGATCCGAAGCAGGGCCGCGCGGATGTGGATGATGGGCCTGTTCTATGGCCGGGAAGGCCGCGGCCTAAGCGCCCAGGAATGTGCCGACGCCCTGGGCCTGCTGGAAGCGAAGGCCATCCATGACGGCGACGAACACCCGGTGGCCGTCCGGGTGGCCCACCTTCCGGGCCGGGTGATGCTGGATCTTGGACGGCCCGAATGGGATGTGGTGGATGTGACACCGGGTGGCTGGACGATCCGCCCGGCCCTGGATCTGCCGGTGCGGTTCAAGCGCCCGGCGGGCCTGCTGCCCTTGCCGATGCCCAAGCCCGGCGGGGACTTGACGAAGCTGATCGACGTCCTGAACACCGATGCAGAAGGCATCCGCCTGGCCCTGGCCTGGCTGTTGTTTGCCTTGGGCGGTTCCGGGCCTTACCCGATCCTGGCCCTGGCCGGTGAACAGGGGACCGGCAAAAGCACCGCGGCCCGGGTGCTGCGGGAAATCGTCGATCCGAATAGTGTCGGCCTTCGCACCACACCGAAGGAAGAAAGGGATCTGGCTATTGCCGCACAGAACGCCCACATCCTGGGCTTCGATAACTTTTCCACGATCCCTGAGTGGCTGTCGGACGCCCTGTGCCGCCTGGCTACCGGCGCCGGGTCCGCCACCCGCGCCCTTTACACCGATTCGGAAGAAACCCTGTTCAGCGCGAAGCGGCCCATCATCCTGAACGGCATCCCGGACTTGATGACGCGCGGGGATCTGGCGGATCGCGCCCTGGCCGTCACGCTGGAACAGATCAAAGAAGAAAACCGCCTGCCCGAAGCGGATGTTTGGCGCGCCGTGGATCTGGTGAAGCCTGACATCCTGGGCGGCCTGTTGGGCGCGGTGGCGGTGGCTCTACGGCGCCTGCCGGGCCTGCCCAGCTGCGCCCTGCCGCGGATGGCAGACTTCGCCCGGTTCATCATGGCCGCGGAACCCGCGATGCCCTGGAAGGAAGGTGAATTCCTCGAGACATACGCCGCGGCCCGGGAGGACGGCGCCCGGATTCTGCTGGAAGGGGATTCGATCCACGCCCTGGTGCTGGGCATCGTGAAGGCCGGGGGCAATACCTGGACAGGCACCGCCGCGGATCTGCTGGATGCCCTGAACGCTGCAAGGCCCGAAGGCGCCCGCCCACCGCAGGGCTGGCCGAAGTCCGCGAAGGGTATGGGTAATCACCTTCGACGGATCGCACCGGCTATGCGGCAGACAGGGCTTGAAGTGGAACACACCAAGGGCGGTGGGAAGAAGAACGCCCGGATCATCACATTGAAGCAGGCGGCCCTTAATGATGAGAAAGAACAGTCCGAACAGTCCGAACAGTCCGAAGGCCATACGTCACAAGGGAATTCTGTTCGGACGGTAGAATCGGGCAACCGTCCGAAAACACCGGACAGTCCGTCCGTTCGGACGGTAGCGGCATCCGTCGGACGATCCGAAATCCCAACCGTCCGACAAGAAATCCCTTATGCCACAAAGGATTCGGACGGTTCGGACGGTTCGGACGGTTCAATCCTATCTTTAAGGGCCGTGTCGGGTGATTCCGTCACGGTGGACTTGTGACGCCGCGGGATGTGCTGGGCCGCGCCGAAGGGATGGGCTTCCACCTGTCCCTTCGGCCTGGCGGCCTGCGGCTAACAGGCGCCACCGAACCGCCGCCCGAGCTGCTGGGCCTGATCGCCGAACACCGGCCCGCCCTGCTGGCCCTGCTGGAAGCGGACGCCGCCCATGACGCCAGCCTGGCCGCGGATCGGGTGACAACCTTCCCGGACTACCTGGCCCACCTAGTCGATCCCGCCCTGTTGCGGGCCTGCCGGGACGCCGAGAATAGGCGCCAGATCACGCTAAATACGGCCCAAAAGGGCCATCTTCGGCCTACTTCTATGCCCAGCCAAACACGCTTAAACCCGCGCCGGTGCTAGATCCTGGCCTGATAGGGTGGGTGTCCCGTAATTGCACTAATTACGGAACGCATGAAACACAGTAATGGTGCGGGTTAATAGCATTAACAGGTGGACAGAACCAAGTGGCGTTTGGAAAATCGGGGCGGATATGGGCGGATCAGGCAGCGGACGGTGGGACGGACACAGGGCGCGCCAGGTGGTGGAAGCCTGTGCCGTCGTGTCCATCAAGGGGTTGAAGCTGGCGGGTGTCCTGCGGGCCAGGCCGCTTGAGTGGCGATGGAAGGGCATCCTGCCGGAACCCGAAGCCTGGGACGGCCGGGTGATCTGGCCCGGGCGGGACTGGCCGATAGTGCAGCTGCCCGACGGCGGGATGGTGGAAGTTGAAGAATGGCACCCGCACCTGGGCGGTTCGTCGTGGTGGTTCCATTGTCCCAGGTGCAATCGGCGGTGCCTGAAGCTCTACCGCCCGCCTGGCGCCTATTGGTTCTACTGCCGCCGGTGTCACGGCCTGGCCTACATCAGTAGCCAAGAAGCCCACAGGTGGGATCGCGGCGCCATGATCGGGATGCTCTGCGCCATGACAGGCGCCAGCCCGCGGGAATACGAGAAGGAAATGCGGGCGGACTTCAAGGCCCAGCGGCAGGCCCGGCGGGGATGAAGTACTAAGGGTGTCCAGCCTGGTGTCCAGTGTTCCTTGGACACGCCCAGCGCCAGGCAGGGCGGGGATGAACCACTAAGATTTGACTAAGGTTCCGGGCCGGTAAGATTCGGGTAAGATCCTGGGCCTGCCCGCCAGGCGCCGGGCCTGCTTAATGACAAGTTAGTGCCAAGTAAAACGGCCCTTTGGCGGGCGCGGAAACAGGATGAATCCAGCATTGGCGGGCTTCTACGCTGAAGGCCGCCGGGATGACTTGTCATAATGGGCGGGGCTGCCAACGGTAAGGTTGGGGTAAGGTTTGGCGGGCCTGATTGCATAGGTTCGGCATAGGCGCGCGGCCTGGCCGTCCCTGCCCTTTTGGGCTTCGATTTGGCCCGGATGTGGTAAAGGTGCGGTAACGGCCGGAATCACGGCCCTGTTAAAAGAACAAGAAAAAGCCCCGAAACCTAATGGAATCGGGGCTTCCTTGCTGGTGGTCCCTCCCGGACTCGAACCGGGGACCCTCTGATTAAGAGTCAGATGCTCTAACCAGCTGAGCTAAGGGACCACGAAGACACAAGTCTATCAGGGCCGGTCGGGAACACAAGAGTCGGTTCGGCACCGGGTCTCAGTGGCCTGGCACCCCGCGGCAGCGGTTCGGACTCAGAGCACCGGCAGCTTCATGGCGTCGCGCACGTCGGCCATGGTCTCGGCGGCCACGGCCCGGGCGCGGGCGCTGCCGTCCCGCAGGACCGCCTCGATGTCGCCGGGGTGGCCCAGGTGGCTCTCGATCTTCTCGCGGATGGGCTCGATGCGGCGCGTTAGAGCCTCGGCCACGCGCTTCTTGCAGTCGAAGCAGCCGATGCCGGCCTGGCGGCACTCGCTGGCCACCAGCGCCACCGTCTCGGCGTCGCTGAAGAGCTTGTGGAACTCGAAGACCGGGCAGATCTCGGGGTTGCCGGGATCGGTGCGCCGCAGCCGGGCCGGATCCGAGGCCATCTGGCGGGTGCACTTCTCCAGGATCGCGGCGTTGGTGTCCCGCAGGTAGATGCAGTTCCCGTAGCTCTTCGACATCTTGCGGCCATCCAGGCCCGGCACCTTCGCGGCCTTGGTCAGCACGGCCTCGGGCTCGGGAAACACCTCCCGCTGGTAGAGGAAGTTGAAGCGCCGCACCACCTCGCGGGCCAGCTCCAGGTGGAAGAGCTGGTCCTCACCCACGGGCACCTTGTGGGCCTTGTAGATGATGATGTCGGCGGTCTGCAGCAGGGGATAGCCCAGGAAGCCGTAGCTGCCCAGGTCCGCCACGGCGTTCTGCAGCTTCTCTTTGTAGGTGGGCACGCGCTCCAACCAGGAGAGCGGCGTCACCATGGAGAGCAGCAGGTGCAGCTCTGCATGTTCCTTCACCAGGCTCTGCACGAATAGGGTCGCCCGGTCGGGATCCAGGCCTGCGGCCAGGAAGGTGGCGGTCAGCTCCAGGGTGGCGGGCCAGATCTCTTCGACGGACTCGTATTTCGAGGTCAGTGCGTGCCAGTCCGCAATCATGTAGAAGGCTTCGCCCTCGCCCTGCAGGCGGGTGAAGTTCTCCAGGGCCCCGACCAGGTGGCCGATGTGCTGGGAGCCCGAGGGCTGGATACCGGATAGGACGCGACTCATGACGCTCAGACTCCGAGAAATAGGTGGGCGATGACTTTGACACCCGTGAGGATCACACCGAAGACGGGACCGATGACATAGCCCAGCAGGCCGGTGAGCGCGAGCACGATCAGCACGCCGCCCATCCAGGGCTGGACGCGATCGTACTTGGGCAGCCACTGCCAGGGCAGCAGGCCACGCACGATCCCCGAGCCGTCCAGGGGTCCCATGGGCAGCAGGTTGAACAGGGCCAGGCCGATGTTGATGAGCACCAGCCGACTCGAGAGCGCAAGAGCCAGGGTCATGCCCGTGCTCAGCTCCAGCGACTGGATGGCTTCAACCCGCCAGGCCTGCAACGCATACACGAACAGCCGGAACTCCAGCATCCGCGGCACTCCGGAGAGCTTCACCAGCAGGATGAGCACGGTCAGGAAGAGCCCGGCCAACACCAGGTTGGAGGCGGGGCCCGCAGCGGCCACCAAGGCCATCCCCCCCCGCTGGGTGAACTTGCGGGTGAGGTTCCGGGGATCGACCGGCACGGGCTTGGCCCAGCCGATGAAGGGGAAGCCCGTGGCCAGGCCCAGCAGTGGGAAGACAAAGGTGCCCAGGGGATCCATGTGAGCCAGGGGGTTCAGGGTCAGGCGGCCCAGCCGCGCCGCGGTGTCGTCCCCCAGCTGGTGGGCTGCCCCGGCATGGCTCGCCTCGTGCACGCTGAGGCTGAACAGCAGGGCCACATAGCTGACGAGGATGGTTGGTATGGAAAGGCTATCGAACACCCGGACTCCGGCAATCCTCCAGTCTACAGGGCCGGAGCCGATGACTGGGATATGGCCTGCGTCGGCAGCGCTGGAGCACCACCTGCCCCGCCCTGGAGTTCCCATGCACCTCAAGCCCAACTCGCCCCACGCCGTCGAGGCTGGCCCGACCCTCATCGGGTTCAACCTCGTCAACGGCAAGGAGGTCGAGGGGGACCTGGCCCTGATCCTGTCCAAGTCTCCGGTGGACGGCCGGGATCTGGTGGGCATGTTCCCGGACAGTGGCGACAAGGACGTGGCCCGGGCCGCCAAGGCCGCCGCCGAGGCCTTCCAGAGCTGGTCCCGGACTCCGCCCACCGAGCGTGCGGGCGTGGTGCTCCGGGCCGAAGCGATCCTGGCGGCCCACCGGAACAAGCTGGCCCGCCTCCTCACCCGGGAAGTGGGCCTCACACCCCGCGAAGCGCAGGTCGAGGTGCAGGAAGCCCTCGATGCCTGCCGCCACTTCTGCCTTCAGTCCTCGCCCGAGGGTAGAGAGCTGCCTTCGGGGCTCCAAGCCCACCCCCGCCCCGTGGGCGTCTGCGGCATCCTGGCCACGGGCACGTCCCCCCTGGCGGCGCCCCTTCGCAAGCTGTTGCCCGCCCTCCTCGCGGGCAACACGGTGGTGTGGAAGCCCAGCGACAACGCCCCCGCCGCCGCCTACCTCCTCCTGCGCGCCCTCATGGAAGCGGGACTCCCCCCGGGCGTGGTGAACACCATCAACGGCCGGGGCCGGGCCGGCTGCGGCCGGCACTTCCTGGCGGGCATCGAGAAGGGCCTGTTCCAGGGCTTCGGCTTCGTGGGCTCCCGGGTGCTCGGCCGGATCGTGGGGGAGCTGTGCGGCCGGAACCTGATCAACCCGAGTCTGGATGTGGTGGGCAAGGGCACCATGGTGGTGCTGCCGGATGCGGACCTGGACCTGGCCGTGACGGACGCCCTGGCTGGTGCCTTCGGCCAGGCGGGCCAGCGGCCCGTGGGCCTGGGGAACCTGCTGCTCCACGAAGAAATCGCGACCACCTTCCGCGAGCGGTTCCTGGCGGGCCTGGCGGGCCTGCCCCAGGGCAATCCCTTGAGCCATCCCGAGGTGACCTTTGGCCCCCTGATCAATACCCGCGCGGCCAAGGCCTTCGCCGAGCACTGGGAGGCAGGCCGCCAGGAGGGCGCCGCCCTGCTGACCGGCGGCGAGACCTGGACGGAGGCCAACCGCACCGAGCAGGTGCAGGGTGAGATCGGCTACGGCGCCTACCCCCAACCCTGCGTCTGGGACAGCGTGCTGCCCGTCATGGGCCTGTTCCAGAACCCGGTTTCCGGCCCCTCCGTGAACCTCTGCCCCTTCACCGAGCTGGAGCAGGCCCTGGCCTGGACGCGCACCGCCCCCTGCGGCTTCGCGGTCAGCCTTTACACCCAGGACCGGGCGCAGGTCCAGCAGTTCACCCGGGAGATCTGGGCGGACCTCGCCACAGTCAACCGCCCCGCGGACGCCGCCGAAGCCCGCCTGCCCTTCGCCGGCCAGGGCACCCATCCCGGCGCCCGCCCCACCGCCGACGGCTTCCTCCGCTGGCAGACCCACTGCGAAGCCGCCTTCGCCGACCTGCCCCCCGAGCAGTCGATTGTCCCCGGCCCCGCCCTCACCACCGACTGGGGCAGCCTCTGAGGCCTCGGGTGATGCACGGGGGAAAAGGAAAAAGCGTTCCCGATTATCGGCCTTGCTCCGCCACTTGGCCTGCAAAGATCTCCACGAAGGGCACGAAGAACCTGCCCAAATGGACACGAAGGCGCAATCATCGCCTCGGAAGGGCATCCGGGCCGGGGGCCCCCGGTCGCGTGCGACCGGCCAAGGGGGCGGCGGCTGGAACGGCTTTTTGGGGCCGCAGCCAGCCGCCGCCCCCTTGGGGATGCCCGAGG
>CAIOFF010000042.1 GCA_903857495.1 uncultured Holophagaceae bacterium | reverse complement strand
GATCGCCCGAGGCTTGAACCCCAACTCCAGCTTCGCCTGGATCATTGCTCGTTCCTCGCAACTCAGATGTGTGTAGTGGTTTCCCATGCATCCATTCTTTCTGAGGAATGTTGCACTTGGGAATTGAGCGCGCCCGGGGAAAAAGAACTGCCAACCACAGAGAACGCAGAGAGCGCAGAGGCGCGCCGACCCACCGTGCATGGGCCCGCCGAAGGCGGCTTCCGGCGAAGCCGGAAGGCATCCCGGGGTGCCCCGGCCGCGCCCCCCAAGAGGCGCGGCAGCGGCGCCCCGAGATGGAGCCCATGCGCCGTGCAGCACGGCCCCAAGTGCTTTATCCCGCTCCTCCCCGTCCATCCCCGGCAAAGAAGCTTTTCCGACCCAAGCACTCAGGCCGTTCTCCGCTCTCCTCAGCTCCTCGGTTTTCCTCCGCGTTCCTGCCTTTCTTTTCAGCCACCCCTTGCCTGTTTTTCTCTGCGTTCTCTGTGTTCTCTGCGGTGAGATTTCTTTCCCTGAAATCCCGGAAGATCCAAAAATAATTCCGGACAAATACGCACCTGGCTCGGCGCCATGACGCCCCTTTTCCCAGGGGTGATTTAGGGCGTTTGCCCCTGTCCAGGATTTTGTAGGCGGGCCTCGCGAAGGGGCCGCAGGCGTCGATCCATCTGCAATGTCGCGACTTCAGAAACGAAGCAGGCGGAATCCTTCCTCTGGCGACGTTGGGGTGAGCTCTCCCTGCTCTTGACTCTCCTTCGGGGCGGTTCAAGTTGAGTCAAAACCACATCCGGGCCGTCAGGCGGAAGCCACCCAGGTTTCAGCCTGACGGTCTTCCCCTCTCCTTCGCAGCCCAGCGGATCAAAGCCATGCTCATGAGTCCTGTCACCCTGCCCATCACCCTGAATTTCTGGCGCGGATGGTCGGGGCGTTGGCCCACCTGTGGCACCGTTCCCGAGCGGGGAGGGCTCCGGCCCAACTGGCCCCACGTCCACCACACCTCCACCCAGAGAGAGGCGCTCCACTACGAGGCCATTGCCATTCGGCGGGGCGAGCGCCTGAAGGTCTACACGAACTCCATGAGCGACTTCTGGGGGGATGGCCCCGACCTCGACGAGGCGCGGCGGGTGGCCCTGGACACCATGCGCCAGACACCCCACCTGATCTGGATGATGCTCACCCGGCGTCCGGAAATAATCCTGGACAGGATTGCGGCCACCCTCGATCTGGCCATGGAGGACTACGGCAGCACTCCCAGCGAATCCGGGCGCGAGTTCATTCTGTGGCTGCAGTCCTGGCTAGATGGCGAGGCTCCGGAAAACATCTGGCTTGGCACCACGATGGAGCAGGCGGAGGGGTCGGCGCCTCGTGTTACCACGCTGCTTGCCGTTCCGGCGGTGAAGCGGTTCCTATCCTGCGACCTCTGCTGTCCGCGCTTGCTGTACGGGCCGGAGCATGGCTGTCGGGGGCTCACGATGAACGCGGCCAGAAGGGACTCTGTCCCCCTCGCAAACGGCTTCTGATCGGGGTCTGCATGCTCCTCCCCACGGATATCCTGGAAGCTTCTGAGCTGGCTGTGGCCGAGTTCAGGGGCATCTGCGCAGGGCGAGCGGAGCAGGAGGTGATCGTCATCCTCCTCCTCCGTGCCAACCCTGGACACTCCGAAGGCGACCGCTACCAGATCCAGGACCACCTCGTGACGGAAGTCCTGAAAGCATCATCCATCGCGGTCCGCCGCGTCGATATTGCGGACTCGGATGGCCTGGAGGTGCCTGTCCGCCTGGTGATGGTGTGTGATGCCGACACCGGCAGCGCACTCTGGCCCGTCCCCTCCAGTCCTGCGACCGGGCCCAAGCTCACCCTGGAGGACTTCTGGGATCCCATCGATCAGATCAGCCCCTCCATTCGGTTCTCGAAAGTGACTAATTTTTGGACATGAAGGGTCCACCACGTTAAGACCCATGGTCCTGTGGGAAGGCCAACCCTCGGAAGGGCGTGCCGACGGGTTCATGCAGATTCAACTCAAGTGAAGCAAACAAACGGTAAGAATCTGATTTTGCGGATGTCTAGATTTTTCGAATCTCGAGATGAAGAGCCTTGCCAGAGTCGATTTTTCAATTTGGAAAAATTGCACGCCATTGTCTTAGCAAAATCCCAACGGGACATCGAGTGCCAATGTCCAGATCTCAGGCTGGTTGACAGACCCCGACACGAGGCCAAGTTGCCACTGAAGGCCGTGAGCCGGATTTCGTTCGCTACAGCTCTTAGGTCAGGTTCCTTCCGTATCAGCGGACCTGTCTGATTCGGGGGATTTCTGTCCCCTTCCCAGCTACCAGGAAAGGCGATCCCCATGACTCCTCCCCTCCTCTCCAGGCGCTCGAGCGGCTACTCCCTGCTTGAAGCGATGCTGGTCATGGGCATCATCGGGATCCTCTCGATGAGCGGCGTCTCGCAGTTCCAGTCCCGGAATGCCGGGGCCGTGCGCACGCTCATGGATGAAGTGGAAGGGGCCCTGGGGAACGCCCATCGCGTGGCCACTTCCACGGGCCGGGATACGGTCTTGGTCACCTGGGGGCACTGGGACGCCAGCAGTCCGCTCGTGCTGGCCCACGGCGACGCGGCGATTGTAGACGCAGACATCCAGAAGATCGTCGATGGGACCACCCCCACCGCCACCCTCACCTCCGCCCAGGTCAGCAGCGTGGCGGCCCCCTTCCGGTATCTGGCCGGGGACCGCGTCCATCTTGGGGCGCGCATCGTGACGGTCGGTTCCACCGAGTGGGCCAACGCCACGGCCGTGACCTCCTCGGGGGCCAAGAATGTGGACATCACCACGGTCCAGCCCTTCGCCGCCACCGGCGTCATGAATGGTCTGGTGGCTGACTCGAACCTCCTGTTCCTTGAGGACAGCTCGCTCTCGCACCGGGTGCTGCTCAGCGGCAGCAACAAGCGCTCCCTCTCCACCTTCATCATCCCCATCGTGGGCACCACGGCCTCCGGCCGGGCGATTCCCGGCGGTCCCATGGGGATGATCGTGGTGCTGGCCAACGGTGGGACGATCTTCAAGTTCTACAACCCGGGCATCCGGGATGGGGATGGGCAATGGCGACGGATCTGAGGCCAGGCGGCTTCATACCCTCGCGGCGACGGTCTGCTGAGGCGGGCTTCAGCATGGTCGAGATGTTGATGACGGCCTTCATCATGGCCGTCGGCATCCTGGGCCTCACGGCCCTGCAGGTCATGGCGCTGAAGGCGACCCGCGGCAGTCGCAGCCTGGGTACGGCCATCCTGGTGGCCGAGCAGGTGCTGGATCTGGCCGAGCGGGAAGGTCGCCTCAGCTGGCTCAACCTCGCGGACACGAACGCGGCCAACCCCACGGCGCTGGCGGGGCTCAAGTACATCAGCCTCGAGGCCGGCGCCTCGGTGGTGGACGTCTTCAATGTCAAGGGCGTCCCCGTGAATGCCGAGTCGTCCGACGTGACAGAAGCGACGGCCTTCTTCACGGCCACCACGACTCGGCTCCCGCCCTCGACCGCGGTGCGGGGCAGCTTGTCGGAACTGGTCGTCAGCGTCCAGTTCGTGGATGATGCCGACACGCGTGGAAAAGGTGTCACGCGTGTCGTCCGGCTTGGCCGGGTGATCTCCCATGGCTGAGCCACGCCCTTTCGGGGGTGCCAGGGGCTTCTCTCTGGTCGAGCTCCTGGTGGCCCTGGTCTTCACCATGACCCTCATGGCGGGCATGGCGAATGTCTACCGGGCCAGCCTCTCCAGCTTCTATACCTCCGGGGAGTCCATCTCCAACGTCCGGCGGAATCGCATGTCGATGGACCTTCTGGCCGATGACCTGAACCAGGCCTGCATGTATTTGGCCGACCTGGCGGTGCCCCCCGCCACCAGCGCCACCATGCAGCCCTTCTTCGTCTGGCCGAACATGCCCATCGAGGGGTCCGATGACCCGGCGACCTCGGACGAACTGTACTTCTACGTCGACCAGTCTCTGCCCTTCGAGGGGACGTTGGTAACCGGCACCACCCAGGCCTCCACAGCGGAGCTGGTTCTTACTGGCGCGGCCCCCACCGTCGCCGACAACACCCTGACCATTGAGTGCGGGAACGAGGCCTATGCGAAGATGATCAAGAACGGCCACCTCCTGCTCTTCAAGGATTCCTGGGAGGTGGCGGTCATCACCAACACTTCGACGGTCACCGTCACCAGCAGCCCACCGTCTGCCAAAGTCACGGTCGAGGTGGGGACCACGGCCTATTCAGGCATCACCGGCAGCGGCCCCTCGGGGGTCGTCCTGGGGCGGAAACATCTGCTGGGCAGCTCGGTGCTCCTCGCCCAGGCCGCACAGCTGGTCCGCTATCGGATCGAGCTCCTCAAGGTGGATCCTGGCAGCACCCTTGGCATCCCGTGCCTGGTGCGCGACCAGGGAAACTACCTGGACTCCACCTTCACCGCCACCCAGGCCCAGCAGATCATCGCTGAAAATGTGACGGGCTTCTGCGTCTACCTGAGCGCCGATGGCGGGTCCAGCTGGGCCGGACTCACCGCGTCTGGGGTAAAGACCAGCGACGTCGGAGCGGACGGCTGGGATCAGGGCCTCCGGAAGGCGCTGGACACCCAGCTGAGCACCGCAGGACGGACCGATGTACTGAGCACCCGGGGCACTCCGCACTGGTTCCGATCCACCCCGATCCTGGTGCGCATCGACGTGACCACCCGCACGGCCGCCAAGCGGACGGAATACGGCTCTGCGGCCTCGCCACTCGCCTACCGGAAATTCACCCAGAGCCTGGTCTTCGTGCCCCGGCACTCGGGTCTGACCATGAACTGAGAGGACCCCCATGCAAGGCACCGACTCTAGGCACCGACGGCCCTCCGAGACCGGGGGCATCACCATCATCGTGGCCCTCATGCTGCTGATCCTGCTCACCACCGCCGCCGTGGGCATGTCCCGGAACGCCCTGCGCGACATCGTCACCGTGGGGTTCGGCCGACAGGGGGCCATGGCCCGCAGCGTCGCCGACTCCGGCCTGGAGTGGTCCATCCACTGGATCGACCTGGAAAACGGAAAAGTGGCGTCAGAGGGTTCGGCCCGCAACCTCACCAACCTCAAGGCGGCGCTGCTCCTGGACCCCACCCTGGCGGGCGTGGCCAAGGCCGTACAGGCTGGCTCCCTCACCAACTATGCGCCAGGCGGTACGTCCCCGCCGGAGTGGATGCTCAGCTCGGCGGCCGGGACCACCCAGGGCTACACCCTGGGCCTGACCTGCATGGGCAAGCTGCCCATCGTCCTCATGAGCCAAGGCGCGACCACGGGGACCTTCCGGCCCGCCGCGGGTGGCTTGCAGCAGCTGGCCCCGGATCTCTGGGCCGTCCGCTCGGACGCCCAGGTCACCCAGGGCCCCGTCACCTTTGTCCACGCCAGGGAACTCTGGATTTCGACGCCCATCCAGTAGTCCAGGAGCAGGATCATGACCGGTTGCCACCCATTCTTCCGTCCTCTCCTGGCGCTGCTCCTGGGCCTGCTGGCCGCGGTCCCGGCGTGGGCCCAGCTGGATCCAAGGCTGCAGGCCGCCAGCACGGACTTCCTGGATCTCTTCCAGCAATCCAGCACCTATCGGCCCAAGCCGGAGATCCTGTCGGTGTTCGACTATTCCGGGTCCATGGCCTCTCTCATGTCCCATCCGCTCTTCCGGAATGATGACAAGGGGGACAAGGAGGACTACCGGTACATGTCATTCTCCGTGACAGTGCCGCGAGCGGCCGCGGAATTGAACCAGTATGTAATCGTGGCCCGGGATCCTGCATGCGGAGCCTATCGGAAATACCTGATAACCGTTGACGCCACCGGAGCAACGGGTGGCTCCTGGTGGGGAGGCGATGGGTGCCCTGGGCGGGTTGGGGAGAACCTCGCACCTGGGTGGACCATCTACGCCGTAGCAGCCGCAGATAACAGGGTCTCCGCGACCGTGGACTTGAGTGCGACGGCCTCCGGCAAGGACCCGGACTTCAGCGTGGTCAACAATTCCAACAGCGGCACCGTCGGAACTTACACCATCACCCATGCCAATGGCTCCATCACGCCGGCGCCCACCATCGAGCTGAGTCCAGCTGCCGGTCCTTACGGGGTGGGTACGACAGTGACGCTGACGGCCTACTTGAAACATGATCCCCGCGAAGGGGATCCGCTCAATGCGAAAAATATCATTTGGTACGGCTCGAAGGCTGGTGGATGGCAATGGATCAGATATCCCGAGTCCACCGAAGTGTCACCGGGGCTCTACAAGTCGGAAACGACCTGGACCAACTGGGGCTTCACCCCGATACCGGACACGACGGGGGATCAGACCTCGCTTTACGAGATCACCCCTACGCCTAGTCCCAAGTGGAAGTCCGGGGATGTGGTCCAGTTCAGCACCTACTTTGCACGGCTCCACGGAAGCGCGACCAGTGGTGAGCTGGATTGGAGTGTTGGTGCCAATGACTATGTCCCAACGTGTGCCACCTGGCCGCCCCTGTCTCCGACCATTACAACCGGCAACACGACTTACGGACCCGGCGGTTCCGTTTCCTGGACCATTCCGCCCTACTGCCCGCCTCCCCCCCCAGCGGACCCCTACGTGTCGGTCGAACTGGACGCCCGTCCGCCCGCCCCTCCTGCGGGCGATCCTCCCAATCTCTGGGATCTCGGCTGGGATGGTTTGATGCGAGCCTACACAGGGGCGGACGCAAATACGTCGGTCCTCCGGAAACCTGATGGGTCTGCCGTCACGCTCGCCGATGCCAAGGCCGCGGCTGCAGGCTTGAATGGGTCAAGCGCTGGCATAGGTGACGTCAGGAACTGGCTCCGGGCGGCCAGCCATGTCCGGATTACCAGAGGGTTCATGAATGGGTCTAACCCCTGTTATAGAACCATCGATATTCCCATTCCCTGGAAGATCATGGATGGAGCCTCTACGGGCAATCCACTCAGCTCCCAGACCGTGCTGGACCGGCAGATCAAGGACGGGATCCCCTATGGGAGTGGCCTCCCGATCGAGCTTGACCAGACGTACAAACTGGAAAATCAGGATGGGAGCGTATTCACATTAAATGCCAGCGGAAACTATGCGCCTGATTCCTACTCATGGGCCGTCAACCTCTATACCGTACGTTATCGACCCACTTACATGAACTGGCTGTTCCTGGGGAAGTACCAGAACACGGATCCCGCCAAGCCGAACTACACCACGGACCCTGCTTTGCTGGTGGAAGGGAAGAATTTCATTGCCTTCGATGCCCTCAACAAAGATCTGGTTCCTGGCCAGCTCGACGTGAAATGGGGCCAAGGCTATGGCCCTTCAGGGTCCTGGGGCAAGATCAAGGTGCCCCAGTACGGCCAGGATGGCAGCTACCTGGGCACCATCCAGGATGAAGCCTCGAACTACCGGACACCTGCCCTGACGCGCCTGCAGGCGACCAAGCGAGCGGCCATCCAGACCTGGATCTCCCATCAGGCCGATGTCTACTGGGCCTTCCGCGGCCTGGATTCCACCACGGAGGCTGGGGGCGGGACCGCCTCGACCATCGACAACGACAGCCAAAGCACCCTGACGAAGGCCGATGCAACCACGACCCACATAAGCGGTACGGATTCCGGCTGGACGGTGCTTAACAACACGGCGGCGCAGGGGATCACGTCGACCACGGGGAATTCGGTGGTGGGCATGAACCGCATCGCCAGCCTGTTTGCCAAGGGCGAGACGCCCCTGACCTATGCCATGGCCCGGTCGCTGGCCCAGTTCGGGGACCCCAAGAACGTGTTCAACGGGGTGGTGGGCACGGATGTCTCCCAGTGCGGCCAACACTTCCTGCTCCTCTTCACCGATGGGGTGGACAACAACGGCAAGACGGGCGTGAACAATCCAAACAGCACCACGCCCTACATCATCGGCTCGGGGCTGTCCGCAACCCTGGACGTCCTCAAGGGCAACCAGGCGATCCTGGCCAACAAGAGCAGCATCGACAGGTCCGGCAGCAACTGGAACGTCCCCACCATGGCCGGCATCGCGGCCCACCTCTCGGACCCCGGCTCAGGGACTGCGGGTGTCGACTATCTGGCTGCCCCGAGTTCCGGCCCGAGCTCGGGATACCCCTCCGACTTCCTGCCCTTCGCCATCAAGAAGCGAAATGGGGTGGTCTTCAATCAGGACCACCGGGTGACGACCATGACCATCGGGATCAACCTCGGCGGGCAGGTTACCGATGATGCGAGCCCCAAGCGCAGCCTCTTCCATGCCGCCGTCCTGGGGCGGAACGGGGTCTCCAGTGGAGCCCTCAGTTCCTTCCACCCCTTTCGAGGTTGGAACCAGCCCTATGGCGCCGCCATCGATCCAAACAACGACTGGATTCCCGATCCCAAGGACCCCACCACCTATCCCGCGAAAGGCGTGGCGAGGGACAACGCTGTCTACTTCTTTGACGCGACGAACCCGGACCTGCTAACCAACAGCCTGGAGCACGCCTTCCTCATCGCCATCAATGCCACCAGCAACCAGGCCACCGCCGCGCCAACCCTCCCCTTCGTTGGGGCCAGCCTGGGCCGTCAGCTCTACGTTGGCCAGTTCTATCCCCCCAGCTCTGGCGGAGTCCTGTGGCCCGGGGATCTCCTGTCCTTCGGGACCCAGGAAGTGAACGGTACCGTCAAGATCCTGGACAACAAGGGGATCCCCACCACCACCCTGAGCGCCACCACCGCCCTGTGGAGCACGAGCGCCGCCCTGCTGAAGAAGGAAGCCCCCATCGGCACTGCCCGGACCCTCTACACCCGCGTCCCGAATGGCACAGCCCTGCAGGCTTTCACGGACTCGGATACCGCCAACGCCTTCAGCACCCTGAAGAGCTACGTGGCCACCTCGCTGAAGGCCGCGGACCCGACGAATGCCGCCCAGCAGGCGGTGGTCGATAGCCAGAAAAGGACCATCCTCCAGCACGCGGCAGGGGCCGACATCACCAAGCTCGACAGCAGCGGGAAGCCCACGGCCAACCGGACCACCATCATGGGCGACATCATCGGCTCAGCCCCAGCCGCCCTGGAATACAGCCTGAGCTACGTGAACACGCTGAGTCCGTCGCTGAGCAGCCACTCGGATCTGGCCGCCGTGAATGGCAATCGCTTCCGCCTCATCCTCGTGGGCACCAACCAGGGCTGGCTGCACGCCTTCGGCGAGGTCACCAAGACTGACGCCAGCGGCCTGGTCACCGGGGCTGCGGTCCAGGAATTGTGGAGCTTCATGCCCACGGACTTTCTGAAGTACCTGGACTCCCTGACCAATGCCAGCCTCACCCACCGCTTCATGGTGGACGGCAGCCCCACCCTCTACCACCTGGACCAGCCGCCCACCGGGGGCGGGTCTGGCAACGGGGTGGTGGATAGCGGGGAGCGGGCCGTGGCTGTCTTCGGCCTCGGTAAGGGGGGGCGCAGCTATTACGCCCTGGATGTGAGCAACCCCTTCGTGCCGAGCCTTCGCTGGGCGCTGGTGCCGGACGAGGCGGCGGCGGATAGCCTGCTCGGGAAGTTCGGGTTCTCCACCTCGCCGCCCGCCATCGGCCGGGTCGTGGATGCTGATGGCAAGCTGCGCGACGCGGTCTTCCTGGGGGGCGGCTTCAGCACCTCGAAGGTGGAGGATAACTTCCTGGATGCGGTCTCCAAGCCGACGCCCCTGGGCCGCTCCGTCATGGCCTTGGATGTCTATACCGGCAACGTCCTGGCCAGCGCGGACCTGAGTGCTGCCAGTGGAGGTGGCGGCTCCGTGGGTCCCGTGGGCGCCGGCGTGGTGCCCTTCGAGTTCATCCTCAACTCTGGCCTGGCCCAGCGGGCCTACTTCCTGGACTACCGCGGTGGCCTCTGGGCCTGGGGTTCCAATACCCTGTACAAGCCCCCAGCCTCGCCAACGCCCTCGCCCTACGAGAACTTCCGCGTGGACAGTTCCAAGCTCTCGGACTGGACCCTCCGCAAGGTCTACCAGGATGACGGCGCGAACAACGCCCGCTACACCACCCTGCCGGCCCCCTTCCGCCTTGGCTCCTTCCCCGGCGCAGCCTTCGACCTCAAGCACGCCGTCCCCGCGGCCGTGGGCGTCGCCATGGTCAGTGGCGACCGCAACAACCCCCTGGACCGTTCCTACTCCACGGACACGCCCAGCCGGCACCGGCTCACCGTGGTGTTCGACCGCCAGGACAGCTCCCTCTGGGGCCTCGACACCACGGGCATCACCTCAAGCACCAAGGAGTTGAAGGACTTCACCCTCAACGCGGCGTCCGGCACGAGCAGCCTCCCCTGTGTCATCACGCCCGGCTGCGATGACTACTACCTGGCACCCAAGACCGGCAATCCCTTCTTCGGCTACTACGTCAACTTTCCCGAGCCCAGCGGAGGCTTCGTCCCCAAGGGCATCAACCCGCCCCTGCTGGTGGCCGGGAGCCTGTTCTATTCCATCTTCACGCCCACCAGCTCGGATGTCTGCTCAGGCGGGGCCGGCAACACCCAAAGCTGGCTCATCCAGGATGTGCTGAACCCCCTCGTGACCGACACCCGGACAACCGTTTCGGCACGCAGTGGCCTCTCCTTCACCTGGCCCGGGGCGGCTTCAGATTTCATCCCCATGGGGACCCGGGGCGTCCTCCAGGGGGGCATGGCTGGGGGAACTGACAACATGGCTGGGGGAACAGAGACCGGCTCCCAATCCGGTGCACAGCTCGTCACCCTCAAGGGCTCCCCCGCCCAGAGCTTCGTGCGGCCGCGGGTCTGGCGCACGGTGCACTAGGTGGAGCTCCCAGGCGGGGCTGCAGGCCGGGCCGTGTAATCTGAAAGACAGCCCTCCCGCAGGGGGCTGTCCCTCGACCCTGGCACCCCGGCTGCGAATCATGTCCAAACCCACCGCCATCCTCCTCATCTCCTGCCCCGATCAGCGGGGCATCGTGGCGCGCCTGTCCGGGTTTGTGTTCGCCCGAGGCGGCAACATCGTGGACTCGGACCACCACTCAGACCTGCAGGCGGGCCGCTTCCTGGGTCGCATCGAGTGGGAGGATGACTCCGAGGCCGAACGCCGGGTGCTGCTCCGGCGGGAGCTGGCGGCCGTGGCCGATCCCATGGGCGGCCACTGGGAGCTGCACTTCTCGGACGTGGTGCCGCGCATCGCGATCTGGTGCAGCCGCCAGGAGCACTGCCTGCTGGACCTGCTCTGGCGCCACCAGGCCGGCGAGCTAGGGGCGGAAATCGCCTGCGTGGTCAGCAACCACGACCTGCTCTGCCGCCACGTGGAGTCCCTGGGCATCCCCTTCCACGTCTTCCCCGTCACCGCCGCCACCAAGGCTGCGCAGGAGCAGAAGCAGCTGGAGCTGCTGCGCCGCGAGCGGGTGGACCTGGTGATCCTGGCGAAGTACATGCAGGTGCTCAGCGGGGACTTCCTGCGGGCCTTCCCGGATGTCATCAACATCCACCACAGCTTCCTGCCGGCCTTCGCCGGGGCCCAGCCCTACCACCAGGCCCACGCCCGGGGCGTGAAGATCATCGGCGCCTCGGCGCACTTCGTCACCGAGGACCTGGATGCGGGCCCCATCATCGAGCAGGATGTGGTGCGCGTCAGCCACCGCGACACCGCCGAGGACCTGGTGCGCAAGGGCCGGGACATGGAGCGCCTCGCCCTGGCCCGGGCCGTGCGGCTGCACCTGAACCACCGGGTGCTGACCTACGCCAACAAGACCGTGGTGTTCGAGTAGCCCATGCCCGAGCCCGGCGGCCGCACCCTCCTGCTCCGTGATGCCGCCTGCGTGGCCACCATGGACGACGCGGGGCGGGAGCTGCACGGCGCCTCGGTCTTCATCCGCGGCAATCGCATCGAGGCCCTTGGCCCCGCGGCTGACCTGCCCGCCACGGCGGACGAGGTCATCGACGCCCGGGGCCATCTGGTGCTGCCGGGCTTCGTGAACACGCACCACCACATGTTCCAGTCCCTCACGCGGGCGATCCCGGCGGTGCAGGACGCGGAGCTGTTCACCTGGCTGCGGGGCCTCTATCCCATCTGGGCGGGGCTCACGCCGGAGATGCTCCGCGTAAGCACCCAGGTGGCCATGGCGGAGCTGCTGCTGTCCGGTTGCACCACCACCAGCGATCACCTCTACCTGTTTCCCAACGGCTGCCGCCTCGACGACAGCATCGATGGTGCACGGCTGGCAGGCATGCGCTTCACCGCCACCCGCGGGGCCATGAGCGTTGGCCAGAGCGCCGGCGGCCTGCCGCCGGACTCGGTGGTGGAGCGCGAAGCCGACATCCTCGCCGACATGGACCGGCTGGTCTCGTGCTACCACGACCCGGCGCCGGGCTCGATGCTGCAGCTCGCCCTGGCGCCCTGCTCGCCCTTCTCCGTGAGCCGCGAGCTCATGCGGGAGACCGCGCTGCTCGCGCGGCAGCGGGGCGTGCGGCTCCACACGCACCTGGCCGAGAACGACCACGACGTGGCCTACTCCCGGGAAAAATTCGGATGCACGCCTGCGCAGTATGCGGAGGAGCTGGGCTGGGTGGGCGCGGACGTGTGGCATGCGCACTGCGTGAAGCTCGACGCGGCGGGCCAGGCCTGCTTTGCTGCCACGGGCACCGGCGTGGCCCACTGCCCCTCCTCCAACATGCGTCTGGCCTCGGGCATCGCCCCGGTGCGCGCCATGCTCGACGCGGGCGTGCCCGTGGGCCTCGGTGTCGACGGCAGCGCCAGCAACGACGCTGCGCACATGGTGGGCGAGGCCCGCATGGCCATGCTGCTGCAGCGGGTGGGGATCGCCGCGGAGCCCTACGGCTGTGACCGGGGCCCTGGGGCCATGACCGTGCGCGACACCCTCCGGCTCGCCACCCGGGGTGGGGCTCGCGTCTTAGGGCGCTGCGACATCGGCCATCTGGCGCCGGGCATGTGTGCGGATCTGGCGCTCTTTGATCTCTCGGCCCTGGGCTACGCCGGCGGCGCAGTCCACGACCCCGTGGGCGCCCTGCTGCTCTGTGCCCCGGCCCAGGCGGCCTACACGCTCGTGGATGGGGTGGTGCGCGTCCGGGAGGGGCGGCTGCTGGCCTTCGAACTCGAACCCGTTCGGCGTCGCCACAACGACCTTGCGGCCTTGCTGGCGGGGGGCTCCCCCCGATAACGGAGGCCCAAACCTCTGGTGGGGATACCCAAAAGTAGGTAATCAATCAAGCGTATATCGCTTGCTTGTAGATTTTTATCTAATGGGCTATTGGAGTGGCCATGCTCTTTCAGCCTCAAGGCAGTGTCTATCTTTTCCCTGGCCGACTGGTGGCGCAGTCTGGTGGTCCCGCCCTGGTCATGGACCTCCAGCGTCGGCTCTACACCCCGGTCGAAGTGGACTACATCATTCCGGATGACGAGTCCCAGGGTCAGAAGCTCCGCATAGCGGGGTTCAACGCCCACTCGGCCCGCTGAGGGCTCCGAACGCCGATCCGCTGCCCTGCGGCCTTCGTGGACAAGGGCGGAAGCTCGTCCACGCCCTCAGCCCCCGTACTTGCCCACGAGGTCAGCCCAGCGGCCCTGGGCCTTGAGGATCCGCTCGGCCACCAGTCGCAGCAGGCCAAGGCCACCGGGCACCTCCGTCACCCAGTGACAGGCCTCCTTCACCTCCGGCGCAGCGTCCGAGGGACAGCAGGCCAGGCCCACTCGGGAGAGCAGGGGCAGGTCCGGCAGGTCATCGCCCAGGTGGGCCACCTGGTCATAGGCCAAGCCGTATTTCGCGCAGAGCTGATCCAGCACCGGCAGCTTATCGAGGTGCCCGGCGAAGCAGTCCTCCACCCCGAGGTCCTGGGCCCGGTGCCGCGTGGCCGCGGCGTCCAGTCCCGAGATGAAGGCCACGGGAATGCCGGCCCGCTGCAGCCACTTGGTGGCTGCGCCGTCCCGCACGTTGAAGGCCTTGGTGTGTCCGGGTTCCCGGCCATAGTTCAGGGCGCCCGTGGTCAGCACCCCGTCAATGTCGGTGCAGAGCAGGCGGATCTTGGCAGCGCGCAGGTCCAGGTCGTCCACGGGAGCCTCCCGCACCAGCCTAGCAACTCTGCGCCGTTGGCATGACCTCCGTCACGTTCCCCCATAGAATTTCCAGTAGGGTGGAATCCTCGGTACCTTAATGCTCCGATGGGTATACAGTTCTCCAGGGAAAGCCGGTGATTGTTGACTTGACAAAAGTCAAAACTGAATGAATATAGTCGCATGGAGTTGATTCCATGAATCACCAGCTCAGCAATCCCATGATCGATGAAGTCAGCGGGCTCTTCAGCGCGCTGGGGGATGCCTCCCGCCTGAAGATCCTGCGGTCCCTGCTGGACTCGAAGGACCCGCTCAGCCAGGGGGCTGTGGCGGAGTCCGCTGGGCTTTCGCAGGCCAATGCCTCCAAGCACCTGGCCTGTCTGGTGCGGGTGGGCTTGGTGAGCCGGGAACCGGAAGGCAACGCCGTCTATTTCGCGCCGGTCATGCCCCTGGTCGGAGACCTCTGCGAGCTGGTCTGCGGTCATGTGAGCGACCGTGCCCGGGTGATCTACAAAGCCTTGAAGTAAAGAAGGCCGAGGGCCTCGGCCCCGGTTTTTTTATCCTGGAGTATTCCTCTATGAGTATCAAAAGAATGACAACTCTGGTGGGGCTGCTGGTGGCTGGCGCGGGCATCGGCATGGCCCAGGAAGCCCTGACCGTGGCCCAGTCCATCCGGAAGGCCTGGACGGACCAGGCGGGCCTGCGCGCGGGCCAGGCCATGGTGGACAGCCGTCTGGCCGAGGCCGAGGCCAACCACGACCTCCGCCTGCCATCCCTCACGCTGAACGCCTACGGGACGCGCACCGACGAGCCCATGATGGCCTTCGGCATCAAGCTGAACCAGGCCCGTATCGGGGGGGGAGACTTCAACCCCCTGGCGCTCAACCATCCGGATCCCATCGGTGCCTACGGCGGCTCGGCCGTGGTGCAGCAGCCCCTCTACACCGGCGGGCGCATCAGCGCGGCCCGGCGGGCCGGGGACTACCTGGCGCAGGCCGAGCAGGCCAGCCAGGAGCGCCGCAAGCAGGAGACCGCCCAACTGGTCGTGGAAGCCTACTTCGGCACGCAGGTGGCGGAGCAGGCCCTGAAGTGGGTGGATGACACGCGCGCCTGGATCCAGGGCATGGAGGACTTTGTGGGAGCCCGGGTAAGCCAGGGGCTCATGCTCGAGTCCGAGCTGCAGCGCCTCAAGGCCTTCCACGCCCAGGCGGACGCCCAGAGGGCCGAGGTCTTCAAGCAGGTCCGCTCGGCTCGGTCTGGGTTGGGACTGCTCACGGGGACTGGACCGGTGGAAGGTCCCCTGGCGACGCCCCTGGAGCCCAGCACGATGGAGGCTGCCGACAAGGGCACGGCCACCCGGGGTGACCTCGTCGCCGCAGACCTCCAGGCCAAGGCCGCCCACGAGGGCGCCCTGGCGGCCCGGGGCAACACCCTTCCGGAAGTTGGGCTGGAGGTTGGCGCCGGCACGCTGCACCACTCCTGGTCCGACAAGGGGACCTGGACCTATGCCTCGGTCGGGGTGAAGTGGAAGGTCTTCTCCGCGCCGGACGCGGCCCGGGCCAAGGCGGCCAGGGCCCAGGAGCGGGCCGCGACCGACCTCCGCACCTTCAAGCAGCAGCAGGCGGAGCACCAGGTCCGCGTGGCGCGGGAGGCCGTCAAGGCCGCCGAGGCCCGGATCCTCGCCGCCAAGGCCGCGCTGGCCGCCGCCGAGGAGTCCAAGCGGCTCCGGGAGGCCCGGCACCGCGAGGGCCTCACCCCCCTGATCGAGGTGCTCGACGCGGACGCGGCCATCCAGGGCGCCCGGACGCTGCTGCTCCAAAGCCTGTTCGAACTTCGCACGAGTCACGCCGGCCTTGATCTGGCCACCGGAAATCCCATCGAAGGAGTGAAGCCATGAAGACCGCCCTTTCCGCACTGGCCATGACCGGCATGCTCCTGGGGACCCTCGGCTGCGGCCACAAAGAGGCGCAGGCCGAAGCGAAGGTGCTGCCCAAGGTGGCGGTCGCGCTGGTGGCCCAGGGCTCGCCCGAGGGCGGCGCCTGGGTGGCCGGCACCCTGCAGTCCACCCGCACGGCCATGATCGCCACGCGGATGGCCGCCCAGGTGAAGCGCGTCCTGGTCCAGGAGGGTCAGCGCGTGGCCGCAGGGGCCCTACTGATGGCCCTGGGCGACGAGGACCTCCAGGGGCAGCTCAAGGCCGCCGAGACCGGTCTGGCCGTCGTGGAGGCCCATCACCGACGCATCCTGGCCCTGCAGGCCCAGAAGGCCAGTACCCTCTCGGAGCTGGAGCAGGCCCAGGCCCAGGTGGCCCAGGCCCAGGCCGGTGTCACCGCCCTGAAGGCCAACATCGCCTATACCCAGATCCGGGCGCCGTTCTCGGGTGTTGTGCAGTCCCGCAAGGTGAGCGAGGGCGACTTCGTCGGCCCCGGCATGCCCCTGCTGGAGCTGGTGGGCGACGGCGAGCAGGAGCTGGTCGCGAGCCTGTCCGATGACGAGGCCAAGGGCCTGAAGACCGGCTCCAGGCTGAAGTTCGAGACCGAGGGGATCCAGGGCGAGGCCCAGATCACCGCGCTGGCCCCCGGCGGCGACGCCACCAGCCACAAAGGGACCGTTCGGGCCAAGGTGCTCAAGCCCAGGGGTCTCCGGCAGGGCTCCTTTGCCCGCCTCCTGGTACCCGGCCTCCTGGCCGCTCCGGGGCTGTCCGTGCCTCGCACCGCGCTGGTGCAGCGCGGGGAGCTCACGGGCGTGTTCATCGCCAAGGAGGGTCACGCCGAGCTGCGCTGGCTGTCCCTGGGTGAGGGCAGCGGCAGTTTCCTCTCCGTGCGGTCCGGCCTGAAGGCCGGCGAGCTGGTCATCGACCAGCCCGGGACCCTCCAGGATGGCCAGCCCATCGAGCTGTCAGGCGGGGTGAGCCATGGCAAGTGAGCAGCCCCGGCTGGGCCTGGCCGGGACCCTGGCCAAGGGGTTTCTGCGCAGCAAGCTGACCCCCCTCATCGTCGGCGCCTCGCTGATCCTGGGCCTCCTCGCCGTGGTGCTGACGCCACGGGAAGAGGAACCCCAGATCATCGTGCCCATGGTCGATCTCTACGTGCCCTACCCAGGCGCGAGTCCCAAGGAGGTCGAGAGCCAGGTGACCGCGCCCCTGGAGCGTGCCCTCTGGGGCCTTCCCGGTGTGGAGTACCTCTACAGCATGAGCCGGCCGGGCATGGCGCTCATCACCGTGCGCTTCAAGGTGAACGAGCCCCAAGAGCCCAGCCTGGTGAAGATCCACCAGGAGCTGGCGGCCAATCCCCAGATGCTGCCGCCCGGGGCCATGAAGCCCATCGTGAAGCTCCAGACCATCGATGACGTGCCCTTCCTGGTGCTGACCCTGCATGGCCGACCGGAGGGCTCCGAGCAGACGCCCGGCCAGCTCCGGAAAGTGGGCGAGGTGCTCGCCCGGGAGCTGTCCAACGTACCCAGCACGGCCCAGGTGAAGGTGGTCGGCGGCGCGCGCCGGATGGTCCGCATCGAGCCGGATCCGGACCGCCTGCGTTCCCTCAACATGTCCATCGGGGAACTGCAGCCCGCCCTCCAGTCTGCGGAGGCCCAGCTGCCCGCGGGCACCCTGGTGGACCACGGCAAGCGGACCGAGCTTGAGGCCACGGGCTTCGTGCTCCAGGCTGCGGAGTTGCGGCGTCTGGTCGTGGGTGTCCGGAACCAGAAGCCCGTGTATCTGGCGGATGTTGCCCGCGTGGTGGACGCGCCGGAGTCCGAGCCGCCCCTGGTGCTCTTCGCCGAGGCGGGCCGGGGTGGGTTCGAGCCGGCCGTGAGCGTCACCCTCTCCAAGCGGGCGGGCACCAACGCCACAGCCTTGGCCGAGCAGGTGCTGACCAAGGTGGAGGCCCTCCGGGGCAACCTCCTCCCCCGCGACCTGCAGGTGACGGTCACCCGCAACTATGGCGAGACCGCCGGGGACAAGTCGAACGAGCTGATCCAGCACCTGCTCATCGCGACCCTCAGCGTCATCACGCTCATCCTGCTGGCCATGGGCTGGCGCAGCGCCGTGGTGGTGGGGATCGCGGTCCCGGTCACCCTGGCGCTCACCCTGCTCCTGACCTACCTGTTCGGCTACACCCTGAACCGTGTGACGCTCTTCGCACTGATCTTCTCGATCGGGATCCTGGTGGACGACGCCATCGTGGTGGTGGAGAACATCCACCGGCACATGCACCTGCCGGGCCACCGCAAGAGCTTCGCCACGGTGGTGATCGAGGCCGTGGACGAGGTGGGCAACCCCACGATTCTGGCCACCTTCGCGGTCATCGCCGCCATCCTGCCCATGGCCTTCGTGCGCGGGCTCATGGGCCCCTACATGCGGCCCATCCCCGTGGGCGCCAGCCTGGCCATGATCTTCAGTCTGGTCATCGCCTTCGTCATCAGCCCATGGGCCAGCCTCATCCTGTTCAAGAAGGAAGCCCACCTGCCGGAGATCGACGAGTCGGGGCTGCACCCCGCCACCCCGGACAACCACGCGCCGGAGCCGGTCCACGACTGGCAGGACAAGAACCCCGAGGTGGCGCCGGACACGAAGTTCACCGCCCTCTACCGCACGGTCATCCGCGCCCTCCTGTTCAAGCCCGCCGTCCGATGGGGCTTCTTCGGCGGCGTCGTGGTGCTGCTGCTGGCCGCCATGTCCCTGGTGGGCCTCGGCTGGGTGAAGGTGAAGATGCTGCCCTTCGACAACAAGTCGGAGTTCATGGTGCAGCTGGACCTGCCCGCGGGCACGCCCCGGGAAGATGCGCTCGCCGTGGGCCAGGATGTTGCCCGGCGGATGCTGAAGGACGCCACCGTCAAGGATGTGCAGGTCTATGCCGGCGAGGCCGCGCCGTTCACGTTCGTGGGCATGGTGCGCCACAGCTTCCTGCGCCAGGAAGCGGAGATGGTGGACGTCCAGGTGAACCTGGTGCCCAAGCACGCCCGCAAGGAGCAGAGCCACGACATCGTCGTGCGCCTGCGACCCGAGCTGGAGAAAATCTCGAAGCCCGTCGGGGCGCGCATGAAACTTGTGGAGATTCCCCCGGGACCGCCGGTCATGGACACCATCGTGGCCGAGATCTACGGCCCCACCGAGGCCGAGCGCGCCCGCCTCTCGGGCGAGGTGCTCCAGGCCTTCAAGAGCGTCGATGGCATCGTCGATGTGGACTCCACCCTGAATGCCACCGCGCCCAAGATCAGCCTGGTGCTGGATCGGGAGAAGGCGGCCCTGCACGGCGTGGCCCCCGCCCACGTGATCCAGACCCTCTATCTGGCGGGCCAGGGCCACCTGGCTGGAACCTTCCACGTGCTGCGCGGGTCCAGCCAGGTGCCCGTGATCCTGCAGCTCGCCCCCGAGAAGCGCCAGCAGCTCGATCAGCTCCTGCAGCTCACGGTTCCCGGCGCCCGGGGCATGGTCCCGGTGCGGGAGCTGGTGACCGTGAAGCAGGGCGTGGAGGAAGCGCCCATCCACCACAAGAACCTGATGCCGGTCACCTACGTCATCTCGGATCTGGCGGGCACCATCGAGAGCCCAGTCTATGCCCTGGCGGCCCTGAACAAGAAGATCGACGCCATGAAGGGCACGGCCGGCTCCCCGGTCCCGCGCCTGGGTCTGGCCCACCCCGAGAACACCGAGTCCCTGGCCCTCAAGTGGGACGGCGAGTGGCACATCACCCTGGAGGTGTTCCGGGATCTCGGCATGGCCTTCGCGGCTGTGCTGGTGCTGATCTTCATCCTGGTGGTGGGCTGGTTCGAGAGCTTTCAGGTGCCCTGGGTGATCCTGGTGCCGATCCCGCTTTCGCTCATCGGCATCATCCCGGCCCACGGCCTCCTGGGGGCCTTCTTTACCGCCACCAGCATGATCGGCTTCATCGCGGGAGCGGGCATCATCGTCCGCAACAGCATCATCCTGGTGGACTTCATCGAGCTCAAGCTGCGCGAGGGCATGCCCCTGGCCCTGGCGGTCGAGGAAGCCGGCGTCGTCCGCTTCCGGCCCATGCTGCTCACGGCTGCGGCCGTGCTGGTGGGCTCTGCAGTCATGCTGAAGGATCCCATCTTCCAGGGCCTCGCCATCAGCCTCATGGCGGGTGAGGTCGCCGCCACCCTGCTGTCCCGCTTCGCCGTACCCGTCCTCTACTACCTCGTCGCCCGCCGCGGTCGCGCCGCGGACCTGCAGCGCGAGGGCGCCGTCGCCACCGCCCTTCAACCGGAGTAACCCATGAACGTCGATCGCATCGTCCATACCGTCGCCGGCACCTTCATCCTGCTGAGCCTCGCCCTGGCGAAGTTCCACAATCCCAACTGGATCTGGTTCACGGTCTTCGTGGGTGCCAACCTGCTCCAGAGCGGCCTCACCAACTGGTGCCTGATGTCGAGCATCCTGAAAAAGCTGGGCGTACCCGAAGGGGTCGGCGTCGGCTGCGCCCGATGAAGGCCACCGCGATCCGTTTCGGCCTGGGCCTCGTCGTCGGCGGCGCCCTGGGCTACGGCTGGCACCGTCTGGTGGGCTGCAGCACCGGGGCCTGCCCCCTCACTGCCACGCCACTGCGGGGCATCAGCTACGGCGCCGTCATGGGCCTGATCTGGGCCCTGGGGAGAGCCTGATGCTCGACTACTGGATCTACCTCATCCCCATCGCCGCGGTGGGCTACGTGATCTGGAGCCGGCGCTCCGCGCCGGTGGGGGACCTGAAGGCCCTGCTGGCGCGGGGCGGTCAGATCGTGGACGTGCGCACCAAGGGCGAGTTCAAGGGGGCGCGCCACGGCCGCGCTATCAACATCCCCCTGGACCAGTTGGAGGCCCGGGCCAAGGAGCTGGACCGCGCCAAACCGGTGCTGGTCTGCTGCGAGTCCGGTGCCCGCAGCGGCTCTGGCGTCGCGATCTTGAAGAAGGCCGGCTTCACCGAGGTGGCCAACCTGGGCTCCTGGCGGCGGATCGAGAGCCTGCTCGGCTGAGCCTGGCTTCGATCAGGGATGCGACTGATGCCGGGCCACGATCCAGTCCACGACCTGATCGAGGCTCAGGTTGCTGGAGTCCAGTTCGGCGGCATCCTCGGCCCGGCGGAGCGGGGCCACGGCCCGGGTGCTGTCGGCCAGATCGCGGCGTTGGAGATCCTGCAGCACCGCTTCCAGATCAGGGGACTGGCCCTTGGCCTGGAGCTCCAGGAAGCGCCGCCGGGCCCGGGCCTCGGGACTCGCCGTGAGAAAGACCTTGCAGCAGGCCCCTGTGAAGACCACGGTGCCGATGTCCCGCCCATCCACGACCCAGCGTCCCCGGGCCCCGATGCGGCGCTGCTGGTCCACCAGCACCTCCCGCACCCGGCCATCCGCACTGACGGGAGTCACGAGCTGGGTGATGGCCTGGCTGCGGATGGCGTCGCTGACATCCTCGCCCGCGAGGAAGATGCGGATACCCTCCTGGCTGAGGTCCAGGGACTGCAGGAGGGCCTCCAGCGCGGCGTGGTCGGTCAGGGCGATCCCGGCCCGCTGGACGGCCAGGGCCGCGGCACGGTACATGGCGCCGGTGTCGAGGTAGAACCAGCCCAGACGCTCGGCGACCCGTCTCGCGGTGGTGGATTTGCCCACACCGGACGGGCCATCGATGGCGATCAGGGGAAGGGCGGGGGCAGTCATCCCGTCATTCTGGATGACTGCCCCCCGCTGTTCCATCCCTACAATCCGAAGGTCTTGAGGATCTTCGGGTCCTTCTCGTCCTGGGCCAGGATCGTGTGGCAGGTGTCGCAGTCGCCCTTGATGGTCCGGCCGTCTGCGGCGGTGTGGCTGCCGTCATGGCAGCGGAAGCAGCCCACGGCCTCTTCGTGCCCGATGTTGTTGGGGTGGGTGCCCCAGGTGATCTTCATCTCGGGGAACACGTTGCGCAGGTAGATGGCCTTCACTGCCTCGCCCGCAGCGTCCACCTGGGCCCGCTTGTGCTTGAAGATCTCAGGGTAGGTGTTCCGGTAGTACTCAGCCAGGGCCACGGGGATCTTGGCGGCCGCGTCCTTCTGGTCGACGTAGTCCAGCTTCAGCAGCTCGACGGCCTTCTTCTTGATGAAGGGCAGCTCGGTGCTGATCCGCTTCTCGACGAGCATCTTGTCCATGGCCCGGTCCGGCAGCTGGAAGGCGTGGGTGGGCCGGTTGTGGCAGTCGATGCAGTCCATGCCGCGGGTGGTGGCCTTGTCGAGCTTCTCCTTCGGCAGGTTCTTGAACTCGTCGGTCACGTATTCGACCGTCTGGCCGTTGTCATCCCGGTAGATCACCTTGGGGATCTCCTGGCGGCGGCGATCGGTGGTGACGTAGCTGATGCGCTCCATGTTGTCGAGGTGGCGCCCGTGGATGCCGGTGGTGCCGTTGGGCGTGTGGCCGCCGATCTTCAGCAGAAGGATGCTGGTGGAAGCCGTGTTGGCCTCGTCATCGGCGTAGTGGGTGCGGACGATCAGCTTGTCGTTGGTGAACTTCTGGGGCCAGTGGCACTGCTCGCAGGTCTCGCGGGCGGGGCGCAGGTGCTCGACGGGGCTCGGAATGGGGCGCGAGTAGGTGCCGAAGGCCACCGCGAACAGCTGCCGGGTGCCGGAGATCTTGGCCCGGACCAGGGCCGGGGCGCCATGACCGATGTGACACTGGGCGCAGCCCACGCGGGAGTGGGGCGAGCCCAGGAAGGCCGTGTATTCAGGGCTCATGACCGTGTGGCAGGTCAGGCCGCAGAACTGGTTGGAGTCCATGTACTCCACGCTCTTGAGGCCGGCGGTGCCCATGATGCTGACATTGATGAAGGTGAGGATGCCGATGAGGGTGAGGAGCCGGCGCACGGCGGGCTGCCTGAAGTCCACGGCCTGGAGGGGCTGGGGCGCCTCGCCGGCGAGCCTGCGCTGGCGGCGGACCCGCAGGATGCCCAGGGGAATGAGCACGAGGCCGATGACGAAGAGTGCCGGCAGGATGATGAACAGGAGGATGCCCGCATAGGGGTGCACCGAGCGCGGGCTGGTGAGCTCCATGAACCAGAACCAGACCAGCACGAAGGCAGAGCTGGTGGTCAGGGCCGCACCTGTGAGGGTGATCCAGTTGTTGCCCAGCTGGAAGGCCAGGCGGGTCAGGTCTCTGACGCGTTCTCCCAAGCTCATGAACTCACCTCTGCAGTAGGGTTGCAACACTTGACACTTGTGTATGAAATGTCTTCTTTCACCCTAATTTCCTCCCAGGGTCTCTGCAAGCCAGCGATGCCGCCCCCGCCGGATAAACCGTTATGTATCAATCGGGACGGTTCCGGGTTGTGACAGATGTCCAGGGCCTTTCAGCGAGTCAGCAACCGGAGGAAACTTTCCCCATACTGCTGCAGCTTTTTTGGCCCCACGCCGCTCAGGGCCAGGAACTCGGCCTCGGTGGCGGGCTGGAAGCGGGCCATCTGCTGCAGGGTGGCATCGCTGAAGATCACGTAGGCAGGTACGCCCTTGGCATCCGCGAGCCGCTTGCGCAGGGCCTTCAGGTCCCCATAGAGGGCTTCCTCGCCCTCCACCGGGGCCTGGGTCAGGGCAGGTCGGCTGCCCCGGGGCGAGCCGCGCTTGGCTTTGCCGGGCGTGGGGGCGGCGGCCAGCGGGTCCGAGCCATCGCAGCACTCGCAGGAAGTGCCACAGGGCTCCATGCGCTCGCCGAAGTGGGCCAGCAGGGCCTGGTGGCGGCAGCGCGGGGATTCCGCCAGGCGGAAGAGGTCACGGGTCTGCCGCTGCTGGGCCTGGGCCAGCTCCGTGTCGAGGCCCTCGGTGAAGCGGTCGTAGCTGAGCACGTCGCCCCAGCCGTAGAACATGATGCAGTCGGCGTCGGCGCCATCGCGGCCCGCCCGGCCGATCTCCTGGTACCACCCCTCGACGCTCTTGGGCATGTCGCGGTGGATGACGTAGCGGATGTTGCTCTTGTCGATGCCCATGCCGAAGGCCACCGTGGCCACGATGACGTCCACGTCATCGCGCTGGAAGGCCTCCTGGGCGGTGGAACGGGCGGCGCTGTCCATGCCCGCGTGGTAGGCCGCAGCGCGCACCCCTTCCGCGGACAGGAAGGCTGCGGTGGCTTCGACGCTCTTGCGGGAGAGGCAGTAGATGATCCCGCTCTCGCCGCGACGGGCCAGCACCAGGCGCAGCAGAGCCTCGCGGACCGGCGGCAGCCCCTCCGCGCCCTTGCGGTAGGCGCTCACCTTGAGGTTGGCGCGGAAGAAGGAACCCTGCACCTCCAGGGGCCGCCGCATCTCCAGCTGTTCGACGATGTCGCGGCGGACCTCGGGCGTAGCCGTGGCGGTGAGCGCCAGGACGGGCACATCCGGAAAGCGCCGCTTGAGCCCGGCCAGGGTCCGGTAGGCCGGCCGGAAGTCATGGCCCCAGTGGCTGATGCAGTGCGCCTCGTCGACGGCGATGAGGCGCAGGTCCACCTCCTGCAGCAGGTCGGCCAGGTAGAGCTCCAGGCCCTCGGGCGCGGCGTAGACCAGCTCCAGCTCGCCGTTCTTCAGGGCGCGGATCCGCTCCCGCCGGGCCTCGGGGGTCAGGCTGGAGTTCAGGAAGGTGGCCCGGAGTCCGGCCTCCGTGAGCGCGTCCACCTGGTCCTTCATGAGCGCGATGAGGGGCGACACCACCAGGGTCACGCCGCCCAGGAGCCGGGCGGGCAGCTGGAAGGTGAGGGACTTCCCAGCCCCCGTGGGCATGACCCCCACCACGTCCCGGCCCGCCAGCACGGCCTCGATGATGGCCCGCTGGCCGGGGCGGAAGCCGCCGTAGCCGAAGGTCTGCTTGAGGGCTGCTTCCAGATCCGGTGGGGCCTCCAGGTCCGTGGCGAGCCGCCGGAGCGCGCCGATGGCCTCGACTCCGAAGGCGTCGGGTGCCTGCCGGTAGCGGGTCCGCAGCGCCTCCAGGCCCGAGCGGCAGGCGGCGCGCTCACCCCGGGTGAGCAGAGCCTCCAGCCGGCCGATCTCTACCAGGATCTCGGACAATCAGCAGCCGCCGTCGAGGAGGGGCCCGATGGCGCTCCAGAAGGCCTGCATCTCTTCAGGCTTTCCGTAGGTGACGCGGACGTGGTTGGGCAGGCCGTAGGCGTGCATGGGGCGCACGATCACGCCCCGCTGCAGGAGCTCCCGGAACAGGTCCTTGGCGGGGAAGACACTCTCCAGCAGCACGAAGTTGCCGCTGGTGCCCGAGAGCTGACAGCGGTGCCGTGCGGCTTCCAGGGCGAAGGCCGTCCGCGCCTCGGCGTTCTTCTGGCGGGAGAAGGCCTCGAAGGCCAGGTCCTGCACGGCCACTTCCGCGGCAACCTGGGCCAGGTGGTTGGTGTTGAAGGGGCTGCGGACGCGCTCGATGCAGCCCAGCAGCTCTTTGGAGCCCAGCCCGTAGCCGATGCGCAGCGCCGCCAGGGCGTGGATCTTGGAGAAGGTGTGGAGCACCAGCAGGTTGGGGCGGTCACTCAGGTAGGCGGCGGCGTCCGGGTAGTCCGCGGGATCTTCGTATTCCGCGTAGGCCTGGTCCACCACCAGCACGATGTCTTCCCGGAGCTGGTGCACCAGTCGCTCGAGGGCCTGCTGCTCCAGGCGGATGCCGGTGGGATTGTTGGGATGGCCCAGGTAGACGAGGCGGGTGTCTGCAACCACGGAGCGCAGGATGTCATCCACGTCCAGCTCGGTGGCCGAGGCCCTGGACTCGATGACCCGGCCCCCCGCGGTCTGGGTGGCGATGCCGTAGATGGCGAAGCTGTGCCGGGGGATGACGGAGCTGCCCCCGTCCAGGAAGGCGGCCTTCGCCACCAGTTCCAGGAGCTCGCTGCTGCCGTTGCCGAGGACCACACCGTCCAGCGTCACGCCCTTGCGGGCGGCGATGGCCCTACGGAGATAATGGCCGTCGCTGACCGGATAGAGGTTCAGCCCCTCGGTGTCGGAGCCGGCGATGGCCGCAGCCACCCGGGCTTTCACGGCCTCGGTAGGACCCCAGGGGTTCTCGTTGGAAGCCAGCTTGACGATCCGGGTCAGGCCCATCTCCCGCTGCACTTCCTGGATGGGCTTGCCCGGCACATAGAGGGGAATCCGGGACAGGTGCTTGAATCCATGGATGGTGGGAAGGCCTGCAGGCATCAGGCCGGCCGTTCGGACAGGACCTTGTCCACGATGCCGTACTGGAGGGCTTCTTCGGCACTCATGAAGTAGTCGCGGTCCATGTCCTTCATGACCTTCTTCAGGGTCTGGCCCGTGTGCTTGGCGAAGCTCGCAGACAGACTCTCCTTCAGGCGCTGGATCTCCTTATAGGTGATCTCGATCTCCGTGGCCTGGCCCTGGGCCCCGCCACTGGGCTGGTGGATCATGATGCGCGCATTGGGCAAGGCGAAGCGCTTGCCCTTGGTGCCGGCGGCCAGCAGGTGGGCGCCCATGGAGGCGCACTGGCCGATGCAGTAGGTGACGATGTCGTTCTTCACGAACTGCATGGTGTCGTAGATGGCCAGGCCCGCGGTCACGCTGCCGCCGGGGCTGTTGATGTAGATCTGGATGTCCTTGTCCGGGTCCTCGCTCTCGAGGAACAGCATCTGGGCGACGATGGCGTTGGCCACGCTGTCGTCGATGGCGGTGCCCAGGAAGATGATGTTGTCCTTCAGCAGGCGGGAGTAGATGTCGTAGCTGCGCTCGCCGCGGGGAGTCTGCTCGATGACGATGGGGGGATAGTAGCTGCTGGGCATGGACTCTCCGGCTGGACGGTCAGGATACCAAGAAGGCGCCTCGCGGCGCCTTCTTCGCAAGGACTGGGACAGACTACTGCTTGGGGGCCTTCTTGGCCTTGGGCTTCTCGGCGGCGGGGGCTTCGGCCTCCGGGGCCTCGGCGGCCTTGCGGGGAGCCTTCTTCTTGGGCTTGGCCTCTTCGGCCTCGTGATCGTGGTCACAGTCGGGTCCGTGGACGTGGTCTGCGGCTCCCACGGTGGCGGGCTCGCCGCCCTCCTGGCCCTCGAGCTCCCCGCCCCCGTCCACGCCGCCGGCGTCGAAGCGGTTCACCGGGAGGCCCGCCTCGCGCTTGCGCTCCAGCTCGACGAGGGCGTCGAAGGCCGCCTTGTCCAGGAGCTCCTCGGTGACCTGGGCGCTGCTGAGCAGGTGGTCAAAGATCCGGTCTGTGCGCAGGCGGCCCTTGATCTCCGTGGTGTTGCCACGGCGGTCCATCTCGGCCTTGAAGGCCTCGAAGGGCTGCTGCACCTGGTTCTCCGCCATGAAGGAGCGGATCTCGGCATCGATGTCCGCCTCGGGCACCTCGATGGACTCGGCGTTGCCGATGGACTGGAGGAGGTAGCCGCTGCGGACCGCGCGCTCCGCGTCATTCAGCCGATACTGGCGGTAGGCCTGCCAGTTCACCTTCTTGGGATCCATGCCCTGGCGCGACACATGCTGGCCGAACTCCTGGCAGTAGTCGTCGAGTTGCAGGATGACCATGGACCGGGGCACCTCGAAGGGCATGGCCTCCAGCAGGGTGTCGAGCATGTTGGCCTGGAGGCGGGCCACGGCGTCGCGGTCGGCGGCCTCTTCCAGGTCCTTGCGGACCGCGGCCTTCAGGGCCTCGAGGTTCTCGAAGTCGCCCATGTCCTTGGCGAAGTCATCGCTCAGGACAGGCACTTCCTTGCTGCGGATGTCCTTGACCTGGACCTCGTAGGCCAGCACCTTGCCAGCCAGGACCGGGTTGTTGTCATCGGCGGGATGGGTCAGGGTGAAGCTCTTCTTCTCGTCGGCCTTGAGGCCCAGCAGCTCGGCGTCGAAGGGGCGCGTCCCGTCGATCTCCAGCACCTGATCCTTGTAGGTCTGGGCCTTCAGGCCCTGGGGCTTCACGCGGATGTCACAGGTGGCCACGAGGCCAGGGGCCACAGCCCCGTCCTCGACCGGCAGGTACTTGATGGCGCGCTGGCGGAGACCCTCGAGGTGCTCGACCACGGTGGCTTCATCAATGGCCCGCTTCTTCTTGGTGAGCACCATGGTCTTGTAGTCGGGGAGGACCACTTCCGGGGCCACGTCGAACTGGGCGCGGAACACGGCGTCAGTGCCTTCCTTCAGGTCGAGCTTCTCCAGCGAGGGGTGGGAGATGGGCAGGGCGCCGGCCTCGGTGGCGGACTTCCAGAAGTGCCGCTCCACGAGCTGCTGGGCCACGTCCGACTCGATCTCGCGGGCATACTTCTGCATCAGCACCGTGCGCGGGGCCTTGCCGGGCCGGAAGCCGGGGATGCGCACCTTCGGGGCGATCTTGGCCACCACCTCGTCGAAAGCGGCGTTCACCTCCGCTGCGGGCACCGTCACTTCGACGGTTTTGCGGGTGGGGGACTGGTGATGCAGGGTGACGGACATGGATGCTCCTGATGTTCCGGGGGGAAAGCGGTGCTGTGGGGAGGCAGTCATCGGGTTCTTTTCCCTGCCTTCTGAATCGCCGAGGCGACTCAGAAGTGGTGCGAACGGTCGGACTCGAACCGACACGGTGTGAACCGCTGGAACCTAAATCCAGTGCGTCTACCAGTTCCGCCACGCTCGCCAAAGAACCCAATTGTCAACCGGTGGTGCGCCCAGAGCGACTCGAACGCCCGACCCTCAGGTTCGAAGCCTGATGCTCTATCCAGCTGAGCTATGGGCGCACACCGAATCTTCTAGTCTACCTGGAAGCGGCGATCACTTCGACCCCCGGGTTGGCTGGATAGAGCGCCGGATGCTGAAAGCTCTATCCAGCTTCGCCCGTGGCCTATCGGACGCGCCATTCAGGCGCGTCCTCCCGCTCGCCCGGCTCGCGGAGGCCGGAGCCGGGCGCACACCGAATCTTCTGGTCTACCTGGAAGCGGCGATCACTTCGACCCCCGGGTTGGCTGGATAGAGCGTCGGGGCTGTGGGGTGGTCTAGCTAGGTTCTAGACCCCGGCACCAGGCGTCCTCGGCGCCATGCTGGCGCAGAGTGGCCAGGGCATCGTCGTCCAGGCCCATGGCCCGGGCGGCGGCGGTCTCGGTGGTCAGGTCGCAGGGGATGACCCCGGGGTCGTCCGTGCCCAGGGCGCAGCGCACGCCGGCGGCCAGCATCCGGGGGAGGGGGTGCGGGCTGACATCCGAGGCCAGGGCGCCGTTGGAGCTGGGGCACACGTCGACGGGAATGCCGCGCTCCGCCAGCAGCTCGAAGGTGGCCTCGTCGGCCCGGAGGCCGTGGACGATGCGCTCGACCCCGCCTTCCAGGACGGCCTCGCGGACGTTGGACCCGGGGCCATTCTCTCCGGCGTGGGCCGCGATGCGGAGGCCTGCAGCGCGGGCCCGATCGAAGACAGGGGCCCAGTCCCGGAAGGGCGAGCCCTCCAGGCCTCCGGTGGAAAAGCCCCTCACGAAGGGCGGGAGCTCCGGCAGTACGAGGTTGAGCACCGAGTGCCCGTGCTTGGGGCCGAAGTGGTTGACTGCATCCAGGATCACGCAGCTGGCCAAGCCCCAGGAACTGGCTTCCGCGAGGCCTTCCTCCAGTCCGAGCCAGAACTCCTCGAGCGCGATCTGAGCGCGGTGGACGACCAGGAAGTGCGGCGACACCCAGAGGTCGAAGCCTGCACCCCCAGCCCGGAGGGTGCGGCGGGCGGCGGCCAGGGCGGCCTCCCGCACCGCGGAACGGCTGTCCAGCAGGGCCGCGCCGAACAGGAAGGCCTCGATGAAGCCCTCGAAGGGGGTTGCGTTGCCTCCCCACAGCCCGAGCAGGCTGGGGGGCACCGCCCAGCCGCGGCGCTCGGCCTCGGCCCGGACCCAGACGGGATCCAGGGCACCCTCCAGGTGCGTGTGGCGGTCGATGAGGGGCGGGATCGCGAGGTGGCTCACCGAATCAGTATGCTCATCGCTGGCTGGGATGCGCCTACTCGTCGTAGTCGTCCATGCGCAGGTCGCCGGGATCGAAGCCTTCGCCGCGGCCCCCGCGCTCGATGGCCACTCCGCTCTCGGTGAAGGTCTCTTCGAGGTTCTCGGCTTCCGGCTCGGGCGTGAAGTCGTCCTCGATCACGTGGACGCTCTTTTCTTTCTTGACGGCCTTGGGTTTGGCAGGCGCCGCCTTCTGATTGGCCCCGCACTTGGGACAGAGAGCCTCCGGCTTGTCGAAGTCATAGAACTTCGCCGCGCACTGGAAGCAGGTGTACTTCTTGCCAAGATTTGCCATGCCCATGTCCTCGTTCAAACCCAAAAGAACATGGTTATACCAGGGACCACCAGGGTTGTCACCCGGTGGCGCCGGCCGGACTCAGGCCCAGGGCGCGGGTCCAAGCCTGCTGGCATCGTCATTACAGAGTTGGTGGATAAGGGTGGTGGTAAAAATGCGGTAATTATTTTCAATGTCCTCACCGAAACGCTCCACAAAGGTGGCCCGGCTGCGGTCCAGCTCGTTCCGCAGCAGCGAGTAGAGGTCCCCCTGGCTGCGGGCCTGGGCCACCTGGGCCGGGAAGTAGAGCTCGAGATCCTCGGCGAGGACCCGGGCCAGGCGTTCCGCCGCCGCCCGGGTCTGCGGGTCCAGGTCGGTGGAGGGCGCGGCTGTCGGCGCGGCCGGTGGGTCCTGGAGGGGGGCCGGCGCCGGTGGTTGTGTGACGGCCTTGGGCTCCTCTTCCTTGCCGGCCGCCAGGGAGGCCAGCAGGGCCGAGGTGGCCAGGACCAGGGCCCGGACCAGCTCGGGATGGGGCAGGCGCGGGAGGAGGTCGCTGTCCACCAGGAGCAGGGCCACGGTCTTTCTTCGGTGCCTGAGGGGGAAGATGGCGATGTCGGCCGCTTCGAACTCGCTGAGGGGGCTGACCAGGGCGGTGTAGCCGGGGCCCCGGTGGCGGAGCGAGGGGCTCTGTCCCTGGATCAGGTCCTCCAGTTCTGGCGTCGGGGCCACCCCGCCCGCCTTGGCGGCGGCCTGGTCCCCGAAGCCCCGCTGGGAATAAAGGAAGGGCTGACCCTGTCTGAGGATGAACAGGGCGGAGCGAGGGGCGAGCGGGGCCAGGGCCTCCAGCAGCCGTCGCAGCAGGTCCCCCTGGCTGGTGGCGCATTCCACCAGGTCCAAGGCAGCCGCCAGCCGATGCTCTACTAGGAGGGGGTTCAGGGCCGGTGCGGGCGGGGCGGCTTCTCGGGCCAGCTCCGTGAGCAGGGCCTCGTCAGGCTGGAGCCGGGACAGGGCGCCCTGCCAGGCAGCCGTCGCCTCCTCCAGGATGGCCTGACGCTGCCGCTCCAGCCAGGCGTCCAGTCTGCTGCGGAGGGCATCGCTCTGTTGCTGGTCCGCAGGGCGGGCATCGCTCATGGGGGCCTCGGCATGGGTTGACCTCAAGGGTAGCCGAAGCACTCCGCAGAAGCTGCCTGAGGCACCTGGACAGCCAACAGCATCCACCGGAAAGGCTTTTGAATGCTTGGACAGGTGCGGGAGGAACCGCTAGGATGGCCGAAGTTCCTTGGAGTTTTCGAATGGCGGATCTTTCCATCGCGGTCAGGCACATCGGCGACGTGGCGGTGATCCTTCCCGCGGGATTCATCAACGCCCACACCGTCCGGGAATTCGAGGAGGCCCTCGAGGGCCAGGTCCAGCAGGGGCGCTACAAGATCCTCTTGAACTGCAAGGACCTCAACTACATCAGCTCAGCCGGGCTGGGGGCCATCATGGGCCTCATCGAGACGGTGCGGGAGAACGACGGCGACATCCTGCTCTCCAACCTCCAGGAGAATGTCTTCGCCATCTTCGACACCCTCGGCTTCACCCAGCTTTACCGGGTGTTTCCCGAGGAAGACCAGGCCCTGGCCGCGGTCGCCCCGGAGCGGAAGGCCTGATCGTGGCTGCGAAAGTGGACCATGCCCAGTTCCGGCTCGTGATCCCGAGCCAGACTCGCTACCTCAACCTGGTGACCGGTCTGGCCAAGCGCGCTTCGCTGGTGGCGGGCCTGGATGACGCCACCGCGGCCAAGGTGAGCATCGCCGTGGACGAGGCCGTCACCAATGTGATCCTCCATGCCTACCGGGGCGAGGGTGAGCACAGCGTGGAGCTGGAGCTGCGCTTCACCGAGCAGGCCCTGGAGATCCACATCTGGCACACCGGCCAGGGCATTCGCAGCGACCAGTTGGTGCTGCCGGACCCCAAGGAGTACATCAAGCATCCCCGGAAGGGCGGCCTCGGCCTGCTGCTCATGAGCCGGTTCATGGACGAAGTCCAGTTCAAGGCGGATGAAGTCTCCGGCCGCAACGAGTGCTGCCTGATCAAGAAGATCAGCTGAACCGCCCGGTTTGACTGCGATGCAGAGCCATCCCTTCGACCGCCTCCGCCAACTGGCGCTGAAGATTCCCGAGGGGGCGCAGGAGCTGCTGCCCCTCATCGACTTCCTGGAGACCTTCCCTGATCAGGGCAGCGAGGAGGACCTGGTCCACTTGGTGGGCACCACGGCCATGGGCATCGCCAAGGCCCGGCACGGCGGGCTGTGGGATGGCGGGAAGTGGCTCTTCCTCCGGGGAACGGCACCGGCATTCCCCACCCATCCGGGGGAAGGCTGGGAAGTGCGGCCCTGGCAATACGGCGACGAGCGCTACGGCCACCTCGTGCTGCGCGCGGAGACCCTGCCGGATGCGGTGCCGTTGCTGCTGACCATCAGTGCGCCCCTGCTGGCCTGGCGGCGGGCTGAGGCCGTGCGGAGCTCCCAGAACCAGACCCTGGCGCTGCAGCTCTCCCGGCTGAACACCGTCTTCGAACTCACCCGGAACCTGGGCGAGGTGGAGACGGGCCGCGACCTCATCCGCCTCATGGCCAACACCCTGATGGGCGAGTTCCGCATCATGCGCCTGCTGGTGGTGGATGCCCAGGGTCAGGTGGTCCTGGCCAAGGGCCTGGGCGTGCTCCCTCAATACCTGGATGGAGAGCTTCTGAACGAGCTCCTGCAGGCCCGCTCGCTGGTGCATGCCATCGAGCTGCTGGATCAGAACCATAGCCACGGTTTCGCCTACGTGGCGGAGCCCGCCGTGGGCCAGCTGTCGGAGGACGACCTCATGTTCCTCCACACGCTGCTCAACCTGACCTCCTCCCAGCTGTCCAGCCTGGAGCTGCGCGAGCAGCGCATCCAGTCCGAGCGCATGGAAAAGGATCTGGAGCTGGCGCGAAACATCCAACGGAGCATTCTGCCGAAGGCCCTGCCAGAGCCCGAGGGCTGGCAGTGCGCGGCGGCGAACCTGCCCTATCAGGCCGTGGGTGGCGATCTCTACGACCTCTGGATGGCCCAGGACGAGGCTCACGGGGCCCGCCTGCACCTTGCGGTTGGCGACATCTCGGGCAAGGGTCTGCCCGCCTCGCTGATGATGACGCAGCTGTCCGCCTTCCTGCGGGCCATGGCGGATCAGCGGGTGCGGAACTGGGGCCACCTGGCCGAGCGGGTCAACCGCCGCATGAATGATGTCCGGGACCGGAACCGCTACACCACCCTGTTCGCAGGGAGTCTCAATCCCCTGAATGGCGACCTCCGCTACGTGAACGGCGGGCACAACCCGCCGCTGCTGGTGCGGGCCGACGGCGAGGTGGCGCGGCTCTCTCCCACGGGGCCCATGGTTGGCCTGCTGCCGGGCGTGTCTTTCACCGAGGGCCATGCCCACATGGAGCCCGGGGATGTGCTGGTGATCTTCACCGACGGCATCGTGGAAGCCGAAGACCCCGCCGGCGAGGACCTGGGGGATGGGCCCCTGGCCGACGTGGTGCGGAGCCGCCCGCAGGCGGGGGCGGACGAGCTGTTCGAGGCCCTGCTGGTCTGCGCCTTCCAGCACCTGGGCGAGGGTCGGTTCCGGGACGACGTGACGCTGGTGGTCATCAAACGGATGGGCGCTTGAGCCCCTTTGTATCCTGGAACCAGGAGGTCGCTTCATGAATCAGGCGAAGACCTTGCTTCTCATCGTGGCCATGACCGGGCTGCTGGTCCTGATCGGGGATCAGCTGGGGGGCCAGTCCGGCATGGTGCTAGCCCTGGCCGTCGGTCTGATCCTGAACGGCGTCAGCTACTTCTTCTCGGACAAGATCGTCCTGGCCAGCTACGGCGCCCAGCCTGTGAGCCAGGCCGAGGCGCCGGAGCTGCACGCCATCGTGGCCAACCTCGCCCAGCGGGCCGGGCTGCCCATGCCCCGCATCGCCATCATCCCCGAGGACACGCCCAACGCCTTCGCCACCGGGCGCAACCCGGAGCATGCCGTGGTCGCCGTCACCGAGGGGATCATGCGCGTGCTCAGCCGCCCGGAGCTGGAGGCGGTCATTGGCCACGAGCTGGGCCACGTCAAGCACCGGGACATCCTCATCGGCAGCCTGGCGGCAGTCCTGGCCCAGGCCATCATGTTCCTGTCCCGCATGGCCTTCTGGTTCAGCCCCCGGGACGAGGAGGGCCGCTCGAACCCCCTGGCGGGCATCGCCATCATGATCCTCGGACCCATTGCGGCCATCCTGCTGCAGATGGCCGTGAGCCGGTCCCGGGAATACCTGGCCGACGACTACAGCGCCCACCTGACGGGCCGCCCGGACATGCTGGCCTCGGCCCTGGAGCGCCTGCATTCCTATAACCAGCAGCTGCCCATGCAGTCCGCCGAGCCCGCCACGGCCCACATGATGATCGTCAACCCGCTCAGCGCGGGAGGCCTCATGAGCCTGTTCTCCACCCACCCGCCCATGGCCGAGCGGGTGGAGCGGCTGCGGCACATGCCCATCGAGGCCCGGTAAGACGTCGCCTGGATTGAATTGTCCAGATTTCCTGCCGATACGCTCCCCATGCGGGATCGTCTCGGAAAATTCGAAGTCATCCGACTCCTTGGCAAGGGCGCCATGGGGGAGGTCTACCTGGGCCGGGACCCCAGGTTGGGTCGGGAAGTGGCCCTGAAGGTGATCTCCGAGGGCTCCGAGTTCGGGGACGAAGCCGAGGCCCGCTTCGAGCGCGAGGCCCGGGCCGCAGCCCTCCTGAACCACCCCCACATCGTGACTGTCTATGAGTTTGGCGAGGAGGAGACGGTCCACTACCTGGCCATGGAATACATCCAGGGTGAGGATCTCGAGGCCCTCATCCTGGGGGGGCGGACGCCGAAGGTGGAGCTCCTGGGCCTGCTGGCGCAGGTCTGTGAGGGGCTCGGCTACGCCCACGAGCAGGGTGTGGTCCACCGGGACATCAAGCCCGCCAACATCCTGGTCGCGCGGCACGGCAAGCGTCTCGATGCCAAGCTCATGGACTTTGGCGTGGCCCAGATGGGTCCGTCGGGCCTGACCCAGGCCGGGACCTGGATGGGTACGGTGAGCTACATGGCACCCGAGTATCTCGATACGAGCCGGGCATCCTGCAGCTCGGACCTCTTCGCCCTGGGAGTGATCCTCTACGAGGTTCTCACCGGGGGGCGGAAGCCCTTCCAGGGGGACACCACCACCAGTGTGCTGAACCGGATTCTGCTGCACACCCCCGAGCCGGTCCTTCCCGGTGAACTGGAGGGTCTGCCGCCGGGGCTCCTGTCGGTGGTGGAGCGGGCCCTGGCGAAGCGCCCGGAAGACCGCTACCCCGACGCTGAGGCCCTGGGAACCGCGATCCGGGAGGTCCTGGGGCGCCCCGTGGAAGGGGCTCATGAAGCCTCAAAGGCCAAGGCCCAGGGAGGCCGGCCGCCCCGGGACCGGGACATCACCGGCAAGCAGATCCGGGTGGGCAAGGGGGGCCAGGGGCAGTGCCTCAGCCTGAAGGTGGCCCTGCGTCAGGCCCTTCCCGGCACGGAGATCATCCTGCTGCCGGGGGTCTACCGGGAGTCCGTCGTGGTGGACAAGGCCGTGGCGATCCTGGCCCTGGGCGAGCTGGGTGAGGTGGTCCTGGAGGGCCAGGCCGGTCCTGTCCTGCGGATGCGCTCAGCCGGAGTCAGCCTGCACGGCCTCACGGTCCGCGCTGGCGCAGGGGAGGTGGCCATCAAGGTCGAGGGCGGCGATGCCCAGATCGAAGCCTGCGAGATCCTGGGTGGATCGGTTTGGGTGGACTCCGGTGCGCAAGCCTCCCTCCGGGGCTGCCGCGTGAGCCCCGACGGCGGCGTCGGCCTGAAGGTGCGGCACCGGGGACAAGTCCTGGCCGACAGCTGTGCTTTCGCGGGCGAGGGCGGGGCCGTGGAGCTGGAGGGAAGCGCCAGGGCGCAGCTCACCGGCTGTACGCTCATGGGCAGTGCTTACGCGGGACTCCTGGCCCTGGAGCAGAGCCATGCGGTGCTGGAGGACTGCGACATCGGGGGGCATGCCTGCGCCGGCGTGCATGTGCTGGCGGGCGCCAACGTGGCGCTGCGCCAGTGTCGTCTGGTGGGCAACGCCGGCTTCGGGTTGTCGGTCATGGACCGCGGGCTGGCCACGCTGGAAGGCTGCACCGTGCAGGCCAACGGCGGCTCCGGCCTGCTCATCCACCACGGGGCCACGGTCCAGGCCCGGAACAGCGCATTTTCCGAAGGGAAGTCCCTGGGCGTGGATTGCGCCGAGGGCGGCCAGGGGGTGCTGGATACCTGCGAGATCTCTAGCAATGCGGGCGTCGGGGTTCAGGTGGAACCCGGGGGCAGCCTGCTGCTGGTGCGCTGCACCCTGAAGGAGGGCCGGGACACAGGCCTGCTGCTGCTGGAGGACTCCCAGGTGACCCTGGAGGAGTGCGTGGTCCATCGCAACGCCCGGGGCGGCATCCTCCTGGCCAAGGACGCGGCCGACCCCATCCTCCGGGGCGGCAACCGGATCGAGGACGGCCTTCAGCGGGTGGACGGCGGCGGCAACCTCGTCCGGGTGGCGCCGCTCCAGGGGGGCTGACGAACGGCAGGCTCCGCCCGATGCGAGTGCGGGGGGCCGGGTTGGGGCTAGAGTAGCCCTGCCAACTCGTCCAGGAGGAGGGGCCAGTTGGGATCCTCTGCCGCGGGCCAGGGCAGCGTGGGGAGGATCGGGTCCGGCGCGTCAGGGGCCGCTTCGCCCTGGGTGAGCAGCACCACCTGCAGCTCCTTCCGCTCACCCAGTTCTTGCTGGAGGAGCTGGAGAGCCTCCAGGGAGGTGTGAGCGGCCGGGCCGGGCTCGAGCAGCACCAAGGGCAGCGTGCTGCTCTGATCGGAGCGCAGGTCCGCCAGGGCCTGCTCGAAGGGGTCGGAGGTCTCCAGGCGCAGGAAACCTTGGGCGCCCAGGGCGCTGCAGAGCTGCTCGCGCTCGGGCCCGGGACCCATCACGAGCAGGAGCCGGGTGCTGCGTCGGCCCAGCTGGCGCAGGGCGTCCGGGGTCTGGCTGCCGGCTGGCGGGACCCGCGCGGCGGGGCCCTTCGATTCGGCTGGAGTGCGGGGGCTCGCCTCCCGGGGGGCGTCCCCGGGCAGCCCGGGGGTGGATCGCTGCACGAGATCGCGGAGATCGAGGACAGCCTGCAGTTCTCGCAGCTCGCTCTCCCCCAGCTCTCCGAACTGGATGCCCACGATGGTCTCCCCACCGCGCTCATAGGCATTGGCCAGGATGCCGCGGGCCTCGAAGACCGGAAGCTTTTGCAGGTCGCGGATCTTGAGCATGGGGAAGGCCTTGCCCCGCTCGAAAAAGCCGGGTCCTGGCGTCACGCGCAGGTGGTCATCGAGGCGCATCACGCGGTCCACCCGGAAGGCCAGCCCGCCCAGGGAAAGGTTCACCAGGGGCCCCGAGAGGCCGTGGCCGGGAACTGTCCCATCCTGGACCACCACATAGGCCTTCTCCCGGGGGCGGAAGGGGTAGCGCTTGTGGCGGCGGCGGTCCGAAGGAACCATCTGAGCGGGAAGACTGAACTGGTAGAGCAGGTAGGCTTCCCGGCCGTTGAAGACCGTGGGCGCCTCAAACCGCTGCTCGCCCACGGAGAAGACCATCTCGAAGAGGGCCCCCGCCGTCATCTCGTGCGGTAGCGGCCGGATGAGCTTGAGGTGGAGCATCCCCTTCTTGGTGTCCAGGTGGGTGATCCGGGCGGTGTAGGGCAGGGTGTGAGTGCCCTCGACCTTGATGGGGAATTCCACCTCCAGTTGGATCAAGTCCAGCATGATCTGCTGGATTTGCGCAGGATCCTCCAAGGGCGTTCCACGCCCCGACCCCGCCCCCGCTTTCCCCTGGTTCATCTCTCCGCCTCACCCTTGGCATCGGGCCGGGAGCGGCGGGTATTGAGTCCTAGACGTTAAATAGGAAGTTCATCAGGTCGCCGTCCTTCACGATGTAGTCCTTGCCTTCGGTCCGCATCTTCCCGGCATCCTTGGCGCCCTGCTCCCCTCCGCACTGGATGAAGTCGTCGTAGGCGATGACCTGGGCCCGGATGAAGCCCTTCTCGAAGTCTGTGTGGATGACCCCGGCAGCCTGGGGGGCCGTGTCGCCCTTGTGGATGGTCCAGGCCCTGACTTCCTTGACGCCCGCCGTGAAGTAGGTCTGGAGGCCCAGCAGGTCATAGCTCGCGTGGATCAGCACGTTGAGACCCGGTTCGGCCAGTCCGGCCTCCTCCAGGAACAGGGGGCGGTCCTCCTCGGGCAGGTCCTGGATCTCGGCTTCGAGCTTGGAGCAGATGGGGATGCAGGGCGCCTGGCGGGCGGCGGCCAGAGCCTGGAGGCTCCGGTAGTGCGGATTGGCTTCGGGATTCCGGATGTCCTCTTCCCCGATGTTCCCGACAAACAGCGTCGGCTTCAGGGTGAGCAGGCCATAGGACTTGACCAGGGCCTTCTCGTCGGCGCTCAGGCCGGCGGTCCGGGCCCACTGGCCGGCATCCAGGGCGGCGAAGACCCGCTCCAGCACGGCCACCATGGCCACGGACTCCTTGTTGCCGGTCTTGGCCACCTTCCGGTGGCGCTCCAGGCCCTTCTCCACGGCGTCCAGGTCCTTGATGACCAGCTCGGTCTCGATGATGCTCAGATCCCGCTCCGGATGGACCCCGCCTTCCACATGGGTGACGTTGCTGTCTTCGAAGCAGCGCACCACCTGGACGATGGCGTCGGTCTCCCGGATGTGGCCGAGGAAGGCGTTGCCGAGGCCTTCACCCTTGCTGGCTCCCCGGACCAGTCCGGCGATATCCACAAATTCCTGAGCCGCCGGGAGGACCCGCTGGGGTTTCACGATCCCCGCGAGCACCGCCAGCCTGGGGTCGGGGACATCCACCACGCCCGTATTCGGCTCGATGGTGCAGAAGGGATAGTTCGCCGAGGCCGCGCCGGCGCGGGTAAGGGCGTTGAAAAGGGTGGACTTTCCTACATTGGGCAGACCCACGATGCCACAGGCGACAGCCATTCAATCCTCCAAGCCTTCCAGTATCACCTACCCGAGATGTGACGAAAAGAACGGGTTCTGCCCCTTGCGCAGTCGCCCACTGCGCCATACTCTCCCCGCCAAGGTCGCAGAGCGGTGAAGGGGGACAGGATGATCGTGCGGGCAGAATGGCCAGGCTACGTGGTGGATGTGCTTGTCCGCCCTGGCCAGGAAGTGGAAGAGGATGAGCCCTTGGTGATACTCGAGGGCACGGATGCTTCCCGCACCTCGTTCTACATCAACGCCCCGGAAGGGGGGAAGGTGCGTGAGGTCCTCATCGAGGAAGGCGACTTCGCCGATGAGGATGACGACCTCGTGGTGATCGGCGACTCCGACCGGGACGAGTAGTGGTGCCCGCGCGAAATTAGTCGGACGATCCGAGACGCCCCTGGGCACCACTTGGCGGGGGTCTGGGGCATGGCAGTGCCCCCAGGGGGGTGACAGCCCCGGCGCGCCTGCGCGCTGGGGCGCCAGAGGGGCTTTGCCCCTATGGAAGTGCGCCTCGCCAGCACCAGCTTGATTCAGGTATTTCAGGCGAAGTGCACTAGCTGGCTACACTGGGGCCAGACGTCCTTTGCAAGGGGTGCTGATGGCCGTGCTGCGAGCTGAGATGGCGGGGAGGGTGCTGGAGGCCTGTGGGGCCAAAGAGGGCGTGGTGGGGCAGCCAGGACCCCTCGTCAGCCTGGAGCTGACCTGATGGAGATCCGGGTCGAAGCACTTGCTGGAGAGGACCAGGGCATCGTCCTCCTGGGCCTGGACCGTCCCACAGCCAAGAACGCCCTCGGGCGGCAGCTCATGACGGAGTTCCGCCAGGCCGTGACCGCCCTTCGCGCCGATCCCTCGGTCCGGGTGGTGGTGCTCCACAGCCTGGTGGACGGGGTCTTCTGTCCCGGTGCGGACCTGAAGGAGCGGGCGGGGCTCTCTGAGGCCGAGACAGTCAAGGTCGTCACGGGGCTGCAGACTGCGTTCACGGCCCTGGAGGCGCTCCCGGTGCCGGTCATCGCGGTCCTGGAGGGTGCGGCCCTCGGTGGCGGTCTGGAGCTCGCGCTCGCGTCGGACCTCCGGGTGGCGGGCGCCGAGGCGAAGCTGGGCCTGGTGGAGACCGCCCTCGCCATCATTCCCGGCGCGGGCGGAACCCAGCGGCTGCCCCGGGTGGTGGGCGTATCCCGGGCCAAGGAGCTGATCTTCACCGCCCGGCGCTTCGACGCCGCTGAGGCCCTGCGCCTGGGTGTGGTGGATCGGGTGACGCCGGCGGGCGGGGCCATGGACGCCGCGCTGAGCCTGGCCCGGGAGATCCTGCCGAATGGTCCCGTGGCCTTGCGCATGGCGAAGCTGGCGATCAACGGCGGCCTGCAGCTGGACCTGAAGGCAGCCCTGGCTTTTGAGCGGGCCTGCTATGCCCAAGTGGTCGGAACCCGGGACCGGCTGGAAGGCCTGGCCGCCTTCCGCGAGAAGCGCAAACCCCGCTACCGGGGGGACTGATGAGCCACTCGCATGGCCCCACCACCACCGGGAGGCTTGGGCTCAGCTCGCTGATCTTCGGCCTGAACTTCCTGGTCCAGGGGCTGGGGGGCGTCTGGACGGGCTCCCTGGGGCTCGTGTCCGACAGTCTTGAAAATCTGAATGACGCAGTGGTCAACCTGCTGGCCCTGGGCAGCATCCGGGTTGCGAACCGCCGTGAGCCCTGTGATCGCTGGACCTACGGCTGGCATCGGATCGAGATCTTCAACACGCTGCTGGGGGGGCTGCTTCTCGTCGTGCTGGCGATCGCGGTCCTGGTGGAAGCCTGGAACCGCGTGCGGCATCCGCATCCCATCCTGCTGAGCTGGGCCATCGGTTTCTCCGCGCTGGGCCTGCTACTGAACCTGGCGGCCACCCGGGTGCTGGTGCCCGCAGAGGGCTCCCGGCAGGAGCGGGATCTCAACCTGCGCAGCGCCTACCTCCACGCCCTTGGGGACAGCCTGGCGAACCTGGCCGTGATGGTCGGCATGGTGGTGATCCGGTTCACGGGCTGGCGCTGGGTGGATCCCCTCCTGGCGGCGGCCATCGCCGCGCTCATCCTGCGCGGGGCCTACCTGCTGCTGCGGGACGCCTTCGGGATCCTCATGCACCGCGCCGCCTTCGACCACGAGGAGGCCAAGGCAGAGCTGCTGCAGCTGCCCGGCGTCCTCGGCGTGGAAGACCTCCGGTCCTGGCGCGTCTGCAGCCACCTGACGGTCTGTACCGCCCACGTCATCGTGGAGGCCGAGCAGCTCGTGGACACCGAGGCCCACCAGTACCGCATCGAGCACCTGCTGGCGGAGCGCTTCGACGTCCGGCACCTGACCCTGCACTTCGAGACCCCGGCCATGGCGGAGCGCCACCACCACCGGTTCCTGCATCAGCATGATCAGGAAGCGTCCGAGCACCACGACTGCCCTGGACATCACTGAGGCGGCTTGCGCCGCCTCAGATGGGAGAAGAAAGCAATTCAGGAATCAGCTGCCCATGCCGTGCTTCTTCATGATCACGGCCCGGGAGGCATCGAACTCCGCCTGCGTGATCAGCTGGCCGTCGAAGAGCTCCTTCAGGTCGGTCAGCTCCTCCTTCAGGGACTTGACCGGGGCCGCTGGAGCAGCGGCATTGCCGGCGGGGAAGGGCTGCTGGCCCATCTGCTGGGCGGCGCCGCCCATCTGCTGACCCATGACGTTGCCCATGCCGAAGCCGAGGCCCACGCCCATGCCCATGCCCGCGATGCCGCTGGGGTTCTGGGCGGCGAGGGGGATGGCGTCGGCGACCTGCATCTGGGTGTAGGCGCCCATGACCGGGGCCATCATGCCCACCCCGGTGCGCTTGTCCATCATGGCTTCCACTTCCTCGGGGAGGCTGATGTTCTCCACGAAGAACTTGGACAGCTCCAGGCCCATGGTCTTGAACTCTTCCTGCAGCTTCTGCTTCACGAACTCCGACAGCTCGTCATACTTCGCGGCCAGGTCCAGGGCGGGAATCTTGGCCTCGCCCAGGGCGTCGGTGAAGCGGCTCATGATGGTCTTGCGCAGCTGCTCGGAGATGTCTGGCACCGTGTAGACGCCGTTGGTGCCCACCAGCTGCTTGAGGAAGGTGCCGGCGTCCACCACCTTGATGGAGTAGATGCCGAAGGCCCGGATGCGCAGCATGCCGAAGTCGGCGTCCCGCATCATGATCGGGTTGGAGGTGCCCCACTTCAGGTCGTTGTAGAGCTTGGTGGAGATGAAATAGACATCGCTCTTGAAGGGGCTCTCGAACCCGTACTTCCAGCCCTTCAGGGTGGCGAGGATGGGCAGGTTCTGGGTGGTCAGGTTGTGCGTGCCGGGCTTGAACACGTCAGCCAGCTGGCCTTCGTTGATGAAGACGGCCTCCTGGCTCTCCCGGACGACCAGCTTGCCGCCGTTCTGGATCTCCTGGCCCCGCATCGGGAAGCGCCACGCCAGGGTGTCGTTGGAATCATCCAGCCACTCGAGGATGTCGAGGAATTGGGCTTTGCCCCAGTCCATCAGACCCATGTGTCAGTCTCCTAGTGGCATCGGCCACGGGTATGATTCTAGGCCGGACTGTCAACCAAAGCAGGGTTTGCGATGGTAAAAACCGGCGAACCGCCGGCGGGGACCGGGCAGCGTCCTTCAGCCGGTGCCCTTGACCACGCGGATCGGGCCTTCGGACGGGCCCTTGGCGCCGGGCTGCTCGATGCGGGTCTTGCTGTGGACCAGGTGGGTGTCCGCGTCGATGATGCAGCGCCAGCCCTTGGCCTCACGGGGCATACGGACCTCCACTTCCCAGCCCCCGGAGGCGCCGTTGAGGGGGATGCGTCGGGCCGAAGTGGCCTTGCCGCCGGTCTCCTGCTCGGCGATGGCCTTGGCCTCCTTGGCCGATTTGACGGGGCCCGAGCTGCGCTTGGGGGATTTCGTGGTGCCCGCACTGAGGACCAGTGCCGGCAGGAACAGGGCCAGGGCCAGGTGGCGGCTTTGCATGGGAGCTCCGGGGGACGAGGCATTTTAGGTCGGCCGTCCGCCCTGGCAAGACCTCAGGTGCGATAAATGGCCGCGCCCCAGTGAAGTCCAGATCCGAGGGCCGTGAAGGCTAGGTTCATTCCTGGGCGAATGAGGCCAAGGGTGCGGCACTCATGGAACAGGATGGGCAGCGTGGCGGCGGTGGTGTTGCCCCAGCGCTCGATGTTGTGCGGCACCTTCTCGGGAGGCAGGCCCAGGACCTTCTGCACGCCTTCGATGATGCGCATGTTGGCCTGATGGACCAGGAGCAGATCCAGGTCTTCCACGGCAATGCCGGAAGCCTCGCAGACCTCCCGGACCGCCTGGGGCATGAGGGTCACGGCGGACCGGAACACCTCTTTGCCGGACATGAAGGGGAGGGTGTCGCCATTCTGGATCTGGTCCACACTCACGAAGGGGCGGCGCTTGAAACTGGCGCCATGCATGGTGAGCACGCCGGCCCCGGTGCCGTCGGTGTGGAGCCGGATCACGCCCAGGCCCGACTCGCCTTCCCGGGCCTCGATCACCACGGCCCCGGCGCCGTCGCCGAAGAGCACGGTCCGGTCGCGGGTCAGGGTGTTCTCGGCGCGCTCGGCTTCGGTGATCTCCCGGGTGGACTGGCCGATGAGGGTGTCCCAGCCCAGGTGCCAGGGCATGAAGCCCGTGTGGACCTCGGCGCCCACCAGCAGGACCCGGCGATACCGGCCGCTCTGGAGGAACAGGTCCGCCAGCTCCAGGCCGTAGAGGAACCCGCTGCACTGCTGGCGGATGTCAAAGGTGGGCACGTCCCGCAGGCCCAGGGCCGTCTGGAGCAGGGGGCCGTTTCCCGGCAGCAGGTGGTCCGGCGTCATGGTGGCGAAGAGCACCGCATCGATGTCCGACGGGGCGAGGCCCGCATCGGCGATGGCGTTGCGGGCCGCCATGACGCCCAGGTCCGTCGAACTCTGGCCGGGGTCCGCGTAGCGCCGCTCCTGGATGCCGCTGCGCACCCGGATCCACTCGTCGGAAGTGTCCATCAGCCGGGAGAGGGCCTCGTTGGTGACGACATTCGGAGGCACACCGATGCCGGTTCCGGTGATGACACTTCGCATGGAGACTCCTGGGGTGCGCGGATAAGCATAGCGGGAAGTGGACTTGAGGGTCTGATTACCTTTACGGGAGTGCCGGCGCTTCTGCCAGGCCAAGCCGGTGGAGCAGCTCCGCCTGCTCCGTGGGCCGTTCCACCCGCAGACCCTGGGCCTTCAGGGTGTGGATCCTCAGGGCACCGTCGGCGAAGCCGAGGAGCAGCCCCTCCCGGGTCAAACGGAAACAGCCTGCCCGGCAGGACTCGGCGGTGGGCAGGGCCCAGGCGACCTTGACCGTACCCAGCGGGGTCTCCAGGAAGGCGTTCGGCCAAGGGTCGGCCACCGCCCGGATCTGGTTGAAGGCCTCCTGGACCGTCATGGCGGCGTCCAGGCGGGAATCCGCAGGCTTCCGGCCGCCGAAGTAGGTGGAGGGGCCGAGGGTCCGCTGGTCGATGCGCGGGCTGCTGCCATCTACAAGTCCCGGGATGGCCCCGGCCACAAGCTCGCTGCCAGCCACCGCGGCCTTGGCCGTGAGGCTCAGGGCCGTCTCATCCCAGGCGATGGGCAGGCGGGCCTGGGCCACGATGAAGCCGTCGTCGGGCTTGGGCGTCATGGCGTGCAGCGTGATGCCGGTCTCGGTCTCGCCCTTCACCAGCACCCAGTTGAGGGGTGCCCGGCCCCGGTATTTCGGCAGGAGGCTGCCGTGCAGGTTGTAGGCGCCCAGGCGGGGAATGTCGAGGACGCGGGCCTGGATCATCTCGCGGAAGTAGAAGCTGAACAGGAAGTCCGGCTGGTGCGCCAGGATGGCCGCATAGACGCTGTCCTCGTTGAAATCCGGAGCCTTGTGGACCGGGATGCCATGGGCCAGGGCCACCGCCGCCGGGGGCGTGAACCACAGCTCATCCGCGCCCTGGGGATAGGTGTAGAGGGCGCGGACTTCGACACCCGCCTTCAGCAAGCCCTCGAGAGCAGCCGTGCCCACACTGGAATAGGCGCACACGACGGCGCTGGGGCTCGGCATAATCCCTCCAATCCTCCGAGCATCTCATAATCCATTGATCTCCCTGCCCGTAGACCTATGCTGGATCGGAGTTTTCCATGCGTCTGCGAGTTCTGCCGTTCCTCCTGAGTGCGCTGCTCCTGTCCGCGGGGGAGGATCCCTTCGAGGCTCCCAAGGAGCTGCAGGCCTTCGCCCGCCAGCACACCCTGAACCAGATCTCGGTGACGGCCAAGGTCGGAGCCCTGCTGAGGGCCTTCTTCTCCGCCCCGGAGGACGGTGGGCTCGGCATCACCTACGACAACAGCTATACCCGCACACCCATCGAGACCTGGCGGGATCGCAAGGCCAACTGTCTCTCGCTCACGGCCCTGTGCGTGGCGGCCTGCCGGTCCGTGGGCCTGGAGGCCCGCTACGGGGAGTCCCTGCGGATCAGCCGCTGGCGGAGGGTGGGCACCACCATCCGCTATGAGCGGCACATCGTGGCCGTGGTGCCCACCGGGGCCATCGGGCAGGAGGTCGTGGCCGATTTCCTGCCGGAGGTGCGCCGGAACCCCCAGCTCGTGGTGCCGCTCGAGCCCCGACGGGTGCTGGCCCTGTTCTACAGCAACCGGGCCGTGGAGCTGCTTGAGGAGGGAAGCCAGGAGGAGGCCCAGCAAGCCTCGCTTCGGTCCATCCAGGTCGACCCGAAGCTGGGTGTGGGCTGGAACATCCAGGGAGTGGTCCAGCGCGCCCAGGGCCAGGATGCCGAGGCGGAGAAGTCCTTCCTCCGGGCCATCGAGGTGGATCCGCGAGACGGCGCACCCTGCGGCAACCTGGAGGGCCTGCTCAAGGCTCAGGGGCGGGATGCGGAGGCCCAGGTCTATCGGGACCGGGGGATGGAGGTGCGGAAGAAGGACCCTTTCTTCAACGCCTTCCTCGCAGAAGAAGCCCTCGCCGACAGCCACTTCGAGGAAGCCGAGAAACGCATCAAGCAGGCCATCCGGCTGCTCTCCCAGGAACCGGATTTCCACCTGATCCATGCCCGGGTGTGCCTGGCCCGGGGCAAGCCGAAGGAGGCCATCAAGGCGCTGGAGCAGGCCCGGAAATGGGCCATGCCGGAGATGCAGGCCCGGCTCGACTCCAAGCTGGCCCTGCTCAAGGGCGACAAGCCTTAGCTCTGCAGGCAATCCGCGGACAGCCGATAGCTGAGAGCCGCTAGTTCGCCTCCAGCTCCGCCAGTCGGGTCTGGGCCTCCGGGCTGTCGGGGTGGTGCAGCAGGCACTCGCGGAGGTAGCGGCGGGCGCCTTCCAGGTCCTCCAGCTCCCGCCGCGCCTCGGCGAGGTGAATCAGGGTCTCCTCCTCCTGCGGTTCCAGCTGCAGGGCCTTGCGCCAGTGGCTCTCGGCGCGGTCCCAGTCACCCAGCTCGGCACAGGCGTGGCCGGCATCCAGGAGGTAGCGCAGGGTCTGGGGGTCCATGCGCACGGCGCGTTCCAGGTCCAGGCGGGCCGGCAGGCCTTCGCCCAGGTTGGCATGGGCCAGGCCGCGGAGGTGCCAGAAGGAGGCCCGCTCCCGGCACGGCTCAGCAAGCCCCTCGAGGAAGGGCAGCAGGGCTTCCCAGGCGTCCATGCCGAGCAGGCACTCGGCCTGGAGCAGCAACAGGTCCGGATCTTCCGGGCTCGCCTGCAGGAGACTGACCACCTCGGCATAGGCCGCCTCGAACTGGCCCTCGGCCACCTGGAGCTGGAGGCGGAGCGGGGGGTGGTGGTCCCCCTGCGAGTCGGGCGGGACCGAGGCCAGCAGCTCCCCGGCGAAGGCGGGATCGTCTTCCCACCAGAAGGCGAACTCCGCGCGCCGGAGGTGCCACTCTTCCCGGAGCACTGTTCCCTCTGAGCCGCTTGGAATGGTGGGCCAGGCCAGGTCCAGGCTGCGGCGCGCCTCCTGGTCCTGGTGCAGCTCCAGGGCGATCTGGTACCGCTCCAGCCAGAGCCGGAAGGACTCCGGTTGCTCAGCCAGGGCCGATTCAATCACCCGCCAGGCGCCTTCCCGGTCGCCCAGGTGGCGGCGGGAGACTGTCTCCACCAGCCAGAGCGCGGGCTGGTCCCGGCGCTCGGGAGGCAGTCCTTGGACGAGGGCGAGGGCTGCCGCAGGGCGGCCTTTCCGCAGCAGGTGCATGCCCGCAGCGCCCCTGTCCCAGGGCATCCGGGCGTCTCCGTGCCGGGCGCAGAGCACGGCCAGGGCCTGCTCGACCATGTCCTCCCGGCCGTGCTGGAGCCCTGCCAGCATCAGGTCTTCGAGGACCAGGGGGTCCTCCCAGGAGAGCGGCAGCGCTGCCTCGAAGTGCTCCCAGGCCCGGTGCAGGGCTTCGGGTTCTGAGCTTCGGAGCAGGAGGATGCCCTGCAGGTGGCGGAGCCTCCCCATGCCCGGGGCCAGGCGGATCAACCACGCTCCCCAGGCCAGACGGCGGGCCGTGGGAATGCCCGAGCTCTGGCGGAAGGCCCGGGACAGGAACCAGTACTTCCACCAGGACTGCCGCACCAGCTGTGCCTCGAGCAGGTCCAGCCAGGCGCGTTCTTTGTAGCCGAGGGAGGCGTGGGCCAGCCCGAGCAGCAGATGAATCCGATAGCCCAGCTCCCCCCGGGCCAGCGGGGCGCGGCCCAGGAGCTCCGCGACCTCGGAGGCCGGGTCAGACGCGGCCCAGCGGGTCTCCGCCCGGGCCAGCAGGCCAGGGTAGATCCAGGCCTGCCGGAAGGCCCAGCCCAGCCAGCCTCCGAGCACCAGGGCACCCGCCAGCACCCACCCAGAGCCTGCCCCCAATAACCAGCCGGAGCCTGCAAGCAGGGTCACCAGCAGCAGGAGGAGGAGGCCCAGGACCGGGCGCGAGAGCGGGAAGACCTTTCTCATGGCCTCAAGTATGAAGCCTGGGGCCGGAACTCGGCTGGCAGATCCCGTCAGGCCTTGTTGACGTTCGCCGCCTGGTGTCCCTTGGGTCCCTGGACCACCTCAAAGCTGACCCGCTGCTTCTCCTCCAGGGTCCGGAACCCCTTGGTCTGCACGGCAGAGTAGTGGACAAAGACATCACTGCCGCCTTCGTCGGGCGTGATGAAGCCGAAGCCCTTTTCGGCGTTGAACCATTTCACGGTGCCTTCGGACATGACCTTCTTCCCCGGGACGGTGTCCCTCGTGCCTGGAGGTTGATCGCGCGGCACCCACCAGGCGTGGGGGTCGCGGGGGCTTGCGCTCCGGAGCTGAACAGGGATCCCCGACGAGAGTCCCTCCCCTTCTTCACGGCTCTTGGGCTGTTAAAGATGGATGGTTGAGAGGGATTTTAGGATCGGGTGTGGGGGCGTTCAAGGACCAAATCGAGGCGTTAGTTGCCCTGCTGGATTTCTCTGACTCGGGGCTCCGCCCCTCGCCCTGCGGGCCGCCATCGGCTGCGCCGACGCGGTCCTATCCTCCCTTCGCGTTGCTTCGGTCGGATGGTGGCGATGACCAGCCTTTGGATCTGGTTATGGACGAACAACGGGTCCCCGCTCGGGACAGCGCTGGGGCGCTGTCCGCTCGCGACCCGGACGATCCAGCGGCGCTAGTTGCCCTGCTGGATTTCCTTGGCGATGACCAGCCGCTGGATCTGGTTCGTCCCCTCATAGATCTGCAGCAGCTTGGCGTCGCGCATGCACTTCTCGACGAGGTAGTCGCGGCTGTAGCCATTGCCACCGAGGATCTGCACGGCGTCCGTAGTGACTTCCATGGCCGTGTCCGTGGCGAAGGTCTTGGCCATGGCGCTGTGCTTGGAGTTCTTGATGTTGTTGTCGGTCATCCACGCGGCCTGCCAGGTGAGCAGGCGGCTGGCTTCGATCTTCTTGGCCATGTCCGCCAGCATGAAGCTGATGGCCTGATTGGCGAAGATGGGCGCACCGAACTGGATGCGGGTCTTGGCGTAGTCCAGGGCGATCTCGAAGGCGGCGCGGGCCACGCCCACACCCCCGGCGGCCACGGCGGCCCGGGTCTGATCGAGGGTCTTCATGGCGATGATGAACCCCATGCCCTCCTTGGCCAGGAGGTTCTCCACCGGCACTTCGGCATCATTGAAGTAGAGCTCCACCTGGTTGCTGGCGCGCTGGCCCATCTTGTCCAGCGCTTTGCCCACCACCAGCCCCGGCGTGTCCCGGGGAACGACGATGCAGCTGGCGCCCCGGGCGCCCTTGCTGGGGTCCGTGCTGCAGAACAGGGTGTACCAGTCGGCGTAGCCGCCGTTGGTGCAGTAGCACTTGGTGCCGTTGATGATGTACTTGTCGCCCTTCTTCTCGGCGCGGCAGGTCATGCCGCCGGCATCGGACCCGGCGTTGGGCTCGGACAGGCTGAAGGCGGCGAACTTGGGTTCTTCCGCGATCATGCCCAGCCACTTCTTCTTCTGCTCGGGGCTCCCGGCGATGAGCACAGGTGTCATGGCCAGGCCGTTCGCCATGATGGAGGTGTAGAGGCCCGCGCAGCCCCAGGCCAGTTCTTCGCAGACCACGACCTCTTCCATCTGCGAAGCGCCGGGCCCGCCGCAGTCCTCGGGCACCATGGCCTGCAGGTAGCCGAAATCGAAGGCGGTCTTGTAGACGTCTGTGGCCCACTCCCCGGTCTCGTCATACTTGCGGGCCACCGGGCGCATGATCTTCTCGGCGAAGGTATGGGCGCGCTCTTTCTCAGCCTGCATCTCGGGAGGGAGGGTGAAACCGAACATGGGAGCCTCGTCGAAGGGGGAGGAAGGTGGGAAGAGGGGACAAATCCGTTCGGGCCAGTCTATCGTCAGCTCCGGTCCGGGGCAGGATGACCAGGGTCACACCCCCCCCACCGCGCTAAACTGGACCACCGGAGTGCCTATGACCATTCGCATGTCTGACATCAGCAAGGCCGTTCTCGCGACGGAATACGCGGTGCGAGGTGCCATCGTGGCCCGCGCCGGGGAGTTGGAGAAGCAGGGGCGGAAGATCATCTACTGCAACATCGGCAACCCGCAGTCCCTGGGGCAGGCGCCCCTCACGTGGGTCCGCCAGCTGCTGGCCCTGTGTGAGTACCCGACCCTCATGGAATCCGCACCGGGAGCCTTCCCCTCGGATGCCATCGAGACTGCCCGCGCCATTCTTGCTGGCACGCAGCACGGCCTCGGTGCCTACAGCGAGAGCCGCGGGGTGCGGTCCATCCGGGAGGCCGTGGCGGAGTTCATTCTTGAGCGCGACCACATCGGCGTGGATCCCGATGCCATCTTCCTGACAGACGGGGCGAGCAAGGGCGTGCAGACCGCGCTCCGCATCCTGATCTCCGGCCCCGGGGACGGCATCATGATTCCGATTCCCCAGTATCCGCTCTACTCGGCCAGCATCACGCTCTACCGGGGCCGCATGGTGCCCTATTTCCTGGACGAGGCCGATGGCTGGAAGGTGAGCCGTCCCATGCTGGAGGACTCTCTGGCCAAGGCCAAGGCTGAAGGGACCCATGTCAAGGCGATCTGCGTGATCAATCCCGGTAATCCCACGGGCGCGGTGCTGGACGAGGCCACCATCGCCATGATCATCGACTTCGCGCAGGCCCACGGGCTCTCGATCCTGGCCGACGAGGTCTACCAGGAGAACATCTACCGGGCCGGGGATGCCTTCGTCTCCTTCGCCAGGGTGCTCCATGAAAAGGAGGTGAAGGACGTCTCGCTCTTCAGCTTCCACTCCTGCTCCAAGGGCCTCCTGGGCGAGTGCGGCCACCGGGGCGGCTACTTCGAGTTCCGGAACGTTCCGGACGACGTGGCGGCCCACATCCTCAAACTGCAGAGCATTGCGCTCTGTGCCAACCTGGCCGGTCAGGTCGCGGTCCATGCCATGGTGTGTGCCCCGAAACCGGGCATGCCCTCCCATGCCCTCTACACGGCGGAGAAGCGGGCGATCCTGGACACGCTGAAACAGCGCGCCACCCTCCTGGTGGATGGCCTCAACCGCATTCCCGGGATCACCTGCAACACCATCACCGGGGCCATGTACGCCTTCCCGAGGATCACTCTCCCCCCCGGCCGCACCGACTCGGACTACGCCATGGCCCTGCTGGAGCAGACGGGCATCTGTGTGGTCCCCGGCTCCGGCTTCGGCCAGGCGGAAGGCACGGCCCACTTCCGCACGACTATCCTCCCGCCCACCGACCAGATCCAGAAAGTCGTGGAAGCCATGGGCGAGTTCCACCGGACCTTCCGGTAAGGCGCGGAGAGCCACTCCCCGCAGGCCTCGCGCTCATGAAAACCGCTTGAATCACGTCCTCGGAGGAAGACCCATGCGTCCCGAACATCCCATCGTCCTCATCACCGGCGCTTCCAGCGGCTTCGGCGCCGCCATGGCCCGGCTGCTGGCCGCCCAGGGCTGCCACCTGGCGCTGGGCGCCCGTCGGCTGGACCGGGTGCAGGGCCCGGCGGATGAGCTGGCCAAGGCCCACGGCGTGCAGACTTTTGCAGGGGCCGTGGACACCCGGGACACGGCCAGTGTGAACGCGTTCGTTGAGGCTGCCGCCAAGGCCCTGGGCGGCCTGCACGTTCTGGTGGCCAACGCCGGCCTCGCCAGCGGCACCTTCAAGCTCTGGGAGACGCCGGACGAGGACCTGGAAGCCATGATGCGCACCAACATCGAGGGGGTGGTGAAGACCATCCGCGCCGGCCTGCCCCATGTGCGATTGGCTGGCTGGGGGCACGTGTTCTTCATCGGCTCCGTGGCGGGCCATCAGCCCTACGAGGGCGGCAGTGTTTACTGCGCCAGCAAGATGGGCCTGCGGGCCATGGCCCACAGCCTGCGCCTGGAGCTGAACGGCGAACAGATCCGCGTGACCGAAATCGACCCGGGCATGGCCGAGACGGAGTTCTCCAATGTGCGGCTCAAGAATGACGACAAGGCGGCGGCCGTCTACAAGGGGGTGAAACCCCTGACGGCGCATGATGTGGCCGAGTGCGTCCGCTGGTGCCTGATGCTGCCGGACCACGTCAACATCGACGAGATGCTGGTCAAGTGTGTGGACCAGGCGGCCCCGCACAAGCTGCACCGCCGGGTCTGAGTCAGTCCCGGCTCATCCGCAGTGTCAGGGGCAGCACCGCGAGCAGGGCCAGGGCACCCAGGGCCCAGCCCAGGCGGTAGCCGTAGTGACCGATGGTCCAGCCCAGGCTGAAGCTGCCGAGGCCGATGCCGGCATCGAAGGCGAACAGCAGGGCGCCGAAGGCTGAACCGCGCCGCAGGGGATCCACTGTCTCCAGCAGCTTCGCGTTGAGCAGGGTGTGCAGCATGCTGTAGCCCGCGCCGTAGAGCAGGGCTGAGACCACATGGCGGGCCGTGCCGCCGGGCAGGAAGGCCAGCAGGGCGAGGCCCGCGGTGGCAGCCAGCAGCATGGCGGGCAGCTTCCGGATGGGCCGGCGGCCGAAGCCCCGCCGCAGCATCACGATCCGCATGAGCACCATGCCGATGGCCATGCAGGACAGGAAGGCCGAGGGCAGGGGCAGACCCAGGGCCAGGGCCTCCTGGGCCGTGTAGGTGCCCAGGGCGCCGTAGCCCAGAGCCACGCCAAACAGGACCACACAGGGCCCGATCACCGTGGCATTGGGCCACTGGAAGCCCTGGGCCCGGCGGTGGGGATGGTCCTCGGGCAGGGTGGTCGCCAGAGCCCCGAGGAGGAGGAACAGCCCCGCCAGGTACCAGCCGATGGGTGCGAAGCCCCAGCGCTGCTGAATCCAGAGCCCCAGCAGGGGGCCCACGATGACCCCGCCGGGGCTGGCCAGGCCATAGAGGCTGAGCCCGTCGGCCCGCCGCTCATCTGGCAGCACGTGAGCCAGGGAGGCCATGGTGGCCGTCAGGAGGCCGGACCAGACGATGCCGTGGGGAAAGGCCAGGAGGTAGAACCCCCAGCGGGTCGGGAGGTAGGCATAGGCGGCCAGGAATCCGGCGTAACCCACCGCGGAGGCGATCACCAGACGCCGGTGTCCCACGCGGTCGCCCAGGTGCCCCGTGAAGAGCGCACCCAGGGCGCTACCCAGGGTGAAGAGGGTCATGAAGCGTCCGCTCTCCGCCAGGCTGGCCCCGAGCTCGCGCAGGCGCAGGGGGACGGTGGGAAACAGCTGGAAGGCCGCGAAGAAGGTGATGAAGGTCAGGGCCCAGACGAGGGCGAACTGGCGGGTCATGAGCCGCGGACGGTAACTGGAAAGATCCTTCATGGCTCCAGGATGGCAGAGGGCCCGGTCCCGGTTGTCATGGTCCGGCTCTCCCTGGCGATGCGTCGGGCCGCGGGCATGGCCAGCGCCAGCAGGAAGACGCCCGCCGCCCAGCCCCAGCGGAAGCTGGTGAGCTCCATGCCCCAGCCCAGGCCCAGGGCGCCGAGGGCCGTGCCCACGTCAAAGGCGAAGAAGAGGGCCCCCACGCCGGCCCCCCGGCGGTCCGCCGGGCAGGTGTCGATGATGTGCATGAAGAGGAGCGTGTGCACCATGCCGTAGCCGCCGCCATAGACGAGGCCGGCCGTGAGATGCCGCGCCGCGCCGCCTGGCATAAAGGCCAGCAGCGCCGAACCCACGGTGGCTATGGCGAGCATGAGGGGCAGCAGGGCCACGGGGCGCCGTCCCATCCCGGTCAGGCTCAGCAGGGCCCGGATGCCGACCATGCCCAGGGCGAAGCAGGTGAGGAAGGCCGAGGGCCAGACCATGCCCAGGGCCTTCGCCTCCTGGGCACTGTAGGGGGGCATCGGGCCGAAGCCCAGACCCAGCAGGAAGAGCAGGACCACGGGCGCCCAGATGCCGCGCTCCGGCAGCCTGAAGGAGGGCTGCGAGGTCACTTCCTGTTCGGCCTCCCGGGGCAGGCTCCCGATGAGCAGATGGAGGACGGCGAAGACCGAGGCCAGGATGGCCAGCATCCAGGCGAAGCCCAGGTGCGGGAGCAGCCAGAGGCCTGCAAGCGGCCCCAGCGCGACGCCCCCGGGGCCGGAGAGGCCGAAGAGCGACATGCCCTGGGCCCGGTGCTCCGGCCTGAGGATGCCGCCCACTTTGGCGACGGAAGCGGTCCGCAGCGCGGACCAGAGCACGCCGTGGAGGGGCGCCAGGAGGTAGAAGCCCCAGCGCACCCGCAGCAGGGCATAGGCCGCGAGGATCAGCACCAGGAGCAGGGAGGACAGGCGCAGGACCCTTCGCGGGCCGAGCCGGTCACCCAGGGGGCCCGTGAACAGCGAACCAATGCCGGAACCAAGCATGAAAGCAGTCTGGAACCGGCCGCTCTCCGCGAGGCTGGCACCCAGGTCCCGCAGGTGCAGGGGCACCACCGGGAACAGCTGGTAGCCGGCGGCGAAGACCAGGAAGTAGAAGGCCCACAGGATCAGGAACGGACGGGTGAAGATCCCCTGCTGCTCTACTTCTGCGGACTCTGCCATCCCTCCAGGATGGCTTACTTGTCCCGGAATTTGGCGTGGCAATCCGCGCAGGTGGCCTTGAGCTCGCCCAGCCGCGCCTTGAGCACGGCCTCATCCCCGCCCGCGGCGGCGTCGGCCGCCGCCTTCGCCAGGTCGGACACCTTCTGGTTGAACACCTTGCGCTCGCCCTCGACGCCCGCGGCGACCTTGGCCGCCTGCTTCGAGAGCGCCTCGGCATCCTTGGCCACCTCCGGGAGGTTCTTGGCGGCCAGGTTCTGGCTCATGGCCTTCATCCAGCCCGCGCGGGCCTGCATGAGTATTTGAAGGGGGCGCAGCTCGGACTGGGCTGAGGCCAGGCTGGCCATGCCGGCCAGGATGAGCGCGATCGGGAAGAGGTAGGTTTTCATGGGTGCGTTCTCCGTCAGAGGATAGCTCTGTGGCCTTACGTTAGACGCGGGCAGGGGTCGGTCGACCCTCCGGTTCAGAGATAGCGGCCAGTCCGGTCGGGTCTCCGGCCGTCGTTTCCCCCGACCCCGACCCTCTCTGCGCTATGCTTCCGGACACCTTTCCGGAGGCAGACATGTTCCGACGCGTGGAGGACTTCAAGTCCATCTGGCAGCAGGAAGCGGAAAAGACGCTGGCTGCGTTCGCGGCCATCCCCGATGCCGCCGCCCATCAGGCTGTGGACGCCCAGCACCGCGACCTGCGGCGCCTCGCCTGGCATCTGGTGGAGACCATCCTGGAGCTGCCCCAGAACCTGGGCCTCAAGGTGAAGGGTCCGGTGGCTCTCGGTTCGGACGGCTTCATCGGCGCCCCGCCCCCGACCATGGTGGAGATCGGCATCACCTACCGGGCCGTGAGCGAGTCGCTCCTGGATCACATGGGCAGCTGGAGCAATACGGAGCTGGGCCGCAACTTCACCTTGTACGGCGAGACCTGGACGGGTGCATTCGCGCTCTATGTCCTGGTGTCCCACCAGACGCATCATCGTGGCCAGATGACGGTTCTCATGCGGCAGGCAGGGCTGTCCGTGCCCAGCGTCTATGGTCCGACCCGGGAAGGCTGGGCTGACTTCGGGCTGGAACCGCCCAAGGTGTGAAGGCCCCCTACAGGGGAAGAATCGAAAAAGAGAACAAAGTACCGCTGCTTCCGGTCATCGGGTTTGGGCGGAGGGGTGGCCCTTGGTCGCGAAAAAAATTCTGGACGAATCCACCCCTGGGCTCAGGCCTGCTGCCCGCTGGGCCTGGCAAGTCAATGTAAAAACATAAAGACCTGTCGAAAAGTTGGTCGAAATTTTCTTGTCAATGCTATGAAGCGATTGATTTTTTGATGGATTCATTGAGTATTAAAAAATTTAGTATTTTTTGATAAATCCATTGATCAAAAGACAAGCACATCTTTTCTTGGATTGCTTGACAGGTCTGGGCGGGACTTACAATGATGGCCAAGTAAGTAGTTTTACGTAGATTCCATCTGGCCAGCGGGACTCCGTCTCAGGTCCGTTCCTACCGCCGCCATGTCGGGGCTTTAGGGCTGCTGAGCCATCGGGCCCCTAGGCCCCATACCTCCCCTTGAAGGCCGAACCATGAACCCAACGCTCATCAGCCTGCTGGACCTGCTGCGCATGGCCATCATCCGGTGTGGGGGCATCCTGCAGGATCCCCAGCAGGACAGCTTTGGGTCATTCCTGATTCAGGTCACCCCAGGACCCGCGCCGCTCCTCGTCCAGGACCCGTGCGTGGTCCGTTTCCTCCTTGCCATGAAACAGGAAGGGATAGATCTGGGCTTTCACCTAAGGTCCCAGGAAGGCCAGAGCCAACGGCTCGTCATGAGGCTTCGTAAGCAGGATGCTCAGATCTCAGTCTCCGTGGCCCACACCGCACCCGTAGCCGCTGGGATCGGGGAGCCGTTCCCGGCCGCAGGACTGAACCTGCGGGGCATTCTCACGGGGCTCTCTGAAGCCCTCTCCAGCCTGAGAAGTCCTGCGGCGGTCCGCCCACAGCCGCTTCCGGGAGGACAGGCTCATGGCTTGGGATTGCGTCAGGCCTCGGGGAGCTGACGAGGCTATTACGAACCGAGGTGAATGGACCGATGCTGTTCCCGGAGATGCCACCCGCCTACCCGCAGGGAGTGTTCGCGCAGGCCTTGGGCTGCGGGAACACGCTGCCTGAGATGAAGGCCCTACATTCCCTCGCCTTGGAGAAGGAGCTGCTCGTCAGCGTCTCCCCAGGATGTGAAGCCCAGGTGCATGCCTATCTGGGGGAGTTCGGCGTTGGGAAGTATGCCTGCGGGATCCTCGGGATCAGCTACCAGCCAGGACTCCGAAGGTACCTGCCCGACGGCGGGCGCTGGCTACCGACAGAGGCGGAGGCCTGGTCCTGCGCGGAGAGGGTGCTCAAACACTTCGCCTCGGGGCTGAGGAAACGGGCCCTGCTACGGCTGGTAGAAGGACTCCCGGCCCACCTTCTGGTGGCCGTGGTGATTCCGCTGGAGGGACCCTGGGGCCACGCGACCGCCTGCAAGGTCCTGGGCCAGGCCTTTCCCCCCAGCCGCCTCGATTACAGTCCGAGGTGATATCAATTTTTTTTACCAGAATGCCCTTTGCTGGAGACGGCTTGAGAGGCTATGCTCGGGCCCGGAATCCCCACTGCTTGCTGCTCAACCCCTCCCCGATTCCTTCGTAGCCGACCCAAGCCCTTTTCCCCGAGGAGTCCAACCCATGAATCATCCCCTTCTCCTGACTCGGCTCCTGCGGTCAGGCCTTGCCCTGGCCCTGGTCCTGCCGCTGGCTGCGGAGGGAGCCAAGGCTCCCGCCCCCGCCTCTGCCCGGAAGGCCCAGCTCCCGCCCCTCGTCGATCGGGACAAGTTCTTCGGCAATCCCGAGATCGCCGGTGCCCAGTTGTCCCCGGACGGGCAGTGGATCGCCTTCCTCAAGCCCTGGAAGGAGACCCGGAACGTCTGGGTCAAGAAGGTGGGCGACCCCTACACCAAGGGGCGGCTCCTCACCGCTGATCCCAAGCGGCCCATCCCCGGCTTCTTCTGGAGCCGGGACAGCAAGCAGATCCTCTTCGTCCAGGACAAGGATGGCGACGAAAACTACAACGTGTATGCCGTAGATCCCGCAGCCCGGGCCGCCGCGGGCAAGGAGGCTCCGGAAGCCCGCAACCTGACTGCCGCCAAGGGGGCCAGGGCGATGATTTACTCCGTGCCCAAGGCCGATCCCGACACGATCTACGTGGGCCTGAATGACCGCGATGCCGCCTGGCACGATGTCTACAAAGTCAAGATCTCCACCGGCGAGCGGACCCTGCTCCGCAAGAACACCGAGCGCATCGCGGGCTGGGTCTTCGACAAGCAGGCCAACCTCCGCCTCGCCCAGCGCACCACGGAGAAGGGGGACTCGGAGATTCTCCGCGTGGATCCCGGGGGCTTCACCAAGGTCTACGAATGCACGGTGTTCGAGTCTGCCGATCCCGTGGCTTTCCACAAGGACGGGAAGCGGGTCTACCTGGAGACCAACAAGGGCAGCCGGGACCTGACGGAACTGGTCCTCTTTGATCCCGCCAGTGGCAAGGAGGAGAAACTGGAATCCGACCCCAAGGGCCGGGTGGACTTCGGCTCGGCCATCTTCTCGGACCTCAGCGATGAGCTGATCGCCACCACCTACCAGGACGACCGCACCCGGATCTACTGGAAGGACAAGGCCTGGGAGGCGGACTACAAGTTGCTCCAGAAGCAGCTGCCGGGGCGGGAGATCAACATGGGCTCCTCCAGCGCCGATGAGCAGCTCCTGCTGGTGGCGGCCTCCAGCGACCGGGATCCGGGCACCCGCTACCTGTTCGACCGCCGCACCAAGAAGCTCAGCTTGGAGTATGTCTCCCGCGAGGACCTGCCCCGGGATCCCCTGGTTCCCATGCAGTCCATCCGCTACAAGTCCAGCGACGGCCTGGAGATTCCCGCCTACCTGAGTCTGCCCAAGGGGGTGCCGGCGAAGGGCCTGCCCCTGGTGGTGTTCCCGCACGGGGGGCCCTGGGCCCGGGACGGCTGGGGCTTCAATCCCTACGCCCAGTTCCTGGCCAACCGCGGCTACGCGGTGCTGGCCCCCAACTTCCGGGGCTCCACTGGCTACGGGAAGAAGTTCCTGAACGCTGGCAACAAGCAGTGGGGCGACCGCATGCAGGACGACCTGACCTGGGGCGTGAAGCATCTGGTCAAGCTCGGCACCGTGGATCCCAAGCGCGTGGCGATCATGGGCGGCTCCTACGGCGGCTACGCCACCCTTGCGGGCGTGGCCTTCACGCCTGACCTCTATGCCGCCGCGGTCTCCATCGTCGGTCCCTCCAACCTGCTGACGCTGCTGGAGACCATCCCCCCCTACTGGGAGGCGGGCCGCATCATCTTCCACGAGCGCATGGGCAACCCCAACACGCCCGAGGGCAAGAAGCAGCTGGAGCGGCAGTCCCCCCTGAACTCCGTCGCCAGGATCAAGACCCCGCTGCTGGTGGTGCAGGGCGCCAATGACCCCCGCGTGAAGAAGGCCGAGAGCGAGCAGATCGTCATCGCCCTCCGGGACCGTGGCTTCCCTGTGGAATACATCTGCGCCCCGGACGAGGGCCACGGCTTCGCGCGGCCTGTGAACAGCCAGGCCATGATGGCCGCCGCGGAGAAGTTCCTCGCCAAGCACCTCCAGGCCCGGTTCCAGGAGGGCGGGAAGCCCGATGTCATGCAGCGCCTGCCCGAGATCACCGTGGATCCCAAGTCCGTGGTGCTGGCCAAGAAGACCGATGCCGGTTCCGTGGGGATACCCACACCCACTGCCAAGCTGACGGCCGGCACCTACACCTACGCCGGTAGTCTCGCCATGGGGCCGCAGAGCATGCCCATCTCCATGGTGCGCACCGTGAAGGAGGAGGGCGGCTCCTGGCTGGTCACCGAGACCACCAAGCTGCCCGGCGGCGAAGCTGTGGATGCCGCCACTCTGGCCAGGGACTCCCTAGTGCCCGTGAAGCGCACGGTGAAGCAGGGGCCCGTCACCATCGAGCTGGCCTTCGACGGTGCCAAGGTCACCGGCTCCATGGCCATGGGCGGGGCTCCCAAGCCCATCAGCCTCGACCTGGGTGGCGGCGCTTTCGCCGATGGCCCGGGAGCCCAGGAGGCGCTGGCCTGCCTGCCCCTGGCCACCGGCTACAGCGTCACGTTCCGCAATGTGGACTTGCAGCGCCAGAAGGTCGAGCTCAAGAAGGCTGCGGTCACGGGCCAGGAAGACCTCCAGGTTCCCGCCGGCAGCTTCAAGGCCTGGAAGCTGGAACTCACCTCCGCCGACGGGAATCCTGGCAGCACCACCATCTGGGTGGACACGGCCAGCCGCAAGGTGCTGAAGACCTCTGCCACCCTGCCCCAGATGGGTGGCGCAGTGCTCACCCTTGAGCTGCAGAAGTAGGCTCCTGCGCACGCAAGCAAAGGCCGGGCACCCGCCCGGCCTTTGCTTGCTGGGCCTCAGCGCTCCAGGATGAAGGTCACCGGGCCGTCGTTGACCAGCTCGACCTCCATGTGCTCCTGGAAGAAGCCGGACTTCACCTGGGGATGCTGGGCCTTCAGCAGTTCCAGGAAGCGCCGGAAGAGCACCCGGGCCTCGTCCTGCTTCATGGCCCGGTCGAAGGAGGGGCGGCGGCCCTTGGCGATGCTGCCGGCCAGGGTGAACTGGCTCACGGCGAGGATCTCGCCGCCGATGTCCTGCAGGCTGAGGTTCATCTTGCCGTCGGCATCGTAGAAGATCCGCAATGCGGCGATCTTGGCGGCGGCCCAGGCACAGGTCTCTTCCGTGTCCCCGGCCTCCAGACCTACCAGCACCAGCAGGCCCGGGCCGATGGCGGCCTCGAGCTCGCCGCTGCGCACGGTGGCCCGCTGCACGCGCTGGATCACGGCCTTCATGGTCTACCCCGTCGGAGCTTCGAGCGCACCTTCCCGGCCAGCTCCATGGCCTCGGGGTGACCAAAGGCTGAGGCCAGTAGGCCGTAGGCGGCCGCACAGAGGGCCACCAGGGGCAGGAGGCGCAGGCCCAAGGCCCAGCGGGTGAAGGCGTGGGGGGCGTCCAAGTGAAGCAGTCGACTCCCAAGCCAGGCCAGAGCCCCCATGAGCGTGGCGGCGGCCAGGGCTCGGGCGGTGCCCTTCAGCAGCGGGCGCAGGTCCAGGCCGGGCAGACGCGGCCGGAGGCGCAGCACCACGCCCAGGAGGCCCGCCAGGCTGGCCAGGCCATTGGCCAGGGCCAGGCCGCCGGTGCCCAGGGGCTTGAGCAGCGCGAGGCTCAGCGCGACGTTCAGCACGAGCGTGATTCCCGCCATGGAGGCGGGGCCTCGGTAGTCCTTGAGGGCGTAGAGGGCCTGGTTGCCCAGGCGCTGGACCGCCACGAAGACCAGGCCCACGGCGCCGAAGACCACGGTGAGAGCCGTCCAGTCCGAAGCCGCCGGGGTGTAGGCGCCAGTGCGGAAGAGCAGAGCACAGATGGGTCGCGCCAGCACAGCGAGGCCCACCGAGGCCGGCAGCACCAGCAACGCCGAGGCCGAGATGGACTGGATCAGGCTGCGGTTCAGGGCGGGCCAGTCCCGGGCCTCGGCCTGTCGGCTCAGGGTGGGCAGGCCTGCCGTGGCCAGGCTCATGGCGAACAGCCCCAGCACCATCTCGCCCATCATGCCGCTGTTGTAGAGCACGATCTGGGCGCCGTCCGCCAGCTTCGAGGCCAGCATGGTGCTGATGAGGGCGTTGATGGGGTAGATGCCTGCGGCCAGCAGGCCAGGCCCCATGCGACCCAGGGCCTTGCGTACCCACGGATCCCGCAGGTGCAGGCCGAACGAGAGGCTGAAGCCCTCCTGGCGCACGGCCGGTAGCACCACCAACAGCTGGAGGACACCACCCGCAAGTACGGCAACAGCACACACGACGCCGACGGTTTCATAGGGCGCAGGACCGCCACGCTGCAGCACTCGAAGCGTGGTCCAGCCGAAGGCGATGAAGGCGAGGTTCCAGAATACTGAGACCGACGCCGCCAGGGCGAAGCGGTGGCGCAGGTTGAGCAGCCCCGTGAAGCCCGCCGTGAGGCTCACCAGGGCCAGGTAGGGGAACATGATCCGGCCCAGCTTCGCCGTCAGCTCGCCCTGGACGCCCGGTCTTCCCAGCATGAGCAGACCCGCCAAGGGCCCCATGAACAGCACCACCAGCACCACACCAAGCAGCAGGAACGCCAGCAGGGTGCCCAGGAAGCGGGCGGCCACGGCCTTCATGGCGGTCTCACCCTCGGCGGCCTCAGCCTCGGCCAGGGTGGGCAGGAAGGCGGCGGTCATGGTGCCTTCGGCGGTGAAGCGACGCAGCAGGTTGGGCAGACGGAAGGCGACGGCGTAGGCATCCGCGGCAGGTCCAGCCCCCAGCACATGGCTGAGGAAGAAGGTCTGGAGCAGGCCCGTCAGGCGGCTCAGCAGCGTCATGAAGGACACCACGGCCGCGGAGCGCAGCAGGCTGGGCTTGCGGGGGCCGTTGCTCATGCTTTTAGCAGCAGGTAGAGGCCCACCACCACGTTGCCTACCCCGGAGAGGGCGTAGAGCAGGCGACGGAAGCGGGCCTGAGTGCCCATGCGGATCGCCAGCCAGCCGGAGGCCGCGCTGAGCAGGGTGAACATGGCCGTGATGCCCAGGCCGAAGAGCAGGAGCGCCTCGAGGAACTGGACCTGACCGGAGATGCCGGCGTTCTTCATCAATGAGGTGAAGCCCCGGACCCCGCCCAGGCCGAAGAAGGCGCCCATCCAGGCTGCGGCGTGGTGATAGCCGTGGGCCGAGGCACCGCTGGCGTGGTGCTTGGGCGCCCGGCGGGCCAGGGGCTGGAGGGCCGAAGTGATCCTGCGACGCGGGGCGGACTGGCTAGGCTGGCGGCCCCGCTTCAGCTGGAGTCGGAGCCCGATGGCACCCCGGGTGTGGAAGTGGGGGTGGTCATGGGCCAGGGGACCGTGCTGGTGGGCGTGGCTGTGGGTGGCGATCCGGCGCAGTCCCAGGGCCGCGGTCAGGTTCCAGAGACCCAGGGCGAGCACCAGGGTCCAGGCGGCCCGGTCCATCCACAGGAAGAAGCGGTCACCCAGGAAGGTCTGACCCAGGAAGGTCGCGGCGACAGCGATGAGGGCCACGGCCAGCATGTGCGAGGCGCCGAAGGCCAGCCCCACTCTCCAGGCGCCCCGGCGTTCGCCCGACAGCGACACTCCCGTCACCACGGCCACATGGTCGGGTTCCACGGCATGCAGGATGCCCAGGTAGAGCGGCAGGAACATGGTCCGAGGATAGCGCGGAAGCCCATGGGGCTCAGGCGGAAACCGGCGCCAGGATGGGTGCCTCAGGCTGGCGTCTCGCTGCCCACCAGGGGCAGGCTCACCCGGAACACCGAGCCGCTGCCCACTTCGCTCTCCACTTCGATGCGCCCACCGTGGGCCTCCACGATGGTCCGGCAGATATAGAGGCCCAGACCCCAGCCCTTCTTGGCGTCCTGATGCTGGCCCTGCTCGAAGGGATGGAAGAGGCGCTCGCACTCGGCGCGGGGGATGCCCCGGCCGGTATCCCAGACCTCCAGGTGCCAGTGGTTCTCCTTCAGGCGGGTCCGGACACCCACGGCGCCCGGGGGCTCCGTGAACTTGAGGGCGTTCTCCACCAGGTTGAACAGCACCTGCCGCATGGCCACCGGGTCCAGCAGGACCCAGGTCTCGGCAAGGTCCGCATCGAGGTCGAGTCGTGGCCGGAGCCCCCGGGCTTCGGCCTTGAGCTGGAGGGTGGTCTCGAGGTTCTCGAGCAGGTCCTGGGGATGGGTCAGCTTCAGGGACAGCCGGTCGGTCAGGGATTCGGCGCGGTTCTTGTCGAGCAGGCTCTTGAGGATGCCGTCCAGCCGATGGGCTTCGTGCTTCATGATGCCGAGCACTCTCGCCAGGCCGGGTTCGACCTCGGCCCCGCCACCGTTGATCCGCTCGACGCTGAGCAGGATGCTGGTGAGGGGAGAGCGGAGGTCATGGCTGACGGTGTTGATCATCTGCATCCGGGACTCGAGGGTGTCCTTGAGCTGCCGCTGGGTCCACTCCATACCCTGGTTCCGCAGCGCCAGTTCCCGCGTCCAGGCCTGCAGCTCCCTGGTCCGGGAGCGGACCTTCGATTCCAGGGCTTCGTTGTTCCGCTCCAGGGTGCGGAAGCGTGCCCGGATGACCAGGACGCAGGCAGAGGCCAGGACCGCCATCAGGATCAACCGGGCCCAGAGGGTCTGATACCAGGTGGGCTTGATGGTCAGGCGCACCGGGGTGGCCTCGTTCCAGAGCGTGCCGTCGAGGCTGGTCCGGAACCGCAGGAGGTGGGTTCCCGGGCTCAGGCCCCCGAACTGGATGCTCCCGTTGCCGGATTCCAGGGCCTGCCAGCTGCCCCCGAGCTCGTCGAGCTGGGCCTCGAAGCGGACCGGGACAGGCGTGTTGGGTGAGCCGGAGTCCACATGGACCACCAGGGAGGCGAAGCCGGGCGGCAGGGTGGCCTCCTTGGGCATCCAGAAGGTTCCCCGCTCCCAGGTGATGTCCAGGACCACCGGGGTCGGCAGGGGGTATTCCGGGACGCTGGCACCGGCTTCCAGGAAGCAGGCGCCGCCCACCATCCCGATCCAGAGGCGGCCCAGGCCATCTTCGAGGGCGCCCCCCTGGTTGGTCTCGTCCGAGATCAGTCCCAGCCGCTGCGTGATCAGCACGGGCTTACCTTCCCGGGGCAGCACGGTGACGCCCTTGGCATGACCGATGGCGGTTCCCCCGGAAGCGAGACCGCGGATCCAGGTGATGCCGTACAGTGGCTGCCCACCGGCCTCAAGGTCCAGGCTGCTCCAGGAACCCTCGGTGGGATCGTTCACCAGGAGGTTCTGGGAGGTCCCCACCCACAGGCGCTGCCGGGCATCGGCATGGAGGGCCAGGATCTGGATGCGATCCGTGGGACCGTTGGCGAGGCCGCGGTGGAAGCTCCCCCGCTCGAAGCGGAAGAGGCCGCTGCTGGTACCCACCAGCAGCTCCTCGCCGCGGACCAGCAGGCAGTGAACCGAGGTGTAGCCGGTCTCCTGGACAGGGTGGTGGCGCCCCAGGAACCGCCCCTGGAGGTCCAGCTCCACCAGTCCCATGTCGGTCCCGACCCACAGCCGGTTGCCCCTCCGGACCATGCACTGGATATGGCTCTTCTCCAGTTCCGGAGGGCCCGGATGGATGCGCTGGTCGGAGCCCAGGCGGATCAGCCCCTTCAAGGTGCCGACCCAGGACCCGCCCCCACCGTCCTCGTGCAGCAGCCACACGTCCTCGGAAGGCAGACCATCCCTGCGCGACCAGCGTTTCAGCACGCCCTTGCCCTGCTGCCAGAGGATGACTCCGTTGTTGCTCCCGAACAGCATGCGGTTGCCAGGAAGGGCCAGGAAGGCGGTCACTGAGCCGAGGCCCAGGCTCAGGTCCGTTTCGGTGTCGCGGGTCAGGCTCCAGAGGCCCGGGAGGGCTTGGGTCCAGAGGTAGTCGCCGTCGGTGCCGATCCAGAGGCCGCCGTTCCGGTCTCGCAGGGCGCAGTTGATGGAATCCCGGCAGAGCAGGTTCTGGCGGTTCAGGAGCCGATGGCTGCCATCGGGCTGCCGCAGGTAGAGTCCATCCGAACCAAGCGAGAGGAGGAGCTCGCCTGCCGGTGTGAAAGAGAGGCCCGTGAAGACGGCCGAGGCGGGCAACCCCGGCAGGGACTCCACCTGCCACCGGCCCTCTCGGCTTCGCCTCAGGATTCGCTCCGCCTCGAGAATCCAGACCTGGCCAGAGGGGTCCGTCCGGAGGGTGACCAGGGGGGAGGATTCCGTGGCTGGGGGCAAGACGGCTACCTCGAAGACGCCCTCCCTCCACCGGGCAACGGTCCCCTTGCGGGCGCCGAGCCACACCCAGCCTTCGCTGTCTTCGGCCAGGGCCTGGATGGGGGTCAGGCCCCAGGGCTCTGGCAGGGGGATGCGCTCGAAGCGTTCTCCCTGGCGTCGCACGAGTCCCTGTCCGGTGCCGACCAGCAGGTCTCCGCGCCGGGTTTCAAGAAGGGCCCGCGTAGTCTCGTCCGGAAGACCCTCCTTAAGGCCGAAAGTCGTGACCTCCCGGCCCTTAATCCGGGCGACGCCGCGCTCGGCACTCGCGGCCCAGATGGCCCCGGCGCGGTCTTCCAGCAGGCAGACGATGTCCTTTGCGCGCAGGCCGGTCGTGGCGTCGAACAGCTGATACCCGTTCGGCCCCAGCCGGGTCACCCCCTCGTTGGTGCTGGCCCAGATGAAGCCGTTGCGGTCCTCGAGCAGGGCCGTCACCTGGCTCTGGGGCAGGCCGTCCCGCCGGTCGAAGTGGCGCATGGCCAGGGCCTGGGCCGCAAGCGGGAGCGCAAGGAACAGGCCGAGCACCAGCAGCCAGACCCGACGGAGAAGGCCAACCACAAGCACCCGGGTGATCCGGGCAGACCCCCTCCGGCCCGCCTCCAGTGCCTGGAGGCAAGCGGAATCGCCACGATCTAGACGGAGAAGCCCCCCCTGGAAGGTCATGCCTGATTTTTCGGTCAGGATCAGGGCCAGAGTTAATCCAAGCCACCGTTCTCCGGACCTCAGGGCTTCAGCAGGCCAGGGTGAAGGAGACGGCGTTGCCCGCCTCGTTGAACTGGAAGTCCGCGGTGAGTGCCTTCATCAGGAGGATGCCCCGGCCGTGCGGCGCCAACTCACCAGGACCCGTGGACTGGGCGTGGGCGGCCCAGTCGAACCCGGGCCCATCGTCTGAGATGTTCACCCTCAGGTGGTGCAGAATTGGGACTGCGCCTGGCGTGTAGTGGAGCGCCAGTCGGCACCGGGCAAGGCCGGCCCCGTGGGCGTCGAGGGCTTCCTTCCGGCGGGCCTCATAGTCCTCGAAGCCACCGGCCTTCAGGGTCGACTGGAGCCCGAGCAGGCCATGATCCACGGCATTGTCGAGCCCTTCCGTGAGGACGATGCCCAGCTTCTGCAGCGTCGCGGAGGGCACCCCCTTGTAGCCCAGCAGGCCGAGGATGTTCGGCACCAAGTCCCGGACCCCATGAATCCTCGGGTCCAGGTCGAACTGGAGCGCCAGCCCCTCCACGGTTTCGGTGGGCGGGAGGAGCGGATCCTGCCCCAGGTCCAGAGGCATGGGAGGGGGGACTTCCCATAGGGCCCAGGTGAGGTCGTCATGCTGCTCTGCGTTCTTCAGGCTCACCCGGAGGGTGTTTCTCAGCCAGGCCTGGTCCTCCGCTGCGGAGTACCTCGTGCCGCGGCGCAGGAAGCGCTTGCGGAGGATCGGCTCGGCGAACAGGTCGAGCAGGCCGTCGCTGCAGGCGAAGAGGCGATCCCCCGAGACCACGGCGACATCCTCGACCTCGATCTCACCCTGGTCCTCCAGGATGCCGGCCGGGAAGTTCCTGGAGGTGAAGACCCGGAGCTCCTGGCTGTCCCCCCTGAACAGGAACACATCGGGCATCCCCGCGTTGAGCACCGTCAGGATGCCCATCTCGGGATCCAGCCTGAACATGATGAGACAGGTGAAGCGGTCGGAGGGGAGCAGCCGGCACAGTTTGGTGTTGATCTCCCGGTAGATCGATTCGAGCGGGATGTCGCGGGAGGCCATGGTCTGGAAGGTCTCCAGGACCGGCAGCGTGCTCACCCCGGCCACGAGGCCATGCCCGGTCGCATCGCAGAGCAGGCCGAAGTGGTTGCCCCCGATGCCTCTCAGGTAGGAGCAGGCATCGCCATTGATCCGGCGGGTCTGGAGGGTTTCCATGGCGAAGCCTGGTGGCATGAGCTTCAGGCCCGGTGAGGTCAGCCGCTCAAGCAGATGCTTGACGATGGCAATTTCACCCAGGGTCTCCTCCTGGTTGTTGGCCAGGGTGAAGTGCATGGCCGACATGGCGGCAATGGCCCTCACCCGGGCGACCAGCTCGTCCGGGCGGATGGGCTTGTTGAGGAACTCCAGGGCTCCCGCCTCCAGGCTGTTGTGCAGCAGATCCGCGTCCTGTCCGCCCGTGAGCATGATGAGGGGCACGAACCGCTCGCCACGGGCGACCGTCAACGCGCGGCAGAGCTGCAGGCCGTCCATGCGCGGCATCTGGAAATCGGTGATGACGATGTCCGGCGCAGACTGGGCAAAGCGCTCCAGGGCGTCCAGGCCGTCGAAGGCGAGGGTGACTTCATAGCCCTCCTTTTCCAGCACGCGCCGGATCAGGAGGCGGGTGGCAGCGTCATCTTCGGCGACAAGGATGCGCATGAGCCGGGCTCAGGTGTTCGAGGTTTCGAAGAGCTTGTCGAACTTGATCATCTTGAGGGTGGGCAGCAGGGTCGGATTCGGGTTCCGCAGCGTGACCTTCTTGCCTTTGGCCGTGGCCTTCTCTCTCAGCAGGAGGAGGCTGCCGAGGGAGGACGAGTCCATGTAGGAGACCGTTGCCAGGTCGATGCAGATGGTGGTGACCGAGGGGTTCTCGACCAACGGATAGGAGGCTTCCTTGAAGGCGGTGTGGGACTCGGAGGTGAACCTGCCGGAAGGGCTCAGGACCGCGACCGCGCCTTGGATCTTGACGGTGGGACTGCTCATGCTGGTTCCTTCAGGAAGGGGCAGCAGCCGTTGCTGCTGCCTGGACGGGGTCTCAAACGGTGAAGCGACTGACGGTCTCCGCCAGGCCATCCGCGACTCGGGACAGCTCGTGGGCGGTGGCGGCGACCTGTTCTGCGCTGGCACTCAGCTCAGTGGCCGCGGAGGCGTTTCGCTCGGCCTGGCTCTCTCCCTCCAGGACCTGGGCCCGGATCTGCTCAATGGCGCTCCCCTCCTCCTCCGTGGAGATCCGGATGGAGAGCACGGTCCCGGTGAGCTCGAGGATGCCCGAGAGGATGATCTGCAGCTTCTCGAGGGTGAGCCGGGACGTCTCCTGACCCCGTCCCACGGCCTGATGGGTCTCCTCGATCATCGCGGAGATCTCCCGCGCCGCACCGCCTGAGCGCTCCGCCAGCTTCCGGACCTCTTCGGCGACCACCGCGAAGCCCTTGCCCTGGGCCCCCGCCTTGGCCGCCTCAATGGCGGCGTTCAGCGAGAGCAGGTTGGTCTGCCGGGCGATCTCCTGGATGAGCTGGACAGCCTTCACGATCCGGTCTGAGACCGTCTTGATCTCCTCCATGGCCTGGAAGCTCTCTTCCGCAGCCGCCCGGCCGGACTCCGTGGCCTCGACGGCGCCCTCCACCTGCAGGGCGGCCTGCCCGATCTGGCCCCCGGTCTGGTCCAGGGACTCGCGCACCTGCTCGATGCTGCCGACATTGCGCTCCAGGGCCGCCTTGAGGACCTGGGCGCCATTCGCGACCTCCTCCGCGGCCCGCAGCTGCTCATGGCTGGTGGCGCTGAGCTGGGTGGCTCCCGAGGCCGTGGATTCTGAAGCGTGCAGGATCCCCTTGAAGTCGCCCTGGAGGCGCTCGGCCAGTCCATTGAGGTTGCCCGCCATCTCCGCCAGTTCATCCTTCCCCAGCACCTGGAAGCGATGGGTGAGCCGGCCGGCCACGATGGACTCGATGCCGTCCCGGACTTCCCGGACCGAGGTGTTGATCCTGCCCGTCATGACCCGGAAGACCGGGAACGCCAGCGCCATGACGATCACCAGCCCGAGGCCGAGGGCGGCAGCCATCTTCCACCCCTCAGCCGCGACATCATCCAGGTAGACCCCGCTGCCGATCACCCAGCCCCAGGGCGAGTAGAGCTTCACGTAGGAGATCTTGGGCACCACCGTGCCGGTCTGCGGCTTCAGGAAGTCGTAGGCCACGAAGCCTTCCCCGTACTGCCGGGCGATCCTTGCCATCTCCACCATGTAGGCCTTGCCGGAGGCATCCTTGAGGTCCGCCACGGGCTTCCCTTCGAGCTCGGGCTTGGTGGGATGCATGAGCATCCGCGGCTCCAGGTCGTTGATCCAGAAATAGTTGCCGCCCTCGAAGCGGAGACCCCGCAGCGCCCCCTGTGCCAGGGACTGGGCCTCTGATCGGGTCACCTTCCCCGAGGACTCCATGGCGGCGAAGTGTTCGACGACCCCGTAGGCGACCTCCACCACCGCCTTGTTCTCACCCTGCCTGCGCTCGAAGAGCTTGGACTTGAAGGTGGGCAGCACATAGAGAGCTTCCTGGAGAGCGAAGAGCCCGCAGACCAGGAACACGAGCGCCCGGATTTTGAATCCCATGGTCCAGTTCACGCCGACTCCGATCCGTTCAATGGACCATCGGGTGAAATTCCATGGAAGGTTAGGAATTGCCTATTTGGAGTCGGAGCGGCAAGGCGGACCCCTAAATAGATTGAGTTAATCAACATATGTGCTCTCCGGGGAGCTTTGCAGGGCCGGAGGCTTTCGACCTGTCCGATTCGGGCCCACTCGGTCTGGCAGGGATTCTGATCCCGGTGCGGGGAGCAAGAAAACGGCCACCGGGGAGGGTGGCCGCAGGTGCATCACGGACTGGAGCCGCCTACCCGAATCGAACGGGTGACCACCAGATTACAAAGCTGGAGCTCTACCAACTGAGCTAAGGCGGCGCAGGGTCCATTCTAGCGGAATCGGGGGGGCTTCTGGACGGCTCTAGCGGGGGTCCCCGGCGGGGTTCCGTTTGAGCTCTTCCAGGAAGGTGTCCATCCACTTGGTGGAGAAGGTGCCGGCGATGAACTCGGGGTTGTCCATGATGCGGCGGTGCAGGGGGGCGGTGGTCTTGATGCCCTCGATCACCAGCGTGTCCAGGGCGCGGCGCATGCGGGCAATGGCCTCGGTGCGGTTGGCGCCGTAGGCGATGAGCTTGGCCACCATGGAGTCGTAGTGGGGCGGGATGACTGCATCCTGGTGCATGGCGGTGTCTACGCGGATGCCGGGGCCCCCGGGGAAGTGCAGGGCGGTGATGCGGCCGGGGCTGGGGGTGAACTTGAAGGGGTCCTCGGCGTTGATGCGGCACTCGATGGCGTGCCCCTTCTGGATCACGTCCTCCTGGCGGAAGCTGAGCTTCTGGCCAGCGGCGATGCGGAGCTGTTCCTTGACGATGTCGATGCCCGTGACCAGCTCAGTGACGGGGTGCTCCACTTGGACGCGGGTGTTCATCTCCATGAAGAAGAAGTCACCGCGCTTGTCCAGCAGGAACTCGATGGTGCCTGCGTTGTAGTAACCCACGGCCTTGGCGGCCTTGATGGCAGTGTCGCAGATCTTCTGACGCATAGCCGGAGCCAGGATGGCGCTCGGGCTCTCCTCGATGAGCTTCTGGTGGCGGCGCTGGATGGAACACTCGCGCTCGCCCAGGTGCACCACGTTGCCGAACATGTCGCCCATGATCTGGACTTCGATGTGGCGCGGCTCCAGGAGGTACTTCTCCATGTAGACGGTGTCATCGCCGAAGGCGCCCTTGGCCTCGCTGCGGGCGTTGTTGTACAGGTCCGGCAGCTCCTCGGGGTTGTTGACGATGCGCATGCCGCGCCCGCCGCCGCCCGCGCTGGCCTTGACGATCACGGGGTAGCCGATCTGCTCGGCCACCTCCAGGGCTTCCTCCACGGTCTCAACCAGGCCGTCGCTGCCCGGCATGAGGGGCACGCCGGCTTCCTGCATCGTGGCCTTGGCCTGGGCCTTGTTACCCATCTTGCGGATGATCTCGGGGCTTGGGCCAATGAACGTGATGCCGCAGGCCTGGCAGACTTCCACGAAGTGGGCGTTCTCGCTGAGGAAGCCGTAGCCCGGATGGATGGCCTCGGCACCGGTGACCTCGGCCGCCGCGATGACCTGGGGGATGTTGAGGTAGGACTTGGAGGAGGGCGGGGGGCCAATGCAGACTTCCTCGTCCGCGAACCGCACATGGAGGGCGTTGCGGTCAGCCTCGGAGTAGACCGCCACGGTTTGGATACCCAGTTCCTTGCAGGCCAGGATGACGCGCAAGGCGATCTCGCCTCGATTTGCGATAAGCACCTTCTTGAACGGAGGCGCGTCGATGGGGGTCGCGATGGCGGCCAATGGCTTGCGCTTGATGGCTGAGCCCATGGCTAGCCGATTCTCACGGCGAAGAGCCGTTCGCCGTATTCGACGGGTGTGCCGTTCTCCACCAGCACCTTGATGACCTCGCCCGCCACGTCGCTCTCGATCTCGTTCATGAGCTTCATGGCCTCGATGATGCAGAGGGTCTGGCCCGGTTTGACGTAGTCACCTGGGGAGGTATAGGGCGTGGCAGTCGGGTTGGAGGCCCGGTAGAAGGTCCCCACGATGGGACTCGTCACGAAGTGGATGTTGGGATCTTCGACCGGCTGGGCTGCGGGAGCGGCCATCGGCACGGCCAGGGCTTGCATCATGGGGGCCGCAGGGGCCGCCATCATCATGGGGGCTGCCACTGGTGCCTGCATCACAGGCGCAGGGCCGTCCTTGCGGATGCGGAAGCGCATGTCGCCCGCCTCGAACTCGAACTCCTGGAAGGGCTCGCGGCCCACCAGGGCGATCAGGGCCTTGATCTCCTCGAGGCCCAGGGGGCTCGTGACCGTTTTGGCGAGGGGCGCAGCCGGTCGGGCAGGACCCGGAGACTGTTTCACAACAGGGGACTTCTTGCGGGGGGTGCTCATCGAGGCTCCAACGATCAGGTCAGTCGGGGGAAGGGATCGAGCATAGCAAACCGAGGCAGGCCGGTCAGGTCAGGAATCTTCGGCAGATTCTGCCGCAGGTGCCTTCTTTTTGATTCGAGGGCCGGTTTCTTCTGGACGGAACTCTTTTCTTGCCGCATCAAGAATGCCGTTCAGGAATTGCGTGCCCTCTTGGTCGCTGAACTCTTTCACGATCTCAAGGGCCTCGTTGATGACGATGGGGAAGGGTACCTCCCGCACGAACATCAACTCATAGAGGCCAAGCCTGAGGAGGTTCCGGTCCACGGCGGCCATGCGATGGATCTTCCAGTGCTCCGCGTACTTCGCGAGGGCCCCGTCGATCTCCTCCAGGTGGCCGTGCACACCATCCACCAGCCGGCGCGCGTAGTAGAAGGCGTCCCGGTTCAGATCCTGGATGGTGTAGAAGCCCGCAAAGACCTGATCCGGCTGGTAGCCGGTGAGGTCCATGGCGTAGAGCATCTGCAGGGCGTACTCCCGCCCCCGGCGGCGAACACCCATCTAGTCGCGCCCTTTCTTGGCACCGAGGGTGCGGGTCAGGTCCACCATCTCGAGGACACTCATGGCAGCCTCCCAGCCCTTGTTGCCCATCTTGGCGCCGGCGCGGTCGATGGCCTGCTCCACGCTGTCTGTCGTCAGGACACCGAAGCTCATGGGCAGTCCCGTGTCCAGAGCCACCTGGGCGACGCCCTTGGTGACCTCAGCCGCGATCATGTCGAAGTGGGGCGTCCCGCCCCGGATCACCGTGCCAAGCACGATGACACCCGCGTAGCGGCCGCTCTGGGCCGCCAGCTTGGCCACCTGAGGCAGCTCGAAGCTTCCGGGAACCCGGATGAGGTCCAGCTGATCCTCCTTCCCACCGTGGCGGAGGATGCAGTCCTGCGCACCCTGGATCAGCCGCTCGACGATAAAGTCGTTCCAGCGCGACGCGACCAAGGCGAAGCGGTCGCCTTCATGCACGCGGATGTGGCCCTCAAAGATCCCCATGGGAACCCCCCGAAAGGTGGTTGAAGAGGAAAAAGTCTAGCATGAACGCGAGTTATGCAAATCGAAAAGCAGCCGCGGAGGGTGGGGTTCCCGGGCTGTGAAAAGCTGGCCTGAGCCGCGCGGGAATCAGGCCCCAGGGCTGGTTTTCGGGCGGCCAGGCGATGTCGAGAATTTTCCCGGGGATTTTTCGGGAAGCCTTGAGGCCAGTCTGATCCAGGGCTGGCCTTGCGTTTCCGCAGACAGGGCCGGCTCGAAGGTCGGCGGATGGCCCCCTTGGATCGCTTGACAGGGCCTGAGCCCGCGCGAAGTTGAAAGCTCATGAGTTGAAATAATCTCGGTGAGTTCCAAGGAAGGTTTCATGGCTCAAGTCATCCCCACGCTCCGCGATGGTTATTCGGTCGATTTCTGGCGGACCCGGAACGAGGTTTCCCAGGTCTGCGCCATCTGCTACGCCGAATCCCGGCCCGGGAAGTCCCGGAATCCGAAAGATCCGGATTCCGCCGAGGCCAACCGAGGGCTCCCTCCTGGTGGGCAGGATCCCTCCCAGCCCAAGCACTGCGTCACCCTGGAGTCTGCCTGCGAAGCGGCCCGTCGCTGTGATCGGGAGGCGCGGGAGGCCAGCCAGACCCTGAAGATCTTCACCAACTCCATGGGGGATTTCTGGGCTGATGACAGGGCTCTGGACCAGGCCCGGCGCGTGGCACTGGAGACCATGCAGCAGACTCCCAACTTGACGTGGATGTTGCTCACCCGCCAGCCCAAGGTCATCCCCTCCCTGCTGCAGGCCGCGCTCGAGCTTGCCCGGTTCGAACCGAGCGCCGGTGAGGAGGGGCTGTTCGTCGCCTGGCTGGAGCGCTGGCTGGCGGGCGAGCCACCCCGGAACGTCTGGATGGGCACCACCATCGAGGACCGGGCAGGGGCCCAGCAGCGGATCCTGGCGCTGCTCAAGGTCCCCGCCGCAGTGCGGTTCCTCGCCTGCGACCTCAGCTGCCCACGGGCCCTGTTCGGGGTTCCCGTCAGCGGCGCTGGAGCCAGCCAGGGTCAGACCTTCTATCCGTGGCTGGCGAACGGACCTACGGCCGAGGCCTTCCTGAAGGACATCCTGAACTACCTAAGCGTGAGCCGAATGGAGGCGACGGGTTCCTAGACCGTCACGGTATCGGCGACTTCGCGGAAGTCCGGGATCTGGTCGAAGTTCATGTAGCGGTAGATGTCGGAGGACTTCTGGGCGATGACCCCGACGAGCTCCGTGTATTCGGCAACCGTCGGGATCTTCCCGAGCAGGGCGCAGATGGAGGCCAGCTCAGCGGAGCCGAGATAGACCCGGGTATCCAGGCCCAGCCGGTTAGGGAAGTTGCGCGTGGAGGTGGACATGGCCGTGCTGCCCTTGCGGACCTGCGCCTGGTTGCCCATGCACAGGGAACAGCCGGGCATCTCCATGCGGGCGCCGGTGCGGCCCAGGATGCCGTAGTAGCCCTCCTGGGTGAGCACGTAGGCGTCCATCTTGGTGGGCGGGGCGATCCAGAGGCGCGTGGCGAGGTCGGACTTGCCGTCCAGCAGCTTCCCGGCCGCCCGGAAGTGGCCGATGTTCGTCATGCAGGAACCGATGAAGACCTCGTCGATCTTGTCGCCCGCCACGGTGGAGAGCAGCTTGACGTCATCGGGATCGTTGGGGCAGGCCACGATGGGTTCTTTCACGTCGGCCAGGTCGATCTCGATGACCGCCGCGTAGTCGGCGTCGGCATCCGGGGCCAGCAGCTCGGGGCTGGCAATCCAGGCGCGCATGGCCTTGATGCGGTTCTCCAGAGTCTCCCGGTGCTCGTAGCCATTCGCGATCATCCACTTCATGAGCGTGATGTTGGACGTCATGTATTCGATGATCGGTTCCTTGTCCAGGTGCACGGTGCAGCCCGCGGCAGACCGCTCGGCCGAGGCGTCGGACAGCTCGAAGGCCTGTTCCACCTTGAGCTTGGGCAGCCCTTCGATCTCCAGGATCTTGCCGCTGAAGAGGTTCTTCTTGCCCTTCTTCTCGACGGTAAGCAGACCCTGCTTGATCGCGTAGTAGGGGATGGCGTTGACGAGATCCCGCAGGGTGATGCCCGGCTGGAGGTCGCCCTTGAACCGCACGAGCACGGACTCCGGCATGTCCAGGGGCATGACGCCCGTGGCGGCGGCGAAGGCCACCAGGCCCGAGCCCGCGGGGAAGGAGATACCGATGGGGAAGCGGGTGTGCGAGTCGCCGCCGGTGCCGACGGTGTCCGGCAGCAGCAGGCGGTTCAGCCAGCTGTGGATGACGCCGTCGCCGGGCTTGAGGGAGACGCCGCCCCGGTTGGTGATGAAGGGAGGCAGTTCCCGGTGGGTCTTCACGTCCACGGGCTTGGGATAGGGCGCCGTGTGGCAGAAGGACTGCATCACCATGTCGGCGGAGAACTGAAGACAGGCGAGGTCCTTCAGCTCATCCCGGGTCATGGGACCCGTGGTGTCCTGGGAACCCACGGTGGTCATGCGGGGCTCACAGTAGGTGCCGGGACGGATGCCCTTCACGCCACAGGCCTTGCCCACCATCTTCTGGGCCAGGGAGAAGCCCTTCCCGGTGTCCGCGGGGATCGCGGGGAAGCGGAAGATCGTGGACTCGGGCAGACCGAGGGCCTGGCGGGCCTTGGCCGTGAGGCCCCGGCCGACGATCAGGGGGATGCGGCCACCGGCGCGGACTTCGTCGAAGATGACCTCGGACTTGACCTTGAACTCGGAGATGACCTGGCCGTTCTTCAGGGCCTTGCCCTCGTAGGGGCGCAGCTCGATGACGTCGCCCATGTCCATGCTGTTCACATCCAGCTCGATGGGCAGGGCGCCGGCGTCCTCCATGGTGTTGTAGAAGATGGGCGCGATCTTGGAGCCCAGGCAGACGCCGCCGAAGCGCTTGTTGGGCACGAAGGGGATGTCCTCCCCCGTGAACCACAGCACCGAGTTGGTGGCGGACTTGCGGGAGGAGCCGGTGCCGACCACGTCACCCACGTAGGCGATCAGGTGGCCCTTGGCTCTCAGGGCGTCGAGCTGCTTGATGGGGCCCACCTTGCCCGCGTCGTCGGGTTCGATGCCGGGCCGGGCATTCTTCAGCATGGCCAGGGCGTGGAGCGGGATGTCGGGGCGGCTCCAGGCGTCCGGGGCCGGGGACAGGTCGTCGGTGTTGGTCTCGCCGGTGACCTTGAACACGGTCAGGGTCAGGCTCTGGGGCACTTCGGGGCGGCTGGTGAACCACTCGGCCTCGGCCCAGGACAGGAGGACGGACTTGGCGTTGGCATTGCCGGCGTCGGCCTTGGCCTTCACCTCGGCGAAGGCGTCGAAGACCAGCAGGGTCTTCTTCAGGCCCTCGGCGGCGAGGGCACCCACCTTGGCATCGTCCAGCAGGTCGATGAGGGGCTTCACGTTGAAGCCGCCCAGCATGGTGCCGAGCAGCTCCGTGGCTTTCTCGGGGGAGACCAGAGGCACCTTCTCCTGGCCCTTGGCGACGCTGGCCAGGAAGGCCGCCTTCACCCGGGCGGCATCATCCACGCCGGCGGGTACGCGGTGGACCAGCAGGTCGAGCAGAACCTTCTCCTCGCCCGCAGGGGGAGTGGCGAGTAGGGCTGTCAGCTCGGAAGTCTGGGCTTCCGTGAGTGGCAAGGGCGGAATGCCCATGGCGGCGCGTTCAGCGACATGGAGGCGGTAGGCTTCGAGCACGGTCAACTCCCCTGAGAGCGCCGCTGGGCGCGGTCCGAACCCCCATTCTACATCCAGCCCCCTCCTGGGGTATCAGATGCTCTCCGGGGGCTCCCTCGCTGCTGGGAAGCCCGGGGGCCGCCGCTGACCCTGGACACGCCCGGTCAGGTTTCAACCTCGGATCCTTCCAGGCCGATCCAAGGATCAGGCGGTGGACAAGGGCATGACGATCAAGCGGGTGCGGGTCGAGGATCTCAGGACGGGGATGTACATCCACGACCTGAACTGCGGCTGGCTGCAGCACGGCTTCCTGCGGCAGCGCTTCCTGCTGCGTCATCCGGATCAGATCCAGAAGATGCGGGACCAGGGCATGCACGAGCTCTACATCGACACCGAGCGCGGGGACGATGTAGCCGGGGCCCCGACCAAGGCCGAGATCGACCTGGTGCTCGACCAGCAGCTGAAGCAGTCGGCCGCCGCCGGGGCCGCGTTGCCGACGGCCCGGGTCTCCCAGAAGGAGGAGTCCGTCCAGGCCCGGCGGATCCTGGGCGAGGCCTCGGTCATGGTCGACGGCCTGCTCCTGGATGTGCGGCTGGGCAAGCAGGTGGAACCTGCCAAGGCCGGACCCCTGGTGAAGGAGATCAACGCTTCCGTGCTCCGCAATCCCGGCGCCCTCCTCAGCCTCTGCCGCATCAAGCAGGCAGATACCTACACCTTCCAGCACAGCGTGAGCATCTGCGCGCTGCTGGTGTCCTTCACCAATGCCCTGGGCATGCCTGCCGACCTGGTGCATGAAGCGGGTCTCGGCGGGCTGCTCCATGACATCGGAAAGATGAAGATCCCCAACGAGATTCTCAACAAGCCCGGGAAGCTCACGGAAGAAGAATTCACCATCATGAAGTCCCACGCCACCCTCAGTCGGGATCTGCTTACAGGAGTCTCCGGGATCTCCGACATGGTCATCCGGATCGCCGGTGAGCACCACGAGCGCATGGGCGGCGGGGGCTATCCCGCGGGCATTCCCGGGGAGGGCATCTCCCAGATCGGGCGCATGGCCGCCATCGTGGACGTCTACGACGCCCTGACGTCCAACCGGGTCTACCACAAGGGGATGGAGCCTTCCGAGGTGCTGAAGAAGCTGCTGGAGTGGAGCGGCGCCCACCTGGATGGTGACCTGGTCCAGCAGTTCATCCGCACCCTGGGCATCTACCCCGTGGGCGCCCTGGTCCGCCTCACCAGTGGGCGTCTGGCCGTCGTCGTTGAACAGAGCGAGGACCTCCTGCGGCCCACAGTGCGCCTGGTATTCGACACCAAGCTGGGCCTGCCGCTGCCCGTCAAGGACCTGCACCTGCTCCACGCCCCCGAAGAGATCGAGGACTACGAAGAGCCCGGGGACTGGGACCTGGATCCGCTGGTGTATCTCTAATATCCCGCGGCCTGGCCATCCTTGCGTGACTCCGAGGCCCCGAAGAACACCTTCTGCCTGGGGTCCCAGCGGATGGCCTGGTAGCCGCCGTAGCCCCCGAGCAGCCAGGCCACGCCGTGGCCGCGGTTCATGAGCTCCCGGACGGTCTCGTAGGGGAAGCCGCTCTCCAGCTGAATGGTGCCCGGCAGCTTGCCCTTCTCGCCCGTGGGCTCCGGTGAGCCGTCGTGGCTCATGCGCGGGGCGTCCCCGGCCTCCTGGGCGTTCATGGCGAAATCGACCAGGTTCATGACGATCTGGGCGTGGCCGATGGGCTGGAACTCGCCGCCCATGACGCCATAGCTCAGGAAGGGCTCGCCGCCCTTGGTGATGAAGCCCGGGATGATGGTGTGGAAGGGGCGCTTGCCCGGGGCATAGGTGTTGGCGTTGCCCTCCTCGAGGTTGAACAGCTCACCCCGGTCCTGGAGGCAGAAGCCCAGGTCCCCCGGGGTCATGCCGCTGCCCATGCCCCGGTAGTTGCTCTGGATCAGGCTCACCATGTTGCCGTCACCGTCCGCCGTCGTGAGGTAGATGGTGTCGCCCTCTTTCAGGGGCGGGTGACCCGCTTCGAGGCGGCGGGCGGCGCGGCCCTCGTCGATGAGGGCGCGGCGCTGGGCGGCGTAGTCCTTGGAGAGCAGCCAGCCCAGGGGCACCTTCATGAAGGCGGCGTCCGCGTAGAACTTGGCCCGGTCCTCGAAGGCCAGCTTCTTGGCTTCCGTGAACAGGTGGACGTGCCGGGGACTGCCGAAGGGGATCTTCGAGAAGTCGTAGCCCTCGAGGATGTTCAGCATCTGCAGGGCCGCGATGCCCTGGCCGTTGGGGGGCAGCTCCCACACGTCATAGCCCCGGTAGCTCACGGAGACCGGGTCCACCCAGTCCGAGCGGTGGGCGGCAAAGTCCTCATAGCTCAGGAAGCCGCCCTGGGCCTTCATGTAGGCGTCGATCTTGCGGGCAACCTCGCCCTTGTAGAAGGCGTCGCGCCCCTCCTTGGCCAGGAGCTCCAGGGTGCGGCCCAGCCGGGGGTTGCGGAAGACCTCCCCGCTGCGAGGGGCCCGCTTGCCGTCCACGGTGAAGGTCTCCAGGAAGCCGGGGAAGCGGCCCAGGGCGGGCACGCTGCGGTCCCAGTAGTAGGCGACCAGCTCGGAGACAGGGAAGCCCTCCCGGGCGTAGCGGATGGCCGGAGCCAACACCTGCGCCATGGGGAGCCTGCCGAACTTGCGGTGCAGCTCGAACCAGGCGTCCACACAGCCTGGCACGCTGACAGGCAGGGGGCCCTGGGGCGGGATGTGCTTGAGGCCAAGCTTCTTGAAGTGATCGAGGCTGAGCGACTTCGGCGAGCGGCCGCTGCCGTTCAGGCCGTGGAGATTCTTCCCCTTGGCGTCCCAGACCATGGCGTAGAGGTCACCGCCCATGCCGCTGCCCGTGGGCTCCATGAGGCCCAGGGCCGCGTCCGCGGCGATGGCCGCATCCACGGCGGAACCCCCCTGCTTGAGGATGTCCAGGGCGATCTGGGTGACCAGGGCCTGGCTGGTGCAGGCCATGCCGTGCTGGGCCGCCACCTCGGAGCGGGTGGCGAAGGCCCGGCCGGTGACGCGGTCGCCCGCCCCGACGGGCAGGCTGGCCGCGAGCCCGAGGGTCAGCGCGAGAAGGATCCGGGCAGTGGGCATGGGGCCTCCCTGGTGGCTCGTCGATCAGGCTGGCGTGACGTCAGTTCTCGAGACTGGCCGCGCTGGGCCAGCAGGTCTCTTCCACCCGGCGGGACGGGGTGGCGTTGGCGGCCGAGGGCTGGGCGGCCTGGAACTTGGGATCCAGCACCCGGGCGATCTGATCCTTCAGGTCCTCCAGGTGGGCCCGGGTGGCCTTGGGGGCGGCGGGCTTCGTCACGAGAGCCTGGAGGGCCTTCAGCTCAGCGCGGACGGCGCCCCGGCAGTCGTCGCTGGTGTTCACCCCGAGGACGGTCATGCCCAACCCTCCGGCGGCCATGCTCGGCAGCGCCGGCTGGTTGAGCAGGTTCCCGAGCAACTCGAGGTAGGCGCGCTGAAGGTTGCGGCGGTAGGGATCGACCTTGGGCGCCGCCCCGGTGAGCTCGGTGAAGATGCCGGACCGCAGATCTGACAGCAGCTGGCCGATGGCATAGGACTTCTCCCCGAGCTGGGCCTCCTGTTCCTCCAGGCGGCTGAGCCGGGCCCGGTCGAGCAGGGCTCCGAGGACCCCACGCTGCGCGGCCAGCAGCCGCAGCTGCCCGCTGCCGGGCTCGAGCTTGCCAAGCAGGGCCGGCTCCAGGATCCAGCTGGGCGTCTTGAGCAGGGCGCCATTGAGGAACTTCACCGCCTCGGCCTGGCGTCCCGCGGCCACGGGCGTGAAGCGTCCCCCGGCCTGGCCGCCGTGCTTGTTCTCGGTGTCGTAGCCGCCCACCAGCAGGGCCACGTGACCAAGCTCGCGCCGCCACTGACCCCAGATGGCGTCATAGAGGTGGCTCAGCTCCTTGAGGTCCTCGCCTTCCTTCAGGGCCGCCTTCGGCAGCAGCCCCAGGACCCGCTGCAGGTTGCGGGTACCCAGGGTGGTGGCCTTCACGGGGTCCGCATCCCCCACAGCCTCAGTCTGATCGCCGGGATCAATGCCCGAAGTGCCGGGCGTGGAGAAGCGGAGCCAGGGCTCCGTCTCCTGGGGCTTCAGCCAGGCGTTGAGGGTGGCCTTCTCGTCATCGGAGGTCTTGGCCCTGGGGATGGGCGTGTAGCCCCACTTCACCGCGAAGATATCGTAGGGGCCGAGCTTGGGCACCAGGTCCGCCGGCTCGAAGCCGTCCTCGGGCTGGGCCACGTAGTTGAAGCGGCAGTAGTCCATGAGGGTGGACACATGGCCCATCTTCTTCACCCAGGCCTTGTCCCGGATCTTCTCGAAGGGATACTGCGAGCTGGCCTTGAAGTTGTGGGGGAAGCCCAGGGAGTGGCCCACCTCGTGGGTCACCACGTAGGCCAGGAGGTCGCCCATGAGGTCATCGGGCAGCCGGAGCCCCTGGGCCCGCTTGTCCAGCGGGGCGACCTGGGTGAAGTACCAGTCCCGCTGGAGTTGCAGGATGTTGTGGTAGAGCACGATGTCCGCCTCCAGGATCTCTCCGGTGCGGGGGTCGCTGATGTGGGGGCCGTAGGCGTTGGCCACGGGCGAGGGCACCCAGCGGATGACGGAGTAGCGCGCGTCGCCGGCGTCGAAGTCCGGATCCTCCTCGGGGGTGGGGGCGAGCTTCGCCACGATGGCCTGCTTGAACCCGGCGGCCTCGAAGGCGGCCTGCCACGCTTCCACGCCCTTCTTCACGAAGGGCACCCAGGTCTCGGGGGTGGCGCGGTCGATGTAGAAGGTGATGGGCTTCACGGGCTCGCTGAGGGCCGCGGCGGGGTCCTTTTTCTCCAGACGCCAGCGGGTGATGTAGGAGCGGCGGCTGGCCTCGTGGTCCGGCCGGCCGTAGTCGGTGTTCCGCACGCTGAAGAAGCCCAGGCGCTCGTCCGAGACGCGGGGCAGCATCGGCTGCTCCGGCAGCTGCACGAAGGAGAAGAACATGGTCACCGAGCCGCTGGTGCCGGGCCGCAGGCCGGGGGCGCCGAAGGGGCTGGAGCTGCCGGGTGTGGGACCCATGCTGAAGGGCACGCTGTAGGTCTGCACCGCCTCGACGTTCAGGTTCGCGGGGAAGGTCTTGACCTTGTCCAGGTAGCTGCGCGCGGGATCGAAGGACTGGGCGCCCAGGAGCTGGCGGGCGCTGAGTTCCGGTACTTCCGTGGTGAACAGCCGCGTCGCCTCGATGACCGGGGCGCCGTCCTTGGCGAAGGCCTCCACGGGAAAGCTCATCAGGATGGTGTCCCGGGTGGCGGCGGCCACGGCCTTGGCCACGGGCTTGGAGGGATCGGCCACCAGGGCGTGGGAGACCTCCTGCAGCAGCACGCGGTTCTCCTTCAGCACCCACCGGACCACGATGGAGTCCACGACCCGTCCGGCGTGGTCGATGTTCGCGGGGGTCTGGTTGGCGGAGACCACCAGCAGCAGCTCCTGGCCCAGGCGGCTCTTGGGGATCTCGAAGTAGGTCTTGCCCTTGAGCTGGTGGACCTTGATGAAGCCCTCCTGGGACTTGGCTTCGGCGGTGACGACCTTGTCATAGGGCTTGGGTTCGCTGGCGTCCGGCACTGGCGTGGACGCGCCATTGGCACGGGGTGCCGCACTCGGCGCCCCGGCCGGGGGTGTCTGCTGAGGGGTGCGCTGCGCAGCCAGGAGGCTGGCGGCCAGGGCCAAGGTGAGGCTGGTGAGGCGGCGTGTGGTCACGGTGGCTCCTGAGGGGGGCGAGACCCTCATGAAACCATAATTGCCTCGCAAGCTGAGGGTTCAATTTGGAGCCAACCCGTCCATCCTGGAGGGGAGGTGACGCATGTCGATGGATGCCGCGACCCGGAGCTCCTGGTTGGAGCGCTACCGAACCGGGCCCAGCCTGCTGCGGGGGGCCTGGGACGAGGCGCCGGCAGAGATGCGAGCCTGGCGGCCTGCGGCAGGGGCCTGGAGCGCCCTGGAGGTGGTGGCCCACTGCGCCGATTCCGAGACCTACGCGGCCATCCGCATCCGCCTCCTGCTCGCCGAGGCGGAGCCCCTGATCGTCGGCTATGACGAGAATGTCTGGGCCCGGCGCTTCGACTACCAGGGCAGTGATCCGGAGGCTTCGCTGCACCTGGTGGAGACGGTGCGGGCCCACACCTCGACCCTGCTGGCCCGTCTGCCCGAGGAGGCCTGGGGCCGCATGGGCCGCCACAGCCACAGCGGTCCCTACGGCACCGATGATTGGCTGCGCAGCTACGGCGAGCACCTGGAACTCCATGCCGCCCAGATCCGGCGCAACCTCGTCGCCTGGCAGACCCGGTCCGCCTAGCCAAGGAGGTCGCATGCCCTTGATCCAACACTCCCACCCCAGCGGGGCTGCGCACCATGTCCGCTGACCTGGATCTGGACGCCTACCTCCGACGCATCGGGCTTGCCAGCCGGCCCGCCGCCAACCTGGCGGGCCTCCGCGCCCTGCACCTGGCTCACGCCAGCTCGATCCCCTTCGAGAACGTGGATGTGCTGCTGGGTCTGCCGATCCGCCTGGACCTGGCCTCCCTGCAGGAGAAGCTGGTGGGGCAGCGGCGCGGCGGCTACTGCTTCGAGCAGAACACCCTGTTCCAGGCGGTGCTGGATGGCCTCGGCTTCGAGGTAATGGCCTGCGAGGCGCGGGTCCGGCTCGGCGTGACCGGGATCCTGCCGCGGACCCACATGCTCCTGCTGATGCAGGTGGATGGCGCGCCGTGGCTCTGCGATGTGGGCTTCGGGCTCGAAGGGCTGCTGCACCCCGTGCCCCTGGATGGCGAGGCCCATGCCCAGTTCCAGAACACCTACCGGGTCGTTCCCGAGGGCGGGCTCCAGGTGCTGCAGAGCTTCCACCGGGGTGCCTGGGAGGATCTCTATGCCTTCGTTCCGGAGGCGCGGCTCCCCATCGACTTTGAGGTGGGCAACCACTTCACCAGCACCCACCCGGACTCCCGCTTCCGCAGGAACCTCATCGTCCAGCAGCCCGGTCCCGAGGTGCGCCGCCTCCTGCGCAACCAGGCCTATGCGGAGTTCCGGGGCGAGGAGGTGGTCGGTCGCGAGGTGCCTCTGGAGGGTCTGATCCCCCTCTTGCACGACGCCTTTGAGCTGGATCTGCCTGAGGGGATCTTGCTGGGCTGGTTCCGCCACGGCTCCGGCAGCCTGCGCTGACCCGCCCTGAAATTCAAAGCAGTGAAGGCCCCGACTCTTGTCACCATGGGGCTGGAGGATCTGCGATGAAGGCGCTCGCCACCCGGTTGCTGATGGGGCTCCTGCTGTTCGCGGGGGGTCAGGTCGGGGCTGGCGAGGTCACCGTTTCCGCGGCCGCCAGCCTCCGGGAGAGCCTCGGCGAGCTGAGCGCCAGCTTCGCCAGGACCCACCCCGGGGTGGCCATCCTCAAGAACCACGGGGCCTCGGGCACCCTGGCCAGGCAGCTGGAAGCGGGCGCGCCCGCCGATCTCTTCATCTCCGCCGACCAGGCCTGGATGGACTACCTCCGGGACCGGAACCTGGTCCAGGCCGCCAGCATCACGACCCTGGCCTTCAACGCGCTGGTCTTCGTGGGGGCCCCGGGCAGGGCTGCCTCCCTCCAGGACCTGGCGAAGCTGGAGAAGATCGGCATCGGCAGTCCGAAGAGTGTCCCGGCCGGGGAATACGCTTTGGAGGCGCTCAAGCGGGCCGGGCTGGACCGGCTGCTCGAGAAGAAGCTGGTCCAGGCCAAGGACGTCCGGGAGTGCCTGATGTACGCAGAGCGGGGTGAGGTGGATGGGGCTTTCGTCTATGCCACCGACGCCCTCCAGGCCACCCGCGCCCGCCTCCTCTTCCGTGTGCCCCAGGAGTTGTATCCGCGCGTGGTCTACCCCATGGCGCTGACGCCTTCCGGAGCTGCGAAGCCCGAGGCCGTCGCCTTCTTCAACCACCTCCGGTCGGCCGAAGCCAAGGTCGTACTGGTGAAGTACGGCTTCTCCGTACAATAGGCTGCCATGCCCGCGTTCAGCTCTGCCGAGTACTCCGCTATCTTGCTCTCCCTCAAGGTGTCCCTGGCGGCCACCGTGGTCTCGCTCCCGTTTGGCTTCCTGGCCGCCTACCTCCTGAGCTACGGCCGCTTCCGGGGCAAGCTGGCCCTGGATGTCCTGGTGAACCTGCCCCTGACCCTGCCGCCGGTGGTGATCGGCTACCTGCTGCTGATCCTGCTGGGGCGGCACGGCTGGCTCGGGAAGACGCTGGCCTCCCTGGGGGTGTCGGTGCTCTTTACCTGGAAGGCGGCGGTCATCGCCACCGCGGTGGTGGGCTTCCCGCTCATGGTCAGAGCCATCCGCGTGGGCATGGAGGCCATCGACCCACGCCTGATCCAGGCCTCGCGGGCCCTGGGTGCGGGTCCAGTGGACTGCCTGCTCACCGTGATCCTGCCCCTGTCCATCCGGGGCCTGGTGGCGGGCTCGGTCCTCATGTTCGCCCGGGGGCTGGGGGAGTTCGGGGCCACCATCATCGTGGCCGGCAACATCCCTGGGGTGACCCAGACCATCCCCCTCGCCATCTACGACTACGCGAGCTCGCCGGGGGGTGATCCCATGGCCCTGGCCCTGTGCCTGGTCTCCATCATCCTCTCGGTGGCGGTCCTGCTGATCCACGAGCAGCTCGGGCGCCGCATGGCGAGGCTGGACTGACATGGAACTGCGGCTGGCCACCCACAAGCGGTTCAGCGCTTTCTCGCTGGACCTGGACCTGGTGATCCAGGGGGAGTCCTGCGGGATCTTCGGCCCCTCCGGGAGCGGCAAGTCCACCCTGGTGAGTCTGGTTTCCGGATTGCTGAAGCCCGACCGGGGCAGCATCCTCCTCGATGGCATGCCACTCTTCGACAGCGGGAGCCGGATCGACGTTGCGCCCGACCGTCGGCGCATCGGCATCGTCTTCCAGCAGCCCAGCCTGTTTCCCCACCTCAGCGTGCGCGGGAACCTGCTCTACGGCCTGAAGCGCTGCGCCCCGGAGCACCGCCGCATCGATCTGGAAAGCCTGGTCCGGGTGTTGCAACTCGAGTCCCTGCTCGACCGGGGCGTGAACAACCTCTCCGGGGGGGAGAAGCAGCGAGTGGCCATCGGTCGGGCGGTGCTCTCGAATCCGCGGCTGCTCCTCATGGACGAGCCCCTCTCGGCCCTGGACGACCACCTGCGGTTCCAGATCATCAGCCACCTGAAGGCCGTGTGCGGAGAGTTCCACATTCCCTTCCTGTTCATCTCGCACTCCATGCTGGAGATGCGCCTCATGACCGAGCAGGTGATCGCCCTGGCCGGGGGCCGGGTGACCGCGCAGACGACCACGGAGCACCTGGCTCGTGAGCGCATGGGCCTGAGTCCGGTGGGCTACATCAACCTCCTCCGCCTGGCGGGCATGCGGATCGAGGGTGGTGCCTCGGTGTATCGCTGGGAGGGCGGGGAGCTGGTGCTGCCGAGAGGAGAGCAGGAGGCCTCCGGCGGGCTCTTCGAGCTCTCCTCGAAGGACATCATCCTCTTCAAGCGGCATCCGGAGGCCATCAGCGCCCGCAACCTGCTGGCGTGCACGGTCGTCTCGCTCTTCGAGAGCGGCAGCCGGACAGGCGTTGAGCTGGCTGTCGGGCAGGGCCGGCTCATTGCCGAGATCGTCCCTGCCGCGGCGCAGGATCTGGACATCGTTCCAGGAAGCCAGCTCTACGCCGCGATCAAGGCCTCCGCCTTCCGGAAGCTGGCCATGGCTGGGCCTGTCGGCTGAGCCTTCCAGCCGCTTCGCAGGATGTGGAATCATGGGGCATGTCCAAGGCCCCCTCCACCAACGCCACGCGGCTGCTCCGGCAGGCGGGCGTGGCCTATACGGAGCACCTCTACCGCTACGAGGAGCACGGCGGAACCGCCGTCAGCGCCCGGGAGCTGGGCGTGCCGGAACACGCGGTCATCAAGACGCTGGTGATGGAGGACGAGAAGGGTGCGCCCCTCATCATCCTCATGCATGGGGACCGCGAGGTGAGCACCCGCGAGCTGGCCCGCCAGATCGGTGCGAAAGCCATCCACCCCTGCAGGCCCGAGGTGGCCAACCGACACAGCGGCTATCTGGTGGGCGGCACCAGCCCGCTGGGCACGAAGAAGGCTCTGCCCGTCTATGCGGAAGCGAGCCTCTTCGAGCTGGAACGCATCTACCTCAACGGGGGCAGCCGGGGCTTTCTTGTGGGTCTGGCCCCCGGGGACCTTGAGAGGATCCTGACAGTGCGCCGCGTGCAGGTCGCCATGCCCCACCCCTAGGCGGGCCGGTCCCGGTCGTAGGCGCGCTGCAGCCAGGCCAGGGCGTCCTCCAGATCAGCTGTCGTGCGGACTTCCAGCTTGTGGGTGAGCCGGTCCTTCCGGGCAAAGCCGCCGGTCTCGCGGAGGCGGCCGCCGGCGTCGGTCACGGCCGCGGGATCGCCCAGGGCGAGGCCCAGGTCCAGCCGGGAGGCGAAGGGCTTCACCTCGGCAAAGACATGCTGCCGGTAGAAGGGAACCATGGTCTGGCAGGGACAGATTCTGACGTCGGGGCCCAGGGTGCGGACCAGGCCCACGAGCTGACCATACAGCGGGGCAAAGGCCGCCTTCTTTCCGGAGTATTGCTGGCTGACGTAGCCGGGCGCCGTCGCCAGGTAGCCCTCGGGAGTGTCGTCGAAGGCATGGGCTGAACTGCCCATGCTGCGCTCGGCGAGGAACATCGCCTGGTTGCCCCCGAGGCCCTGGGCCTTGAACCAGGCCCGGCGGGCTTTTTCTTCGGCGGGACCCTCCGCCTTCACGCGAGCCACCCACGCCTCCAGATCGAGTCCGGTCCTGGCCTTGAGGTTCGCCAGGATGGTCTGAACATGTGCCACGCTCGGATGGAGGTCATAGCTGATGGGTAAGTCGTAAATGGTGACCATAGGGGGTTTCCGGTGGGGGCGAGGGAGATGACGTGACCGCAATTTTGGCTGAAGTGAGCCGCTTCCCATGCTACCTTCCCTTCTAACATCCCCATTTATCCATTCCACCCCCCTTCCGGAGCCCTTCATGAGCGACGTGGAAATCAGCCTTACCCAAAAAGCCACCATCGATGCGCTGCAGAAAGGCGAGGCGCCCATTCCCATGCGGGGCTGGCTGGCCAAGCAGGCGGCCATCAACTACGAAGTGGAGTGCGCCCTGGCTCAGGAAGATCCGGCCTCCTTCTGGGCCGAGAAGGCCCGGGCCCTGGACTGGGCCGAGCCCTGGACGGAGGTCCTCCAGTTCAACGCCCCCAACCACGCCTGGTTCATCGGCGGGAAGCTGAACGCCACGGTCAACTGCATCGACCGCCACGTGCACAGCGATCGCCGCAACAAGGCTGCCCTGCTGTGGGTGGGCGAGGATGGCGACGAGCGCTCCTACACCTACAACCGCCTCTACCGCGAGATGAACCGCTTCGCCAACACCCTCAAGCGCCTGGGCGTGAAGAAGGGCGATCGCGTGATCCTCTACATGCCCCTCACCCCTGAGGGCATCATCTCGATGCTGGCCTGTGCCCGCATCGGCGCCATCCACAGCGTGGTCTACGCAGGCATGGGCGCCCTGGCCCTGCGCACCCGCATCGAGGACGCCGGCGCCAAGGTCGTGGTCTGTTCCGACTTCACCTACCGCCGCGGGAAGTCCATCGCCCTCAAGCCCATCGTGGACGAGGCCGTGCGCGACTTGACCTCGGTGGACCACGTGATCGTCCACCGCCGCGGCTCCCGCCCCGGTGACGACCCGGTCAGCTTCGCCAGCGAGCGCGAGAAGGACTTCTACGACATCCAGCGGGGGCGCGAGATCCACTGCGATCCCGAGATGGTGGATGCCGAGCACCCGCTGTTCATCCTCTACACCAGTGGCACCACGGGCAAGCCCAAGGGCGTGGTCCATACCACCGGCGGCTACCTGGTGGGCGTGAACTATCTGAGCAAGGCCTTCTACCAGATCCAGGAGCGCGACATCTACTGGAGCACCTCCGACATTGGCTGGGTGGTGGGCCACAGCTTCATCGTCTACGGCCCGCTCAGCATCGGCGCCACGGTGCTCTGCCGCGAGGGCGCGCCGGACTACCCGAGCCCCGAGGTCACCTGGGAGATCTGCGAGCGGTTCGGTGTCAACGTCATGTTCACTGCCCCCACCGCCGTGCGCATGTGGATGAGCCACGGTGCCGAGGCGCCGGGCAAGTATGACCTCTCCAAGCTGCGGCTGATGGCCTGCGCCGGGGAACCTCTGAACCCCGAGGCCCACCGCTGGGCCCAGCAGCATCTCGTCGGGCAGGGCAACGGGCAGGTGGTGGACAACTGGTGGCAGACGGAGATCGCGGGTCCGGTGATCGGGACCATGCCGACCTTCGAAGCCCGTCCGGGCAAGGCCGGCAAGCCTATGCCCGGCGCCCAGATGGCCGTGGTGAACCACGACGGCAGTCCGGTGCCCAACGGCCAGGGCGGCCTGCTGGTCATCAAGTTCCCGCTGCCCTACATGCTGCGGACCGTGTGGAACGACCACAAGCGCTACGAGGAATACTGGAAGGAGATCCCCGGCTTCTACACGGTGGGGGACGTGGCCGTGAAGGATGCGGATGGCTACTTCGCTGTGCTGGGACGCTCGGACGATGTGCTGAACGTGGCGGGTCACCGCATCGGCACCGCCGATGTGGAGGGCTCGCTCATCCGCCATCCTGCGGTGGCCGAGAGTGCGGTGGTAGGTCTGCCCGATCCTATCAAGGGCGAGCGGATCATGGCCTTTGTGGTGGTCAGGGCGGGTGTCTCCACGGGTCCCGGCCTCATCGCCAGCCTCAAGGACCACGTCCGGGAGGACCTGGGCGGCATCGCCATGCCGAGCGAGATCGAGATCTGCGCCAGCCTGCCGAAGACCCGCTCTGGCAAGATCCTCCGCCGGGCCCTCAAGGCCCAGGCCCTGGGCCAGGATCCGGGCGACCTCAGCACCCTCGCGGATTAATGCTGTCCGGGGGTTCCGCGCTTCGCGCACACCCCCGGGCCCCCGCGCCAGGGCCCGGCAGAGCCGGGCTCTGGCTTTATCTCCCGTTGGGCGGAGTGCGTCCCGCTTCGCTGCGCGCCTCCATCTCCTTATCCTTTCCTGAGAGAAAGCTCGGCGCAGCCGGGCTTTCTCTTGTGCCGACCGCCAGCATCTGGACAACCACGCTGCGGACCTGCCGCTACCATCAGGGATGCCGCGCCGTCGCCTGTTGGTCCTCATCCTGCTTGGATTCGCTTCCGGGCTGCCCCTCTATCTGACGGGCTCCACCCTGAAGGCCTGGATGACGGACGAGGGGCTCAGCCTCGGCACCATCGGCCTCTTCAGCTTCGTGACGCTGCCCTACAGCCTGAAGGTGTTCTGGGCGCCGCTGCTGGACCGCTATGCGCTGCCGGGGCTGGGTCGCCGCCGGGGCTGGATGGCGCTCATGCAGCTGGGCATGGCTGTGGCCCTCGTCCTGCTGGGCTTCGCGCAGCCGCACCTGGACCTCTCGCGGGTGGTCCTCCTGGCGCTGGCCGTGGCCTTCACCAGCGCCACCTTCGACATCGCCGTGGACGCCTGGCGGGCCGAGGCCCTGGACCAGAAGCAGCTCGGCCTCGGCAACAGCATCCACATCGCCGCCTACCGCGTGGCCATGCTGGTGAGCGGCGGTCTGGCCCTGATCCTGGCGCAGGCCCTGGGCTGGCGCGCCACCTACCTAGCCATGGCCGCCCTCACCCTCCTGGGCACCCTCGGGACCTGGCTGGCGGTGAACACCGATACCATCGCCTCCACCCCGAAGACCCTCCAGGAGGCCATCACGGGTCCCCTGAAGGACCTGCTCCAGCGGAAGGGGATCGCCTACCTGCTGGGCTTTGCCGTGTTCTACAAGCTGGGGGACTGGCTCGCAGAGTCCATGACGATGCCCTTCCTGCTCCGGGGCATGGGCTTCTCCAAGATGCAGGTGGGCACCGTGCAGAAGACCACGGCCATGCTGGCCATCATTGGTGGCGGGCTCCTGGGGGGGTGGATGCTCACCCGCATGAGCCTCCGCCGGGCCCTCTGGCTGTGCGGCTTCCTGCAGGCCGGCAGCATCCTGGGCTTCTGGGTCATCTCCCTGCTGGGGCGGCACCTGCCCCTGCTTGTGGCGGCCAACACGCTGGAGAACCTGGCCTTCGGCATGGGCGGGAGCGCCTTCGCCGCGCTGCTGATGGGCAGTTGCAACCGCTCCTACACGGGCACCCAATACGCCCTCTTCAGCGCCCTGATGGCCCTCCCGCGCAGCCTCTTCGCAGGGCTCACTGGCTTCATGGCCGACACCTATGGCTGGAAGCTCTACTTTCCGGTCTGTGCCGCTGCCGCGATCCCGGGTCTGCTCCTGCTGCTGCTCTGGGACCGCTGGGGGCTTCCGGAAGAGCCGGAGGCGTGACATTGTCCTACTTCGGAGGTTCCATGTTCCGCGCGTTGCTCTGCCTCTCCGCCTTCACCCTGGCCGCCCAGGGGCCGCCCCCGGCGCCCCTCCCGCTGCCGGCGCCAATGCCCGCCCCGAGCGGCAAGGCCAGCTCGAACCCCCTGAAGGAAGTGGTGCGCGCCGAGCTCAGCGCTGCCGAAGCCGGCACCCCCGAGGCGCTCACCGCATCGCTCTACGCGTTCATCTCCGGGCCCAAGGACCAGAAGCGGGACATTGAGAAGATCCGCAGCCTCTTCCACCTGCAGGGCCGGATCATGGTGGCCGCCCGCCATCCCGAGAAGGGAGCCTTCCTGCGCCCGCTGGAACTGGAAGCCTTCCTCAGCTTCGCCATCCCCCAGTGGGAGAAGGGCTTTTTCGAGAAGGGCACCAGCCTTACCGTGCAGAAGCACGAGGGGATCGCGCAGGTCTGGTCGGCCTACGAGATCCGCCTGACCGCCGACGGTCCGGCCATGTACACCGGCGTGAATGCGCTCCAGTGCGGCTGGGATGGCAAGCGCTGGTGGATCACCCACCTCGAGTTTCAGAGCGCCCCCACGGCGGCTCTGCTCGGTGAACCCAGCAAGAATTAAGCTGGCCTGACGCTACTTGATGAGGGGCCGATTGGCGCTGCGCCAGGCCTCCATGCCGCCTTGCAGGACATAGAGCCAGGTGAAGCCCCGCGCGGTCAGCAGATCCAGGGCCTGATGGGAGAGCAGGTCGGTCTCATCCACCAGGACCAGGACTCGTTTGGCTTTGGGATCGGGCTGCACGAATCGGGCTGCGAACCCCGCGTAGGGGACATGCAGGCAGCCTCGGATGTGACCGCTGGCGAAGTCCTGGGCGTTCCGCAGATCCACTACCAGCGCGCCGGCACCCATCAGCATGGCCTCGAGTTGAATGGGCGTCAGCACCGGGCGGCCTTTCCCCCGGCGCCACGTAGCGAGGCGGGGCAGGGACACCAGCAGCAGGACCACAAGGCATAGGACCGCGAAGAACACCCCTGGCAGCCAGGGGTAGTCCTTCAGCAGCGAGTCCAGGGTGATGGGTTGGGTCAGGTTGGCGATCATGGGAGTCCATCCTCAGGGCGCAGCATCCCCCCGGTGGCGGATCCGCCGGTGGGATGATGCATCCAGCTCAAGCCTCGGGCAAGCCCAAGGACGCTGCCAGGGCCCGAAAAGCCTCGGGCAGGGGCGCGACGGCGTTGATACGTTCCCCGGTGCCGGGGTGGTCCACGGAGAGCTTCCAGGCATGGAGGGCTGGATGGGGCAGCAGCAGGGGCTGGCTGTCGATGTCCTGCCATCTGCCGGGGCCGCCATAGAGCGAGTCCCCCATGATGGGCGCGCGCAGGTGCCCAAGGTGCACGCGGATCTGGTGCGTGCGGCCCGTGAGCAGCTCGCACTCCACCAGGGCGATGCTGGAGGTGCGGGCCAACACCCGGATCCGGGTCTGGGCCGGGCGGCCGCCTGCGGCCACCACCATGCGGAGACGGTCGTGCTTGTGCCGGGCGATGGGCTCGTCGATGAGCAGGCTGCCCAGCTGAGGCAGGCGCGGGGAGTGCCGCACGATGGCGAGGTAGCGCTTCTCCACGGTCCGGGCCTTGAACTGCTCCTGGATGGCCCGCTGGGCGTCGAGGGTCTTGGCGAGGCAGAGGCAGCCGGTGGTGTAGCGGTCCAGGCGGTGGACCAGGCCCGGCCAGCCCGAGGACAGCTCTTCGGCATCCTCCGAGGGTTCGGCAAGGGCATCCACTTCCACCGGGGTCTTCAGGCGGTGGAGCAGGGCGTTGACGATGGTGCCGCCGGCATGACCGGGGCCCGGGTGCACCACCATGCCGGCAGGCTTGTCCACGATCCACAGCAGCCCGTCCTCGTAGAGCGTCGGCAGATCGATGTCCTCCGCCTCCAGGTGGGCCGCGGCCACGGTGATCAGCGGCAGGTCCGTCTCCACCAGGTCTCCGGGGCGGAGGCGGACGCCGCCCTTGGTCACGGGCTGGCCATTCACCTTCACCAGGCCCGTGCGGACATGGGCATCCCAGCGGGCGCGGGGCACCTCTGGATGGAGGTCGGCGAGGTAGCGGTCCAGACGGGGGGCGCCAGCCTCGGCGCAGAACTGCATCATCGGGTTTCCCTTGTGCGGCTCCACGCCGCCCAGAGGCCCAGGCCCAGCAGGGCGAAGGCGATACCTGTAAGACGGCCGGTGCTGAGCCAGGTCCAGCCCAGCCAGCCCGTGCCGCGATCCACGTCACCCCGCCAGGTCTCGGTGATGACGCGGCCGATTCCCTCGACCATGAAGTAGAGGGCGAAAACTTGACCCCGGAAGCTCCGCCTGGGGCGGGCCAGCAGCAGGATGGCCATGACCAGGAGGTTGGCCAGGCAGTTGTAGACCTGGACCGGATGCAGCGGAATGCCCAGGGGCGTGCCGCTGAAGGCGCGGGCGAGGGGATCCGTAAAGGTAGTGGCCCAGGGGAGGTGGGCCTCGGTGCCGTAGCAGCAGCCGGCGGAAAAACAGCCCAGGCGGCCGATGGCCTGGCCCAGGGCCACACCGGGCACCAGGGCATCGCCGGTGACCCGGAGGGGCAATCCCTGGCCCTTGCGGAGCTTCCAGAAGAACACGGCCGTGGCGGCGATGATGCCCCCGTGGATGGCCCCCCCAGCCCGCAAGGTCCCGAGCGAGAAGACTTCCCGCAGGGGGGCGCCGCCGATGAGGTCCACCACGATCATGAGCAGCTTCGAACCCAGGAGGGCCGAGATCAGCATGGCGATGCCCAGATCGGTGATGGCTGAGGGGGACAGGCCGTCCAGGCTTCCCTGGCGCTTGGCCAGGGCGGTCCCCGCAAAGAAGGCGATGGCCAGCAGCAGGCCGTAGGTGCCCAGGGGGAAGGAGCCGAACTCAAGGAGAACAGGGTGCATGCGGGGGACTCGGAAGGTCGAAATGATGGGAGGACTGGAAACTGGAGGCCGTACCCTGAAGACTGAAGACTGCTGAGGAGCACCCATGTCCCGGACCCCGATGACCCTGACTGCGCAGGATCTGGCCGAACGTTTGGGTGGCACCCTGGAGCATTGTCCCCTGGATCGCCTCATTTCCGAAGTGAAGCCGCTGGAAGAGGCTGGAGAACGGTCCATCTCCTTCCTTGCCAACCCCAGGTATGCCACCAAGGCCAAGGAGAGTCCGGCGGGCCTGATCCTCGTGGATGCGAAGACCGATCTGGGTGACCGGCCGGTCCTGCGGGTTCCGCACCCCTACTGGTGCTTCGCCCAGGCGATCGGCTGGCTGCATCCCGAGCCGACGCCCGAGCGGAGCACCACAGCGGTGCACGCCTCGGCGGTGCTCAGCGCGGACTGTGTGATCGCCCCAGGCTCCACGGTGGGCGCCCGGACGGTCGTGGCCGCCGGCTGCGTGCTGCATCCCGGTGTCCATGTCGGGGACGACTGCGAACTGGGGGAGGGCTGTGAGCTCTTCCCGGGCGTGGTGCTCTACCGCCAGACGCGGCTGGGACGGCGGGTGATCATCCACGCCAACTCCGTGGTGGGCAGCGATGGCTACGGCTACGTCCTCGTGGAGGGGCGCCACACCAAGATTCCCCAGGTGGGCTGGGTGGAGGTGGGTGACGACGTGGAGATCGGCGCCTGTGTCTGCATCGACCGGGGCGTGCTCGGCCCCACCCGGATCGGCACCGGCTCCAAGATCGACAACCAGGTGCAGGTCGCCCACAACGTCCAGGTGGGGAGCCACTGCCTGCTGGTGGCCCAGTCGGGCATCAGCGGTTCGACGAAGCTGGGCGACTACGTGACCCTGGCGGGCAAGGCTGGGGTCGTGGGCCACATCGAGATCGGGGCGCGCAGCGTGGTGGGTGGCAACAGTGTGGTGGCGAAGAGTCTGCCCGAGGGCAGCTTCGTCACGGGCTTCCCGGCCCGTCCCCACCGGGAGTGGGCCGAGGCCCAGGCGGCCCTGAACCGGCTGCCGAGGCTCATGAGGCAGCTGCGGAAGGGCTGATCACTCGCCGAGACAGGCCCGGATCTTTTGGATCAGGTCCAGGGGGCTGTAAGGCTTCTGGAGGAACTGGATCGGGCCGGAGCGCTGGAGGTTGCCCGCGATGTCGCTGCTGCTGTAGCCACTGGACAGCAGCACGGGGACCGTGGCGCCGGGTCCGCCGCCCTTCCGAAGCTCGGCCAGCACCTCGTCCCCGCCCAGCACGGGCATGGTGAGATCCAGGACCACGGCCCGGATCCGCTCGGCGTGCTCTCGGTAGGCCAGGAGCCCTTCGCGCCCGTCGCTGGCCGTCTGGACCCGGAAGCCGCAGCCTTCCAGGGTGAGAGTGGCCACGCTCCGAACCGCCTCCTCGTCATCCACCACCAGGATGTCTCCGTGGCTGAAGTAGGCGTCCAGGGGCCGATCCTCCCAGGGCTCCACGGTGCTGACCTCCTCCGAGCAGGGGAAGAGCAGGCGGAACGAGGTCCCCTCGCCGGGACAGCTGAGGACCTGCACCGCCCCGTGGTGGCCACGCATGATGCCGAGGACCGCAGCGAGGCCGAGCCCCCGGCCCGTGAACTTGGTGGTGAAGAAGGGGTCGAAGATGCGCTGGAGGGTGTCCGCTTCCATGCCGGAACCGGTGTCAGCCACTTCGAGATAGACCGAGGTACCGTCCGGCGGGGTGCCGGCGAGGCAGTGGGTGAGGGTGCCTGTCTCCACCGTACCCGTGGAGATGGTGATCCTCCCGACCCGGTCTTCCAGGGCATCGGAGGCGTTGGTGATGAGGTTCATGATGACCTGCCGGATCTGGGTGGCGTCCCCATCGATCAGGGGCAGGTCCGGGGCGAACCGGTGCTCCAGCGCGGCCTTCTTGGAAATCACGGTCTCCAGCAGGCTCTCCATCTCATCCACCAGGCGGGAGAGGGAGAGGGGCTCCACATGGAACTTGCCGCGCCCGGAATAGGCCAGCAGCTGGTTGGTCAGCTCGGCTGCGCGGGTGGCGGCCATCTCGATCTGGTTGAGGCGGCGCTGCATCGCGGGCTGCAGGTCGGGGTCCATCAGGGCCAGTCCCGCATGGCCCATGATGCCCATGAGCAGGTTGTTGAAGTCATGGGCGATGCCGCCCGCCAGCACACCAAGGCTCTCCAGCTTCTGGGCCTGCTGGACCTTGGACTCCATGTCCTGCCGGTCCTGCTCGGCCTGCCGCCGCTCGGTCACGTCGCGGGCGTTCACCACGATGCCGTGGACGCCTGGAACATCCAGGGCGTTGTGCGAGATGGCCTCCATGAGCCGGGGGGTGCCGTCCTTGTGGAGCACCCGGATCTCGAGGGTCCTGGAACTGCCGGGGGTCTGGCTCAGGTCCAGAAAGGCCTTCTGGAACAGCGCCCGGTCTCCGGGATGGATCAGGTCGGCTGCCGAGGTGCCCAGCCGTTCGCCCGCCTGATACCCCAGGACCCTCCCGGCGGCAGGGCTGCTGTAGACCACCTGGCCCGAGCGGTCGAGGATCACCACCAGGTCGAGTGCGTGCTCGATGATGGCCCGCAGCCTGGACTCGCTGGCCTTGAGCTCCTGCTCCATGCGGTGCCGGTAGAAGGCCATCTCCACGGTCGAGTGGAGGGTCCGCTCGTCAAAGGGCTTCAGGAGGTAGCCGTAGGGGCCGCTCTCCTTGGCCCGGGCCAGGGTCTGCTCGTCGGCGAAGGCCGTGAGGAAGACCACGGGGATGCCAAGGCCCTGCAGGTGCCGCGCCGCTTCGATGCCGTCCATCCCAGAGCCCAGCGAGATGTCCATGAGCACAAGGTCCGGAGCCTGGCGGGCGGCGGCCTCCAGGGCCTCCTCGCCGCTGCCGGCCAGGTCCACCGCGCCGTAGCCCAGCTCCTGGAGGTGCAGCTTCAGGTCCATCGCCACGATGGCTTCGTCTTCGACGATGAGGATGCGGGAGGGGGTCATGGCTGCCGTCGGACGGGGGGGAAACTCAGGAGGAAGGAGGCCCCCCGGCGCCGTTCCAGCTCCAGGACCCCGGACAGCTGATCGGTCAGGGCCTTGACCAGCTGGAAGCCCAGACCGCCCCGGTCCAGCTCCACGGTGGCGGGAAGCCCCAGTCCTGAATCCGCCACCCGGAGGGTGACCCAGCCCTTGGCGTCCTGGCCAATCTCGATGTCGAGGCTGCCACCTTCGCCCGGGGGGAAGGCGTGCTGGAGGGCGTTGGCCACCAGCTCGTTGAGGATCAGCCCCAGGGGCATCGGGGCGTCCGGGCCGATCTCCACCGCCGCCACCCGTACCTGCAGGTCGATGAGGGCCGGGACGCTCGCATAGGTCCGCACCAGCCGCTCCGCCAGCGTTCGCACATAGCCCGGCAGGTCCAGCTGGGAAAAATCAGGAGCGTGCTTGAGCTTCTGGTGGATGAGGGCGATGGCCTGGATGCGTTCCTGGGCTTCCTGCAGGGCCCGCTGCAGGGCGGGATCCGGGTTGGTGGAGGCCTGCAGCCGCAGCAGGCTGGAGACCACCTGGAGGTTGTTCTTCACCCGGTGGTGGATCTCGCGGAGGAGCAGGTCCTTCTGCTTCAGGGAGGCTTCCAGGACGTTCTGGTCGGCGACTTTCTGGGCGTGGATGTCAAAGAGGAAGCCCATCACATGGCTCTCCGGGGTGCCGGCCTCCAGTCCTCCGGCGGCCCGCACCCAGTGGGCGCCCCCCTCGGGGGTCTGGAGCCGGAACTCGAACTGGGGGCTGCCCGGCGCGGGGTCGAGGTCCTGGAGAAAGCTGCGAAAGGCGGCCTGGTCCTCGGGGTGGATCACAGCGCCCCAGAAGGGGAGGGCACGCCAGCTCTCCTGGGGCCAGCCAAAGAGCTCCTCCTCGGAACGGCCCAGATAGACACAGGTTCCGTTCTCCGGGTCCATGGACCAGGGAATCGCGCCGGTGCAGGCCATGAGCTGTTCCAGCCGCCGGTTGGGGCTGTCCTTGGGAAGGGCGGGAGTGCTCACGGCTAGCCCATGGCCTGGAGCGGGGAGGCTCCCGCCATGGCGCGGAGGTCGGGCAGCCCCGGAGGCAGGGTCAGCACCTGAAGGTCCACGGGCCGCCCGAGGGTCTTCAGCTCCGCCTCGAGCTCGGGACGCAGGGCGGCGACCTGGCTGGGATCGGTCAGCCAGAGCCGCACCCGCAGACCGGAGCTGCGCTGCTCCAGCCCCATGCGCACCTCGCCCAGGGCGCTGAAAGGGACACTCAGGAACACCCGGTGGGTGGGCGTCGCCTCGGCTCCCGCGGCATCCCGCTCGTCCTCGATCCAGATCCGCAGGGGCTCGACCCCCGCGGCCCAGGGCAGGGGAATCTCGAACCAGCCGGTGCCCTCCTTGGCCTGGAGCTGGTGGAAGGGGGCCTCGGCGGGGGAGGCGGCGGGATCGGCCAGGGTCTTCATGGCCTCCTTCATCCAGGTGAACCAGCTCTCGGGCTGCTCGGCGATGGCGGAGCCCGCCTGGAGGAAGCTGCGGAGCAGGGCTGCGAGGGGGGCCTGCTCGTTCCCTGCTTGAGTCCGCGCCAGCAGCTGGGCGCCCTCCCCGAAGACCAGCGGCGCCAGCACCGCAGGAGCGGGCGGTGGCGTGGCCCGGACCACCTGCAGCCGGATGCCGGCGCCTTCCGGCAGGGGCAGGGTCTTGAGCGTTATGGTGCTGCCCGTCGGGAAGGGCAGCTCGCCCTGAGCCTTCAGCAGCTCGCCATCAGCCAGCCGGAGCAGCATCCCCTCGGGCAGGAGGGCCTCCAGGGTGACCTCGAGGGTCTGGCCGCCGAGAGCGGCGGTGAGGGCTGGGCTCGACGCCGCCGCCGCCGGGATCCTCAGGGATCCCAGCAGTGCGGGCGTCAGTGCCAGGTTCTCGATCAAGGTCGCCCCATCCGCTGGTCCCGGTTCCCGCCTAGATCCTGAAGTGCCGACGGAGCTGGCCCGGGATCTCGCTCAGGGGGGCCACCACATCGACGCAGCCCCGCTCTACGGCGGCGCGGGGCATGCCGTAGACCACGCAGGACTCCTCCGACTCGGCAAAGGTGTAGGCGCCCCGGAGCTTCAGCTGCTCCATGCCCTTGGCCCCATCCGCGCCCATGCCGGTGAGAATCCCGGCCAGCACCTGCCCCCGGAACAGCTCCGCCACGCTGAGGAAGAGCACATCGACGCTGGGACGGTGCAGGGAAGCGAGCGGTTCGGGACTGAGCTCGATGCAGCCTTTGGCTCCGCGGGGGCCAAAGGTCAGGTGGATTCCGCCCGGCGCGATGTAGACGGTGCCGGCCTTCAGGGGCTCCCCCTGCTCGGCTTCCTTCACGTGGACCTGGCAGAGGCCGTCCAGGCGATCCGCGAAAGGCTTGGTGAAGGTGCTCGGCATGTGCTGGACGATGAGGCAGGGCACCGGCAGGTTGGCCGGCAGGGAGGGCAGGATGTCCTGGAGGGCCTTGGGGCCGCCGGTGGAGCTGCCGATGACGAGGAGCTCTGCCTGGGGCGAGGAGGCGAGGCTGGTACCGGCGGGGACCGGCGCCTTTGGCAGAGCCGCGGGCCGGTGGAGCGGGGCCGCTGGCACGTGCTGCACGGGCACCGGGCCCGCCGCGCCCGGCGCCGGGGGCGCACGGTGGAACCGGGGGGACGAGGCGAGGCGGCGCACCTTCTCCTGCAGGTCATGCTGGATCTGCAGGATGCTCATGCTGGCGTAGCTGTTCTCTTTGGGAATGAAGTCCAGGGCGCCGATGGAGAGGGCCTCCAGGGTGGTCCGGGCGCCCTCCTGGGTGAGGCTCGAGACCATCAGCACCGGCATGGGGTGGTCAGCCATGATCTTCTTCAGGCAGGAGAGGCCGTCCATGCGGGGCATCTCGATGTCGAGGGTGACGATGTCGGGCTTGAATTCCTGGATCTTCTCGAGGGCGTCGAGGCCGTCCCGCGCCGTGGCGACCACGCGGAGGTCCGGGGCCTCCTCCAGCATCTTCTGCAGGGTCTTCCGCATGAAGGGGCTGTCATCCACCACCAGGATCCGGATCGTCATGGGACTCCTCTAGGCCTGGAAAGCCAGCTCGACGAAGGCCATGGCATGGTCCAGCTCGTCATCGATGGAGAAGGTGAGACGCTCCACATCCAGATCCTTCTGGAGGGCGCCGGCCATGACGGCCTTGAAGGCCGGCAGCTCGTCCAGGGACACCAGCAGGTGCTCATCCGCGGGACCCATGGGAATGCGGGTCCGCACCAGCAAATCCGAGAGGTGGATGAGGTTGGGGAGGAAGTCGCCGGGCTGGGGTTCGTGGTGGTCGCGGATCACCTCCACGATGGTCTGGGGGAAGGACCACTCCGCGGCGAGGAGGGCGCCGGCCTCGGCGTGGTCCAGGCCCAGCACCGCCCGCTCGGCGTCGATGAAGAGGGCTCCCGCCTCGACCTGCTGGAGCACTGTGGCATAGGCCTCGGGGTAGCAGGTGTCCAGGGCGATCTTGCCGATGTCGTGGAGCAGGCCGGTCAGGAAGGCGGTCTCGGCCTGGCCGTGCCGCTTGGCCAGGACGCAGATGCCCTTCCCGGTGAGGCCCACTGCCACGCTGTGCTGCCACAGCTTCACGGCGTTGAGGTGGGTGCCGCCCTTCAAGGTGCGCACCACCGCGGCGCCGGTGCCGAGGTTGGCCACGGCATCGAAGCCGAGGCGCAGCACGGCGCTGCGCAGGTCCTGGATGGAGTCGGTTCCGGCGTAGAGCGCGGAGTTGGCGAGGCGCAGCAGGGTGGCGGAGAGTGAGGGATCCTTTGAGAGGATGCCGAGGATGCGGTCCACAGTGCAGCGCTCGTCCTGCACGGCCTCGCCCAGAGCCACCACCGTCAAGGGCAGGCTCGGAAGGGACTTGGCCTTCAGGCGCGAGATGAACTGCTCCCGGGTGATCATCTAGAACTCCGCGATCATCGTCTTGTCCTGCTCGATGGCGGCCCGGATGCCCTCCTTGATGCCGGCCAGAGCTTCGGGGCCGACCCGGAGGATCTCCATGGCCTGCTGGGTAGAGCCTTCAAGGTGTTGGGGATCGCCGATGCCGACCTTCTCCTCCAGGGCCATCTGGTTCGCGAGGGCCACGATGGCTGAGAGCTCATGGTGGTCCTTGGGGGCATGGATGGGATCGTGGTGCCAGCGCACCGCCGACTGCAGGCTCGAGGCCAGGTTCCACTTGCCCACCAGGGCCTCACCCACCATGGCGTGGTCGAAGCCGAAGGTATCCAGCTCCAGATTCAGGCAGACGCCGCCCTCGTTGTAGACCGTGCGCAGCAGGGCCGCGTAGCGCTCCGGGAACTTCACCCCCAGGACCGACTTCCCGATGTCATGCAGCAGGCCGCCGATGAAGGCCTCCTCCACGCGGGGAAAGCGGAGGCTCTTGGCGAAGGCCCGGCTGGCGATGGCCGAGATCAGCGCATGTTCCCAGATCAGCCGCTCCTGGAGGCCCACGGAGCCCCGGTGGTAGAGATTCTTCGCGGAGCTGGCGATGACCACGCTCTTGATGGTGCTGAAGCCGAGGGTCATGATCGCCTGGGTCAGCGTGGTGACTTCCCGCACCATGCCAAACATGGCCGAGTTGGAGATCTTCAGGATCTGGCTGGTGAGGGCCTGGTCCGTGGCGATGACCTTGCGGAGGTCTTCGGCATTGGCATCCGGGTCTGCGGAGACGCGCAGCACCTGGGAGGCCACCTGGGGAAGAGGAGGCAGGTCACCGAGGTTCGCAATCAGTTCTTGGGGGGTGATGGGCATGATCCGCTCCGCTCAGGTCCGCTTCCGGTAACCCATGGCCTTGCTGAAGTGCAGCAGCTCGAAACCAGTGTTGAAAGCATGGATGCTTTCGCTGTGTCCAACCAGAAGATAGGCCTTGGTATGAAGCTGGCTGTGAAATTCCTGGAGGACCTTGGTCTTCACGGCCTCGTCGAAGTAGATCAGCACGTTCCGGCAGAAGATGATGTCGAAGGTGCCGAGCTGCCGGTAGGCGGCATAGTCCACGAGGTTGAAGTTCTTGAGGGTGGTGAAGCGCTGCAGCTCGGGCTTGACCTGGAACAGATCCTTGCCCAGGGCCGTGAAGTGGCGGTTTATCTGCTCCGGCGTGAGGTTCCGCAGGGTGTAGCTGTTGTAGACCCCGTCCTGGGCCAGGGCCAACACCTTCTCGCTGATGTCCGTGCCCAGGATCTCCACCGTGAAGCCCCGCAGCACCGTGTCCTTCAGCTCCTGGCAGATCATGGCCAGGGTGTAGGGCTCCTCGCCGCTGGAGCAGGCCGCCGACCAGATCCGCAGCCGACTCTGGCCCCGCTCCCGGGCCTGCTTGACGGCGTCCGGCAGGACGATGTTCTGGAAGGCCTCGATCTGGGGCGGATTGCGCCAGAAGCTGGTCTCGTTGGTGGTGATCTCCACGAACAGGCGCTTGAGCTCCGCCGGGCCCTGGCTGCCCTGCAGCAGGGACATGTAGTCCGCGTAGCTGCGCAGCTTCAGGTCGCTGATGCGCTTGCTGAGGCGGTTCTCGAGGAAATACTGCTTGGACTCACTGAAGAAGATGCCCGACTTGGCATAGATGTAATCCCGGAGGCTCCGGAATTCGGCAAGGGTCATCTGTTGCTTGGCCTGAAGTGGGTCCATCGAGTCGTCCTACCTGCGGGATCGGCTCAACGGCCCAAGCCTTGAGTTATCGCTCGAGGATGACCACCGCCAGGGCCAGGTCCCCGTCATGGGAGACACTCCCATGGAGGGTGCGGATCTCCCTGTCTGCCAGCAGTTGGGCCAGGGCTCCCACCGCCCAGAGGCGGCCATTCACATAGCGGAGCTCCTTCCAGGACCAGCCATCGAGGCCGGTGCCCAGGGCCTTCCCGAAGGCCTCCCGCAGGGCCCAGCGGCCCGCCAGGCGCTCAGGCAGCCGCTCGCGGTTCCCCCCCAGCAGGTAGGCCAGCTCCTCGGGATGGAGAATCCGCCCCGCCGCCTTCTCCGCCCCGAAGCGCTGGACCAGGTGGCGCCAGCGGCTCGGAGGGCATAGATCTGTTCCAAGACCAACGATCATGGCAACTCCCGGGCGAACCACTGGTCACAGCCGCCATGGCCGGTGTGCCCCAGGGGGGCGCAGAGGGTCCGGAACCCCAGCTTCCGGTAGAGCCGGAGGGCCTGGTCCATGCCCGTCAGGGTCTCCAGGTAGCAGGTCCGGTGACCCAGGGCTCCGGCCACCGCCAGGCAGTGGCGCAGCAGTGCTTCCCCCACGCCCTGGCCCCGGGCTTCCGGCAGGAAATACATCTTCCGCAGCTCGCAGACCCCAGCCTCACCGCCCGCCAGGGGGGCCACGCCGGCGCCGCCCACCACCCGGCCGCTGGCATCCGTCACCACAAAGTAGGCGGCGCCGGGGATCCCGTAGGCCGCACACATCTGGTCCACCTCGGGATCATGGATCGCGAAGCCCGGGCCGTCGGCGCCGAACTCCGGCATGACGGCGCGGATGACGGCGGCCATGGCCGCGTCGTCCTCAGGGCGGATGGGGCGGAAGGTGAACACCCCTCCAGGGTAGCGCAGGGGGAACGTCTATTCGGGCCAGTGGTGCTTGGGGTAGCGGCGGGACAGGGCGGGGCGCAGCTCCTTGTAGACCCGCTGCCAGAACCCCGCGAGGTCCGTGGTCACCTGCAGGGCCCGCATGTTGGGCGCCAGCAGGTGGAGCACCAGGGGCACCGCGCCGCCGGCCACGGCCGGGGTCTTCTTGAGCCCCCAGAACTCCTGCAGGCGGGAGGCGATCCAGGGAGGATCGTCCTCGTAGTGCACCTTGGTGGGGCGCCCCTTGGGCAGCTGGATGGTCTCCGGTGCCCAGGCCTCCAGCAGGCGGAGGGTCTCCGGGGGGAACGCCTGGCGGAAGGCCTGGGGCCAGTCCACGTCCTGGACCTCCCGGAGGGTGGTCCGGCCCGCGCAGGCTCCGGCCAGGAGGGGCCCCAGCAGGTCCTCGGGCAGGGCCAGGTCCGGCCGGTGCTTCCGGAGGAAGGCGAGCCGGGCCAGGAACCGGGCGGGCACCTCGTCCAGGGGGCGGTCCCGGAGGGCCTCCGCAAGCAGGGCGGCCACCCGGGAGTCCGCGGGATCCGCGGGACCCCGGCTGGCGTCGATGGGCAGCCCGTCGTAGCGGATCTCGGAGCGCCGCTCCACCCGGGCCGCGCCGGGGTTGAAGAGCACCTCGTCCACGGCCTCCAGGCGCTCCGGGAAGGCCTCCAGCAGCCAGTCCCCTTCGCAGCGGGAGGCCAGGCGGATCAGGGTCTGGCCGCCGGTGCCCTGCTTCACGGCCTCGGCCTCCAGGGCCAGGATCAGGCCCGGCCGGCGCACCCGGCTGCCCGGGTCCAGGCGCGCGCCCCCGCCGCTGGCGAAGGCGCAGGTGCCATTGGCGGAAAGCTGGCCCACCCGGTCCGGGTAGGCCCGGAGCAGGGCCTGGAGCAGGCGGAGCTCGGCATCGGCAGGCTCGACGGGGGAGGGCAGCAGGCGCGCCAGGGACTGCACGGCCCGCCGGGCCCGCTGGACGGCGGAGGTGTCCAGGCCTGCGGCCCGGCAGGCCCCGGCGCCGAAGCCCGCGGCCCCGGCCTCCTCGAACTGGTCCAGGCGCAGCAGCAGGTCCGAGTCGGCGCCATGGCCGGTCTTCACCGGGGCCCGGTCCAGCCCCTGCCGGGCCGAGAGGCTGCCGGACTCCAGCAGGGCCGCGGCGCGCAGGGCCAGCTGGGGGACGCCCAGGTCGGCGCCCGCCACGGCCAGCCGGGCCAGGCGCGGGTGCAGAGGCAGGTCCGCCATGCGCCGCCCGAGGGGGGTCAGCGCCCCGCTCTCCAGAGCGCCCAGGCGTGCCAGCAGGGCCTCTGCGGCGCCCATGGAGGTCTCGGGCGGCGCCTCGAACCAGGCTAGCCCGGCGGGGTCGCCGATGCCCATGCCGTGCAGGGACAGCAGCGGCTCGGCCAGGTCCGCGCGCTGGAGCTCGGGGGTGTCGAAGGCGGGTCGGGCCAGGTAGTCGGCCTCAGGGTAAAGGCGCAGGCAGCGGCCCGGCCCCGTGCGGCCCGCCCGGCCCGTGCGCTGGATGCAGCGGGCCTGGCTGATGCGGACGGTGCGCAGCCCGGAGAGGCCGGACCAGGGCGAGTGCGAGGCCTCCCGGCCCAGGCCCGAGTCCACCACGGCGCCGATGCCGTCGAGGGTGACGGAGCTCTCGGCCACATTGGTGCTCAGGATGACCTTCGGCTGGTCGCTGGCGCCCAGGGCGTGGGCCTGCGCGTCCGGGGAGAGCTCGCCGTGCAGGGGGCGCAGGCTCAGGCCCCGGCGCGTGGCCACGGCTTCACAGCCCTTCAGGCAGGCGCGGATCTCCGCGGCGCCGGGCAGGAAGACCAGGGTGTGGCCGCGCAGCCCCTCGCCGTAGAGGCGGTCCAGGGCCTCGGCGACCTGGAGTTCCACGGGCCGGTCGTCGGGCCTGGGCAGGAAGGTGGTCTCGACGGGGAAGCTGCGTCCCTCGCTCTGCAGGACCGCCGCATCCAGGTAGGCCGCCACGGGGCCCGGGTCCAGGGTGGCGGACATGACCACCAGCCGCAGGTCGGGCCGCTGGGACCGCTGCAGGCGCCGCAGCAGGGTGAGGGCCAGGTCCGTGTGCAGGTGGCGCTCGTGGAACTCGTCGAGCACCACGGCCGCGATGCCCTTCAGCTGCGGATCCCCCTGCAGCCGCCGCAGCAGCAGGCCCTCGGTGACGAAGCGCAGGCGCGTCTCCCGGGACACCTTCTGCTCGAAACGCACCGCGTAGCCCGCCCGCTGGCCCAGGGGTTCGCCCAGCTCCTCGGCGACGCGGGTCGCGGCCAGCCGCGCGGCCAGCCGCCGGGGCTCCAGGATCCAGCATTCCCCAGGGCCCAGGAGCCCCGCGTCCAGCAGGGCCGGCGGCACCCGGGTAGTCTTGCCGGCGCCCGGATCCGCCTGCAGCACCAGGTTCGGCCGGGACCGCAGGCTGTCCACGAGGGCGGGCAACAAGGGATCGATGGGCAGACTCAGACGCACGGTCGCCCCAGGGCGGCGAGGAAGGCCGAGGGATCGTCCACCGAGACCGCGAGGCGATCCGTGGGGCGGCCGGGACCCAGGAGACCCGTCACCTGGACCGGTGCGGTGAGCCTCAGCTCGAGCATGGTGTTGCCCTTGGCCACCAGTCTCTCCACGCCTTTCAGGTAGGCGTGGCGGGCCCAGTCATCTTCGAAGGCCGGCAAGGGGGAGGCGGCGAACACCTGGCTCGCGGGCAGGGTGACCGACTTCAGGAGCCCCAGGTTCAGCTCCAGGCGGCCCTCGCGGAGCTGATGCGGGCGGGCCTTGAGGGTGGCGTAATAGCCGACCAGCCAGAGCACCCCGTAGACACTGGAGCCATGCAGCAGCCAGCGCAGCCAGGGCGCAAGGTTCTTGAGGAGCGTGCTCGTCAGCAGGAAGTCCCCCGGGATCATCAGCGGCAGGGCGGGCAGGAGGGCGCGGAGGGCGGCTTCCCGGTGGTGGGTGAAGCCCTCCGGAGCGTCCTGGCGGTAGCCGCCGAAGAGGAAGTGCAGGGCGCTGCCAAGCATCACCAGCTCCAGGGCCATGAGTCGCGCCGCCCGGGGCGGCACGAAGGCCGCAAAGGCCGCGGCGATGCGGTCCTCGGGCCAGTGGCCGGGCAGGGCCCGGGTCTGGCGCAGGGTCCGGACCGCCAGCACCAGGAGCAGGACTTCCAGTCCGGCCGCCGTGGCGAAGCGGATGTTGGTGGCGGCCGGAGAAGCCCCCACCGTGGCCAGCCCCAGGCCCTCCACCAGCAGGACCGCGGGCAGCAGCAGCCGGGTCGCGGGCAGTCGGCCCGCCCGCCAGTCCTGCACCATGGCGGTCACGCGCAGGGCCAGCAACAGCAGCAGGGCGGTGGTCAGTCCAGGCAGGGCCGGGTGGCCGGGCTGCCGCAGGCGCAGCACCAGGACGGCGCCGCCCAGGGCGACGAAGAGGCCCCAGAGCAGGCTCGAAGAACGGACGCGCAAGGCCATGCCTCGAGTCTACCCGGCGCCCGGGGAAGCGGCCCGCCCAGCGAGGCGCTGCCTCGCGTAGAATGGACGTTTTGATGGGAGCGAGCATGGCGGGGTTGGAGACGGCGGGGGTGGGCGGCAAGACCGGTGGCGCGATGGACAGCCTGCGGGATGCCTACGGAGACACCCTGGTGGAGCTGGGGAACGAGGGGGCGAACATCGTGGTCTTCGACGCTGACCTGGCCGGTTCCACCCGCACCGGAAAGTTCGCCAAGGCCTTCCCGGAGCGCTTCTTCAACATGGGCGCAGCAGAGCAGGGCATGGTGGCCGCCGCCGCCGGCGCCGCCACCACAGGTGTGGTGCCCTTCCTCAGCACCTTTGCCATGTTCGCCACGGGCCGCGCCTACGAGATCGTGCGTCAGGCGGTGGGCCTGGGCCAGCAGAACGTGAAGATCGTTGCCACCCACGCCGGCCTCACCGTGGGCGAGGATGGCGCCACCCACCAGTGCCTGGAGGACCTGGCCCTCATGCGCATGATCCCCGGCATGACGGTCCTGTCACCCTCCGACGGCCGCGAGACTCGGCAGGCCGTGCGCGCTGCCTATGCTCACCAGGGACCCGTCTACATCCGCCTCACCCGGGACAAGTTCCCGCGCATCCACGGCGAGGACTACCAGTTCCAGATCGGCAAGGCTGTGGTCCTGCGCTCCGGCAAGGATGTGCTGCTGGTGGGCTGCGGACTCGGCACCAGCATCTGTCTGGACGCCGCGGAGCTGCTGGCCGCTGAGGGCATCGAGGCCACCGTGCTGCACACGCCCACCCTCAAGCCCTTCGACCAGGAGACGCTGGTGGCCCTGGCCCGCACCCACCGCGCGGTGGTCACCTGCGAAGAGCACCAGGCCCACGGCGGCCTCGGGGGCATCGTCGCCGAGGTGCTTTCCGCAGCCCATCCCATGCCGGTGCGCCGCGTGGGTGTGCAGGACCGGTTCGGCCAGAGCGGCAAGCCCGAGCAGCTGCTGGCAGCCTACGGCATCACGCCCCAGGCTGTTGCGGCCGCGGCCAAGTCCGCGCTCTGATGGCCACCGAGACCTTCCAGGCCAGCCGCTGGACCAAGGGCAACCACCTCTTCGCCACCGTCATCGAGGTCACGGAGGCCGCGGTGGTGCGCCGCAAGCGCTCCTGGTTCACGCTGAACGAGATCAGCATCCACCTGTCCAAAGTGGCCAGCGTCCGCATCGACACGGGCCTCCTGTGGTCGGACATTCTCGTGGAGAGTACCGGCGGCAGTGATCCCCTCACCAGCCATGGCCACCGGAAGGACGATGCCCGCCGCATCAAGGAACTGATCGAGGCCGCCCAGACCCGGGGGGCGCGGTAAGCCACCTCTCGACTCAGCCCGCCAGTCCCCACGTCTTGAGCCCCTTGCCAGGCAGAACGATGCACCCCTCCGACTCCGAGCCCTCCGACGCCACCACGCCCAGGTCGCCCGACCTGCTGCGGCTGGCTCCCGGCACCGAGGTTGGCCGCTTCCAGGTCCGGAACCTGCTGGGTCAGGGCGGCATGGGGGCGGTCTACCTGGCCTGGGATCCCGTGCTGGAGCGCAAGGTCGCCCTCAAGGCCATCCGCTTGGGGCACGACGGGCAGGTGGCCTCCACGGGTCGCTTCCGCCGGGAGGCCATGGCCCTAGCCCAGCTCAACCACGGCAATGTCTGTCAGGTGCACGACTGGGTGGAGGCGCGCGACAGCGCCTTCATCGCCATGGAGTTCATCGAGGGCGAGACGCTCCTGACGGCGGCTCCGCGCATGGACCTGCGCCAGAAGCTGCAGGCGCTGCGGTCCATCGCCCATGCCCTGGAAGCCGCCCACGCCAAGGGCATCGTCCACCGGGACCTGAAACCCAGCAACGTCATGCTCGATGCCTCGGGTCAGGTCAAGGTGCTGGACTTCGGCCTGGCGCGTCTGGTCGACGAGAGCAACTCCGGCGTCCAGCTGGCGACCGGGCCAGTCCCCACCCTCCAGTTTCTGAAGGGTGCGGCCGCCGCGGGGCAGACGGTGGGAGCGACCGGGGCGTCGCTGGGCGAGGAGCTGACCGATCCGGGAGCGTCCTCGGTGCCCTCGCCGCCCCCGTGGGGAGAACTCACCGAGGTGGGCACCTTTATGGGCAGCCCCACCTACGCCTCGCCGGAACAGATGCGGGGGCGCCGAGTCGGCCCGCCCAGCGACATCTTCTCCCTGGGAGTGGTGGCCTGGGAGCTGCTGCTGGGAGATCACCCCTTCCCCGGAGAAGGGCAGGCCCGGATGGTGGCCACCCTCGATGACAGGGCCAAGACCCTGCGGGGTCGCAAGCTCCCGCGCAAGATCGCGGGGCTGCTGCGCGCCATGCTCCGGAAGGACGCCCAGAAGCGCCCCAGCGCCAGCGAGGTGGCGGCGGTCCTGTCCCGCCACCTGACTCGCACACCGGCGGGCTGGTGGGCCGCAGGCAGCATGGCCGCCCTCCTCCTCCTTGCCGGACCCGGCTACTACCTCTTCGGCCGCAGCATCATCGCGGACCTGGGGCAGGACCACGCCCCCCGCATGGCGGTCATGCCCATCCGCAACCTCACCGGGGACCCCACCCTAGATGCCATGGTCAGCGTCGGCATGACCGAGCTCCTGGCCAATGCGCTGCAGGGCTCCCATCGCCTGGCCGTGGTGGAGTCCGAGGCCGTCAGCCGGGCGATCACCGGCTTCCGGCTGAACCCTGCCGAGGCCCAGGAACCTGCCGGGCAGGCACGGATCGCCCAGGCCCTTGGCGTCCGCCTCCTGCTCCGGGGCACGCTGAGCCAGGACCCTGGGGGTCCCGCGCACCTGCTCACCTACGAGCTGGTGGACCAGGCCGGTCGGGCGCGGGCCTCCGGAGTCGTGAAGGCTCCCCGGGTCGGGGCTTTCGCGCCCTATGCCCTGGTGGACCCCGCCGCCCACGACCTGCTCCGGAAGGTGGATCCGCTGCGGTCCAGCGCCACCCGGAGCCAGCCCATCCCGCCGGAAGTCTTCTCGGCCTATGCCAACGGGAAATCGCTTTTCCTGAAGGGGGACTTCAAGGGCAGCGAGTCCTTCCTGCGCGATGCCGCCATGCAGGCACCGGGCTTCTCCAGCGCGGTCTCCGGCTATGCCGCCTGTCTCCGCCGCCTGGGCCGGGAGTATGCTCCGGCCGTGGCGAACTGGGCCCTCATGTCCGCCCGGGCCACGGGTGACCGCTGGGCCGAGGGCCGCGCCCTGGGACTGCAGGCCTACCTGGCCAAGGACCTGGGCCGCCTGGACGAGGCCCAGCGGCTTCGGGAAGCCTCCCTGGCCATGGCGCTCGAGATCGGCGACCGCGATGGCGAGACCATCGCCTACAACCACCTGGGGCTCATCGCGGCAGAGCGGGGCCAGATCCGGGAGGCTCAGGGGTTCTACGACCGGTCCCTCCAACTCAGCCAGCAGACGGGTGACCAGTTCTACCTGTCCCTGGCCCAGAACAACCTGGCGAACCTGGCCCTCAAGAACGGCGACCTCGGCACGGCGGCTGCGCTCTATCACAGCAACCTGAAGCTCCACCAGGGCCTGGGCAACCGCTGGGGAGAGGCCCTGGCCCTGAACAACCTGGGCGTCATCGCCCTCATGACGCGGGACCTGCCCGGCGCCGAGAGCCTGCTGAACCGGGCCCTGGCTGCCCGGGAGTCCGTGGGTGACCAGAACGGGCAGATCTCCTGCCTCCGAAACCTGGGCATCCTGGCCCAGATGAAGGGCCAGGTCCCGGAAGCCGTGGACTTCCATGGCCGGGCTTTGGCCAAAGCCAAGGCTGTGGGCCTCCGGACCGTCGAAGCGGAGTGCCAGTTCTACGGCGCGGAGGTGGAGCGCCTCCAGCGCCACTTCAAGGAGGCCCGGGAGGGCTACCAGCGGGCGCTGGAGCTGCTGCCCGCCGGGGTGACACCCGGGGTGCGCCGGGATGCCCAGGCTGGGCTGGCCGAGTGCCTCCTCCGCCAGCCTCGCCCTGATGCGAAGGCAGCGGCGAATCTGCTGGCGCAGATCCCCTCGGGGAGCCTGGACTCGCCCTACGTGCACCGGGTCCTGGCCTGGTCGGCCCTGCGCGCGGGCCAGCGGGAGGTGGCGCTCCAGGAAGTGGCCAAGGCCCTGGCCGATCCCAAGCGGCAGGCCCCTGAGACCCGGGCCGAGCTCGACCAGCTCAGGGCGGAACTCCTGGCTGGGGGTCGCCCCTAGGTCGGGCTCGGGTTCGACTTTGGCGGGCGCACCAGCCGCCGGACCACGGCCTTGAGATCGTCCTCCGCGGCCAGGTGATGGCGGCTCTCGCACCCATCCTGCTTCAGGGTCACGCAGACCCGGCCCAGGGGGCAGTTCAGCAGACAGTGCTCACGGACGATCTGGAGCCCCTGAAGCCGCTTCCGGTTCAGCAGCAGCAGGGCAAGACAGCGCAGGGCCTCAGTCATGGCCCGGCCCTTCCGGGGGTGGCGCAAAGCCCGGCGCTCGCAATCGGCGCAGATGGTGAGGACGGGATGCATAGAAATAATAAATTAATACAATGCCGACAAAATTCAAGTCCCGGCGGGCTCGGGCCGGTCTAGGTGAATCGGGGCGCCCGCTTCTCCAGGAAGGCGGCCAGCCCCTCTCTGGCATCCGGATGGCGCATCGCAGCCTTCATCTGGGCGCCCTCGGCCTCGAGGCGGCTGCGCAGGCTGTCCGCATCCAGCCCCTGGTTTCGAAGCACCGACGCCTTGATGCGGGCGAAGGTCGCTGCGGGGCCGGCGGCAAGGCGGCGGGCCAGGCTCTCGGCCTCGGCGTCCAGCTGGTCCGCCGGGACGATCCGGTTCACCAGGCCCAGCTCCAGAGCCCGGCTGGCGCCCAGGGTGTCCCCGGTCAGCATCAGCTCCGCGGCCACGGCGGCATTCACAAGCCTGCCCAGCATCACGCTGCCGCCCCAGTCCGGGTGCAGGCCGATCTTCACGAAGGCCATGCTGAAGGCGGCCTCGGGCGCGGCCAGGCGCAGGTCCGCTCCCAGCGCGAGGCTCATGCCGGCGCCCGCCGCCGGACCCTGGACCACGGCCAGCACGGGCCGGGGCAGCGTGGCCAGGCCCCAGGCCACGAAGGCGCCCAGGTCCAGCAGGGCCTCCATCTCCGGCCAGCGCCCCTCGGCCAGGGCCTTGGCCATCCAGCCGATGTCACCCCCGGCGCAGAAGGCCCGGCCCGCGCCGCGCAGCAGCAGCACCTTCACGCCGGGCTCCGCCGCTTTGGCGAGGGCTTCCTCGAAGCCCTCCTTCATCTCGGGTACCAGAGCGTTCAGGCGGTCGGGCCGGTCCAGCGTCAGCGTGGCGACGCGGTCCGAGATCTCGAAGCGGATGGGGCTGGGCATGGGGGCTCCCGTTTCTCCAATCAGACCACAACCGCAGAGCGTCTGGTGGCTGTCAGCCCCGGCTCTGCGGCCGGAGGGCCGCCACGAAGGCCGCGAAGAGGTCCCGGGCGGCTTCTCCGGCGGGACCCATGAGGCCCACGAGGTTCTCCGGATGCCACTGCACGCCGAAGACCCAGCGCTCGGAATCCCGGGCCTCGAGGGCTTCGATGAGCGGACCTGTTTTCGGGTGGACGGTGTCCAGGTGCCAGCCCACGGCCGTCAGGTCCGGCGCCACCTGCTTCACGGCCTGGTGGTGGCGGCTGTTCACCAGGAACACGTCCTCGCCCAGCAGCGCCCGCAGCCGCGAGCCCGGCGCCAGCTGCACGCGGTGGCGCATCTCCGCGTGCTCTGGCGTGCCGTGCTGGTGGCGGGTGGGATCGCAGCCGTAGTACTCCGGCACGTGCTGGATCATGCTGCCGCCCAGGGCCACGTTGAGGATCTGCTCGCCGCGGCAGATGCCGAGGATGGGCAGGTTCCGCTCCCAGGCCGCCCGGATCAGCGGCAGCTCGAAGGCATCCCGGTCCTCGTCCACATCGGCCTCACGGTGCACCGCGTCGGGGCTTTCCCAGCAGCGGGGATGGATGTCCGAGCCACCCGTGAGCAGCAGGCCGAGGGCCCCGTCCAGGTCGGGCAGGGGATCCCCGGGCGCCAGGAGGCAGGGCTCCGCAGCCCACCCAGCGCCTCTGAGGGCGGGAAGATAATGCTTCACCGCGCCTGACTTGTTTCTGCAGCTCACGAGGAGGTTTGAGTTGGCACTTGACATGGGTTTCGCTCGCGGGAATCCTCATCACCCTACCACCCCCTCAGATGGTCTGAGTCGACGGTGCGGCGGAGAGCTCCGCTGATCTAAGGAGGACATCATGTCCGGTTCATTAAACAAAGTTCTGCTCATCGGCAACCTCGGGCGCGATCCCGAGCTGAAATCCACCCCTTCGGGCCAGCAGGTCGCACGGTTCTCCGTGGCCACCACCGAGACGTGGAAGAACCAGGCCGGGGAGAAGCAGAGCAAGACCGAGTGGCACAACATCGTGGTCTGGGGCAAGCAGGCCGAGATCGCCGAGAAGTACCTGCGGAAGGGCAAGCAGGTGATGATCGAGGGCCGCATCCAGTATCGCGAATACACCGACCAGGCCGGCGTCAAGAAGACCGCCTGCGACATCCGCTGCGACAACTTCGTCATGCTGGGCCGCATGGATGACAGCGGCCCCCGCGACGGCGGCTACAGCCGCGGTGGCGCCCAGGAGGCCGAGGACCACGGCGCCCCCAGCCCCGCCGCCGGCGGCAGCTTCCCCGACGACGACATTCCGTTCTAGGGGATTGTTCCGCCGAGGCGATCGGCACGGCTTCAAAACGGCGCCTCTGGCGCCGTTTTGAAGTTCATAAGGGATTCTCTTGGCGGCGAAGCCGCCTATCTCCAAACGGCGCCCGCAGGGCACCGTTTGGAGCGGGCGCGGCCGAGAACGCCCCTCGGAGAAACCGAGTCCCTGCGTTAGAATGATGGGTTCGGGAGTAACCGCCATGCTTGCTGTGCAGAACGTCACCATGCGCTACGGCGCGAAGATCCTGTTCGAGGATGTGACCACCACCTTCAACCCTGGGCGCCGCTATGGCCTGTCCGGGCCGAACGGGTCGGGCAAGTCCACGTTCATGAAGATCCTCTCGGGCGAGCTGGAGCAGCAGATGGGGAACGTGATCCGTCCCCGGAAGATGGGCATCCTGCGCCAGGATCAGTTCGCCTTCGACGAGTTCCGGGTCATCGACACGGTGATCATGGGCAACGCGGGTCTCTGGAAGGCGCTGCAGGAGCGGGACGCCATCTACGACAAGGCCGAGATGACCGACGAAGACGGCATGCGCGTCGCCGAGCTCGAAGGTGTGGTGGCCGACGAGGATGGCTATACCGCGGAGAGTGACGCCGCCGTGCTGCTGGACGGTCTGGGCATTCCCGAGTCCCTGCACGGACGCAAGATGAGCGAGCTGCAGGGCGGCCAGAAGGTGCGCGTCCTGCTGTCCCAGGCCCTCTTCGGCAACCCCCAGGCCCTGCTGCTGGACGAACCCACCAACCATCTGGATCTCGACTCCATCCACTGGCTGGAGGAGTTCCTCAGCCGCTACAAGGGCACGGTCATCGTCATCTCCCACGACCGCCACTTCCTCAACAATGTCTGCACGCACATCGCCGACATCGACTACCAGACGATCATCCAGTACACGGGCGGCTACGACGACATGGTCATGGCCAAGATCCAGGTGCGGTCGCGCATCGAGTCCGACAACGCCCAGCGCGAAAAGAAGATCGCCCAGCTCAACGAGTTCATTCAGCGCTTCGCCGCAGGCACCCGCAGCAGCCAGGTGAACAGCCGCCGCAAGGAAGTGGAGCGCCTGCAGCCCAGCGACCTGGCCCGCAGCAACATCCAGCGCCCCTTCATCAAGTTCAACCTGAACAAGCCGGGGGGCCGCTACGCCCTGGAGTTCGAGGGCGTCAAGAAGGGCTACGACACCGACAAGGACGGCACCGGCGGCCGCCACGAGGTCATCAAGGGCTTCTCGGCCATGGTGCAGCGGGGCGAGAAGGTGGCCCTCATGGGCCGCAACGGCATCGGCAAGACCACCCTGCTGAACGCCCTGCTGGCCAACGCCCCGCAGGTCACCGAACTGGGCCTGAAGCTGGACGGCGGCGAGGTGAAGTGGGGGCACGAGGCCAACGTGGGCTACTTCTCCCAGGACTTCGCCGAGAGCATCCCCAAGGGCTACGAGCTGGTCACCTGGCTGCACCAGTTCGACCCCGAGGCCACCAAGGAGCAGATCCGCGGCATCATGGGCCAGATGCTCTTCCGCGGCGAAGAGGGCAACAAGATGACCGATGTGCTCAGCGGCGGCGAGTCTTGCCGGCTGCTGTTCTGCAAGCTCATGCTGCAGAAGCCCAACATCCTGGTGTTGGACGAGCCCACCAACCACCTGGACCTGGAAGCGGTGATCGGGCTCAATGACGCCCTGCAGCGCTACGAGGGCACCATCCTCTTCGTGACGCACGACGAGGACATCATCGACGAAGTGGCCACGCGCATCTGGCACCTCACCGATGACGGCATCGAGGACTTCCAGGGGACCTACGCGGAGTACGGGGCGCCGACGGGGCGGTAGGTCTGCTCCGAAATCGCGGTGCGATTTCGGAGCTTCAAAGGCTAGTCGGGGGGGCTGCGAGCAGCATTCGCAAGACTTCCTCTGCAACCTTAAGCCCCACGATGGCGGGCATGTAGGAAATCGTTCCCACAGGTCGCCTGACCCGGCCGGGACCGCGGTGGGGCTCGATGTCCACGGGATTGGCCGGACGCTTGTTGTCGGCGGGCTCCAGGGAGTAGACGCAGCGGATGCCCTGGGTGATGCCGGCCTTGCGCAGCTCCTTGCGCACCCGGGCGGCGAGCGGGCAGAGCCGCGTCTCGCTGATGTCGCCCACGCGCAGCAGGCTGCTATCCAGGCGGCCCCCGGCCCCCATGGCGGAGATCAGGGGGAGGCCCTGCTGGTGGGCCGTGACCATGAGGGCCACCTTGCAGGTCATGGAGTCGATGGCGTCGATGGCCACGTCGGGGCGGGGCTCCAGCAGCGCCGGCAGCGTGTCTGTGTGGATGAAGGTGACCAGGGCCTCCACGTCGCAGTCGGGGTTGATGTCCCGCACCCGGGCCGCGGCCACCTCGGCCTTGGGCTGGCCCAGGGTCGAGCGCAGCGCGTAGAGCTGGCGGTTGAGGTTGCTGGGGCCGACGCCGTCGTGGTCCACCAGGCGCAGGTGGCCCACGCCCGCCCGCGCCAGGGCCTCCACGGCGAAGGAGCCGACGCCCCCCAGTCCGAACACGGTCACGCGCGCCTGGCGCAGCCGGTCCAGCGCCGCCTCGCCGAGCAGCAGCTCACTGCGGGAATACCACCTCATGCCAGCCACTCCTTGAAGCACTGTCGCCCATTCTCCCAGGTCTGGGCCGCGAGGAGCTCCGGCCCGACCCCGCGCAGGGCGGCGGCAGCCTCGAGCACCTGTCGCAGGTCGGCCGTGCCGTCGCTCTCCAGCAGCAGGCGGTCCGCGGCCACGGAGCGCAGCGCCTCCTGCGGCTTCGGCCGATTCGGTGCCAGGAGATCCCCGGAGAAGGAGAGGAAAACGCCCAGGCCCTGCAGCACCTGGGCGGTCTCCGGGCTGCCGGAGTACGCATGGATCAGCGCCCCCGCCTTAGGCACGCCTTCCTCCCGCAGCAAATCCAGGAGGCGTCCCCAGGCCTGCACCGCATGGATGGCCACGGGGCGCCCCAGGGTTTGCGCGAGGCGCAGCTGAGTCCGGAAGGCCGTCTCCTGCGCGGCCCGGTCCGCAGCCTGCCGACTGAAGTCCAGGCCGCACTCGCCGATGCCGCAGTGGTGGGTCCGCAGCAGTGCCTCCAGGCGCAGTTCCCACCCGGGTGCCGCCTCGGCTGCGAACCAAGGATGCAGGCCCAGCATGGGGATGACCTGCAAGTGGCCCGCGGCGTGGGCCAGCACCGCCACCCAGTCGGCCTCGCGGGTCCCGCAGAGCACGCATCCGTGCCTCGGCTCGGGACTTCCCGGCTGAGGCAGGTGGCTGTGGGCATCAAAGAGGGTGGGCATGGGTGCCGCGCCTTGAGTGGTCAGCCAGCTTCGTGTGTCGGCTTCGAGCCGAGCGTGTGGACGAGCACCATCGCGGTCTCCCGATCGGTGCTGATGAACGTGATGTTCACCTCCACGGGCCTGCCCGGGAACTGGAAGATGAAGGTGAAGGACTGCGGGCCCGCGTTCGAATGGATGAACTCGGCGAACCGACCCTGGAAGGCCTTCACGTCGGTGCAGGGGGCCACCTGCTTGAAGAAGTTCTTCCCAATGACTCGGGCGGGGTCCAGTCCCGCGAGGTCTCCCTCCGCCTGGTTGTAGGTCAGGATCGAGCCAGTTACATCCAGCTCGATCGCACCATAGGGCAGGGTGTCGATCGACTCTCTCGTCAGGGAGGGAACCCCGAGCAGCTCTGCATAGCACGCTTTGCAGATGTGGCTTGGGAGGGGCCAGGTCCCGAAACCCGCATCCTTCCCGCACCAGGTACAGACTCTCGCGGGGGGTGGGGTCATCGTTGTTCCTGTCTCGACATCATTGAGGGTCTGTCCGGATTATTTGGGTCAAGCATAAGTCATCAGCATCAGGGCTGCACGGTATCCCTCTGGCGGCACCACGGTAGCCCTGTCTGGGGGCTGTCTGCCGGCTTGCCGGGGGCCGAGCCGCAGCTGGTGGTCCCGGCGGGAATTGAACCCACGACCTACCGCTTAGGAGGCGGTCGCTCTATCCGCTGAGCTACGGGACCTGCAGGCTGCAGCGCTCATTCTAGCGTGTTATCGGAGCCGTCGCGGAGGGCCGCGCGGGTGGGGCGGGAACCAGGAGCTTCCGCCCACCCCAGGCCAGGCCGCCTGCCAGCAGCAGCCAGCCGAGGGGCGAGCGGGCGGCGATGCGCAGGTCCTGCCAGGAGGGCAGGGCCGCGAAGACCAGGTTCGCCAGCAGGAAGACCATGCCCGCCTCGGGCCAGCCGAACTCAGGGCTCGCGCCCAGTCGCCAGAGGAAGAGCCCGTAGGCCAGGGGCAGCAGCAACAGGGGCGCGAGGCCGATGAAGAAGGCGTTGTACCAGCGGAGGTTGCCCAGGGCCACGGAGCCCAGCACGTAGCCGCGCCCCTCCCGCCGGGGGAGCACCGTGAAGCGGAGGGGCTGGCCGTTGAGCAGCGTGCCCACCAGCCAGTGGCACAGCTCGTGGCAGAAGGTCCCGGGCAGGGCCAGCAGGGACACCAGCCAGAAGGAGCGCCGAGCCTGGTTCAGCAGCCAGAGCATCGCGGCCATGGCCGCGAGGTAGCCCAGCGCGACGTGGCGGCTGCCTCCCCCGAGTCCCCAGACGTGCTCCATCGCCAAGCCGGCCTCCCGGCTCCATTGGAGCACTGCCGCCGCTCTCCTTGCACCTAAAGGGAGCCGTTCTTGCGATGATGGAGTCCATCCCCCCGAGGTCCCCCATGTCCCGTGCGCAGCTCAAGGATGAAGTCTTCATGAACATGGCGCTCGAGCTGAGCCGCCTCGGCACCTGCTGTCGCCTGAAGGTGGGGTCGGTGCTGCTGCGGGCCGATGGCGGCATCGCCGCGGCGGGCTTCAATGGCGCCCTGCCGGGCATGGCCCACTGCACGCCGGATACCTGCAAGCCCGGGCAGCGCTGCCTGCATACCAGCCACGCCGAGGAGAACGCTCTGGGCTTCTGCGACGGCCCCGTGGCCACGGCCTACGTCACCCACGAGCCCTGCCTCATCTGCTGCCGGGCCCTGGTGCGGCGCGGGGTGCGGCGGGTGGTGTACCAGCATCCCTACACCAGCATCGCCGAGCAGGAGCGTGCCGAGCGCCAGCACATCCTCGAGCACTTCGCCGTGGCCTGGGAACAGCTGGGTTGAAGTCAGGCCCCGCCGGTGTCCCTGGAGAATGCCTAGATTCCCCCCAGCTCCCAGGCGGCGCCGGGGTCTACATCGATAGCCACCTCGGTGCCGTCATCCAGGACCAGCATGGGCGGGTCGCCGGGTCGCAGGTCGACGATGGTGCGGCCCAGCAGCCGCTCCCGGCGGCCGTGGTGCCAGGGGATGCCCACGGGGTAGGTGCGGCGGTAGGCGTCCAGGGGCTCCTCCAGACCGTGGCGGAGGTAGGTCAGGGCCGAGTGGAGGGCCGAGTCGAAGCCCTCCGGGGGCTCCGGGTCCAGGCCCGCGGCAGCCAGCAGGACCTCGCCTGGACTCCGGCCTCCGGTCGTTTCGGTGGCCCAGTGCCGATGCCCCCCGAGGGCCTCGCCCCGGAGGATCACGGGGCGGTCGTGGTGGATGCCGAGCCACAGCGAGACCAGGCCGCAGGGGCCGGTCTCTTCCTGGTCCAGCCCGGGCTGGGCGTCATCGTGGAAGACCACGGCCCGCAGGGGCAGCCACTCGAAGGCCTCCGCCACCTTGGCGCCCACGGGGCCAGGGAGCCTGCGATGGAGCTGGGTCACGGCCTCGGCAAAGGTCTGGCGGAGGCCCGCGAGGCTGAGGACGCCCTCCGGGAGGCCTAGCCCAGTCAGGGCCAGGGGCGGCTCATGCCAGTCCACGGCCATGGCCGGCACCAGCTGCTGGAACAGGATGAGGGCGGGATCCCAGTCCCAGTGCCGCGCCGGCTCGTAGCCCAGCTCGCGGCAGAGGTCGAACCAGGCCCGGGCGGGCGCCGCCATGCCCAGCTCATAGACGGAGCGGCCGTCGAGGAAGATCTCACTGCTGGGCCCCTGGGGCGTCTCCCGGCGGGTGAGGCCCACCTCGTGCCGCCCCAGGGTGGCCAGGGTGGTCTCGTGGTAGGGATGATCCTCCTGTCGGAGCACCTTCAGCGGCGCGCCTAGTATCCATCCCTCCAGAGTCATGCCCGGTCTCCCCATGAAGGAAACCTCGGGCATCTCACCTCGGGCGTCAATGGCCTGAACCGAGGTAGGTTGCCTGATTTCAATCCACCCGCTGGAGCGCCATGCCCGGGTAGTAGTGCTGGAGGATCTGCTGGAACGGGGTGCCTTCCAGGGCCATTCCGTAGGCGCCGGTCTGGCACATGCCCAGGCCATGCCCCCACCCCCGGCCGTAAAAGATCCAGCGGCGCTTGCTCCCTTGGCCCACGGTGAGCCAGCGGAAGACGTTGTCCTTGAGGCCCAGCAGGCCCCGGATGTGCATGCCCCGCACCCGGTGGGCGGCGCCCCGGGTATCCACCAGGGTCAGGTCCAGCACCCGGCCCTCGTCGTTGTAGTCGGCCTTGAGCTCGCGGATTCCCGGGACCTTGATGCGTCGGCTCACGTTGGCGAGCAGCTCCGACTCGCTGTATTCCACGCGCCAGTGGGCCGTGGGGTTGTAGCGGTCCCAGGCGGCGCCGTCCGGGTCCAGGCGGCGCACCAGCACCTGGGCGGGGCCGGCTTCGCTGCTGATCCACTTGAGCCGGTCGCCCACCTGGATGTCGGCCTTGGGCAGCAGGCGGAGGCTGCCATCCGGGCCCTCCTCCGCGAGGAGCAGCGTCGGCGCCATCGGCAGGGGTTCCGGTCCCCCGCGCTTGCGGCGGACCTGGCCGTCCAGCAGCAGGGAGCCCTCGTTGGGGGTGAAGGGCTCCAGCTCCAGCCAGAGGCGCCCCAGGACCTGGAGGGCCTGACGCAGGGTGATGGGCTCCTCGGCGGCCCAGGCGGCGGCGGGCACCACGCCCCGCCGGGTCAGGAAGGCGGCCAGCAGGCGATCCTGGGGGAGACTGGCGGGCAGGAAGTAGGCCGCGTCCTGGGGCCGCTCCTGGCCCTCCACCAGCCGCTGGAAGCCGAAGGCCCGGGCCAGGGCCAGGAAGAGGTGCCCCTGCCCCGCCACGGGGCTGGGGTCCAGGGCCAGCCGCTGCTGGAGCAGCCGCACAGGCTGGCTGAGCTCGGCTGGGGTGGCGGGCCGGGCTAGGCGCTCCCCGGCCAGCCACTCGGGGGGCAGCCCCGCGGAGGCCAGGCGCAGCAGCTCCCAGGTGAGCCAGGGCTGCTGGATTTCCGAAGTGATGGGGAGACCCGCGGCGAAGGGCAGGGTCAGGGGCCGCTCGGGGTAGCAGGCGGCCGCCCGGAGGTAGGGGGCGTTGCCGCCGAAGACATGGGCCACATCGGTGGTGTGGCCGCCGCAGTTCGCCATGAAGAGGGCCTGAATCGGCTTGCCGTCATAGGTGGCGAACAGCCCTTCGGTCTCCAGAATGGCGCGGTCCGTGAGGGCCTGCTCGCCATCCCGGCCGCCATAGACCTGGTCGGAGACGGTGTCGCCCATGTCGAAGCCGTCCGCGGCCCGCTTGCCGCGGTTGGCCACGGCATAGGTCCGGGCCGCCACAGCCTGGGCCTTGAGGGCCTCCAGGGCCGGGAACTCCCAGGCGCCCATCTCCTTGGGCACCACGCCGCGCAGGTAGGTCTCCAGGTCCAGGGTGTTCACGACGGTCAGGCGCCCCTGGGCGTTCGGCAGGATCTCCATCTTGCCCCGGTAGCGGCCCTTGCCCTGCAGGCTGGTCAGCTCGCCGGCGGGCTTCAGCCAGACGCCCGCCTGGGGCAGCGGCCGGCGCTCGTAGCGGTCGGTGATGGCATACAGGGCGCGGCCCTTCCGGGGTGAGCCGGGGCGCTGCTCCGAGGCCACCCACAGCTCGTCGAAGCCCAGGTCCTGCAGCTTCTGCAGCACTGGCTCGGCCTCCCGCACCTCTGGGAAGTGCCCGGTGACCACGCGCCAGGTGTCGGCATCCGGGACCTTGATCTGGTCGGGAGCCTCACCCAGGCTCCGCAGCCGTTTCATCAGGGCCTGGGCCTCGGCGGCCTCGAGGGGGCGGCCCACCTGGATGCGGTATTCAGTAGTGGCATCGGAGACACTCCGGCTGTCCCACCAGATGCGCAGCTTCTCCTCCGGCGCCAGGCTGAACAGGCGCTTACCAGCCCGGTCACAGACCTGACCGCCCCCTTCCAGGGACACGATCCACTCGACCGCCTGGGTGTCGAGACCGATGCGCAGCGGCGGCTGGGCCGCGCGCAGGGGCGAGAGGGACAGAACCAGGGCGGGGACGAGGAGGGCCTTCATGGGCGGAATTGTCCCACGAAACAGGCGAGGGCCTGCCAGCGGCGGGCCCGCAGGGCCTCCGCGCTGAGCAGCTCCCCCCCAGGACCCCGGCGGTGCGCGAGCAGGGCGAGACAGGCCTGGTCCGCGGGACGGAAGAACAGGGCGGAGCCCGTATACCCCAGGTGAACCCACCAGCCCGAAGGCGGGCCGGGCCGGGGCTCGGCAGGGGGCGCGGGGGCGGGCGCGGCCTCGGTGGGATCCTCGAGGACCTCGAGGCCGAAACCCACCGGAAGAAGGGACAGCAGCTGTCCAAAAGAACCCGGATTTGCCGGTAGCACCTGTAGACCCAGCCCCCAGCGGGCGCCCTGCTCGCCGGGGGCGGTCGCCACCGCCATGCGGCGCGGCCAGCCCGCGGCGACCCAGCGGGCCAGAGCGGCGCGCAGCTGGGGGGCCGTGGTGCCGAAGCCCGCGTGGCCGCGCATGCCGGCCCGGGCGTTGGCATCGTGGGGCAGGTGCAGGCCGCGCGGGGGCGGGGCCGTGCCCGTGGCGAGGGTCCAGGCCTCGGCGTCCGGGGCGTCGGGAACCTCGGTGGGGGTCTCCGTCCAGGGGGCCGGGCTCAGCCCAGAGGCCGCGCCCAGTCGCAAGAAGGGTACGCCGGTCTCGGCCTCCAGCAGCTCGCTGAGCAGGCGGTAGTTGAGGTCGGAGTAGCTGGCCAGCCCGGGTGTTGCCGCCCGGAGCAGGGGATGCTCAGGCACCGGGCGGCGCAGCTGTGGGGCCAGGGCCTCGCCCGTGTAGGGCCGCCAGGGCGGCAGTCCCGAGCTGTGCGACAGCAGCTGGCGGACCGTCAGCGGCTCGGGCCGGTCCGGGAAGCCCAGAGACCAGCGCCGGTCCGCATCCAAGTCCAGGAAGGCCAGCGCCAGCGGCGCCGTCACCAGCGGCTTGGCGAGGGAGGCGAGGTCGTAGAACCGGCTCACGCCCGGCCCAGCTCCGCGAGGCTCTTGGCGACGGCCTTCTGGACCTGGTCGGCCACGCGCATGGCCTCCTGGCCCTCTTCCCAGGTGACGCCGTCGGTGCCGAGGCCCAGGCAGGCCGCATGGAAGGCTTCGATCTCCAGGCGCAGGGGCTCGCCCTCTTCGATGGTAGCGGTCTCGGGGCGCACCTCGGGGCCGTCCGGTCCCATGACGAGGCGCAGCAGCTCCAGCGTCTGGGAGGCGAAGTCCAGGCTGGCGTATTCCTTGTCGCCGAAGGCCCGGAGGGTGCGCTCCTTCTTGCGGGCCACGCGGCTGGCGGTGACCGTGGCGAAGGCTCCGCCCTCGAACTTCAGGCGGGCGTTCACCAGGTCGGCGTAGGGCGTCAGGACCGGGATGCCCACGGCCTCCACATCGATCACGGGGCGCCCCACCAACGCGCGGAGCAGGTCCAGGTCATGGATCATCACGTCCATCACCACGTCCACCTCCAGGCTGCGGGCGGGGAAGGGCGACACCCGCACGGCCTCCAGGAAGCGGGGCTTGAACCCGCGCTCCCGCAGGGCGGTGACCGCGGGGTTGAAGCGCTCGAGGTGACCCACTTGGGCGATGAGGCCGGGGTTGGCCGCGCGGGCCTGGGCCAGGGCCGCCAGCAGCGCCACGCCCTCGGCGAGGGTGGCGGCCAGGGGCTTCTCCATGAGCACGTGCTTGCCAGCCTTGAGGGCCTGGATGCCGAGGGCATGGTGGAAGCCCGTGGGTGCCGCGATCTGCACGGCATCGACATCGGCGAGCACCTGCTCCAGGCTGGCGGCCCAGGGTGCGCCGAACTTGGCGGCGATCTCCGGCCCGCGGGCGGGATCGGGATCCACGACCGCCACCAGCAGCGCCTCCGGCGCCGAGGCGGCGATGCGGGCGTGATGCTGCCCGAGGTGTCCGACTCCGACTACGGCGACTCTCAGCTTGGACATGGTCCTCTCCAGACCAGACCAGCCTATCAGGGCTGCTAATCTAGGGATTCTCCTTGAAAGGTGACCATGAACCTCAAGATTGAAGCTGTGAACCTGCTCCGCTGGCTGCACTTTCTCACCCTGGGCGTGGGTCTCGGAGGCGCCGTGGTGACCCTACTGCTCTCAGGCTTCGAGGAGAGCCGGGAAGACCTCCAGGGTCTGGCCGCCACTATCTGGGCCAAGGTGGTGAGCTGGGCCTTCCGCCTGGCGCTGGTGGCCGGCGCCGCCCTGCTGGTGCTGATGATGCAGGACGGTCAGAATCCCCTGAAGAACGGCCACTACTTCCACATCAAGCTGCTGCTGGTGTTCATTCTCGTGGGCCTGTCCGAGATGACACCCAAGGCCCTGGCGGCCAGCAGGCGGGGCTCGGCCCTCCTGGTGCTCGTGCTCTTCCTGGCGACCAGCTTTACCGTGTTCAACAAGGCGGTGTTCGGCGCCCGCGCCAAGACTGCCCCCGCGGGTTCGGTGGAGACCCTCCGCCCCGCCAACTGACGAAATCCTCCACAAACAGAAGCAGCCGTTGTGGACGGCTGCTTCTGTTTGTGGAGCTAGTGAGGCTTGGACTAGTCCTCAGGCTCGTCGTAGTCGCCGTTGTGCCACACGTTCTGCACGTCGTCGTTGTCCTCGAGGAGATCCACCAGCTTCAGGAAGCTGGTGAGCTTGTTGCCTTCGAGGGCCGTGCTGGTGCTGGGGGCCATGATGATCTTGGCCTCGATGACGGGCAGCTTGGCCGCGTCCACGGCATCCTTGACGGCCTGGTAGGACTCGGGGCTGGTCTTGATGACCCAGGCGCCGCCCTCGTCGACGACGTCATCGGCGCCAGCCTCGAGGGCCACCTCCATGACCTTGTCCTCGGAGACCTCGGCTTCGACCACGATCTGGCCCTGCTTGGTGAAGAGGTAGGCCACGGAGCCCTGGGCACCCAGCTCACCGCCGAACTTGGTGAAGTAGCTGCGGACCTCGGGGGTGGTGCGGTTCTTGTTGTCGGTCATGGCCTCGACCAGGATGGCGACGCCGCCAGGGCCATAGGCCTCGTAGGTGACTTCCTCGTAGGTCACACCCTCGAGCTCGCCGGTGCCCTTCTTGATGGCGCGCTCCCAGTTGTCCTTGGGCATGTTGCTGCCCTTGGCCTGGTCCACGGCCAGGCGCAGGCGGGGGTTGGCCGCCACATCGCCGCCGCCCAGGCGGGCAGCCACGGTGATCTCCTTGAGGATCCGGGTGAAGACCTTGCCGCGCTTGGCGTCAGCGGCGCCCTTCTTGTGCTTGATGGTGGACCATTTGCTGTGGCCGGACATGGGGACTCCAGGAAAGGACAGGATGGAACGTATCAGACGTGGGGTTCGGGCTCTGCCCGGGCACCGCGCGGGGCGGTCTCCCCAGGGTCATGTCAGCCGCGCAGGGCTCGGCGGGAGACGCGGGCGAAGGACGGGGCTTCCTGGCGGATCATGGGCCGCTCAAGGAGGAACTGGTACCACTGCTCGCCGTAGACCTTCATCTTGAGGGCTTTGCCGTTCTGCAGCAGGTTGCGGTTGGTGATGAGGCGCTCGTCGCCCTTGCAGATCTCGAGGCCCCTGTTGAGGATCTCGATGGCCTTGTCGCGCTCGCTCATTTCCATGAGCACGTAGGCATAGACTGCGTAGAGCAGGCTCTCCTTCTTGCCGCTCTTGAGGGCCAGGTTGAAGGTCTCCTTGGCCTTCTTCTTCTCGCCGCGCTTCCACTGGATGATGCCCAGCATGGCCTTGGCGATGTAGTGCTGCATGGAGGCGGCGGCCAGCAGGGGCTCGGCCTCGTCGTTCTTCTTGCGGAGGTACTGGACGACGCCGATCTGGCCGTCGATGCTGCCCTTCACGAGGAACTGCCGGGAGGAGAACTGATAGCCCTCCTTCATGACCTCGATGGCCTTGTCGAACTGCTGCTTCTTCATCAGGTCCCCCGCCCGGGTGAAGATCTTTTCGAGGTCCTGCTGGATCTTCCGCCCCTGCCAGATGAAGAGACCCGCCCCGGCGAGAAGGCCGAGGGGCACGCTGATCCAGAGCTTGATGCTCAGCAGGGTGGAGAGCAGGATCACGGCGAGGGCGGCGCCCAGGCCGAGCAGGAGATTGATCACGGAGACTCCGCATGGCGCGGCCCGAAGGCGGGCCAAAGGGCTATTTTATCGACCCTTGACTCCATTTGCCATCCGGATTGCTGATGGCAAGGGTTATTCCGTTCCAGGTGCCACCTAGCCCAGGACGCCGCTGCGGGAGGTCGCGACTCGGCGGCGGCGGACCGGGCGCTTGGTGGCGACGGGTGCTGCCTCCTTCCGCGGCCTTCCCGGGCCCCGCTTGGGAATCTCGTCCTTCGGCTTCGCGACCTTGCGGACCTTCACCGGCTTCTCTTTCTTCACCCGCTCCCGCCGGACCAGGGCGGCCGCGGCACGGCCGGTCACCACGACGCGGCTGCCATCCTTCAGCTTCTTCACCTTGCTGCCGGGCTTCCGCCCGCGCTTGAGGCTCATGGCCAGCGGCTCCTCGTCCAGGAGCTCCCGCTCGAGCTGGGCCTGCAGTGCCATCATCTCGCCGCCATCCGTCTCGTGGTCCTGGCCGCAGAGATGCAGGAAGGCATGGATCACCAGCATCTCGACCTCGCGCCTTCGGCTCACACCGAATTTCTTGGCCATCTTCTCCGCGGTCGGGAGGCTGATGACAACGTCGCCGAGGTGCGGAAAGGCGCCCTTCTCCACGCTCGACGGGAAACTGAGCACATCCGTCGTCATGTTTTTCCCGCGATGTTCCCGGTTGAGTTTTCTCATGCCGCGATCATCTACATAAGTCAGCGACATCCCCTGAGCTTCGGGTGCCAGTCGATCTCTGAGCCCACGCAGGAGTTTCCCGAGGGACTGCTCACCGGGACCACGTAATTTGCTGCGGCTAGACCAATCGACCGTGAAGGGTTTTGATGTCTCAGTCATGGCCTTCTCCATTACAAAATCAATAAAAGGGGACTAATGATGCTTGCTATTGGGCTTTCTGTCAATCTCAGATTAATAGGTGCACGAATTGAATCAATGTTTTTCAGGCCACTAGACTTGAAAATTTAGCATAGAATTTATTATTAAATTTTAAGATAAAAACTATCAATAAATGACTAATGAATATTCTCGCAGAAATAGTGGGAACCTCTGGCATCCTGGTGGCATGAACCCCGGCCTCCCCCGAAACCTGGCAGACCCCCTCGGCCGCTTCCTGACCTTGCTTGATCGCTGGAACCGGACCCATGCCCTGACGGCCCTTCCCATCTCCGAACGGAGAGAGGAACTGCTGCTGGATGCCGCGGCCTTGCTGCCCTTTCTGGCCCTGCTTGGGCCCGGTAGCCGGGTGGTGGACCTGGGTACGGGGATGGGCATCCCCTCGGTCCTGCTGGCCCTGGCGCGGCCGGACCTGGAAGTGATCGGAGTGGACGCCTCAACGAAGAAACTGGCCTTCCTCCGGCAAGCCACGCTGGAATTGCCCGTGCCAAACCTTAAAGCACTGCACGGACGCCTGGAGGCACTTCCTCCCCTCCAGGCGGACTGGGGCACGGCGAAGGCCCTCGGCTCCCTCGAGCAGCTGCTGGGCTGGTGGGCTCGTCATGGTCGGCCCGGGGCGCCCTTCTTCGCGCTCAAGGCCCTGGACTGGGAGCGGGAGGTCCTGCCCGCAGGCTGGACGGCCACTCCGCATCCCTACGAGCTCCCCACCCGGGGCCGGCGGGTGGTCCTGGAACTGCGTCCGTCCTGACAACGACAAGGGCCCCGATCGGGGCCCTTGGTCTTGCTTGGCTGGCGGATCTAGCGGCTGATGGTGTCGCCGCCCCGAAGCTCCTCGATGGTGCGCAGCACGCGGCAGGTGGCCGTCCCCGCATCTGAACGCACCACCAGCACCTGGCCGAGGTAGTGATTCACCGCCTCCGTGGGGGGCTTCTTCTCATTCCCGGAGCCCACCGGGAAGGTCCGGGCCCGCAGCGCGAGGAGTACATCCCCTACCTTGAGGCCACTCGAGGCGCCCTTGTCGATGATGATCATGTCGCCGCTGGCCGAGTACTGCTTGCTGTCCCGGATGTAGACCACGACCGCGGCATCTGGAGCAACCTTGACGGGCTCATTGATATCCGTCCTGACCTGCAAGGGGAGGTTGGCGGGTTCCGTGAACCGGACGAGCCGATCGCCAATCTCCACCGAGTCCATGCAGCGCTCGATCACGGCCACAGAGCCCTTGGCCTGGGCGGAGGTGATCCGGACCACACCTGCCTGCTGCACGACATCGCCCAGCTTCTTCTTGGTACCGAACGGGTGTGCCAGCTTGCGGGCCACGGTCTTCAGGATCAGGAACCGGTCGCCGACCTTCACGCCCTGGTCGGCCCCACCGTTCAGATAGATGGGTTCACCCTCACCGAGATACTGGCGGTCGTCCCGCTTGTTGCCTGTGATCCGGAATGCGCCCTGGCTCTTGTAGTGGGCCTCGGCGCCTTCAGGTACGAGGTAGGGCAGCTGGATGAAGTCCTGGAACGCGAAGCCGAGCTCCGTGCGTCGGACCGCTGCGGGATCAAAACGCCGCTGGTCGGGCTTCAGGTTGGCGATGTCCTCGGGGATGGACCCCGCCGTGGCGACGGCCCGAGCCAAGTCGATGACGAGGGGGTCGCCCGGGTAGATCCAGTGCGGATCCTTGACCCACTGGTTCAGCTCCCAGATCTGGGGCCAGGCGTAGGGATTGCCAAGGTATTTTCCGGCCAGGTCCCAGAGCGTGTCGCCCTTCTGGACCAGATGAGTCTTGGACCCCTCGGGGACCGTGAGCTCCTTCGGATAGTCCCACTTCGACGAGTGGGCCTCTACCTTGACCGGGCCAGGCGCTACTTCCTGGGCCTCGAGTCCCGGCGCGACCAGCGCCAAGGCCAGCGAGAGCCCCGGTGCCCCCACAAAGGCGCAGATCCGTCTGGCGTTCAGGCGAGTGGGCAAGCGCATCGGAATCCCCCAGTGAATAATGGATAGTGGTAATTATAGGTCTTCGACGCGGATCATATCTGAAAATAATGATAAGCGGTTGCGAACTTCGTCCTGGGAAATCTGCTCGAGCCGTTCTGTGGAAAACTGCTCCACGGTGAAGCTGGCCATGACCGAGCCCACCAGGGTGGCGTGCTTGAGCGCCGTCACATCCATCCGATCCATCCAGGCAAGATAGCCTAAGAACCCTCCTGCGAACGTATCCCCCGCCCCGGTGGGATCGAAGACCTCCTCCAGGGGGTAGGCCGGGGCCGCGAAGATGCCTTCGGGGGTGAAGATGGCAACGCCGTATTCCCCACGTTTCACCACCAGGATCCGGGGGCCCATGGCCTGGACCTTGCGGTAGGCCTTGATCAGGCTGTTGTCCTGGGTGAGTTCCCGGATCTCCGCATCATTCACCAGGAGGATGTCCACTTCCTTGAGCACGGCCTCCAGGGCTGGCCGGGCTCCCCGAATCCAGTAGTTCATGGTGTCCAGGGCGATCCACTTGGGGCGGGTCGTCATCTGGCGCACGACCTCGAGTTGGAGCACGGGGTCGATGTTTCCAAGGAAGAGGTATTCGGACTCCCGGTAGCCGGCCGGAAGGACCGGGCGGAAGTCCGCGAAGACATTCAGATCCGTGGCTAGGGTCTTGGCCTCGTTCAGGTCGTAGCCGTATTCTCCCTTCCAGTGGAAGCTGAGGCCCTTGACCTTCGAGAGCCCCTTCAGGTCGATGGGCCGGTGATCGAAGACGCGCAGCTGCTCCGGGCCGAAGTCGTCGCCGACCACGGCCACGATGCGCACCGGATGGAAGCGGCTGGCGCTGAGGGAGAAGTAGGTCGCGGAACCGCCGAGGGCATGCTCGCGCCGCCCGAAAGGGGTGGTCAGGTCATCGAAGGCCACACTGCCGACTACCAACAAACTCATGGAAGGAGCTCCTTGTGCGGTTCAGGGATGAGTCGGGTTGGGCCCGAAATAGAGGAGCCAGGCCTGGCTGCCTCCCATGGGGACGGGGGCCTGGGCGAAGCGGGCGACCATGGGCACCTGGCCCGAGGCCAGCAGGTCCAGCAGACCCTGGTGAAGGACCGGATCCGGGCCCAGATTCACGAGCAGGCTTCGCCACCCCAGGACCAGCCCATCCCCCAGGCGATCCTGGAGCCGATGGAGGGCGTCATTCAGGGTGTGGCCCCGGAGATCCAGGGTTCCGTCCACCTCGAGGGCCATGCCGGCAGCGAGCTGAAAGCGCAGGGGCATCAGTGCAGGCGCGGGGGCTTCCAGCGGGGCCGACGGCGGAGGTGGGGCCTGGACTTCCGACACGGGAGGGGCCACCTCGGCGGACGGGGGTGCGGGAATGGCGGCCGGTTGCTGCGCCGGGAGGCTCTTGGTGGGGGCCTTGGCGGGCTTTGCCGAGTGCTGGATGCCCCTGGGCATCGCCTTGAGCCCCTTGAGCTCCTTCACGGCTTCCTGGAAGGTCTCGGGGGGAGGTGGCTCCACCGGGGCCGCTGCTTCGGGAGCCGCAGGCTCCTGGGTCGCTTTGGGAGCGCGCACCTTGGCGGCGGCCTTCAGGCCCATGGCGGAGAGGAACATGGCGTCCTCGTCGTCGAGGCTGCCGGTGCCCGTCGGCTTAGGGACAGGCCTTACCGGAGCCTTCGGCGCCGCCGGGACCTCCGGACCGAGCTGCTGCTTGAGTTTCGCCAGATCCTGCTTCCAAGCCATGAATCGTCCTCATCCCGTCAAGAGTAGGGCATCCCTCGCGCCGGGATGGCGGCAAATTGACCTCAGAGCCGGGACCAGCCGTTGCAGCTTGGCACCGACCAGAGGCAAAATGCCGCAGCCACAAGGCCGATTCAACCAAAGGGCCGTGGCTGGCATCCAAGGAATGACCGCCTTCTGCGTAACCTGGCACAGCCTTCGCTCGTAGCCTCAGTGTTCAACCTGGAGGACTCCATGCGCCACGCCTCGTCCTTGTTCCTGCTTCCCCTGGTGCTCGCCTCGGGATCGGCCTTGCTGGCCCAGAGCCCACACATGGGCTTCAGCCTCAACCTGATCTCCCCCACGGGGGCCTTTGCCTCTACCAGCTACCCGGCCTACTACAGCCCTTCGGAGGCCCGGACGATCCCGACCCAGAAGGAGACCTACGACGTGGGCCTCGGCGGCAGCATCACGGTCAGCTTCCCCATGGACCGGAACCTGGCCATTCGCCTGAACCTCAGCGGGTCTGCCGAGAACGGCACCAACCGGGCTGCGGGCGAGACCTCCATCAACCTGCGTCACTCCCAGTTCAACCTCGGGGGGGATCTGCAGATCTTCCCGCAGGGCACCGCCTTCCGCCACCGCGGTCTCTACTTCGTGGCAGGCCTCTCCGCTGACTTCGAGCAGTTCGACCGCAGCTTCGGGGATCCGCTCTACGACTACACGGACACCACCCGCAAGAGCCGCCTGGGCGCCAATGCGGGTATCGGCCACAGCTTCGGCTATGACTCGGGCATGCGGTTCACCCTGGAGGCCACCTTCCACAAGACCATCACTGGCAACAGCGCCAGCGCCGGTGATCCGCCCAGCACAGACTTCCTGAAGGTCGGGTTTGGGTGGGTGTTCTAAACCGGCCTCCGCTCTGACGAGAAACGGCCCCTCCCGGGGCCGTTTCTCGTTCGTGCAAAGCATGTAGGCTGGGCTACTTCTTCGCGGGAGCCTTTTTCTTCTTGGCGGGCTTGGGGGCCTCGGACGCCTCCTCCTTACCCAGGAGTCCGTTCACGAGCCGGAGGACGTCCTTGTTGGCGGGGTCCAGCTTCTGCAGGCGGCGGGCATAGGCCAGCCGGTCCTGCCGGGGACGGGCGTCATCGCCCTTCACCTGCTCCAGCTTCTCGGTCACGTAGCGGGTGGTGCCACCCGTCTCGGCCACTTCCGCCTTCTCTGCGGCGAGGAAGGCCTGCCAGTCGGCCGCGGCCCTTGAGGTGGTCTCCTTGGCCTGGCGCAGGCGGGTGAGGATGTTCTCGATGTCCTTCAGGGCCCGCTCACTGTGGGCAATGGCAGCCTGCTGCTCGTCCATGAAGATCTTGAGCTGCTGGCGGAGCTTCAGCTGGTCCGCGGTGAGACCGGGGGCTTCGTCGAGTTCCCGCAGCCGCGGCGCCTGTTTGGCCATGGCCTCCCGGAACTCGTGGAGCTTCAGCTCATGCTCCATGCGGGTCTTCGCCAGCAGGGGCTCTGCGGTGGCCAGGTTCTCTTCGGCGGCGGACCGCGCCTTCTGGAAGTGGGCCACGGCCTCTTCCCAGCTGCCCTCGGAGACGCAGGCCCGGGCCGCCAGGCCGCGCAAGGCCACCAGGGCGTGCATGTCGTTGTAGTCCGAGGGATTCACCGTGAGGCCCTCGCGACCGAGCAGGGCCTCCACGCCGCGGCGGACGGTGGCGGCGTCCCCCCGCTCCAGCTGGAGCTCCCAGGGTCCCCGGACCTCCTTGAAGCGGTCCGTGAGGCTCTGAGCGCTCAGGCTCGCGGCAAGGGCGCAGACGAGCAGGAAGGCAAAGCGGCTCATGGGCGCTCCTCTCAGCGGGTGGGGTGGACCAGCTACTTCTTCTTGGCGCCGCTCTTCTTCGCAGGCTTGGCTTCCTTGATGAAGGCGTCCTTGCCGGCGACCAGGTTCTCCAGCGCCTTCTGCGCCCCCGGGTTGCCAGGATCCAGCACCAGCAGGCGGTTGAGGAAGGCGGCCTGAGCCTGGGCGTTGCCCAGCTGGGTCACGTTGTCGTGGTTGCGGAGCACCGCGTCCACCCAGTTCTTCTTGCCGACAATCTTCACCTTCTTCAGCATCTGGTCGGTGTTGAACTTGGTGATCTCCTCGTTCTGGTCTGCCACGGACTTCCGGGCCTTGGCCAGAGCCTCGTCGGCCGCCTTGATCATGCCTTCGACTTCCTTGCGGTTGTCGCCGAGCATCTTGGCCACTTTTGGCGCATTACCCACATTCTGCTTGTGGACGGGCAGGGCGGCCAGGATCTGGTCGGCTTCCTGCTGGTCGGCTGGAGCATTGGCGATGCGGACTTTGAGTTCCTCGACCCCCTTGGCATCCAGCTTCTTCTGCTTCGAGTTCACGGCCGCCACATCCTCCTGCAGGGCCTTCAGGCTGGCCTGGAGCTCCTGCAGCCGGGGCGTGCTCTTGGCCACGTAGTCGCTGGACTCCTGGGCGACCTTGCGCCACTGGGCTGCGATGGGCGACTGGGCCTTCTCCAGGTCGTCCAGGGTGCCGCGGGCATCCTTCGCGCGCCGCTCCTGGATCTCCACGGCCTTCTCCCAGAGGCCCGCCTCGGAGTAGACGTTGGCCCAGAGCCGGTAGAGCGACATCAGCCCCTGGGCGTTGTCCAGGCTCTGGCCGATGGCCTGGGCGCTGGAGGCGTTGAAGGCGGGGCGCTGGGCGGGGACCAGGCCCTGCATCTTGGTCAGGGCCTCATTGGCCTTGAGCTCCTTCAGCATCTGGGTGATCCCGGGCAGCTCGGTGTTGAACTTCTGGGCGAGATCCGCAGCGGCAGGGGCCTGGGCCACGAGGGCAACCGTGGAAAAAAGCATGAGAGACAGCGGGCGCATGGGCACTCCAAAATTAGGTCAGGTTCCAGGGTAGCGAAAAGGCCGGGGCTGAGGAGTCCCCCCCGTGAAGTTGTGACGGGTCAGGGCTCCGCCCGCTTCCCTTCGAGTTCCAGCCACTCCAGCTCAAGGTCACCCGATTCAGTGAGCAAGGTCTCCCGGGTCCGGAGGGCTGCATGGCCCGGACTCTCGGGGCGCAGGAAGGCTGTGGGATCGGCCAGGACCCGGTCCAGCTCGGCGATCCGCTCGGCGACCTCCGCGAGGGTCCGCTCGACCTCGTCGAGGCGGCGCTGCTCCTTTTGCGACAGGCCGGGCTTTCGGGGCTTGGCCGCCTCGGCCCGGGCGGCCGGACGGGACAGCTCTGCGCGGACCGGGGCCTGGGCGGCCGTTCGCGCCTCCCGCAGGCTGCGCACGGTGGAGGGCGGGCCCTCGTAGAGCTCCCAGCGGGGAGAGGCTGCGCCATTCCAGGCCAGCGTGTGGGTGGCGACCTGATCCAGGAAGAACCGGTCGTGGCTCACCAGGAGCAGGGTGCCCGTGAAGCCCAGCAGGGCCTCCTCCAGGTTCTGGAGGGTGGGGATGTCCAGGTCATTGGTCGGCTCGTCCAGGACCAGCAGGTCCGCGGGGCTGAGCATGGCCTTGGCCAACAGCAGGCGGTTCCGCTCCCCCCCGCTGAGGGTCGAGGCCGAGCGGTTCTGCTGGTCCACGGGAAACCCGAAGCGGGTGAGATACACATGGGCGAGCACCGCCCCATTGCCGGTGTCCACGAGGGCGGCTCGGTCGGCGAGATTGTCCAGGATGCTGCGCGTGCCGTCGAGCTCCCCGCGCCCCTGGGAGATGGCGGTGATCGCCAGCTTGGGATGGCGCATGACCTCGCCGCCCGTCGGCTCCAGCTCGCCCAGCAGCACCTTCAGGAAGGTGGACTTGCCGCAGCCGTTGGGGCCAAGCAGGGCGATGCGCATGCCGCGCTGCAGGCTGAGGTCGATCCCCTCCAGCAGCTCCGCACCACCCGGATACGCGAAGCAGACCCCCTCGGCCCGGATCAGCGCGTCGCTGCGGTTGCCGCCGGTGGCGAAGGCGAGGCCCTGGCGCGACTCCAGGCGGGTCCGGTCGTCCACGTTGTCCTTCAGGTCCAGCACCTCCTGGATGCGCAGCTTGGACTTCCGGGTGCGGGCCTTGGCGCCGCGGCGGAGCCAGGCCATCTCCCGGCGCAGGCGGTTCTGCATGTGCTCGGTGAGGCGGGACTCGCGGAACTCGCGGTCAGACTTCTCCAGCAGGTAGTCGCTGTAGCCGCCCTCATAGCTGCGGAGGGCGCCGTCTTCCAGCTCCAGCATCCGGGTGGCGACGGCGTCCAGGAGGTGGCGGTCGTGGGTGATCAGCAGCAGGGCACCCTCGAATGCCAGGAGCCAGGCTTCCAGGCGCTCCACCTGGTCGGGGTCAAGATGGTTGGTGGGCTCGTCCAGCACCAGGACGTCCGGCTCCTTGAGCCAGGCCTGGGCCAGCGCCACGCGCTTCCGCCAGCCTCCAGAGAGGGATTCCACTTCGGCGTCCAGGTCCAGGAGGCCCCAGGTGCTGGCCGCGGCCTTGAGCCGGGGCTGGAGGTCCCAGCCCCAGTGGTCCAGGTGGTGCTCGATGGTCTGCAGCTCGTCATGCAGCCGGGCCTCGACCTCGGGAGAGCTGCCGTGCAGGTCCGCGTGGATCTCCTGGTGGCGGGCGAGGAAGGCGGCGTGATCCGCCAGGGCGGCCTCCAGCGCCTGTTGCACCGTGGCGCCCGGGGCGAAGTGCGGCTCCTGGCTGAGCCGGGCGATGCGCTGGCCCTGGGTGACCACGACCTCGCCGGTGTCCGGACTCTCGTCCCCGGACAGGAGGCGGAAGAGGGTGCTCTTCCCCGCGCCGTTCTTGCCAATGAGGCCCACCTTCTCGCCCTGAAAGAGACCGAGGCTCAGTCCATCCAAAATGGGTGTCGCGCCATATCGTTTCGTGACATTGATCAAACTCAGGGCGATGGATGGCAAGAATGGCTCCTCAGACCTTCCAGAATCCCACGGAAGTGGAGATGCTTGCCCCCAAAGTGTCTCGAGGTGCGCATGTCCCTACAGGAAGAACTCCAGATGTCCCGGCTCCCCGCTCCGGGGGTGCAGCTGATGCTTCAGCTGATGCTCACCCGGGAGGCGGTGGTGCGGGTCCAGGAGCGGCTCTTCGAGGCGCACGGGCTTACCATCCAGCAGTACAACGTCCTGCGCATCGTGCGGGGCGGACCGACCAAGGGCCACCCGATCTATGAGATCGAGCGGCGCATGATCTACCGCTTCGCGAACGTGACGCGCCTGGTGGATCGCCTGGAAGTCCAGGGCCTGCTCAAGCGCGTGGCGGACCCCAAGGACCGGCGGGTGAGCCGGGTCGTGATCAGCCCCAAGGGACGCCGCCTCATGGAGCGCCTGGACGAGCCCGTGCATGACATGGCGGTGCGCCTCACCAGCTGCTGCGATGAGGCCGAGTGCCTGGCCATGGCCGAGCAGCTGGAGCGCCTGCGGGAGCACTGCGGTCGGCAGGGGGGGCTTCAGGAGGAGCTGACTGGCACCAGCAGCTGATCCAGCAGGTCAAAAGCCTCGGTCTCCGAGACACCCTCAAGCTGCAGCCAGCGGCCCCCGCCCAGGTCCATCCACAGGAGCCTCCGGCTGGGATGCCACCAGCCCGACCGCTGAGAGTGCGCCCCTGCCAGGTGCCTGAATAGCCGAGTCTGGGCTTCGCCCGGATGGGTCACGGTCTGGACCTCCCAGGGACCCCCGGTTCCCGTGCGCAACTGGAGCTGGCCAGCCTTATACGTCCAGCGCCCGCCCGGCAGCCGCAGCTGCATCCCGGCGGCACCGGAGACCAGGTCGCCCTTGGCGGTGATGCCCTCGCCATAGGGGCGACTACCTTCCCGCTCGGGAATCCAGCGCGCTCCCGAGAAGGCTGAGGCGGCGCTCTCCCAGCCGACGCTGCCCAGGTCGGCCAGGTCCGTGTCCCCCAGCTTGATGCGGAAGGCCGAGGCCGGGGCCTGGTCGAAGGTGGGATCCAGGGGGACCCAGCGCTCTCTCAGCCGCACCTCCACCCAGAAGTGAAGCCCCAGGGTCTCCCCCAGAGCCACCCAGCCGGTGACCCCGCGCGCTGGGACGCCCAGCCGCCGCAGCAGGGCCACGGCCAGCACGCCGTGTTCGGTGCAGTCGCCCCGGGGGTGATGGCAGACCTCCAAGGCCGAGGCGAAGCCCACGGTGAAGTCCTTCTCCACGATCCAGTCGAAGACGAAGGTGTTCACCCGCTGGGCCAGCTCCCAGCGCGAGAGGCCCGCGGGCAGGTCGAGGCGGTGCAGCAGGCCGTCGAAGGCGGGATCCTGGAAGGGCACCAGGGAACTCGGGCTCAGATAGCGGGCCTCGGCGGCGGGAGGGGTGCCCTGGACGGGGGGCTGGGTCGCCTCCAGGCGCGTGGGGGCCGCGGCCCGGCGCAGCCGCCAGCGGGACTTGCCTAGCCGGGTCTGCTGGGCGTCTTCCGGCAGGTCCTGGGGCTTGCCCTCGAGCCGCAGGGCCAGCTCCGGCAGCCAGGGCTGGAAGGGATGGGGCGGGAGCCTCTGCAGGCTGCGCTCGAAGAAGCCCTGGGTCTCCCCCTTGGCGAAGACCGGGGCGGGCAGCTCGGCCCGCTGGCTGAGCATCCGGAGGCCGCCCAGCTCGGCCTGATGCCGCACCTCGCCGGCGGTGGGCGAGATCCAGACCTCCACGGCCGTGCTGGCCGCGCCCTGGCGTTCCTCGCCGGTGAAGTGAACGGCATCGGGGAACCCGGGCAGGGGTGCCTTGCCTTGGGGTCGCAAGTGGAGCTCACTCCACTGCTGGATCGGGAAGGAGAAGGTGGTGGCCTGCAAGGGCTGGACAGTCCGCGCGGCTTCCTTCAGGCGGGACTCCAGCTCCTCGGGCCAGAGGATCGCCCCCGCCGGGATGTCTCTTTTTAGGGCCGGGCTGTTGGCCGCCTGGATGGCCAGCACCGCGGGCTCCCGGGGGGACCACTCGGCTCGCCCTTCGAAGGGCTCCGCGCTGAGCTGCAGCCGCCAGGTGAAGGACAGGGAGCCATCCAGCGCCTTGCGGGCGGTCTCACTCAGGTCCTGCTTGATCTCCTGGCCCAGGCGGGAAATGGCCATCCACTCGTGGGAACGCAGCTCGCGGACGGGGCCATCCTGGCGCTGCTCCTGCCTTGAGCCGCCCACTTCCAGGTCGCCCACCCACTGGCGGAAGGTCCGAGGGGGGGCCTCCTGACCCAGCAGGGTCAGGCACACCAGGAGAAGGGGGGATGCGCGCATCCCCCCAGTCTATCGCCCGGTGGCTCCGGATCGGCTCAGTTGGCCGGACCCTGGCGCAGTCCGCGCAGGCGCTCACGCAGCTGCCCCTGGGCAAAGCCGCGCAGCTCCGCGGCCTTGAGGCGCTGCTCGGGCGTCAGGAGGGCCTGGGTCTCCTTTTGCAGGGCCCGCCGTGCCAGCAGCAGGTCGAAGCGCGCGGCCGAGGCCTTGTCAAAGAGGGGCCGCAGCTGGGCCTCGGGAGCGGCCACATCCTGGAGGGCCGACCGCAGCGCCTGCTGGGCCTGCTGGACCGCCTCGCGGCGACGGAGCAGGTCGGGCTGGTACTTCAGGCGGAGGGCCTTGATGCTGGCCTTCTGGGCGTCCGTCAGGCGAAGCGCCTGGGCGATGCGCTCGGCGCGGGGTCCCTCCCGGCGGGGACCCGCCTGGGCTCCCAGGGGCAGGGCGGCGAGGGTCAGGGTCAGGGCGGTCCAGAGCAGGGGCTTCATGGGTTCTCCTCGAGCGGGCGGGGGCGGCCCTCAAACAGACAGACCCGGTTCCGGTGATCAGGTTGAATGCGGTCAGACTGGAGGAGTGATCCGGACCTACTCGGCCATCGTCTTGAAAGCCGTGCCCTACGCTGAGGGCGGGGCCGTAGTGTCCTTCCTCTCGGAGCATGGCGAGCGGATGTCCGGGGTCGCCAAGGGGGTGAAGAAGCCCACGGCCAAGTGGGTGGCCGCCTTCGAGCCCCTGGGCATGGTCCGAGTGTGCTTCTTCGGCAAGGAACACGCTGAGCTGAAGCGGGTCACCCGCTGCGAGCTGGCCTTCAGCCCGCTGACCCTGGGCCACCTGGAGAGCAGCCTGGTCATGGCCTGCCTGGCGGACCTGTTCGATCGCGTGGCCCGGGAGGGCGTGGAGGACGACCGCCTCTACCGGCTGCTCAGCGCCTGCGGGCGGGCCCTCAAGGCCGACCCGGACAATGCCCTCGGCATCCTGGCCTATGCCGAGCACTGGCTCCTCCACTGCATGGGGCTGCTGCCGCACCCCCGGGTCTGCGGGCGCTGCGGCAACGACACCGCTCCGCTGGCGCTGCTGAGCCCGGATCAGGGCTGGTGCTGCACGGCCTGCACGCCGGTGGATCCCCAGGAGGCCCTCCCGGTCGGCAGCCGGGAACACCTGCGGCGCCTGCGGACCGGCGGGGCGGAGGTAGCCCCCCGGGTCACCCCCGCGGACGATGCCCAGCAGGTGGTGACCGCGCTCCTGCGGGCCCGCCTCCTCCAGGAGCTGGGCGGCGGACTGCGCAGCTACGACGTGCTGTGGCGCACCGTCTGAGCTCGGGTCCGGACTCAGGGCTCTGATTCTTGCCTCTGGCCCGGAGCTGGCCGATGGGATTCCATGGCCGAGGATCGGAAGGAAGCTCTCTGGAAGCACGCAGTGGTGGCCCGGATCCAGATGGATCTGGCGCTGCTGCCCCTGCTCGCGGGGGTGGCCTACCTCCTCTTCCGATCCGGGAGCGCCCTTCAGCCTCTGGAAGCCACCCTTCTGATGAGCCTGGCGGTGGCTCTCGCCGGCCTCGGGCGGCACTGGTGGGAGTGGCAGCGGGGGCTGCGGGTGGAGGGCCTGCTGGGCGACTGGGTCCGGCGGATCCTGCTGGGGGAGCGGGAGCCCTCGGGATCTTCGGCTGGGCTGGGGGCTGCGGACGGCAGGATCTCCGCGGCCCTGAATCTCCTCCTGCTCGACACCCGGCACTCCCAGGAGGCGCTGGCCAGGCTGGACCAAGCGATGGGTCGCGACTGGAGGGAGCTGGACGAGCTGCTCGAAGGCCTGGCGCAGAGCCACGGAGTCGAGCGGAACGACCGCGCCCAGGGGCTGGCCCGCCTGGAGGCCCTCGGCCAGGAACTCAAGGCAGCCCTGGAAGGCGGCACCCACCCTGACCACGTCGAGCTGAACCAGAGGCTCAGGGCCGACCAGCACCGGCTGCAGGGGCAGGCCTTCCGCGCCACCCTGGGGCAGGTCTGCGCGGGCCTGGAGCACTTCGAGGTGCACCTGGAGGAGCTGCGGGACACCTTTCCCCGGCTGCGGCGGGAAGAGGACGCGCTGGGGAGCCTTGCCGACACCGGACTTCGGCAGGGGGCGCACCTGACCCTGGCCATGCGGGGCCTGGTGGCCCACACCCCCCGGCTGCTGGAGGAGACCCAGGCCCGCCAGGAGTCCTTCGTGCGGTTCCGGCAGGCCGCGGACGGGGTCCGGGACCAGACCGAGGCGCTGAGCCGACGGATCGAGACCTTCCGGGAGGAGGCCCAGCAGCGCATCCGCGCCTTCAGTGGGGCCCAGGCGAATCTGAAGGGTCTGGACCAGGTGGCTCATCAGACGGGCCTGCTCGCGGTGAACGCGGCGATCCTGGCCCAGCAGGGCGGAGGCAGCGCCGGCCTGGCGGCCATCGGGACTCGGCTCCGGTCCCTGGCGGACCAGACGGCCCAGGGCGCCTCTGAGCTGGAGCAGGCCCTGAACCGCCATCAGCAGGGACTTGAGCGGGAGACCACGAGCCTATGGGATCTCCAGGAAGTCACGGTGAAGATGCTCGCCTGCACCCATGAGCTCCTCCGCATGGCGAGCCACCTGGATGCGCAGAGCCATGACCTGGAGCGCTCCCTGGAGAATCACCTCGGGCTGGTGGATCAGGTCCGGCAGGCCAGCGAGCGCGCGGAGCTGTCCCTCCGCGAGGTTGGCGAGCGCGCCGCGGCACTGGAATCGGCCCATGGCCGCCAGTGGGGGGTGGAGGCCAAGCTGGTTCCTGAACAGAAGCGGCTGGCGCGGGCGGCCAGCCATCTGGGCGGGGTCGGCGAGGAACTGGCGCGCATCAGCGAAGCGAACATGGACGAGATCTGGGCCATCCTCGCCCGGCACCAGACGGTCCGCCGCAGCGAGGCCTACCAACGGCTCACTTCCGGGGGCCTGGCGCGCGGAATCCTTGGTCGGGAGGCGTCCGACACGGTCTGGCACCGGGTTGCCTGGGCGCGGGCGCAGCGGCGGGTTCGCCTGGCGAGGGCCAAGCGGGTCGCGCCAGGTCCTGCGGGGCGCAGGGATGCCGAGGGAAGGCTCTGGCTCCTGCTCCTGGAGCAGGATGCTCTGGGTCGGGCCGAGCCCTCGGCGCTGGAAGCCTGGTCCTGCGATGCGGTCGGCCAAGTCTGGCAGTTCCAGCTGCAGCGGTCCCTGCAGAAGGAAGGTCACCGGCTCACCTTGCTGGAGACTCTGAAGGCTGGGCCCCTGCCAGCCTGCTTCCCGGGGCTGGCCATTCGCATCCGGCCGGAAGGCGTCGAGCTCCAGCTGCCTTCTCCCTACCCCGCGCTTCCGGACTTCCTGGCGGGACTGGGGACGGAACTTGAGGTGGAGGCAGCGTCCTGGGAGAAGGGGCTCCGCGAGCCCGCAAGCCACCGTCAGGAGGTCCAGTGTCTGCTGTGGGTGGGACCCGGCGCTGGCCTGCACCATCCCTGCCTGAACCTGCTGCATCACTGGGTACGAGACGACCCTGACCATGAGCGGTTCCTCCCCTGGCTGCCCCACGATGGGACCCGTCTTCTCTGCCCGCAGGCCCAGGAAGGTCCGGTGCCAGATCGCCTGGCGGCGCCGGTGGCCGTGCGCTGCATGGGACTTGGGGCGGATGCCGCCCTGCTGGAGCCCTATCGGGATCGGCTGCAGGCGGCGGGCGCCGGGGAAGGCGACGACGGCGTCGCCCTCTGCGTCGTGGGCATCGGCCATGCCCACCCCGAAGCGCTGCTCCTGCGCCTCTTCCAGGAGGACGCGGGCCTGGCGGGCGCCTTCCACCCGGACCTCATCCCCTACCAGGCCCGGCTGCGGGATGAGGTCCTGGGCGGCGCCTCCGGAGATCCCTATCAGGCGGCCTGGACCCTCCTGGAAGACCTCCAGCGGGAAGGCTGGGTCATGCCGCTGCCCAACCCCTGAGCGCCGGGCGCCCGGGGTCGCGTGCTACCGTGGTCGGGTGGATCAGGGCGTCGCTGGCCGCAAGGCCAGAGGAAAGTCCGGGCTCCATAGGGTGCTGGGCCTGGTAACACCAGGGCGGGGTGACCCGACGGAAAGTGCAACAGAGAACAAACCGCCGATGGCCGCGCAAGCGGATCAGGTAAGGGTGAAACGGTGGGGTAAGAGCCCACCGCCGGACTGGCAACAGGACGGGCATGGCAAACCCCCCAGGGAGCAAGACCAAATAGGCCGGCGCACCGCGCAAGCGGCGAGGGTTGACCCGACCGAGCCGGCGGGTAGGTCGCACGAGGTGGGTGGTGACATTCATCCCAGAGGAATGACGCTCCACGACAGAACCCGGCTTACCGATCCACCACGGCCTCCGCAAGGGGGCCGTGCTTATGTCCTGCGGGGGTTCCTCGCTGCGCGCCTCCAGGGATCGCCACGCCTCGCGTGGCTCCCACTCGCCCTTCGGGCTCGCGGACCCGGAGCCTCCCCCCGGACCCCCGCGTGCAGCCCGGCGGAGCCGGGGTGCGCTTTCTCCCTCCCTGTGGGGGTCGCTCCGCTGCGCGCCTCCGGGGACTGGCTCATAGTAGGGGATGCGCCGCCCCTCGTCCCAGACTGCCGCCCTGCTGGTGACGGCGCTCGCGTTCCATGTGGACATGCTCCTCTACTACCTGCTGGTGCCGCTGCTGCCGCACTATGCGCGGGACCTGCACCTCAACCCGATGCAAGTCGGGGTGCTCTTCGGCAGCTACGCCGTGGCCCTGCTGCTGGCCACCTTCCCGGTGGCGGTGCTCACGGACCGCTACGGCCGGCGGCTGCCCATGCTCTGGGGTCTGGCGGGTCTGGCTGTGACCACCCTGGTGTTCGCGGTGTCGAACCATTATTGGCTGCTGGTGCTGGCGCGGTTCTGCCAGGGGGTTGCGGGCGCGGCCACCTGGCTGCCGGGCATGGCGCTGCTGGCGGACCACTTCCCTGCCGAATCCAGGGGACGCGCCATGGGCACAGCCTTCGCCGCCGCCAACCTGGGCGTGCTGATCGGGCCGCCCCTCTCGGGCTTCCTGGCTCAGCATGCGGGACCTGCGGCGCCCTTCCTCCTAGGCGCGGGGCTGGTGGCCCTGGACGCCGCCGGCCGGGCCTTCCTGCTGCCGGAGGTCGAGCCTTACCGGGGTGAGCGCCTGCCCTTCCGCCAGCTGCTGGCCAATCCGGTGATCCGGGTCTTTGCCGGGGCCATGGCCTTGGGCTCGTGCCTGTGGGGCCTGCTGGAGTCGACGGTCCCGCTGGACATGGACCACCGGCTGGGCCTCGGCCCTTCGGGCATCGGTCTCTGCTTTGCGGCCATGGCCCTCGCCCACACCTTCACGTCACCCCTGATGGGACGCCTGTCCGACCGCATCGGCCGGGCCAGGGTCCTGCGCATGGGACTGGTCCTCACCCCGCTGCTGCTACCGCTGCCAGCCCTGCTGCCGAAGCTCTGGATGGTGGTGCTGGCGATGATGGGGCTGGGCAGCGCGGCCAGCTTCATCATGAGTCCCTGCAGCCCCGCGGTGGCCGATCAGGTGGAGCGGCAGGGCAGCCAGAGCTTTGCTTCCGCCTTCTCCATCCTGAACCTCGCCTACTCCGTGGGGCTGATGATCGGACCCCTGGTGGGCGGGGTCCTGGTGCAGACCCTGGGCCTGCCCCTCGCCCTGGGCCTCTGTGGGCTGGGCTTCGCCGCCTACCTGCTGGCCGTGGGTCGCGTCAGCGCTTGATCGCCCGGTAGATCCAGCGGTCCGCGGCCTCGTCCCAGGGGCGCCCGTCCAAGCCGCCGAAGGCCTGCGCCACCTGGAAGCCCGCCGCCTTCAGGGCGGTTCGGACCTCCCGGTCCGTGGGGATCCAGATGTCGTGGCAGAACCGCTCCCCTTGGCAGAGCCGCTCGGTGATGATGCGGCGACCGTCGGGACTCCAGGTGACCCGTTCCTGGTAGCCCTCCTGGTAGTCCATCCAGTAGCCATCGACCTCGGCCACGCTCGCCTGGAGGCGGGAGCGCCCCGCAAGATCCAGGAGCAGCACACCGTCGGGCCGCAGCACCCGGGCAAACTCGGTCAGCTGGTGGAGGTTCTCAGCCTCGGTGGCGAAGTAGCCCCAGCTGGTGTAGGCGCAGAACACGCCCTCAGCCGCGGCGTCCCTGAAGGGCAGGGCCCGGAGGTCCAGCCGGACCAGGGGCGTCGGCTGGGTGCTGTGGTGCCGGGCCAGGTTCAGGGGGCTCAGGTCGCCGCCGATGACCTGCAGGCCCCGGTCTCTCAGGTGGGGATTCAGCCGCCCCCACCCACAGGGGAGATCCAGCACCCGGCACCCGGCGGGCAGGTCCAGCAGGGCAGCCAGGGCAGGGCCCTCCTGCGCCGCCTCCTCAGCCTTGTCTGCGTAGATGGTGAAGTAGGCGGGATGGTCGAAATCCCGGACGAACCAGTCCATGGGCCCAGTGTGGCAGACGCCTGGGGCTCAGGCCTCTTCGGCCTTCACGAGCTTGACCTGGGGCACGCTCTGGGGGCTGGGAACTCCCTTCCAGACGTAGCGGGTTCCGCGCTTCTGGCCACTCTTGGCGATCTGTTCGGACTCTTCCAGCTCCGTGAACAGGCGCCGCAGGGTGGCCGGAGCCCAGTCGCATTCCTTCAGGCCCAGGGCCTCCTGGGCCTCGAAGCTGCTCAGGGAGCCCTTGGCCTGCAGGGCCTCGCTCAGCAGGTTCTTCAGGTCCTCGAGCTCGGGCTTGGAGCGGCGGGCTTTGGTCTTGAAGGCGGGGGCGGACTCGGCGGCCGGAGCGGCCACAGACGCCTTGGGCGCAGGGGCCTGGGGGCTGGGGGTAGCCGGGGTGCTCTGGGCCTCGACGAGCAGGCCATCCAGATACATGTCGCCGCGCTCGGCCTGGAAGAACACCACTACCGACCCGGGGGCCAGACCTTCATTCTGGAGGGCTGTGATGATCCGCTCGCCAATACGTGACTTCTGGTCGGAAGAAAGATTGGGGGATTTAATGGTAACGACTGCCATATGTTCTCCACTATGTTTAAGCAACCTATATGATATCTAGCTAAAAAAATTTGAGAAATATTTATTTTATGACTAATCAGGTAGACTTCCCCGCGAGGGTCCCATGCGTAAGCCAAAGATTGAACGTCCCGAGGAACAGCAACGTTTCGAGAACTTTCTGCGTTCCCGCCAGCTCAAGCTGACCGGCGAAAGGCTCGAGCTGGTGGAAGAGGTCTTCGGTCAGCCCCACCACTTCGACGCCGATCAACTGCACATGGCCCTCAAACAGAAGAGCAAGGCCATCAGCCGGGCCACGGTCTATCGGACGCTGGACCTGCTGGTGCAGTGTGGTCTCGTTCGCAAGAGCAGCCTTGGGGATCAGCATGCGCACTATGAGGCGGTCCGCAGCGACGAGCACCATGACCACCTGATCTGCCTGAACTGCGATGCCATCATCGAGTTCTACCGCCCTGACCTGGAGGCCCTCCAGGACCAGATCTGCACCGAATACGCCTTCCGGCCCATGCACCACAGCCACCACATCTTCGGGCTCTGCAAGGCCTGCCAGGGCCGGGCCACGGACGACTCGGTGCTGGCCCACCGCATGAGCCAGCTGAACACGTAGCTGTCGGCTCTCAGCTGTCAGCTGTCGGATCAAGAAGGGCTCAACGGAGTGGGAGGGCCTGCTCGGGTGGGTCGGCGCCAACTCTCAGCTGACAGCCGACAGCTGATAGCTGAGAGCCCCCGGCGCGGCAGCGCCGGGTGGCCACGGGCCCAGCGTTGGCGGTAGTCTGGACCATGGCAAAACTCACGATCCAGGATCTCCAGTGGCTTCCCAAGACGGACCTCCACGTCCACCTGGACGGGAGCCTGCGCATCCCGACCATCCTCGAGCTGGCCGAGGAGCAGAAGGTGAGGCTTCCTGCCAACTCGGTCGACGGCCTGCGGCCCTTCGTGGAAGTGGGCGACGACTGCAAGTCCCTGGTGGAATACCTCCGGGCCTTCGACGTCACTCTCTCGGTGATGCAGACCTACGACAGCCTGGTCCGCACGGCCTTCGAGCTGGCCGAGGATGCGGCGCTGGAGAACGTCCGCTACATGGAGGTGCGCTACAGCCCCATCCTGCACCAGCAGAAGGGCCTGACCATGCACGCCATCGTGCAGGCCGTGCTGGAGGGCCTGGCCAAGGCCGAGCGGCAGTACAACATCAAGACTGGCGTCATCCTCTGCGGCATGCGGCACATCTCCCCGGACATCTCGCTCCGGCTGGCGGACCTGACCGTGGCCTTCAAGAACAAGGGCGTGGTGGGCTACGACCTGGCCGGCGCCGAGGAGAACTTCCCCGCTAAGCGCCACAAGGACGCCTTCGGCCGGGTGCTCCAGAACAACATCAACTGTACCCTCCATGCGGGTGAGGCCTACGGTCCCGAGAGCATCCACCAGGCGATCCACCTCTGCGGCGCCCATCGCATTGGCCACGGGGTCCGGCTCATCGAGGACGGCGACCTGCTGAACTATGTCAACGACCACCGCATTCCGCTGGAGTGCTGCCCCTCCAGCAACGTGCAGACCAAGGCCGTGAAGAAGATGGCTGACCATCCGATCCGGCTCTTCTACGACCTGGGCCTGCGGGTCACGGTGAACACGGACAACCGCATGGTCACGGGCACCACCGTCAGCCGCGAGTTCCAGGTCATCCACGATGAGCTGGGCTTCAACCTGGAGGAGATCAAGGAGCTCATCCTCATGGGCTTCAAGAGCGCCTTCCTGCCCTACGCGCTGAAGCGGGCGATCCTGGCGGAAGTGGTGCATGAGCTCAAGGCCTTCACGCCCGAGAGCCTCGAGAGCAAGCGGGAACACCTGTAGTATCCTGACTTGTGAGGTCAAGATTCATGCTGGACCGCTTCGCCGCCTTTCTCGACAGCCACGCCAAGATTCTCCTCACCACCCATGAGAATCCTGACGGGGATGGGGTGGGTGCGGCCGTGGCGCTGGCTGCCTACCTGAAGGCACAGGGCACCGAAGTCCGGATCGTGCTGACCCCCTCGCTGCCGGAGAACCTGCGCTTCCTGGATCCCCTCGGCTGGGCGGAGGTCTACGAGCCCGCCGGCCGCCATGCGGACCTGGCCCAGTGGCCCGATGCCTGGCTGCTCGTGGATGCCTCCGAACCCCAGCGCATGGGCCCGCTGACCTCAGCCTTCCTGGCGACCGGCGCAGTCCGGGCCTGCCTCGATCACCACCTGAAGGACGCCCCGGACGGCTTTCACGCCGAGTTCACGGACAGCACCGCCAGCGCCAGCGCTGAACTGGTCTACGACTTCGTCCGGCCGCGCGTCGGGGGTGAGCTGCCGCCGGTCATGGTCCAGGCGCTCTATGCCGGTCTGGTGAGCGACACGGGCAACTTCCGGCACTCCAACAGCACGCCGAAGGTGCACCAGGCAGCAGCGGACCTGATCGCCCAGGGCGCCCATCCGTCCCGCACCTTCAACGCCCTCTACCAGACCGCCACTCCCGCCAAGCTCAAGCTCTTCGGCCGGGCCATGGGGGGGCTGCAGCTGCGCGGCGAGGGAACCTTCGCCTACGTGGTGGTCACCCAGTCAGACCTCGTAGCTTGCGGCGCGACCCCCGAAGATCTTGACGACCTGGTCGAGGAACCCCGCAAGTTGCTGGGGGTCGAGGTGGCCGCTCTATTCTCGGAGACCGCCGATGGCCGCGCCAAGGTCAGCCTCCGGTCCCGGGAGCGGGTGGATGTGAATGCCGTCTGCCGCCAGTTTGGCGGTGGGGGACACCGGCTGGCTTCCGGCGCCAAGGTCGCCCTGGCTCTGCCGGCGTTCATCGCCCAGGTGGAGGCCGCAGTCCTGGCCCAGATGGGTCGGGATATTGTTTGATACAATAATCGCCAAATGAGATCGATTCTAAAAATCGACAATCCTTTTTCCCCGTTGTGGCATCCAAGACGTTGAACCAACTTCCCTGGACTCCCCCCATGTCTCCCACCGATCCCAGCAGCGCCCCGAAGCTTGAGCTCTTCTGCAAGCTCCAGGCAGACAAAGTCCCCTTCATTGCCAAGGCGAACGTCCCCTCCGTCTTCGGCAAGTTCACGGTCTATGGCTTCCTCGAGCACGCCACTGGCAAGGAGCACCTGGCCATCGTCAGCGGCGAGATCGATGCCCGCCGCCGGATTGCGGTGCGCGTCCACTCCGAGTGCTGGACTGGGGATGTGCTGGGCAGCCTGAAGTGCGACTGCCGCCAGCAGCTGGAAGAGGGGCTGCGCCACGTGGCCGAACATGGCGGCATGGTGCTCTACCTGCGCCAGGAGGGCCGCGGCATCGGCCTGCTCAACAAGCTCAAGGCCTACACCCTCCAGGAGCAGGGGCTGGACACGGTCGAGGCGAACCACTCGCTGGGCTTCCCGGATGACCTGCGCACCTACGACTGCGCGGTGGAGATGCTGAAGTTCTTTGGCATCACCAAGGTCAAGCTGCTCACCAACAACCCCCGCAAGATCGGGGCGCTGGAGTCCGCCGGGATTGATGTGGACCGCGAGCGCCACCAGCTGGCCTCGAACCCCCACAACCTCCGCTACCTCAAGACCAAGGCCCGCAAGAGCGGGCACATGCTGGACTTTGAGGAAGAGGCGCTTTAGGGCTGTCGGCTATCAGCTGTCAGCTGTTGGCTAAAGAAGGCCCTGGCTGGGCTTCGGGTGCCGTGCCGAGACCTGCCGTTGATAGCTGAGAGCTGGCAGCCGATAGCCAAGTTCTGACCGCCCCCCGATCCCGGAGCGGCCATCTTTTACCGACAGCAGAGAGCCGATAGCTGATAGCTATATCCCATGCCCATTCCCGTCTCCGACCAGACCATCTCCGACATCTCCCACGTCATCCAGCTGTCGGTGGCGCCGGTCTTCCTGCTGACGGCCATCGGCACGATCCTCGGGGTGCTCTCCAACCGGCTGGCCCGGATCGTGGACCGCGCCAGGGCACTCAACGACCGGCTCGAGACCGCCACTGAAGACCGGATGCCGGCCATCCACCAGGAGATGCAGACCCTGGCTGCGCGGCGGCGCTTCGTGAACTTCGCGATCACCTCCGGAACCATCTCGGCGCTGCTGGTGTGCATCAGCATCGCCACCGTGTTTCTCGGCGCCATCCTGAAGGCCAGCATCGCCATTCCCGTGGCGACGCTGTTCATCCTTGCGATGGGCGCCTTCGTCGCCGCGCTGGTGTTCTTCCTGCGGGAGATCTTCCTCGCGGCCCGGAGTCTCCACCTGGGGTGACTACAGGCTCTTGATGGCCGCGATCTCCTGGGGGCTGAGGAAGCGCCAGGTGCCGGGCTTCAGCAGCGGGTCTGCCAGGGGGCCGAACTGGACTCGGCGCAGCTTGCTGACAGGGTGGCCCACGGCGGCGAACATGCGGCGGATCTGCTGGTTCTTGCCCTCGGTGAGGGTCACCTTGAGCCAGGGGTTGTCGCCCTTTTCGGCGACCTCGATGTGGCATGGCTTCAGGCGCTGTCCGCTGAGGAGGAAGCCCTCCTGGAACTCCTTGATCAGCTCGTTGGTCGGGTTCCGGTGGACCTTGACGAGGTAGACCTTGGGGATCTCGTGCTCGGGACCCATGAGCACCTTGGCCAGGGCGCCGTCGTTGGTCATCAGCAGCAGGCCCTCGGAGTTGAAATCGAGGCGGCCCACGGGATAGAGGCGACCCTCCACGCCGTGCAGGAGCGCCATCACGGTGGGCCGCCCGCGGTCGTCCTTTACGGTCGTGACATAGCCCTTGGGCTTGTTCATCAGGATATAGACGGGGTCTTCGCGCTCGATGGGCTGCAGGTCCACGGTGATCACGTCCCGGCGGGGATCGGCCAGGGTGCCCAGCTCCGTGATGGTCTTCCCATTCACCTGAACGTGGCCTCCGAGGATGATGGTCTCGCAGGCCCGGCGGCTGGCGATGCCCGCGGCGGCCAGGATCTTCTGGAGGCGCTCCTGGCCGGCCTTCACGATCCGGGGAGCGGTCTTGCGGACAAGCGCGGGCTTCGGGGCTGGTGCGACCGGAGCGGCGGGCCGTCGGCCCGGGCGGCTCCCGGCGACGGACCTGGCGCCGGGGCGGGTCGCCGGTCGGGTCTCCGGGCGGGAAGTCCGAGGAGCCTCGGAGCGGGTAGCGGGTCTGGACGTGCGGCCCGCCGGCCGGGCCTCGGGGCGACTGTCCGCCGGGGTCTCCGCATGGGCAGTGGGTCTGGCGCCGGGGCGGGTGGCCGGTCGGGTGTCCGGGCGGGCAGCCCTGGGGGCCTTGGAGCGGGTGGCAGGCCTGGAGGTGCGTCCGGCCGGCCGGGCCTCGGAGCGGGCGTCCGCGGGGGCTTCAGCGCGGGCCGCTGGTCGGGTGCCTGGACGGGCCGCTGGCCGGCTGGATCTCTTGGTGGCGGGCGCAGTCCTGGGCCCCTTCGGGGCGGGTTTTCTCATGGCGTCTCCTTCGGCGTCTCCCGACGCGGATATCCCAGCTTATCAGGCGAGCGTCGGTCGCGTCGCCCGCAGGAAGTAGTGGATGCCTGAGGCCAGCACCAGGCCGGCCACTACCCAATACATCTCCGGCAGGAAGGGGTCCATCCAGGGTCGATAGCCCAGGGCGTTGAAGAACAGGCCCAGGGACACGGCGATGAGCTGCATGGCGGTGCTGAGCTTGCCCAGGAAGCTCGGATGGAACTTGCTGTCGCTCAGGCGGTCCACGGAGGCAAAGGCGTAGAACGAGATGACCAGGTCCCGGGTGATGGCCAGAATCGCCACCCACACCGGGATGGGCGCGGTCATGCCCTGGGTGCGCCAGGCCAGGAGGACGAAGGCCGTGGTCATCAGGAACTTGTCCGCAGCCGGGTCCAGGATGGCCCCCAGGTCGGAGCGCTGGTCAAAGGTCCGGGCGATGTAGCCGTCCAGCAGGTCCGTCAGGCCCGCGGCGGCGAAGATGATAAAGGCCTGCCAGTGGTGGCCGTACCACAGCGCGATGGCGAAAAAGGGGACCGCAAGAATCCTCAGCAGAGTGAGTGCGTTGGGCAGGGTCAGGGGGCTGGAGGGGTTCATTCCCTTCAGTTTAGACGCAGATCACACCGGACTGCCTGGGCCTTGTTAACCCTCGCTTCTGGGCTACACTTAGATCAGGAGTTGAGACAATGACTCAAAATCTACCCATCCCCCTGAGCCTTCTCCAACCTGGAGATCAGGGGGAGGTCGTCCAGGTGCATGCCCAGGGCCAGGTGCGTCAACGCCTGCTGGAGATGGGCTTCATCCGGGGGGCGCTGTTACGGGTCGAGAAGCTCGCGCCGCTGGGGGATCCCATGGAGCTGGTCATCAAGGGCTACCACCTGTCCCTGCGGCGGGACGAGAGCTCCTGCATCCTCGTGCAACGGGTGATTTGATGGCTCTTACCATCGCCCTGGCGGGCAATCCCAACTGCGGGAAGACCACGCTGTTCAACGCCCTGACGGGCTCCCGGCACCATGTGGGCAACTGGCCCGGGGTCACGGTGGAGCGGCGCAGTGGCACTTTCGAGCACGAGGGCAGCACGCTGGAGGTGGTGGACCTGCCGGGCACCTATTCGCTGTCGGCGCGCAGCGAGGACGAACGGGTGGCCTCCCAGTATCTGGCCTCCGCCGAAGTGGACCTGGTGCTGAACGTGCTCGACGCCTCCAACCTGGAGCGCAACCTCTACCTCAGCACCCAGCTGCTGGAGCTCGGCAAGCCCGTGGCCTTCGTGCTGAACATGGTGGACGACGCCGAGAACCGGGGCATCCACATCGATGTGCCGGCTCTGGAGATCCTGCTGGGAGGACCGGTCATCCCCACGGTGGGCAACCGGGAGCAGGGCATCATCGAGCTGAAGACCCTGCTGGCGGCCATGGCCCGGGGCGAGTCCAACCGCTGCCGACGGATCACCGTGGACTACGGTCATGACATTGAGGGCGAGCTGCGGGTGCTCGAGGCAGAGATCTGCCGGGACGAGCAGCTGGAGGCGGCCATGCCGCCCCGCTGGCTGGCCCTGCAGCTCCTGGAGAACAACGCCGAGGCCAAGCGCCAGGTCGCCGAGAGCCACGCCAGCGAGGCGATCAGCCACCAGCTGACTCGATCCTTCGCCTTCCTCGAGCCGCACCTGGGCGCGGACGGCGCCACGCTGGTGGCGGAGCGCCGCTACGGCTTCGCCCACGGCTTGGTGAAGGAGGTGGCCACGGCCGCCGACGACAAGGCCACCCCCACCTCGCGCCTGGACGCGGTGCTCACCCACCGGGTCTTCGGCATCCCCATCTTCATCGCCGTGCTGATCCTGACCTACTCGCTGTCCTTCGTCCTGGGGAAGATCCCCCAGGACTGGATCTCCGATGGCTTCAAGGCCCTTGCGGCCTTCGCGGGGGCGCGCCTCCCCGCGGGTGAGCTCACCAGCCTGCTGGTGGACGGGGTCATCCCCGGCGTCAGCGCCGTGATCGTCTTCGTGCCCGTGATCATGATCCTCATGGGCTGCATTGCCTTCATGGAGGACACGGGCTACATGGCCCGGGCGGCCTTCATCATGGACCGGGTCATGCACGTCATGGGCCTCCATGGGAAGAGCTTCATCCCGCTCATCATGGGCAGCGGCTGCAACGTCCCCGCCATCCAGGCCGCGCGCACCATCGAGAGCCGCCAGGACCGCCTCATCACCATGCTCGTCACCCCGCTGGTGAGCTGCTCGGCGCGCCTCCAGGTCTACATCGTCATCGCCGGCACCTTCTTCACCCCGCTCTGGGCGGCCGTGGTCATCATCGCCATGCACTTCCTCGGCCTGGTGCTGGCGGTGCTGGTGGGCCGGCTGCTCCGCAGCGCGCTGTTCCAGGGGCCCAGCACGCCCTTCGTCATGGAGCTGCCGCCCTACCGGCTGCCGGTGCTGAAGGCCACGCTCATCCACATGTGGGAGAAGGGCTCGGTCTTCCTCACCCGCGCGGGCACCACCATCTTTGCCGGCGCCACGCTGATCTGGTTCCTGTCCCGCTACCCGGGCATCGCCAACCGGCAGTGGACCCTGGAATACCAGCAGCAGCGCCAGGCAGTCGCCACCCTGAACCTGCCCGCCACTGAGGCCGAAGAGCGGCTCCGGACCCTGCAGCTTGCCCACGAGAGCCGGATCGTGAACACCAGCCTGGCCGCGCGCCTGGGCCAGAAGGTGGAGCCAGTGCTGCGCCCCATCCTGGACCCGGACCGCAAGCGCCCAGAGGCCTGGAAGGATGTCATCGCCCTCACGGCAGGGTTTGTCGCCAAGGAGATCGTGGTCTCCACCATGGCCGTGATCCATCAGGCCAGCGAGGAGCCGAAGCCCGGTGAGCGCCTGAGTCCCTTGCAGGTGGCCCTGCGGGATGGCTCAGGGCTGAGCCCGCTCACGGCCCTGGCTTTCATGGTGTTCACGCTCATCTACACCCCCTGCCTCGGCACCATCGCCATGATCCGGCGGGAGGCTGGCAGCTGGGGCTGGGCCGCCTTCACGGTGGCCTACGGGCTGGTGCTCGGGTGGGGCATGGCCTGGATCACCGTCGTCGCGGGCCGCTGGCTGGGGTTCGCATGAGCTTCCAGTCCATCGCCGCCCTGGCGCTCTCCGCCGCCGCCGCCCTCTGGTTCCTCCGGGGCTTCCTCCGCGAGCTCCGCCCGGCGGAGGACTGCGCCTCCGGCTGCGGCACCTGCGGCAGCGGGTGTCCCCTTCAGGCTCCGGCGCCGCCCAGGGAGGGCAAGCGGCTTAGGATCAGTTCAAGGGCTTGAGGGTCAGGGCGTCCCGGAGAGGGAGCCGGACCAGCGGCAGCTTGGCGACTTCGCCCAGGCCAACGGGATGGTCCGGATCACCGGGTTCCATCTCCGAGGCCTTGCCCACCGCCAGGATGACGAGGCGCTCCGGCACGAGCAACTGCCTGGCGAGCCGCTGGACCTCCGCGGGGGTGATGGCCTGGACCTTCTCGCGGAAGTCCACCCACCAGTCTTCGCGGGCGCCCAGGAGGACCTCCTCGGTCAGGCGTCCGGCCACGGCCTGCCGGCTGCCCCACTGGCTGGGGAAGGCCTCGACGAGGTTGTCCTTGATGACCTGCAGCTCCTCCGCTGGAACAGCCACGTCCCGGAGCTTCTGCATCTCCGCCATGGCCAGGCGCAGGGCATAGGCCACGGAGCGGTTCTTGGTCTGCATGCTGCCGGTGAGGTCGCCCTGCCAGTGGGGGCCGGGGCCGAGGGCGGTGCGGACGCCGTAGGTGAGGCCCTCGTCCGAGCGGATCTTCTTCATGAGCCGGCTGGTGAAGCCCGAGGCGCCCAGCACCTGGTTCATCACCAGGGCGGCGTGCCAGTCGGGATCGCTGCGGCGCAGGCCCGGGAAGGCCCACTGCACCATGGCCTGGGGCGCGTCCTTGTCGCTGACGTAGATGCCGGGCTTCCGGGTGAAGGCAGGCGCCGGGACGGCCGCGCTCACCTGGGCCTGGGCACCGGCCTTCAGGGCGCCGAGGCCCCCGTTCAGCTGGTCGAGGATGCCCTTGCGGTCGACCTGACCGGACACAGTCACCACCAGATTGGCCGGGTGGAGGAGGCGCCCGTGGAAGGCCAACAGGTCCGCGCGGGTGATGGACTCCAGGCTGGGGGCGGTGGTGTCCGCACTGGCGAAGTGGCTGTCCCCGAAGAGCAGGTAGCTCATCTGGTAGGCGGCGATGGAGGTCACCGCATCATTGCGCCGGCTCAGGGCCTGCCGCTGCTGGCGCTTGGCCAGGTCCAGCCGGTCCTGGCTGAAGGCGGGCTCCTGGAAGACCTGAAGCAGCAGGCTCAGGCCCGCGTCCAGGTCCCGGTTCAGCACCTGGAGGGAGAGGCTGCCGGTGGTCTCGCCACAGGCGCTGCTGAGGGTGGCGGCCAGGGTCTCCAGCCGGTCGTCGAGCTGCGCGGGGGCCAGGCTTGCGGTGCCCCCGCGGGCGAGCTGCGCGCCGAAGAGCTGGGCCAGGCCCTCCTTGCCCTTGGGATCCAGGTAGGCGCCGCCCCGCCAGGAGACGGTGACGCGCACCAGGGGGGAGGACTCCTTCTCCGAGACCGAGAGCACGACGGGAATGCCGTTCTTCAGCTTGGCCTTGTGCTCCTTGGCCCGGGGCACCTGGAAGGCCAGGGGGGCGAAGGTCAGTTGCTCAGGGCGGCTGGGGATGGCCTGGGCGAAGGCGCAGGGGGCGCACAGGGCGAGGATGAGGGCGGTGCGGCTGAACATCACTTGCCCTCCATCTTCTTCATGCGTTCAGGGCCCCGCTTGAGCGGGTCGTCCGCCGGGGTCTTGGCTTCCTTGCGCGTGGTGAGCAGCACGTTGCGGCCCTCCCGAGGGAAGCAGGTCCGGGCCACCCGCTGCACCTCCTCGCGGGTGACAGCCAGGGTGCGGTCCTGGGCGGCCTGGAAGTCCGCCACGGTGCCCACGGCCAGGTACTGGGCCAGGGTCTCCCGGATGCCGGCGTTGGTCTCGAGGCGGCTGGCGAGGCCCACCTGGGTGGCCTTCTTGTACCGCTGCAGCTCTTCTTCGGTGACGCCGTCCTTGGCCACCCGGGCCAGCTCCGCGTAGAGCAGGGGCTCCAGGTCCGCGGGGCTCTTGCCCGGTGCCGGGGTGGCCCGCAGCGAGAACGTGCCGCCGAGCTTCTGGCCGCGGAAGCTGGCGCTCGCCTGGGTGGCAACCTTCTGCTCCAGCACCAGGGCCTTGTTCAGGCGGCCGGAGGGCGGGCGACCGCCGCCCGCGCCGGGCCGGCTCATGAAGGCGGGCGCGCCGCCCAGGATGCCCGCCAGGGCCTGTAGGGCCGCCGCGTCCTTGTGCACGGCGGACACGGTCTTGAACTCCACCTGGACCGAGGGGGTGGTCTCCACCTCGGCCAGCATGCGCTGCTCTGCGGGCTGGGCGGGCTCGAGGGTGATGAGCTCCGGCACGCCCTTGGGGTTGGCGAGAATGCGGCCGAAGTAGCGCTCGGCCTGGGCCGCGGCCTGGGCCGGGCTGAAGTCGCCCACGAGTACCGCCGTGATGTTGTTGGGGGCGTAGTAGGTCGCGAAGAAGGTGTTGGCCTGCTCGCGGGTGACCTGGGCGATGTCGCTGGGCCAGCCGATGACCTCCCAGTGGTAGGTGTTGGCGGCCCAGGTCATGGCATTGAAGGCCTCGCCCACGATGCCTCCGGGCCGGCTCTCCAGCGTCTGGCGGCGCTCTTCGAGGATCACGTCCCGCTCGCTGTAGAACTCCCGGAACACGGGGTTGGCCAGGCGGTCGGACTCCAGCCACATCCAGAGCTCCAGCTTGTTGGAGGGCAGGCTGGTGATGTAGAAGGTGCGGTCCTGGCTGGTGCTCGCGTTGAGGCCAGTGCCGCCGGCCTGGGAGTAGATCTTGTCCATCTCATCCTTGACGACCAGGCCCCGCTGCTCCTCCACCAGGCGGTCGAAGGCCTTGATCAGCTCCTGGAGCCTGGGCGTCCGGGCCTTGGGGTCCATCATGTTCGTGATCTCGCCCCGGCGCTGCCGCTCGCGCAGGATGGCCATCTCCTCGCGGATGCCGACCTGGATCTGGTCCTGCAGGTCGTTCAGCTCGCCGTCCCGCTTCGCATCCCGGGTGCCGATGGTGCGGGTGCCCTTGAACATCATGTGCTCGAACAAGTGCGCGATGCCGGTCATGCCCGGGCGCTCATCGGCGCTGCCTACCCGGGCCATCCAGCCCAGGGAGATGGTTGGCTGGTCGTGGCGTTCCACCATCACCAGGCGCATGCCGTTCGAGAGGGTCTTCTCCACGATGGGCAGGGTCTGGGCCGTCAGGGGCGCTGCGGCCAGAGAGACTGCCAGCCAAGTGCGGCAGGCGAGGGGGGTGCGCATGGGTCCTCCAGCGGGGCGTGGCTTGCGGGCCCCCGGGGAACCACTATAGCCAATGAATGGCTACCTCGGGGTGGGTTTTGCCCAAGGGGCGGCGCGGGTGCCCGGGCCTACTTCGCCTGGAGCGTCTCGATGTGCTTGACCAGGTTGTAGACGCGGATCTTGGTGGCGCCTTCGCTGCGGCTGTCGAGGGTGCGGAAAACGGGGCCCCAGACCGGCATGTCCGCGGTGCCGTGGGCATGGCTCATGGCCTCGCCCTGGATGTTCTCTGCGACCCGCGCGTCCGGGTACTTGCCCTGATTGCGCCGGGTCAGCGTCGTCAGGTCAGGCAGGGGGGCCTTGAGGGAGGACGCCACGGGGCCGTCCCCGAGGCCCTTGGCCCCGTGGCAGCTGGCGCAATAGGCCTGGTAGACCTTCTCGCCAGAGGTGGGGAAGGTGTAGGGCGCCGCGGGCTGCTTGCCGGCGGCGGTCAGGCTGAGGGCGGAAACGAAGGAGAGGAGCAAGGCGGAGCGATTCATGAAGTCTCCTTGGGCGGGCGGGAGGGCAGGCACTGACAGCACGAACGGCTTCAATGTAGATGACCGACTTGGCAGTGGCCTGTTCTTTCTCTCCGTTTCTTACGATCTGTAAGGATGCCTTCGTCGGCGGCCTCTGATTCTTGTCGACTAGAGGCCCCGGCTCCACTCGGGCCGGAGCGGCACTTGGCCGGCGAGGGCCGCGTCGATGGCGGCGAGGATCGCCTCCCGGTCCCGGGGCAGGCGGCCCCCGATGGACAGGTAGTTGGAGGCGTGGTTGGAGCGGAAGATGGCAGTGGTGGGGTGGGCTTCCTCGATGAACCAGCGCAGCTCCATCAGCAGGCCCTGAACTTCCGGCAGCTCGAAGCGGCCCTGCTCGGCCAGCCGGGCCAGGGGCGTGCCCGGCACCACGGTGAGGGTCAGCGTCGAGAGGAACCGGGGGTCCATGGCTGTGGCCAGGCGCCCGGAGGCCCGGGCATGGGCCTCGCTGCGCTCGCGGCCCCCGGCGCCCAGCAGGAAGATCAGCGACTGCTCCATGCCCGCGGCCCGGGCCCGGCGGGCGGCCTCCGCGTGCTCGGCGGCGCTGGCGCCCTTGGCCAGGCGCTGCAGGGTCTCGTCGTCCCCGGACTCGGGGCCGATGTAGAGCAGTGCGAGGCCCAGCTCCCGGAGGCGGCGCAGCTGCTCCGGGGACTTCTCGAGGAGGTTGCGCGCGGTGGCGTAGGTGCTGACGCGCCGGAGCCGGGGGAAGGCTGCGGCGAGCGCGCGGAGGATGGGCTCCCAGTGGTCGAGGTCCATGGCCAGCGGGTCGCCGTCCGCCACGAAGACGTGCCGCACCTCGGCCGCGAAGCGGGCTCCGGCCTCGTCGATGTCTGCGAGGACCTCCTCCAGCGGCCGCACCTGGAAAGTCTTCGAGCGATACATGGCGCAGTAGGTGCAGGCGTTCCACGAGCACCCCAGCGTGGCCTGGAGGATGAAGGACTCGGCCTCGCTGGGCGGCCGGAAGAGGGGCTCGGCGTAGCGCATCCGGGGCCTAGGGCGCGGCGATGAGCCGGATGCCCTCCGGCTCGATGGCGATGCGCCGGCTCTTGTAGAGCGAGCCGATGGTCTGCTTGAACACCTTCTTGCTGATGCCCAGGGACTCGTAGATGGCTTCGGGCTGGCTCTTGTCCGTGAGGGGCAGGAACCCGCCGTGGCGCTTCAGCACGTCCAGGACGCCCTGGGCGATGCTGTCGATCTTGGCGTAGCCCGGCGCCGTGAGGGCGACGTTCAGCTTGTGGTCGGCCCGCAGCGCCTTGATCCAGCCGTCGCGGACCTCGCCCCGGGTCAGCTCGCTGAAGACATCACTGTTGTGCACCATGCCCCAGTGGCGGTGGTTGACCACCACGCGCACGCCGATCTCCGTGAACTCCGCGACCATCACCGAGACCTTGTCCCCCTCCCGGTAGTCCTCGGCCTCGTCGCCGAGGAAGTCATCCAGACGCGCCGAGGCAGCCAGGCGGCCCTGGTCATCCAGCACGACCGCCACCAGCACCTTCTGGCCCTCTTTGAGCCGGTGTCGCTGCTCGTGCTTCACTTCCTTCCAGGGCAGCAGCAGGTCCTTGGGCATGCCCCAACCCAGGAAGGCGCCGGACTTGTTCACGGCCACCACCTTCAGGCAGGCGATCTGGCCGCGCTGGCAGAGAGGCTGGCGGGTGGCGGCGACGACCTGGCCCTCGCCATCCTTGGCGACGAAGACGTTGAGTACCTGGCCGGCCACGCAGCCCTTGGGCACCTGGGCCATGGGCAGCAGGATCTCGCCGGTGGCGCCCCCGTCCAGCAGGGCCCCTGCCGGCGTCAGACGCAGGATCGACAGGGCATTCAGGATTCCAAGCTCAGCCATCGGACCACCAGAAACAGGGCCTCTCCAGCATAGGGCCACTTGGTCAGCGGCCAGGCTCCGCATCCTTCCTTCAAGATCAAAAGGTTTCCTGCATATCGGCCCTGTGCCGCCAATTTGGGCCTTCAAGGATCTCCACGAAGGACACGAAGAACTTGCCTAAAGGGGCCCGAAGGAGCAGTCATCGCGCCGACAGGGCATCCGGGCCTGCGGCCCCCGGTCGCGTGCGACCGGCCAAGGGGGCGGCGGCTGGAACGGCTTTTTGGGGCCGCAGCCAGCCGCCGCCCCCTTAGGGATGCCCGGGGTGGGCCGGGGCGCCTTCGTGAGCTTCCTGCGCCCGCAGGGCGTCTTGGTGAACTTCGTGGAGATCCTTTCCTGCGGAGTCTGGTCGAGAGGCAGGAAAGACTCTGTGCGCGTAGGCGGGAGGAGTCGTGGAGGAAGCACCTGCTCGCGATGTTCTCCGCTTTCCTCCGCGCCTCCGCAGTCCTCCGCGTACTAGCCGCCAAGCCTCAGGTGCCGCTAGCACCTAAGGCCTGGCGGACCGGAAGTCATCCTGCAGCCGCCAGCCGCCGCCGAGGGCCTTGTAGAGCTGCACCATGGTCAGCAGCCGGGAGAGTCGGGCCTGGGAGAGGGCGTTCTCCGCGGGAAACAGCTGCTGCTGGGCGTCCAGGACTTCCAGGTAGCTGGACAGGCCCGCGGTGTAGCGCAGGGTCGCCAGACGCACGGACTCCTTGTTGGCCGTCACGGCCTTGGCCTGCCGCTGCTCGACCTCCGCCAGCTTCGCGTAGGCGGTGAGGGCCGTGGAGACCTCGCCGAAGGCACTGGTGACCGTGGCCTCGTAGCGGGTCTTGGCCTGCTCCCACTGGGCGACGCGGACCTCCTTCTGGTGCTTCAGGCGCAGGCCCTGCAGCGTGGGCCCTGACAGCGAAGGCGCGATGGCCCAGGCCTTGCCGGGACCGAACAGATCCACCACCTGGGGCGCGAGCCCGCCGAAGAGGCCCGTGAGGCTGAGGGTCGGGAAGTAGCTGGCCTGGGCCAGGCCGATGCCCGCGTTGGCCGCGACCAGGTCCTGCTCGGCAGTCTTGAGGTCGGGGCGACGCTCCAGGAGCGCCGAAGGCAGACCGCCGGGAATGGCGGGCGGCAGGGGCTGGTCCGTGAGGGCGGCGCCCCGGGGGATGGGGCTGGGGTTGCGGCCCACCAGGAAGGAGAGGAGGTTCTCCTGGGCCTGGATCTGGCGCTCGAGGTTCGGGATGGTGGCCGAGGCCGAGGCCAGGGCGGCTTCGGCCCGGGCGGTCTCCAGGGCCGAGGCGGCGCCGCCCGAAAGCCGGCGGTTGAAGAGGTCGCGGGTCTCCTGGAAGGCGGCGGTGGTGGCCTTGGCGATCGCCAGCCGGGCATCCAGCTCCCGCAGCTCGAAGTAGGCCTGGGCCACCTGGGCCACGGCGGAGAGGTAGACCCCGCGGCGCTGCTCCTGGGCACCCAGATACTGAGCCCGGGAGGCCTCGTTCAGGCGCCGGACGCGGCCCCAGAGGTCGAGCTCCCAGGACAGCGAGGCGCGCACATCCCAGATGGCGCCGGTCTTGCCGCCGTTGGGCGCGAAGTCAGACTGCCGGCCCCGCTGCCACTGGACCCCGGGTGTCACGGCGGGCAGCCAGGCGGACTCGTCGATGCCGGCCCGGGCCCGGTATTCCTCCACCCGCCAGACGGCGGTGCGGACGTCGTAGTTGTTCTCCAGGCTCTGAGCAATCAGGGCCTTCAGCGTCTGGTCGCCGAAGACCTCCCACCAGGGCTGGTCTGCCAGGGAGGCCGCCTCGGCCTTGGTCTGGCCGCGGTAGCCCTCCAGGATCGAGAGGCGCGGCCGCTGGTAGTTGGGACCGAGCGCGCAGCCGGTGGCCAGCAGCAGCGCCAGGAGGGGCAGGGCGAAGGCGCGCATCTAGGCCCCCCCTTCATTCTCGACGGGCTCGGTGCTGGGCGGTTCCTTGGTGCCCGCCAGCCGCTCCACCACCACGAACAGCACCGGGATGACGAAGATGGCGATGAGGGTGGCGCCGAGCATGCCCACGATCACCACGGTGCCCAGGATGCGCCGGGCCACGGCGCCGGAGCCGGAAGCTGTCCAGAGCGGCACGCAGCCCAGGATGAACGCGAAGCTGGTCATGAGGATGGGCCGCAGGCGGAGCCGGGCGCCCTCCAGCGCCGCATCCACCAGGTCGCGGCCCTTCTCCAGCTCATCCTTGGCGAACTCCACGATGAGGATGGCGTTCTTGGCCGAGAGGCCCACCAGCATGATCAGGCCGATCTGGGCGAAGACGCCGAAGTCGAACTTCCGCAGCCAGAGGCCCAGGAAGGCCCCGAAGATGGCGATGGGCACCGACAGGAGCACCGAGAAGGGCAGGGACCAGCTCTCGTAGAGGGCCGCGAGGATGAGGAACACGAAGATGAGGGAGAGCCCGAACAGCAGGCCTGTGGTGCCTTCGGCCTTCTTCTCCTGGTAGCTGAGGTCGGCCCAGTCGTAGCTCATGTCCTGGGGCAGGACCTCCTTGGCCACCTGCTCGAGGGCCGTCAGCGCCTGGCCCGAGCTGTAGCCCGGGGCTGCGGAGCCCAGCACCTGCGCCGCGCGCATGAGGTTGAAGCGGTTGGTGTACTCGGGCCCCTGGATGCTGCGGGGCGTGACCAGGGCCGAGAGCGGCACCATGGTGCCCTCGGCGTTGCGCACGTGGAAGCGGCCGATGTCATCGACGCTGCGGCGCTCATCGCCCTCGGCCTGCAGGTAGACGCGCCACTGGCGGCCGAAGCGGTTGAACTGGTTCAGATACAGACCGCCGAGGTAGGCCTGGAGGGTCTGGTAGACATCGCCCACGGCCACGCCCTGCTTCAGGGCCTTGTCCCGGTCCACGTCCGCGAAGATCTGCGGGGTGCCCGTGTTGTAGAGCGACGTGACGCCAGCCAGCTCCGGGCGCTTGCGGGCCGCGGCCAGGAAGGTCTTGAGGTGCTTGTCCAGGTATTCCGGACTGCCGCCGCTGCGGTCCTGCAGCCAGAGAGAGAAGCCGTTGGAGGTGCCCAGGCCGGGAATGGCGCTGGGGAGGAATCCGAAGACGTTGGCCTCGGGGATCTCCCGGGCGAGGCGCCCGTTCAGCCGCTTCAGGATCTCGCCGGCCTCCAGGTGCGGGTCCTTCCGGTCATCCCAGGGGTTCAGGGCCACGTAGCAGAAGCCGAAGTAGGGCGCCGACACGCGGTTGAGCAGGCTGAAGCCCTCGATGTTGGTGATGTACCGCACGCCCTCGGTCTCCGAGAGGATCTTCTCCACCTTCTTGCCCACCTCGTCCGTGCGCTGCAGGCTGGCCGCGGGCGGGAGCTGCATGTTGAGGAAGAAGTAGCCGTTGTCCTCCGTGGGCACGAAGCTGCTGGGCAGGGTCTTGCCGAGCACGCCATCCAGGAGGGCGAAGGCCAGGAGTATCACGAGCGGGATCGCGGCCTTGCGGATGAGGCGGTGGGACAGGGTCACATAGCCGTGGGTGGCCCGGTGCAGGTAGTGGTTGAAACCGTCGAAGAAGCGGGCCATGCGGCCGTACATCTGCTCCCGGGGCTTGAGGATGAGCGCGGCCAGCGCCGGCGAGAGGGTCAGGGCGTTGAAGGCCGAGATGAGCACCGAGACGGCGATGGTGACCGCGAACTGCTTGTTGAGGCGGCCCTGGATGCCGCCCAGGAAGGCCACGGGCAGGAACACCGAAGACAGCACCAGCGCGATGCCCACCACGGGACCAGCCACTTCCCGCATGGCCTGGAGCGTGGCCTCCCGGGGCGACATGCCCTCTTCGATGTGGTGCTCGACGGCTTCCACCACCACGATGGCGTCGTCCACCACCAGGCCGATGGCCAGCACCAGGCCGAAGAGGGACAGCGTGTTGATGGAGAAGCCCAGCAGGGGGAACACGGCGAAGGTGCCGATGAGCGACACGGGCACCGCGATCATGGGAATCAGGGTGGCGCGCCAGTTCTGCAGGAAGATGTAGACCACGAAGATCACCAGCAGCATGGCCTCGCCGAGGGTCCAGAGGATCTCCTTGATGCCCTCCCGCACGGGGAGCGTGGTGTCGACGGCCACGGTGGTCTGCAGGTCGGTGGGAAAGCGCAGCTTGAGGTTCTCCAGCTCCTTCTTGACGGCATCTCCCACGGCCAGCGAGTTGGAGCCGGGGGCCTGGAAGATGGCGATGACACAGGCCGGCTGCTGGTTGAAGCGGCTGATCTGCTTGTAGCTCATGGCTCCCAGCTCGATGCGGGCCACGTCGCCCAGGCGGACCACGGACCCGTCTGGGTTGGCGCGCACCACGATGCGGGCGAACTCTTCCGGCGTCTGGAGGCGGCCCTGGGAGCGGACCGTGTAGGTCATCTCCTGGCCCTTGGGCAGGGGCTCAGCCCCGATCTGCCCCGAGGGGTTTACTGAGCTCTGCTGCTGCACGGCCCGGTTGATGTCGGGCACCGTGATGCCCAGCTTGGCCAGCACGTCGGGCTTCACCCAGATCCGCATGGCGTAGTCGCCCGCGCCGAAGATGATCACCTGGCCCACGCCGGGGATGCGGTAGAGCGGATCGACGATGTTGATGGTGGCGTAGTTGGCCAGGAACAGCGAGTCGTAGGTGGACTTGGGCGAGTAGACGGTGATCAGCATCAGCGCCATGCCCGTGGACTTCCTGATCACCATGCCGTTCTGGGTCACGTCCGTGGGCAGGAAGGGCTGGGCCTGGGCCGTGCGGTTCTGGGCGTTGACCTGGTCGAGGCTGACGTCCGTCTGCACATCGAAGGTGACCGTCTCGCTCATGGTGCCGTCGTTGGCGTTGGTGGACTGCATGTAGAGCATGTTGTCCACGCCGTTGAGCTGCTGCTCCAGGGGCGCGGCCACGGACTGCTCGATGGTCACGGCATCGGCGCCGGTGTAAGTGGTCGAGATCTGGATCTGCGGCGGGACGATCTCCGGGAACTGGGCCACCGGCAGTCCGCGCATGCAGACCAGGCCTGCGATCAGGGTGATGATCGCGATGACCATGGCCACGATGGGACGGTTGATGAAGAACTTGACCATGCGCTAGCGGCCCGGAGCCGGAGTTGGTGGGGTGGCGGGAACGGGCTTCACCACCTGGCCGGCGCTGACTTTCTGGGTGCCTTCCACCACGACCTTGTCCCCGAGGGCGAGGCCTTTCTCCACCACCACCTGGGTGCCCAGACGCGGCCCCGTTTGGATGGGCCGGATGTCGATCTTGTTGTCCGCGCCCACCACGGCGACCTGGGAGTTGCCCTGGACCTCCCAGACGGCCCGCTGGGGCACCAGGATGGCGCCTTTGCGCAGGCCCACGTCTGCGGCGACCTTGGCGAACTGGCCCGGGCGCAGCAGGCGCTCGGGATTCGGGAAGAGCCCGGCCAGCATGATGGTGCCGGTCTTCAGGTCCACGTTGCGGTCCGCCATGAAGGGGTCGCCATGAAAGGGATACGTCGTGCCGTCGGAGAGCACCAGGGTGAGGGTGCCCTTGCCGCCGCCCTTGGTGGCCCACTGGCGGGCCCAGCCCATATACTCCTGCTCGTTGGCGCTGAAGTACACCTTGATGGGGTCCACGGTGGACACTGTGGTCATGACCTTCTGGGGGTTCACCAGGTCGCCCACCTGCACCTTCGCGATGCCGGCGATGCCGTCGATGGGCGAGGTGACACGGGTCCACTGTAGGTTCAGCAGGGCCCGGTCATGGGCGGCCTTCGAGGCGTCCACATTGGCCTGGGCCTGGCGCAGCGAGGCGCGGGCATTGTCGAGCTCCTGCTGGGAGATGGCCCGCTCGGCCACCAGGGGGGCAAAGCGCGCGACATCCAGGCTGGTCTTGTCGAGGGTGGCCTGGTCCCGGGCCAGGGCGGCCTTGGTCTGGTCGGCGGCGGCGGCGAGCTGCCGGGCGTCAATCTCGAAGAGGACATCGCCCTTGCGCAGGGCCGAACCCTCCCGGTAGACCTGGCGGAGCAGATAGCCCTCCACCTGGGGGCGGATCTCGGCGTTCACGAAGCCATCCAGCGTCCCCACCCACTCATGCGTCAGCGGCACGTCCATCTGCACGGTCGGCAGCACGCCCACCTGCAGAGGCGCCGCTGGGGGGCGGGTCTTGCCGCCGCAGGCTAGCGCAAGGGCCACGGTGAGTACCGGCAGGGCCAAGGCAAGGCCCGGGCGAGTCATTCTTTCGAAGCTGGATCGGACATGGGTTGAGGGCATAATCCCTCCATCCTACAGCCCCGCTCCGCTCCCGCCCCAAGCCAATTACAGAACATGAGGTGTTGTTGGCAAAGGCAACCTTTACGGAGAACACAGCTGGCGGGTATAACCGTCTCCCTGGGCCCGCGTGGGGCTCGTGGATCTCTGCTGCCCTCGACCGACGGCCTCCCTGCCCCCCGCGCGCCAAGAAAGGACCTACCCCATGAACCTCTTCGACCTGCCCACCGAGGCCGAGGCCGCTGCGATCGATGCGGCCATCACCACCCGCCAGTCTATGCGGGCCTACCTGCCCACGCCGGTCTCCCGGGCGACCGTGGCGGATATCCTCCGGGTCGCCTCCCGGGCGCCCTCCGGAACCAACACGCAGCCCTGGCAGGTCCACGTGCTGCTGGGCGCCGCCCGGCAGCGGGTCTCCGAGCGCATCTGCGCGATCTTCGAGGACCCTGCCGAGCTCGCCAAGCACACGGACGAGTACGACTACTACCCCAAGGAGTGGGTGTCGCCCTATATAGATCGCCGCCGCAAGATCGGCTGGGACCTCTACCGGCTGCTGGACATCGCCAAGGGCGACAAGGACCGCATCCACCAGCAGCATGCCCGCAACTACCGGTTCTTCGACGCGCCCGTGGGCCTGATCTTCACCATTGACCGGATCATGCAGCAGGGCAGCTGGCTGGACTACGGGATGTTCCTGGAAAACGTCATGGTGGCGGCCCGCGCCCGGGGCCTGCACACCTGCCCCCAGGCGGCCTTCACCCAGTTCCACCGCGTGCTCGCCGAGGAGCTGGCCCTGAAGCCCGAGCAGATGGTGGTCTGCGGCATGGCCCTGGGCTACGCCGACCCCGCGGCGGTGGAAAACACTCTGGTCACCGACCGCGTCCCCGTGGAAGAGTTCGCGCAGTTCCTCGAGGACTGACGGAGCCTTAACGTCGGAAGGTGCTCGCCACCAGGGGCGGGGCGTCGGTCCGCGGGACATGGCAAGAGAGGCAGACGTAGCGGGCGCCCACCAGGGCTTCCCCCTTGACCACGGGGACCCGGCGCAGGTCCACGTAGTGGCTGGCGGGGATGGGCGTGGCCTCGCCCTTCTGCTTGGGCCCCGGGACGGCATGGCAGTCCACGCAGCCGTTGACGCTCCGCGTGATGGGGAGGAAGTCCGCCACCGCATGGGGGATCACCGGCGGGTATTCCTTGTTGATGCGCTTCGGCAGGGGCGTCTCGCCGGGCGCGGAGGCCTCATCATGGAACAGGGGCGGCGAGGGCACCTCGAACACGGTGGCGCGGGACAACCCCAGGTCGCGGTCAGGCACGGGCTTGGCCGGGGGACCCGCCAGCAGAGGGGCGGCGCAGAGGGTGAGGAGCAGAATGGAATGGCGCATGGTGGACTCCCCTAGACGACCTTGGTGATGCGGACGGCGCACTTCTTGAAGTCGGTTTCCTTGGAGATGGGGCAGGTGGCATCGAGCGTGACCTTGTTGATGAAGACGCCTTCATCGAACCAGGGTACGTAGACAAGGCCGCGTGGCACCTTGTTCCGGCCGCCCAGGGTGACCCGTGCCTGGATCTTGCCTCGCCGGGACTCGATCCAGGCCAGCTCGCCGACCTTCAGCCCGCGCTTCTCCACATCCTTGGCATGCATGAACAGCAGAGCCTCGGGCACCGCGGCATGCAGCTGAGGCACCCGCCGGGTCATGCTACCGGAGTGCCAGTGTTCCAGCACCCGCCCTGTGCAGAGCCACAGGTCGTAGGTGGCGTCCGGCGACTCGGGCGGCTCCTGCCAGGGCCGGAAGAAGATCTTCGCGCGGCCAGGCAGGGCCTTGGCCTCGCCGGGCTTGGGGCCTGTAAGGTCGCCGGAGGGCAGCTTCTTCATGGCCGTGCCATAGAAGTCGATGCCCGACCCCTTCTTGGCATAGGGGTCGTATTCGTCGTTGAACCGCCAGCGGGTCTCCTTGCCCTCCACCACCGGCCACCGCAGGCCCGCCACGTCACGCTGGAAGTAGGTGTCGAAGGGCGCCAGATCGTGGCCATGCCCCAGGCCGAAGCGCCGGTATTCCTCGAAGAGGGCCTTCTCCGGGAACCAGCGGATGTTGGCATGCACCACCGTGGAGTTGGGCTTGTCGAAGGCCACCGGATCGGGCCAGGCGCAGGCTTTGGCGGCCTTCGTGGCGAAGAGTACGTCGTAGAGGGTGGACTCAGGCTTGAGGCCCTGGGCCGCTGCCGCGGCCAGCACGTCCGGCAGCTTGCCCTTCGTGAAGCCCGGCGCCTCCAGACCTGCTACCGGCTGCTCGCCCCACACCTCGGCCAGGGTGAAGCGCTTGGCGAACTCCATCATCTGCCACACGTCGCTGCGGGCCTCGCCCGGCGGCAGGACGACCTGGCGCCAGAGCTGGGTGCGGCGCTCCGCGTTGCCATAGCCGCCCCACTTCTCGTAGATCATGGCCGAGGGCAGGATGAGGTCCGCCACCTTTGCGGAGAGGGTGGGATACACATCCGAGACCACGATGAAGTTGTCGAGCTTCCGCGCCGCTTCGATGGTGTGGTTGGCATTGGCCGAGGACTGGAAGGGATTCGTCACCTGCACCCAGAGCCAGCGGATCTTGCCGTCTTCGAGGTCCCGCATCATTTGCACGATGTGGCTGCCGACCTTGGGATTGATCGTGTTCGGCGGCAGGTTCCAGATGGCTTCGGCGTCCTTGCGGTGGGCCGGGTTGTCCACGGTCATGTCCGCGGGCAGGCGGTGGGCGAAGGTGCCCACCTCGCGGGCGGTGCCACAGGCGGAGGGCTGTCCCGTCAGCGAGAAGGCCCCCGCGCCGGGTCGGGCCTGCTTCCCCGTAAGCAGGTGCACCATGTAGGCCTGCTCGTTTACCCAAGTGCCGCGGGTGTGCTGGTTGAAGCCCATGGTCCAGAAGGAGACCTGCTTGCGCCTGGGGTTGGCGTACTCGTCGGCCAGCTGCACCAGCTTGGCCTTGAAGGCCTCCAGGGACTCGTCCGGATCACCCTTGGCGATCCTCGCCACGAAGTCCAGCGTGTAGGGCTCCAGCCCCTTCTGGAACTCCTCGTAGGTGATGAGCCAGTGCTGTTGCGGGGTGGCGGAGGCTGACTGGCTCCGCTCGTGGCGGGCGTCGGGATCCAGGCCCCGGGCGATGGCCTCGTCCCGGGTCAGCACCACGGTCTTCTGGCGGGCCAGGGTGTCCTTCTCGGCCGGGTAGGCCTTCAGGGTGTCCTCCCGGAGGCCGAAGCCGATGTCCACGGCGCCCGCGGCGAACACACAGTGCTTCGTGACATAGTCCTGGTCCACCGCGCCGCGCTTGACGATCTCCCGGGCCAGGTAGTTCCAGATGGCGAGGTCCGTATTAGGCTTGAAGACAATCTCCAGGTCCGCGCCCTCGGAGGTGGCGTTGGCATAGGTGGTGAGGTTGATGATCCGGTAGTCGGGGCGACGCAGCCGCTCATCCATGACCCGGGCCCAGAGCATGGGGTGCATCTCCGCCATGTTGGCGCCCCAGGTGACGACGGCGTCCGTGAGCTCGATGTCGTCGAAGCAGCCGGAAGGCTCATCGATGCCGAAGGTCTGCATGAAGGCTGTTACCGCCGAGGCCATGCAGTGCCGGGCGTTGGGGTCCAGGTTATTGGAGCGCCAGCCGGCCTTGACCAGCTTCACCGCCGCGTAGCCCTCCATGATCGTGTACTGGCCCGACCCCATGACCGCCACGCCCGCGGGCCCCAGCGCCTGGTGGGCCTTGGTCCACTGCGCCTTCATGACGTCGAAGGCTTCCTTCCAGGACACCTCCTCGAAGTCGCCCTGCTTGTCATAGACCCCGTTCTTCTTGCGCAGCAGCGGCCGCTTCAGGCGGTCGGCGCCGTAGAGGATCTGGGCGCAGGCATAGCCCTTGGCGCAGAGCAGGCCCCGGTTCACGGGGTTCTGGGGGTCGCCTTTCACGGCCACAACCCGGCCCTCCTTGGAGGCGATGCGGATGCCGCAACCGGTGCCGCAGAATCGGCAGACGCCCCGCTCCCAGTTCCAGCCCTTGGCTTCGGCGGGCAGCGCTTCGAGGGGCAGGCCGGTGGCCCCGACTGCAGCCGTGGTGAAACCGGCCTTGAGGAAAGTCCGCCTGGTGAGCTGCAGCGACATGAGGGCCTCCATGGGAGGAAGTATATCTAGGATGTATCGGTCTGAAATATGAAAAAATCGTCACAAATCTATTCGGCCAAAGGTTCGTTCTTCCGGCCATGCAAGTATCGGTTCCCGCCCCGCTCCGCGCATGGCGAAGCGGGTCTTGGGGTCTCGGGGTCTCGGACTGCGGGGGGTGGGCTTCTCTAGACCTTGGTCGGCACGAAAGGCTTCGGCCTGCGGCCACTCCCCTGGCGCTCGAACATCCAGCCCGGATACTCCGAGGGCAGGACGCTGACCTCGTCCAGCCGGGCCAGCTCCTCCGTGGTCAGCACCAGGTCCGCCGCGGCCAGGTTGTCTTCCAGCTGCGCCAGCGACTTGGCCCCGATGATGATGCTCATGACCTGGGGCTTGGCCAGCAGCCAGGCCAGAGCCACCTGGGCCACAGACACGCCGTGGGCCGCCGCGACTTCGCGCATGATCGCCACGCAGGCCCAGGCCCGCGCCGTGTCCACGGGCGGGAAGTCGAAGGCGGTGCGGCGGGCGCCTTCGGCGGTGGGGGCACCAGGGCCGAACTTGCCCGAGAGCAGGCCGCCCGCCAGGGGGGACCAGACCATCAGGCCGAGCTTCTCCTCGGTGAGCATGGGCACCAGCTCCCGCTCCAGCTCCCGGCCGGCGATGGAGTAGTAGGCCTGCAGTGACTCGAAGCGGGCGTAGCCCTTGGCCTCGCTGAGCCCCAGCGCCCGGGCGATCTTCCAGGCGGCCCAGTTGGAGACGCCCACGTAGCGCACCAGCCCCTGGCGGACCAGGTCGTCCAAGGCCCGGAGGGTCTCCTCGATGGGGGTGACGGAGTCGTTGCCGTGGATCTGGTAGAGGTCGAGGTGATCCGTCTGCAGGCGCTCCAGGCTGGTCTGGACTGAGTCCATGATGTGTCCCCGGGAGGCGCCCTTGTCATTGGGCCGGGGGCCCATCTCGCCAAAAACCTTGGTCGCGATGATCACGTCCTTGCGGGCCACCCCCAGGTTCTTGAAGGCCTGGCCCAGCAGCCGCTCGGAGTGGCCAAAGGAGTAGACGTCGGCGGTGTCGAAGAAGTTCACACCCGCGGCCAGGGCCCGGGCCACGAGCCCGTCCACCTCGGCCTGGCCCAGCTGGCCGATGGCCTTCCAGAACCCGGCGTCGGCATTACCACCGAAGGTCATGGCGCCAAGGCAGATCTCCGATACGAACATGCCTGTGCGGCCGAACTGGTTGTATTTCATGGCAGGACTCCTTGGTGCTACGGAAGGGAATGGTCGCGGGGCCGATGCCCCGTGTCAAATCCCCTGCGGTCAGCCGCTACCGAGTGCAGACCCGACCGCCCTCGAGGGGGAAGGCGGCCGGGCCTGCGCTGTCGGATCCGATCACTCAAGCAGCAGGGGCAAGAAGGCCCCCAATCCGCTTACATCTCCATGATCCTGGGGTGTACCAGGCGCGCGAAGTCCTGGTAGGACATCCGCACTGCCTCGGTGTGGTCGCCGCCGTTGAAGACGATCTCTTTGTCCTTCGCCAGCTGTGGATCCACCAGCACCTCCATGTTGAAGAGGTTGCCGAAGGGCGGCATGGCGCCCACCTCGCAGTCGGGGAAATCGAAGCGGAACTCGCCTTCACGGGCGATACGGGCATGCTGGGCACCGGTGGCGTGCTCCAGCTTGGCCAGGCTGACGTGGCGCGTGCCGGGGAGCACGGCCATGGCGAGCTGGCCGTCCAGGTCCACGATCACGGTCTTGGCCATGTCCTGCCCCGGCACGTGCAGGGCTTGGGCCACTTCCATGGCCGTGTAGGCGGGACGGTGGAGCATGGCGCTGTAGGCCACGTGGTGGTTCTCCAGGAAAGCTTTCAGGCGGGGAGTGAGCATCGCTGCCTCCTTCGGGGAAAGGGCAGGAACAATGTCGGTCCGGCAGGCCCTCTCCACAATCCATTCGCGGAGGTTTCGGGGCGACCCCCAAGGCCCGCAGAGGGCCTGACGGCACGGCAGGACTCCTGATAACGAGTTCTTTCCCATGTTTTGGGCGGCGCGGCGGGGAGAGAATCAACGCTCAGAGGTCTGACCATGCGCTGCGGCGATCCTACACTTTTCCCGGGTTTCGAGTCGCTTTTGGTGCCGACCGACGAGGGTGTGGCCATCCACGCCGTCACGGGGGGCCAGGGGCCGCCCCTGCTGCTGCTGCACGGCCACCCGCAGACCCACGCCATCTGGCACAAGGTGGCGCCCGAGCTGGCGAAGCGCTTCACCCTGGTGATGGCCGATCTGCGGGGCTATGGCGATTCCTCCAAGCCTTTGGGCGACGAGGAGCACCTCGCCTACAGCAAGCGCGTCCTGGCCCAGGACCAGCTCACCTTGATGCAGGCCCTCGGCCATGCCCGCTTCGCTGTGCTGGCCCATGACCGTGGCGCGCGGGTGGCGCACCGGCTCGCCCTGGACCACGAAGCGGCGGTGAGTCGCCTGGTGCTGCTGGACATCGCCCCGACCCTGGCCATGTACGAGCAGACCACGGAGGCCTTCGCCCGGGCCTACTGGCACTGGTTCTTTCTCATCCAGCCGGCCCCGCTGCCCGAGCGCCTCATCGAGGCGGATCCTGCTGCCTACATCCGGGAAGTCATGGGGCGCCGGAGCGCCGGTCTGGCCCCCTTCGATCCCCGGGCCCTGGCCGAGTACACCCGCTGCCTGAGCGTGCCCGGCAGTGCCCACGGCCTCTGCGAAGACTACCGGGCCTCGGCTTCGGTGGACCTGGACCACGACCGGGCAGACCGCACCCTCGGCCATCGGGTGGCCGCGCCGCTGCAGGTCCTCTGGGGCAGCCGGGGGGCTGTCCACCGCTGCTTCGAGCCCCTGGTGGAATGGCGCCGGGCCGCGCTAAATGTGCAGGGAAGGCCCCTCGCCTGTGGCCACTACCTGCCCGAAGAAGTCCCCGAAGAGCTGCTGGCGGAGGTCCTGCCCTTCCTGGCGGGGGAAACGGCCATGCCTTGACGCGCTCGGGACCTTGACCAGATCCTGGGACCAACCACTCACGATCCCGGCTCCCATGGTGGGATCCCGCTTCAGGATGGGCAGAGGCGCCGATGACCACGGGCTACCGACGGGAAGTGGGCCTGTTCGGGGCGACGATGCTGATCGCCGGGTGCATGATCGGCAGCGGCATCTTCGTCGTCCCCTCCGAGATTGTGCAGACTGGCCGCAGCGGGGCCTTCCTCCTGGTCACCTGGGCCTTCACGGGCTTCCTGACCCTCATGGGGGTGCTCTCCTTCGGCGAGCTGGCCGCCATGTATCCGGAAGCTGGCGGACCCTACCTGTATCTGAAGGAGGCCTTCGGTCGCCGGGTCGCCTTCCTCTTCGGCTGGACCACCTTCGCCATCATCGAGTGCGGGTCCATCGCCGCTGTCGCCAGCGCCTTCGGCTATGTCCTGGGCAGCTTCCTGCCCTTCTTCAGCGATGCCCACTGGCTGCTGCCGCCCGTCCGCATCGGCGAGATGCACGTGGGGTCGTTCGTCCTGGGCCCCTGGGCACTGGGGCTGACCTCTGCTCGGGCCGTGGGCCTGGTCCTGGTGGTGCTGCTGACCTGGGTGAACCTCCAGGGCATCCGCATGGGCGCCCGGGTGCAGAGCATCATCACCCTGGCCAAGCTGGGGGCCCTCGCGGGCCTGATCCTGCTGGGCCTCTTCATGCATCCCCTCACCGTGCCGAACCCAGGCCCTTTCACGGGCGGCGGGCCGGGGCTACCCCTGCTGGGGGCCTTCCTGGTGGCCCAGGTGGGCAGCCTCTTCGCCACCGGCGGCTGGAACTACCTCCCCTACATCGGGGGCGAGGTCCGCGATCCCGGGCGGACGCTACCCCTGAGCCTTGTCCTGGGGGTCTGCATGGTGGTGGGTCTCTACCTGCTGGCGAACCTGGCCTACCTGCACATCCTCGGCCCCACGGGGATCGCCACGGCCCCCGCAGGCCGGGTCGCGACGGAGACCCTCCGCGTCCTGCTGGGTCCCCGGGCGGGGATGATCATGGCCGGCGCCATCCTGGTCTCCATGGTGGGCTACCTGAACGGGGCCATCCTCGCCTCCCCCCGGATCTACCAGGCCATGGCCGCGGACGGCCTCTTCTTCCGCTCCGCGGAGCGCCTGAGCGCCCGGGGCGTGCCCGCGGCGGCCCTGGTCATCCAGGCCCTCTGGACGGGCGTCCTGGCCCTCTCCGGCACCTACAACCAGCTGCTGGACTTCCTGATCTTTGCGGAGCTGCTCTTCTTCGTCCTCACGGTGGTCGGTGTCTTCGTCCTGCGCCGCACCCGCCCGGACCTGCCCCGGCCCTACCGCGCCTGGGGCTACCCGGTCACGCCCGCCCTCTACATCGCCGGCTGCGTCGCGATCCTGGTGGGCCTCCTGCTCTACCGCCCCAGCTACACCTGGCCCGGGCTCGTGCTGGTGCTGCTGGGCCTGCCCTTCTACCAGCTGGCGAACCGGGGTGAGCGGCGTGCCTGACTCGGCAGGCATCACCCAGGCGGATCTGGCCTTCGCCATGCAGGTCAGCCAGCCGATGCTGAGCCGCCAGGAACAGCCCTTCCGGCGCCTGCGTCCTGCCACGGTCCAGCGGGCCCTGGAGGCCCTCCGGCGGATCCAGGAGAACCGGGCGCGCCCTGCGATTGCACTGGAGTCCGTCCTGAACAGCTACGGGAAGCGACTGGCTGAGAGCGCCGCCCGGAAGCCCCGGGACCCCGTGGAGCGCCGCCTGCTACAGGAGGGGGGCGATCCCGTCGCCCTGCGGGAGAGCGATGCCAATGTCAGGGAGGGCGGCGCCCGTCGGCGCCCCCCCCGGGGGGAAGGGTCCATGACCGGGTCCCGCTGGCACTACGCCCCGAGCCCCATTGGCGTACCCGGGACCCTGCTGGATGCCTTCGAACAGCTGAAGGCCGAGATGGGGCAGACATGGCCGTCGGCCGACTGAGCGGGGCCTGGGTGCGGCAGGTGCTGGTGGAGGTCTATCCCGACGGGGTGGTCCGGCGGGCCCTGCTGGATCACTTCGCCGCGCTGCTGGTGAGCAAGCGGTCCAGCCGGGGCGCCAAGGGCCGCCTGGCACGGCGGCTCTACGGCACGCTGCTGAAGCTCCAGCGCCGGGGCCTGATCCACCAGGAGGATGGTGTCGTGCGGTCCCTGGCGGTAGCCGCGAAGGTCAAGGGCCAGGTACCCCCCGTGCTGACGGCCCCCCTGGAGCGGCTGCTGTTCAAGGCGCTGCTGGCCGAGGACGGGCAAGGGGACGGGCACACGGCCACCACCCTGCGGGACGCCCGGTGGGCCTTCGTCGCGGGGGCCGTGGAATCCGGCTGGTCCCTGGAGCAGGCCGCCTCGACGCTGGGGATCAAGGCGGTGGAGGCAGGGCAGATCCTGGCTGGCCGGTAGGGCTACTTATTTTGTAAGATGTTGTGTATTAAGGCATTCCGATGAGTCCTCTGGAGGGGGTTTGGCTTCGTTTGAGATCATTCCGCTGCGCTGCCCCTCCTGTGGGGCCGTGTCCAGCAACCCGCCCCGGGAGCTCTCCTTCGGGGCCGAGTTCCGCTGCTCCCACTGCCAAGCCACGTCCCTCCTGGTCATCAACCGGAACCTGGTGCTGACCGAGGCCCTGCTGAAGAGTGGCGAGAAGGTCTGCGCCTCCTGCGGTCAGGTGGTTCTGAAGGAGGCCCGGTTCTGCCAGCAGGGGCACTCCCTCGTGCGCTCCTGCCTCTGCTGCCACCAGGAGTTCCCGGCCCAGCACCAGCGGTGCGACTTCTGCGGCAGGCTCCAGGTTGAGGTCCAGCTCGAGGGGGCCCTGCAAAGGGTCGAGACCCTGGCAGGCACCCGCATCCCCGAGGCGAACCTCCCGGTTCGCGGCCTGACCGCCGATCAGCTGTGGGCTGAGATCCGGGGCATCCAGCAGCGGATCAGGGATACCGCCCGGGTCTCCAAGCTCGTCAAGGTCTTGCTGATTGTGCTGGCGGTGGTTCCTTGCTTCTTCAAGATCTTCGTGCAGGTGCTCTTCCTGTTCGTGGGCTGGCAGCTCTACGCGATGGTCGTGAGGAGGAAGGTGGTTGCCCTGGGCAAGCGCGATGCGCTGCATCGGCAGGCCGTCGCCGGGGTTGAGCGTAATGCGCGGATCGACCTTGAGCTCTCGGCCGCCCAGGCCGAAGTCGCCCTGCTGCGGGAGCAGCTGGTCTAGGCGATTCAAGGCCCGCCGCGCTCCCAGTGACCCTTCGACACCGGGACCGGGGATACTGTGGAGGAGCTTCGCAGCCTCAGGTCGGGGTGTTGAGCGAAAGGAGTCCTGACCTTGCCTTTCTCCCCCCTGCTGCTCGGCCCCGAGCTTGAGCGCGCCCTCCAGGCCCTGGGCTACACCCAGCCCTTCCCGGTCCAGGAACGGACCATTCCTGTGGTCCTCGCGGGCCAGGACCTGGTGGTGCAGGCGCCCACGGGCTCCGGGAAGACGGTGGCCTTCCTCGCGCCCCTCCTGCACCTGCTGGTGAAGGGCGGCCCTGGTCGCCTGCCGGGCAACCCGACGCGGGCGCTGGTCCTGGTGCCGACCCGGGAGCTGGCGGCGCAGGTCCGGGCGAGGGCCGCGGAGCTGGCGAAGCACCTGCCCCATCCCCTGAAGATCCAGGTGGCCTTTGGCGGCGTCTCCGTGAATCCGCAGATGCTGGCCCTGCGGGGCGGCGCCGACCTAGTCATCGCCACGCCGGGCCGATTGCTGGAGCTGGTGCGCAACAACGCCCTGAGCCTGGCAGGCCTGCAGCACCTGGTCCTCGATGAAGCGGACAAACTGCTGGAACTCGGCTTCCGCGACGAGATGCAGGATCTGCTGCGGCAGCTGCCCGCCCGGCGCCAGACGCTCATGTTCTCCGCGACCATGAACACCGCCGTCCAGGAGGTCATCCAGCTCTTCCTGAAAGCGCCGCAGCACCTCCTGGTGGAGGCCTCGCCGGAGCTGGCGGTGGCCATCGAGGAGCGGGCCTACCTCGTCCCCCAGGAGCACAAGGGCCCCTTCCTGCGGGAGCTGCTGGCTCGGGAGACCTGGCCCCAGGTGCTCGTGTTCGTGGCCTCGGGTCGGCGGGCGGACAACGTGGTGCGCAAGCTGGGCAACAGCGGCATCCGGGCCCTCTCGCTGCACGGTGACAAGAGCATGAGCGCCCGCACGGATGCCCTGGATCAGTTCCGCAGCGGCCGCCTCCGCATCCTCGTTGCCACCGATCTCATCGCCCGGGGCATCGACATCAGCGGCTTGGCCTGCGTCATCCACTACGACCTGCCGCGGTCGCCCAAGGACTACGTGCACCGCAGCGGCCGCACGGGGCGGGCGGGCCTGGGCGGGCTTGCCATCAGCCTCGTGGGGCCGGACGAGGAAGCGCACTTGGCGGTGATTGAGAAGAAGGTGGGGCGGCGGTTTGGGAGGGAAGGGGTGAAGGCGTAGGGTTCTTTTCTCCCGTTTGAAGCTTGGCCGTCATCCGCCTCTCGGGGCGACCCACTCAGTCACGATTTGAACTGGGTCCGCTTCGCGTCCCCCGGTCTTTCTCCGACACGGCATCTAGCCGCGTCTCCACATCCCTCCGCCTGACGGCCAGCGCCCCGCGCTGGCCTCCCGCTCTTCGCCGCGCTCAATCGCGGAGTCGGAGCCTCCTCGCAGGTTCAAATCCTGGCCGTCATCCGCCTCTCAGGGCGACCCACCCGGTCTCGATTTGAACTGGGTCCGCTTCGCGTCCCCCGGTCTCGCTACGGCGCCACATCGAGTGGCGCCTTCACGATCCCACTCGCAGGTCCATATCCTGCCCGAGCTTCCGCTACCAATGAAAAGGGACCCGGTTGGGTCCCTTTTCATTGGTAGCGGGGGCAGGATTTGAACCTGCGACCTTTGGGTTATGAGCCCAACGAGCTACCGGACTGCTCCACCCCGCGGTAGGGACTTGAGTGTAGCAGGGGTGGGGGCAATGGCAAGGGGAGTTGATATGCTCGAGGCTGGTTGGAGGTTCGATGAGACTGCGCTGGGTGGCTCTGCTGGTGATGTGCGCCACGGCGGGGATGGCTGCGGGTCCGAGAACCTGGACGACAGAGAAGTGGTTCGAGAAGCCCAAGTCGCCGCGAATCGCCAACTACCGCATCGAGGCGACGCTGGACTTCGAGCACAAGGCGCTGGAGGGCCGGGAGACGCTGTCCTGGCGGAACACGGGCACGGCGCCGACGCAGGAGCTGCCGCTGCATCTGTATCTCAACGCCTTCAAGGGGCCCCAGAGCCGCTTCATGAAGGAGAGCGGCGGTCAGCTGGGCCCGGACCGACAGGAGCGGCCTGCGGATCCGGCCTCCTGGGGCTACTGCCGCCTGACCAGTGTCCGCATGGAGGGCCGGGACCTGGAGGGGCATGATGGCGAGGACGAGACGGTCCGCTGGCTGAAGCTGCCCCGCGCGGTGGCGCCGGGGGAGACCATCCACGTGGAGATCGCCTGGGAGAACCGCTATCCGAAGGTGTTCGCCCGTAGCGGCTGGGCTGAGGACTTCCTCATGTCGGGGCAGTGGTTCCCCAAGGTGGGCGTCTACCAGGGCGACCGCTGGAACTGCCACGCCTACCACGGGAACACGGAGTTCTTCGCGGACTTCGGGGTCTATGACGTGGCGCTCTCCCTGCCCAACGCGCTGGGGCTGGCCCACACGGGCACCCAGACCAACTTCGTGACCGAGGTCGAGCTGGATCCGAAGCGGCCGCTGAACGTGATCTGGCGCCTGCATGCGGAGGATGTGCACGACTTCGCCTGGGCGGTGATGCCCCGGGAGGGCTGGCGCCACCCGGCGATGTACGAGTACCGCGGCGTGCAGGTCTTCTACTACATCAACGGCGTCAACCTCGGCAACTTCCAGCGCCAGCGCCGGGCGGTGGAGAATGCGCTGCGCTGGAGTGAGGAGTGGTACTTCAAGTATCCCTACCCGACCCTGACGGTGATCGACACACCCAAGGAAGCCACTGGGGCCGATGGGATGGAATACCCGACGCTCATCACTGCCAGCTCCGTGCGCTTCGACCCCCTGAAGCAGCGCGTGGAACCCGAGCTGGTGACGGTCCATGAGTACGGCCACCAGTTCTTCTACGGCATGCTCGCCAGCAACGAGTTCGAAGAGCCATGGCTCGATGAGGGGTTGACCAGCTGGTTCACCCACAAGGCCCTTGCGCGCAGCTACCAGGCGCTGCTGAGCAGCCGTCGATTCCAGTGGCCCACGGACTTCGGGGAGTGGGCCGGCTACTGGCAGCAGCCCTCGGCCGATCCCCTGACCCGCTTCGGGTTCAAGACCCTGAGCTCGTCCAGCTATTGGATCACCGCCTACGCCAAGCCCACGCAGGTGCTCAATCAGCTGGAGGCCCTGCTGGGGCGGCCCGTGATGGAGCAGGTCATGCGCGCCTACACCCAGGAGATGGCCTTCAAGCACCCGACCCGCGCCGACTTCCGGCGCATTGCCGAGCGGGTCTCAGGTCGGGACCTGAGCGGATTCTGGCGGGACTTCATCGAGGGCACCGACATCCTCGACTACGTCATCAGTGGCGTGAAAAGCCGGGAGGTCACCGAGGGCGGCTGGCTCTTCTCGGACAAGGCGCCGGTCTTCGCGGCCCCGCAGCCCGCGGCGCCGGGCCGGGTGGGTTCCATCACCCTCGAGCGGAAGGGCGGCCTGAAGCTGCCCATCACCCTCTGGGTGCGCCTCGAGAACAGGGAGGAGCAGCGCCTCACCTGGGACGGCCAGGACCGCTGGATCACCTACGAGTTCAGCTCGCCGGTGGCTGCGGCAGTGCTGGATCCCGACGGGAACTACCCGATCCTCAAGGACCGCCTGCACGCCAGCTACACCCAGAAGCCCGTGCGGCGCGGCTTCCACTACTGGGCCCAGCTGGTCTGGGGCGCCGTGGCGGGCCTGCTGCAGGGTGGGGGCATCGGCTGAAGAGCAACTGCATTAACACCGATGAACACCGATAACTGCATGATAAAAGATGATAAATAGATGGCGCGCTCAATTCCCAAGTGCAACATTCCTCAGAAAGAATGGATGCATGGGAAACCACTACACACATCTGAGTTGCGAGGAACGAGCAATGATCCAGGCGAAGCTGGAGTTGGGGTTCAAGCCTCGGGCGATCGCCCGAG
>CAIOFF010000041.1 GCA_903857495.1 uncultured Holophagaceae bacterium | reverse complement strand
CCTTGGGCCGCCGCGCTGCGTTTCGGGAGACCCTAGCAGGCCTTGATGACCTTGCCGGCCTGGATGCAGGAGGTGCAGACCCGCAGGCGCTTGGGGGCGCCGCTCACCAGGGCGCGGACGCGCTGGATGTTCGGATTCCACCGGCGCTTGGTGACGTTGTTGGAGTGGGAGACATTGTTCCCGAACTGGGGCTTCTTGCCACAGATTTCGCACTGACGGGACATGGGAACCTCATGAACAAAATGGTCAAACGGCCAAGAGAACCAGTTTAGCCAAGGAAGGTCGAAAAGCAAGGGGAAAGGGCTTGCGTGGCGCCCCTTCCCCGACCCAGGATAACCTCGCCTCCCCTGGTTTCCCCATGGATCTCCGCGTCTGGGCCCTCGCCTTCACCGTGCTCGACTGGCCGGAACGCCAGAAGGCGACTCTCTGGGAGGCCCTGCAGACCGACGGGGAGCCGTCCCTGCCTCCCACCATGGCGACGGCCCTGGCCCAGGTGGCGGCGAGCCTACCCCGGCGCCAGCGGGAGGCCGAGGACCGCGGGGCCCGTCTCTGCCTGCCCGGGGAGCCCGGCGTGGCCGAGCTGCTGGCCCCGCTGCCCTACCCGGTGGCCCTGTGGGTGCGGGGCACCCTGCCGCCCCCGGGGCCCCGGGTGGCCATCGTCGGCAGCCGCCAGGCCAGCACCCGGGGCCGGACCCGCACCCGCGCCTGGGCCAAGACCCTCACCCGGGCCGGGGTGGCGGTCCTGTCAGGCCTGGCCCGGGGCATCGACGGCGCCGCCCATGCGGGAGCCCTGGAGGCCGGCGCGACCTGGGGCATCCTCGGCTCTGGCCTGGACCATCCCTACCCGCCCGAGCACCGGCCCCTGATGGACCAGATCGTGGCGGCCGGGGGCGGGGTGATCACGCCCTTCCCTCCCGAGGCGCCGCCCCTCAAGTGGCACTTCCCCCGCCGGAACTGGCTGCTGGCGGCCTGGACCGACGGGGTGCTGGTCACGGAGGCCCGCCTCCGGTCCGGTTCCCTGGTCACCGCCCGCCTGGCCTTGGACCTGGGCAAGGAACTCTGGGTCTGCCCGGGCTCCCCCGAAGATCCTTCCGCAGAAGGCCCAAATGAGCTACTAAGAGAAGGCGCTGCAAGGATTTGCCTGAGGCCAGAGGACCTCCTGGAGGACCTGGGCCGGGGGATGGTCACTTGACAAACCTCTGCCCTTCGGTCCCATCCTTAGCCCCCAGGGGAGTGCTCAGTGACCAAGCTCGTGATCGTGGAAAGCCCGTCCAAGGCCAAGACCATCACCAAGTACCTCGGCAAGGGGTACAAGGTCATGGCATCCGTGGGCCATATCCGGGACTTGCCTCGCAAGCTGGGGGTCGATGTCGAGAACGGGTTCCAGGAGGAATACGAGATCAGCCCCACCAAAGAGAAGGTGGTGCGGGAGCTGCGAGCCGCCGCCAAGACCGCCGACGAGCTGATTCTCGCGACCGACCCTGACCGCGAGGGGGAGGCCATCAGCTGGCACCTGCTGGAGGCCATCAAGCCGCCCAAGAGCCTGCCCGTGAGCCGCGTCCTGTTCAACGAGATCACGCCCAACGGCATCGCGAAGGCCATGGCCGCCCCCACCACCATCAACAAGAAGCTGGTGGACGCCCAGCGGGCCCGGCGGGTGCTAGACCGGCTGGTGGGCTACAAGGTGAGCCAGGTGCTCTGGGAGAAGGTCCGCCGGGGCCTCAGCGCAGGCCGCGTGCAGAGCGTCGCCGTGCGCATCATCGTGGACCGCGAGCGGGAGATCCTCGCCTTCAACCCCGTGGAGTACTGGGTCCTGAAGGGGAAGTTCGGCGCCAAGCTGCCGCCCTCCTTTTGGATGAAGCTGGTAAAGGTGGGCGGCCAGGCCCTGCAGCTCGGCAACAAGGAGACCAAGCGCCGGATCGCGGACGCCAAGCAGGCCAAGGATCTCAAGGCCAAGCTCGAGAAGGCGGACTACAAGGTCACCAGCCTCGAGACCAAGGAGAAGAAGCGCAACCCGTCCGCGCCCTTCACCACGGCGAAGCTGCAGCAGGAGTCGGCCCAGAAGCTCAAGATGAGCGTCAGCCGCACCATGCAGAACGCCCAGCGGCTCTACGAGGGCGTGGACTTCGGCGAGGGGCTCGCGGGCCTCATCACCTACATGCGCACGGACTCGCCCCGCATGGCCCCCGAGGCCGTGGAGGCCGCCCGGGACTTCATCGCCCAGAAGTACGGCCAGGACTACCTGCCCGCCAAGGCCCGGGTCTACACCGGAAAGGCCGGCGCCCAGGACGCCCACGAGGCCATCCGCCCCACGGACATCACCCGCACGCCGGAGAGCCTGCGGGGCCACCTGGAGCCGGACCAGTTCCGCCTCTACGCCCTCATCTGGCGGCGCACCATGGCCTCCCAGATGGAGGCCGCGCGCTTCGACGAGACCGTCGTCCAGACCGAGGCCGACCTCGGCAAAGAGACCGCCCTGTTCGAGGCCAAGGGCGAGATCGAGCGCTTCCCAGGCTGGCTGGCGGTCTACCGCGCCGACAAGACCGAGGCGGACGCCGAAGCCATCGCCGACGCCACCAAGGTGGACGAGGAAGAGGATGCGGACGACATCCAGCTGCCGGCCCTGAAGGCGGGCGAGGCGCTGAAGCTCGAGCAGCTCGACGCGGACCAGCAGCACACCAAGCCCCCGGCGCGGTTCAACGAGGCCACCCTGGTCAAGGAACTGGAAGAGGACGGCATCGGCCGACCCAGCACCTACGCCAGCATCATCTCCACCATCCAGGACCGGGACTACGTCAAGAAGCACGAGGGCCGCTTCAAGCCCACGGAGCTGGGCATGGTGGTCACGGACCTGCTGCTGCAGGGCTTCCAGGAGCTGCTGGACCCCAAGTACACCTCGGGCATGGAGGGCAACCTCGACCGCATCGAGGAGGGCAAGCTCACCTTCAAGAAGGCCATGACGGACTTCTACGTGCCCTTCGAGCAGTCCCTGCAGGCCGCGGGCGCGGACATGCAGAACCTCAAGGCCGGCGTGGCCACGGACAAGGTCTGCCCCAAGTGCGGCGGCGCCATCCTCAAGCGCATCGGCAAGAACGGGCTCTTCTTCGGCTGTTCCAAGTACCCCGAGTGCAGCCACACCGAGGAAGTGGAAAAGCTGGAGGAGCCCGAGGACGCGCCGGAGTGCCCCCTCTGCGGCACCACGCCCATGAACCTGCGCAAGGGCCAGTGGGGCCCCTTCTGGGCCTGCCCCACCTATCCCAAGTGCAAGGGCATCGTGAAGGCCGATCCCAAGGGCATCCCCGTCCCCGCGGATGAGGCCACGGGTGAGATCTGCCCCAACTGCGGCAAGGGCTTCGTCAAGCGCCACGGCCGCTACGGCGAGTTCGTCTGCTGCGTGGACTACCCGGGCTGCAAGACGGTGAAGAAGGAGATCCTGCCGGTGCCCTGCCCCAAGTGCGGCGGCGGCCTGAGCCCGCGCAAGACCCGCTTCGGCAAGGTCTTCTACGGCTGCACCAACTACCCCAAGTGCGACTACACCGCCTGGGACAAGCCCGTGCCCGTCACCTGCCCCGCGTGCAAGAACCCCACCATGGGCGAGAAGACCCGGAAGCCCCGCGGCAAGGACCCCATCCAGGTCCTCATCTGCCCCAAGTGCCAGCACGAAGAGCCCATGGGGTGAGGCGTTCTCGCGAACGCCTCTAGGTGAAAAGCTTGATCAAGAACGGGACTGCTGGAGCCCCTCCAGCAGTCCCGGCAGCTCGGTCAGGCGGTCGAGGACAGCGTCCGGCTGGCCTTCTCGGATGTCGCGGCCGTGGTTGTAGCCGTAGCTCATGCAGACGATGCCGAACCCCGCGGCCCGGGCGGCCTGGATGTCGGTGATGGAGTCGCCGACCAGCAGCGAGTCCTCGGGGGCGACGTTGAAGTGCGCCGCCGCGTGCAGCAACGGCACGGGGTGGGGCTTCATCTCCGGCAGGGTGTCGCCACTGAGCACGATGCCGAACAGGTCGAACAGGCCCAGGCCCCGCAGGACCGGCGTCGTGAACCGCGCGGCCTTGTTCGTGACGCAGCCCATTGGGTAGCCCGCCTCCGCCAGGGTGGCCAGGGCTTCGCGCACACCGGGATAGAGGGTCGAGCGCACCAGGGTGTTCTCGGCATAGGCCGCCATGAACACCGGCAGGGCCTCGGCCACCCGAGCCGCCCCGGGGTCGCCGTCGAGGCTGCCCGTCAGCGCCCGCCCCAGCAGTCGCGCCGTGCCGTTGCCCACCCAGGCCCGGACGTCCTCCTCGCCGCAGGGCGGGAGGCCGAACTTCAGCAGCATGACATTCACGCTGAAGGCCAGGTCCGGAGCGCTGTCGAGCAGGGTTCCATCCAGGTCGAAGAGGATCATTTTCGGGCGCCGCATGAGGAAGCATAGCCTGGGCCCGTGATCCTTCTGGAGCAGTGCCTCGGCCAGGTTAATGGAGAACGAAAAGGGGAACACCGATGAACACCGAGAAAAGCTGATAAACACTGATCCGGGTTATCGGCCTTGCTCCGCCAAATTTGGTCTTCAATGATTTCCACAAAGGACACGAAGAACAGGCCCAAAGAGACACGAAGGCGCAGTCATCGCACCGACAGGGCATCCGGGCCTGGGGCCCCCGGTCGCGTGCGACCGGCCAAGGTGGCGGCGGCTGGAACGGCTTGTTGGGGCCGCAGCCAGCCGCCGCCCCCTTGGGGATGCCCGGGGTGGGTCGGGGCGCATTCGAGCGCTTCCTGTGCCCGCAGGGCGTCTTCGTGTCCATCGTGGAGCGTCCTTTTTTTGCCTCCTCGCTGAATCGTGTGGGTAACCCCATGTGCTGCTGAGGGCGTTTGAGGTGGCGATGTGGAAATCGCGCGGCGATTTCCAGCCGCAGGCCAGGGTGTGGGAAGTATGCGGACCCGAAGGG
>CAIOFF010000040.1 GCA_903857495.1 uncultured Holophagaceae bacterium | reverse complement strand
GTTGAACGAAGCCGCTGCGCGGCGGGGGACGGTCGTCCAGGCAGGCCGGTCGAAAAAGACGGCTAGCGCGGAAGGGTGAAAGCAGGCTCCTTGGTCATCGCGGTGTAGACGCACCGCCAGATGACCAAGGAGGTACTGCATGAAGGCAGTCAGTCTATCTTTGTCGCGGCTGGAAGGGGATCTGCGAATGGCAGATCGAGCCAAAGGGACCATCCAGCAATACCTTGCGTCGATCCGACGCTTCGAGGAGTTCCTCGGTACGGAGGTGGGCGAGGCGAATCAGGAGGCCATCCGGCACTGGGTGGACCACCTGCGGACCCAGCCCATCGGCCCTGAGCGGCTGCGGTGCCACTACTCGGCGCTGAAGTTCCTCTACGGGCGGACACTGGGTCAGCCGGAGAAGGTGGCGTTTATTTCGATGCCGCGGAAGGACTCGCCCCTGCCCACGGTGCTGAGTCCTGCCGAGATCCAGCGGGTGCTGGATGCATTTCTCGTAGCCAAGTACCGCGTCTTCTTTGTCCTGATCTACGCCACGGGCCTACGAATCCGGGAGGCCAGCCTGCTGGAGACCCGAGACATCGACTCGATGCAGCAGGTCATCCATGTGCGGCACGGCAAGGGTGGCCGGGAACGCCTGGTGCCAATGAACGCAAAGCTCTACGGGCTACTGAAGGCCTACTACAAGCACGAGCGCCCGTCCCAGCCCTGGCTGTTTACCACAAAGGCTGGCCGACCCCTCTGTCACGAGACGGCACGGAGGGCGCTGCTCTGCGCCTCGGCCGTGGCGGGTATCGGGAAGGTGGTCACGCCCCACATGCTTCGGCATAGCTTCGCCACGAACCTGCTCGACCACGGCACGGACCTGCGAAAGATCCAGGTGGTTCTGGGCCACGGCAGCATCCGGTCCACGACGATCTACACCCAGGTCTCGCCCAGCCAGATCGCCGCCGTGAGAAGCCCCCTGGAGGATCTGACCGTGTGAGCCCGTGGGCTTCCCGCGCCCTCGCTTCGATATTGCGGACATCGTGAGGTTGCACCGAAGGGCCCTGGAGGCGGAGCATCGCCTCTCCCGGTTCCAGAAGCGCGTGCTCACGCTGATCAGCCGCTGCCGCACTGCCGCCCTCGGCGGCCATCTGGAGGTCTGCACCGGCTGCGGGCGGGAGCATCCCGTCTACAATTCCTGCCGCAACCGCCACTGTCCGAAGTGCCAGGCCCTGGCCCAGCAGAAGTGGATCGACGCACGGGCCGAGCGGATCCTGCCCGTGCGGCACTTCCATGTGGTGTCGGCGCCGCCGTCGGAGCTGCGGTCCCTGGCGCGGTGGCACCCGGTGGAGGTCTACACCGCACTGTTCCGTTCCGTAAGCGAGTTGCTCCTGGAACTGGGGCGCACTCGGCTCAATGCCACGCTGGGCCTAACGATGGTGCTCCACACCTGGACGCGGGAACTGCACTTCCACCCGCACCTCCACGTGCTCGTCACCGCGGGCGGGCTCTCGCTCGATGGGCAAAGGTTCGTCCACGTCCGAAAGGGATACCTGTTCCCAGTGAGAGTGATGGGTCAGCTCCTGCGGGGGAAGGTGCTGGGCGCCCTGCGGAAGCTCCGTCGGAAGGGGACCTTCCCGGAACTCAGCGATGCGGCCTTTAACCGCCTGATGGCCAGCCTCGCGGCGCACCAGTCATGGGTCGTCTATTCCAAGGCCCCCTTCCGCCGCTCGCAGCACGTCCTCAGCTACCTGGGCCGCTACACCCACCGGGTGGGCATCGCGAACTCGCGAATCCTGGACGTGGGCCCGGAGCATGTCACCTTCCGCACCAAAGGCCAGCAGACCACGACCGTGCATCCGGTTGAATTCCTGCGTCGGTTCGTCCAGCACGTCCTACCCGACGGCTTCCATAAGATCCGGCACGCGGGCCTCTATGCCTCGGCCCGGCCGGGCGGACTGCTGGAACGGGCCAGGGCATTGCTTCCAGTCCCAAAGCCCCACAAGGACGCCCCGCCCGTCGTCATCGATGCCCCGCACTCCTGCGCCCAGTGCGGCGGCATGATCATGCGCTTTCCGTTGAGTGCCATGCCCCGAGCCCCGCCGCTGGAGACCGCATGCGCATAGGCCCCCCAGCAGACCATCACCCACCTCAATCCCTGCATCACGGCAGGTCGGCGAAGTTCTGGCTGCACCGCGCCCTGGTGGAGTCCCTGGACCATCCGGCCCTCATCGAATCCGCGAAAAGACCCGCTGGACAGGCAGCTCAGCCTCATTCAGGCGCTACGCCAGACCCGATTTCCCCATAACGGTCTGCTCGGCCCTCGCCGCTACGGGCTTGTTCAACATCGCATTTTGCCGGTGGGCACCGCCGCGCC
>CAIOFF010000039.1 GCA_903857495.1 uncultured Holophagaceae bacterium | reverse complement strand
GATGCCGTTGTCCACGCTGCCGGACCCGTTGCTGAAGGTCGGCGTGATGCTGGTGGTGCCGCCGAAGGGCACGGGATTCGTCGCGGCCACCAGGCTCGTCGCCACGGGCGCCGGTGGCGGCGGGTTGGAGTGGCTGCCGCCACAGGCGAATTGCAGGACCAGGCCCAGCAGGGCGAGCAGCCCCAGGAGAAGCGCCCATGGCGATTCATGTTGCTGGCGTCTTGAACTCGGCATGACGGACTCCCGTGCGACGCGCGGGCAGAGGCCCGGCTTGGATCTGGAGAAGGCGGTGGAGATGGATATATCGGTAAATGCGGAGGGGAGGGACGCGTCCCTCCCCTGTAAAAATCATGAATGCGTTAACAGATAAATCATTAATTCTCAACAATTATGAAATAACCCCGGGCGCTGATCGCGCCCGGGGTGAGGAGTCTAGCGGCCGAGGAAGGCGAGGGTGGTGACGTTCGCATTCACGGTCATGGGCATGACGGTGGTCGTGGTCCAGGTGCGACCCGCGCTCGTGGCGGTGACGGTGCCCACCCAGCCCGTGGGTACGGTGAGGGTGAAGGTTCCGGTGCCGCTGGAGGTGGCTGTGGCCGTGAAGGGAGCCCCGCCAACCGTGCCCGTGGCAGTGAGCGTTACCCCATTGACGCTGCTGTTGTTGCTGGCCAGCCGGGTGGTTCCGGCCAGGGTCTGGGCTGTGCTGAAGTTCTGGGCCCTGGCCGCAGCGAGGTTGGCCACGGTGACGCTGGCCGGCAGGAAGAGCGTTCCCCGCAGGGTGGGGGTGATGGTGCCACTCCAGCCCGCATTGGCGTTGAAGGTGTAGGTGCCGGCAGCGGTGGTGGTGGCCGAGCCGCCGCCGGTGCCACTCAAGGTCACGGTGACGCCGGCCAGGGGCGTCACTCCGGAGGTGACGGTGCCCGTGACGGGCCAGACCGCACGGCCCGTGAAGTTCTGGCCCGTGGTGTTGGCGGCGATGCGGTTCAGGGTGATGCTGGTGGGCGTGAAGGTGTAGCCCGCCTTGGACGGCGTAATGGTGCCGCTGTAGCGACTGGGAACCATGGCGCTGAAGTTGCCGGCTGCGTCGGTGACAGGGGTGGCACCGCTGGCGAAGGCCACCGCGACACCAGCTACGCCGGTGCCATTGGCGGTCACGCGACCGGAGACACTGAACCCGGTGACGGCGCTGAAGTTCTGGCCGGGCAGGTCCGTGGTGGCACTGACCAGAGCAACGCTGAACGGAGTGATGTAGTAGCCCGCCTTGGTGGCGCTGAAGGAACCGGTGTAGGGAGAGAAGAGGACCCTGCTGTAGTTGCCACTGGCATCGGTGGTGGCCGTCTCGCCGGTGCTGAAGGTGACCGTGGCGCCGGCCAGGGCCGTCGCTCCGACGGCGACCTTGCCGGACACGGTGATCACCGTGGCGGCCGTGTAGTTCTGGCCGGTCTGATCAGCGGCCAGCGCCGTATAGGTCCTCCGGGCGGGGGTGTAGACGTAGCTGCTCGTGATCGGTGTGGCCGTGCCCGTGAAGCCCACGGGGACGGAGAAGGTGTAGACACCACTGGCATCGGTCGGGACGGTCTGACCATTGCTGATGCTGATGAGGATGTCCTGGGTAGGCGCACCGGCACTGGTGACGGTGCCCGTAACGCTCACCGTGGAAACGCCAAGCGTGGCGATGTTGCTGGGGGCGGAGTCCCCGGCCTGGTTGTAGGCCACGACGCGGTAGTCATAGCTGGAACCGTTGGTCACGGTGAAGTCGCTGAAGCTGCGGACGTTCGGCACGACGGCGCCGATCTGGACCCAGTCGTTGCTGCTGCCACCGGCCCGACGCTGGATGGAGAAGCCGGTTTCATCGGTGGAGTTGTCCTTCCAAGCCAGATCCAGACGGGTGGCGTTGATGTCCTTGGCCGTCAAGGTCGAGGGGGCGCTCGGTACCGTTCTGGCCACATTCAGGATCATGGGCCGCATGAAGTCGTTCTCTTCGTGGCCGAGAATGTGGCAGTGCCACACGTATTCCCAGCCGTAGTCCACCACGCTGTTCGTGACGGTGATGGGATTGCCGCTCAGGGGGTCGGTCACACTGATGGGAGCGTTCGTCGCACTAACAACATTCGGTGTGCGCAGGCTGTTCGGCAGGGCAAAAGGCAGGCGGGGGGACAGGGGCCGGAAGGCGACGATGCAGTCTTCCAGCGGGTTCATCTTGACGGTTTCCTTCCAGCCGAACTCGTTGGCATCCGGGAAGCGCACAGCGCCGTCCCAGCCCACGCGGTTGACGATCTGCACATCGAAGAGATGGAAGTGGACGGGGTGCGTGTCCACACCGTTGTGGGTGATCTTCCAGAGCTGGGTGGTGCCATCGACCAGGGTCTCGGTCGCAGGATCCGAGTAGCCGAGAGGGATGGTCGTCTGGATGTTGAAGTTGGTGAAGGGCAGCTCCACGCCGAGGGTGGCGTTCATGCGGCCGTAGTCCAGCTCGAAGAGCTCCTGGATGGCCTTGGGCTCCAGGGTCGGCTGAACCGGATCGCCATTCTCTGTGGAGGCATAGGGGCGGCGGAATTGCTGGTCCTGGATGCGAACGTACTCATCCGTGAAGCTCTTGTTGTAGGCTGTGTCGAAGGCGGAAGAAGGCACGATGGGAGGATGCTGGGCTTCGGCAAAGGCGCCGTTGGAGTATGCCGTGGTGGTGAAGGCCCGCTCCAGGGCAGCCAGGTCAAAGGGCGCTGCGGGAGTGGTCAGGGCCACCTCGAAGAGCATGATGGTGCGGGTGTTGGGGCCGTAACCCGGCTGCGTGGTGTTGGCGCCGCCGGAGTCGCGTTGGTCGGGGCAGCCGGTGTAGTAGTCGAGGCGGGGGTCGAAGGCTGGCACGGGAGCGCCGGCATCGTTGTAGAGGATGAGCTTCTGGCCGGCATAGTTCGAGAAGTCCACGATCACGTCCGCCCGCTCGGCGGCTCCGAGGAACAGCCCATGGTCCGCGACATTCAGCACCACAATGTCGCGGCGGTTGTAGTTGTAGCTCACGGGCTGAGGAGCGACCACCACGGGAGCGGGCAGGAAGCCGCTCTCGGTGCCAATCTGGATGAAAGAGGGCCCCGCAGTCCAGGGCACAGGCACCCCGCCGGCGCGGCCATCAGTGGGCCAGTTGGCGGGCCAGTTGGGGTTGGAGCTCGGAGCCGCGGGGGCCATGGCCACCTCGGTGCCCGTGGAGTCCGCCTTGAAGAAGCTCAGGTTCCAGAAGCGGTCATTGGAAGCGTTTAGGATCCGGAACCGGTAGGCCTGGGGAAGCACGGTGAGCTTGGGATAGGCGGTGCCGTTCACCACAGGGGTGTCCAGGAAGGCTTCGGGCACCAGCGAGGGGTTGGGCGTGCCGGGGATCTCGGTCCCGTTGGGATCGCCAGGGATGGGCTCGGCGCCATGCACCAGGCCCGCGGCGGCGGTCAGCGGGGGCCAGAACCACGGGCCGTAGTCCCACCGGCCCATGGCATTGGCGCCAGACAGGTCGGCGGGGTTCTGGTTCACCATGTAGACGTGGGGATACCAGAGGGCGCCATCACCGCCGTACTTGTTGACGTCCCAGGTGGGATCGGTCCCACCCTGCACGCCAAGGGTGCCCAGGGTGGTGGTATCGACGAAGGTCTTGTCCTGGATGATGAGGGGGATGCCGTAGTTGTAGACGCCGCCGCCGTTGTTGGGCAGGATTCCGGCGTTGATGAGCTTGTCCTCGACCGGGTCCACGATGAGATAGCCTGCGGCTTCGCCAGCGTAGACGTTGAGGCGGGTGAGCCCGAAAGTGTGGTCGTGGTAGAAGAGCAGGCGCCCACTCTGCTGGTTGGTGTAGTAGTAGGTGCCGATGCCATCGCCAGCCGAACCCGCGCCCATGTCGGGCACGTTCTGGAAGGCGACGCCCTTCTGGTAGCTGGTGTTCTCGCCCGCAGGCGTGAACCACTGGTGGGGGGTGCCATCGCTGATCCAGGGGTTGAGCCCACCGTGCAGGTGAAGCTCAGCCCGGTTCTGGGTGTAGAGCTTCGTCCCCGTGGCCTTGTTGCCAAGAGGACCGTAGCCAGCGCCCATCATGGTGGTGTCCACGGGGATGAACAGATCCCCCGCCGTGCCCTTGGGCAGCTGGTTGGTGACCTTCACCCGCACGGGGCGGTCCCGGTGGGCGATGATGAGGGGCCCGAGGTAGTTCGAGCTGTTGGCGCCATTGGCCGTGTTCTCGGCCTTTGGGCCGATGTCCTTGTAGCCCCGGAGCCTGGTCGCGTTCAGCTCAGAGTGCAGCTTCTGGGTGTACTGCACCACGCCCAGCTGGTAATAGTCGGAGCCAGGATAGGTGGCCGTGTCAGGCTGAGCCACGGGGATGAAGTTCCCCAGATTGTTCTTATTGGCCGCGCCCAGGCCGGGCAGCGTGTCCACGAACTTTCTGATGGGCTTGGTGTTGTGCCAGTTGCTGGCCGTCCCGAACATGTAGTCGGGCTGCGCCAGCTGGAAGCCGGGGCCGGCCACCGCCTGCGCCCCTTCTGGCGAGATGACCTTGCCGGCCAAGGCCGTATTCCGGACCGCGGGGTTCACCCCCAGGCTGGCGGGATCGACCTTGCCACCCTTGGCCTGGAGCGCAGCTTTGGTCCGCGCCGCCGCCGCCGCCCGGGCATTGTTCAGCACGGCCCGGCGGGTGGCCCGCTCCATGATGACGCCCTTGTCGCCGCCCACGGTCGGAGCGGCGGTGCGGTTCGGCACCTCAGTGGACTGGGCGAACAGGCCCACTCCAGCGCACAGGGCTGCAGTCAGCCCCATCAATTGCCTGACAATCTTGCTCATACGGCACCTCAACAATTCTAAAAACAGCAGATTCATCTCTTTGCGATCAGTGTTCAGCAACCCTTGGGCAGGGCTCCGCAAGACGAAGCGGACCCTCCACAGGAACCACCATCACTTTTGGCGGTTTGATGATACTGGGGTGCACCGAATCGTTAGTCCAGTCAGTAGAATAACTTACGTATTTTTACTTAGAACCCCCAACGCCTCGTTGCAAGCTCAAGAGAATCTCCCTATTCTTGGCAAAAAATAGGCATAGATTATCTCTAAATGATTAATACAAAATGTAGTCATGTTGATCTAAATCACACGGTCTGGCATCAGTTAGGGGCATTCCTTTTTGCTGGTGATTGGGGTTCAATCCGGCCGGTGGATTGTACTTGTGCGGACAGACGCCCTTGACCAACCGAGCGAGTCCCAATCCGGCAATTCCGACCCGTCCCAAGCTGTTAAATATTTCAAATTCATCAATTTCAATAGTTATGATCCCCGTGGCGAGGAGAAAATCCCGGCTAATGGCCTGAACCGACTCTAAGCGAAAGCAGTGAGGCAGCCTTCCTGCAACGGTTCAGGGGAGGCTGTGGGGAGAAGAGCCAGCGTTCCACCTGCTCCAGCCCTGTCGCCGTTCTTCGGGACCCGTGTCCGGAGGCCAGTGGTTCATTCCCCCGGCATTTGGTGTTCTCATGGTCCCCTACGGCTTCGACCCCCCCAGCGGAGACCCCATGAGCCACCAGCCCGCCGAAACGCGCACCCATGTCACCCTGCCCCAGCTGCACACCTGGCACCACGCGGGGCGGAAGCTGGTCATGGTCACCGCCTACGATGCCGCCACAGCCCGCATCGCCGACGCCGCGGGCGTAGATGTCATCCTCGTGGGCGACAGTGTGGGAAATGTCTGCCTGGGCTTCGACAACACCCTGCCGGTCAGCATGGCCATGATGAACCACCACCTGGAGGCGGTGGCCCGCACCCGGCCCACGGCCCTGCTGGTGGCGGACATGCCCTACCTGAGCTTCCACCTCAGCGTGGAGGACACCCTCCGCAACGCCGGCGGCTTCCTGCAGCGGGGCGCCCAGGCTGTGAAACTGGAGGGCGGCGCCAAGCGCCTGCCCATGATCCATGCCCTCATCGATGCGGAGATCCCGGTCATGGGCCACCTGGGCCTCACCCCCCAGAGCGTGAACCCCATGGGCGGCTTCAAGGTGCAGGGCAAGCACAAGGCCGATGCCCTGCAGCTGCTGGAGGACGCCCAGAGGCTGCAGGACGCGGGCTGTTTCGGCATGGTCCTGGAGGGCATCCCCGCGGATCTGGCCGCCCGGGTCACCGAGACGGTGAGCATCCCCACCATCGGCATCGGCGCCGGTCCCCACTGCTCGGGTCAGGTGCTGGTCTTCCACGATGTGCTGGGTCTGCTGCCCGGCACCTCGCCCAAATTCGTTCGACGCTATGCCGAGGGATTCCAGGATCTGCGCGCTGCCCTGGCCGCCTGGGCCGAGGATGTGCGGGGGGGAGGGTTCCCGGATGGCCGGGAATCCTATACCCTTCCAGAAGGCCTTCGTTCGGCACTGAGCCAGTGGCATCCCTGAATCCACCCCTGGCACGTCGACTGGTCCTCCAGGAAGGATTCCGTTTTTGTCCATGAGAGTTGTCCGTACCATCGCTGACCTGCGTGCTCTGCTTCGTCCCCTCCGAGAGGAAGGCAAGCGCATCGGCTTCGTTCCCACCATGGGTTTCCTGCACGAGGGCCACGGCGCCCTCATCCGCCAGAGCGCGGCCCGCTGCGATGCCACCGTAGTCTCCATCTTCATCAATCCCACCCAGTTCGGTCCCCGCGAGGACCTGGCGGGCTACCCCCGCGACCTGGAGCGGGACCAGAACCTCTGCCTGGACGCCGGGGCCACGGTGCTCTTCCTGCCCGAGGTCAGTGAGATCTATCCCACGGGCTTCCAGACCCACATCGAACCCGGCAGGCTGGCCGAGCCGCTCTGCGGGCGCTTCCGGCCTGGGCACTTCCGCGGCGTGGCCACCGTGGTGGCGAAGCTCTTCAGCATGGTCCAGCCGGACCTGGCCTTCTTCGGCCAGAAGGACTTCCAGCAGACCGTGGTCGTGCGCCGCATGGCCCGGGACCTGAACCTGCCCGTGGATGTTGTGGTCGTGCCCACCGTGCGCGAGACCGATGGCTTGGCCCTGAGCAGCCGCAACACCTACCTGGACGAAGATGCCCGGCGCCGGGCCCTCAGCCTCAGCAAGGGCCTGCTGGCCGCCAAGGCCGCCTTCGAGAAGGGCGAGCGCCAGGCCGAGCAGCTGCTCAACCTCGCCCGTGCCCCGCTCTCCGACGCGGACTCGGTCCAATACCTTGAGCTGGTCGACACCCAGAACCTCGAACCCATCCAGGGTGCCGTGGACCGTACCGCCGCCCTCTGCGTGGCCGCCTACCTGGGCAGCACCCGCCTCATCGACAACATCATCCTGACTCCCCCGGCGGGAACCGCCTGACCTGAACACCATAGCCGATCGGCCTTGCCATGCGCATGAATAGGTTTATATTCATACGCATAGGAGAACCCATGCCTGCCTCTCTCCCTGAGCAGAAGCGGAAACGCCCCGCCAACCTGAGCCTGAGTGCTGAGCGGCTACAGTTTGGGCAGCGCTTTGCGCGAGCGCATCAGACGTCCCTGTCCCAGGTGGTGGAAGACCTCCTGGGAGCGCTCGAAGGATCCGTGCCCTCCGGTTCGATCGCCTCCTCCAGCGACGATCCTCTCGATGGCATGCTCGCAGGCTGGCCAGAACTCGATAAAAAGGCCCTCCGGAAGGAGCAGCACGAACGGCGACTGGCCCGATGACGCCCGCCAAGCCGCGCTACCTGCTCGATGTCAATGTGGTCCTGGACTACCTCCAGCAGCGCCAGCCCTGGTATCTGGATGCCAAGGCTCTCTTCCTCGCCGAGCGCCAGGAGAAGGTGGATCTCTATATCGCTGCCAACTCGGTATCGACCCTCTACTACCTCATCAGGAAGCACGACACCAAGAAGAAGGCCCTCGCCAAGATCCAGGTGCTGCTTCACCGGTTGCGTCTGGCGGAGGTTGGAGTCGGAGCCATCGACCGCGCCCTCAACCTGGACCTGGAAGACCTAGAGGACGGCATCCAGGCTGGAGCAGCCCTCGAGGCAGGCATTCCCGTGTTGGTCACCCGGGATCCCAAGGACTTTGGACGCATCGAAGATCTGCAGATTCTTCCGCCCGAGATCGCTGCCGCCGCGCTCAACCTCATCTCGCGTCCCTGAACCCGGACGGGCTCAGCCAAGCCGTGCCCGGACTCACCACGGCCTGGAAGTTGTGCGGAAGCGCTCCCGACCGAAAGGCCGGAAATAGACCACAAGGCGTATGGTCGGCGTTAGCTTTCGGCCCTAGTCTGAGGTTGCACCTGAAGGAGCGCCCATGATCCGCCGCCTCGTCTCTCCCCTGCTGCTGGCAGCCTTCGTCCTGGCCCCCCAGGGCGCCTTGGCCCGCCCCGATGACCACCGCCAGGAACGCCGCGATGACAAGGAAGACCGCCGCGCCTGGAAGGAGCACGACCAGCGGGAGAAACACTACTGGAAGGAACAGAAGCGGGAAGCCCGCGGACATCAGCCCCACCGCTACTTCGAGGACGAGCGCCATGACCAGGGCCGCCGTCCGATCCCGCCGCCCTGGATGAACAGCTACTGGCGCGCCGGCGAGTCCCGGCGCTACGTGGCTCTGGTTCCCGGCGACCCCTCCCGGATGTATGTCTTCATCGAAGGCCGCTGGCTCCTACGCCAGGTGCGTGACCCCCGGGCCCGCCTGGATCTGGAGGGTGCCTTCCGCCTGCCCATGGTTGCGCCGCCCGTGCCCCCGCCTCACCTGGGCCTGAACCTGCACGTGGTGCTGTTCAACTGAGGCACCCCAGGAAAAGATCGAGGATGGACCCCGGGTAGCCGTGGGGGCATGCTTAACCGTTGGCCGGGACTCCCGAGGAGCCTGGACCGGAGGATGCATGCTGCGCCACTTCTTGCTTGGTAAGATCCATCGCGCCACAGTAACCCGGGCCGATCTCGACTATGTGGGCTCCATCACCCTGGATCCGCTGCTGATCGAAGCAGCCGGGTTCATGGAGAACGAGAAGATCGACATCTACGACGTGACCAACGGGTCGCGCCTGTCGACCTATGTCATCCCGGGGGTGCCGGGTTCGGGCGAGGTCGGCATCAACGGCGCCGCCGCCCACCTCGTCCAGAAGGGCGACCTGGTGATCATCGCCGCCTACGGTTGGATGAGCCCCGAAGAAGCCGAGACCGTGGCCCCCAAGGTGGTCTTCGTGGACGAGCGCAACCGCATCACCGAGAAGCGCACCCAGGAGCGGACGCCGATCTGCGTGGACGCCTTCGCTGGCTGATCAAAGCATTCTCTGCCGCAGGAACGCAGCGACCTCCTGGCGGGTCGTCTCACCCTGAGCGGTCCTCATCACCAGCTGGATGAGCTCTGCCTGAAAGCCCGGGTCATCGGGCAGGGCCACGCCATTGGCGGAGAGCATCACAAGGCCGGCCACTGTGCCGACTCGCTTGTTACCGTCCCGGAACCCGTGGTCCGCGCAGAGGTGCCGCATCAGGGCCGCAGCACAGTCCACCACATCCCCGTTTTCGTAGCGGAGCACCTGGCGGGGAGCCGCGCAGGCGGCCTCGATCGCAGGAAGGTCATGGATGCCCTCGGCACCGCCCCAGCGGGCGATCTGGCGGCGTTGCAGCGCCAGGACGTCCTCGACACCGTGGATGACCAGGGCGCTCATTTGCTGAGCGCCTCGAAGACGGGTCCGTACTTGGCTTCAGCAAGAAGGGCATGCGCGGCCAGCTCATCCGGAGTGATCTGGCGCAGGGTCTGGGGCGTGATCGTCAACGACTTCCCATCCGTCTGAATCTCCAGGGGCGTGTCAGGCGTGATGTGAAGGAGTTCCATCAGACTCCGCTCCAGGACCAGGGCGTATGAGTTCCCGTGACGGCTCAAAGTCTTACGCATGAATAACCTCCGTATAACAATGTTATACCATTGACCTGGCGCGTCAAGCTGGAAGGTCACCTGAAAAAACCTCGGGAGGGGCTTATGGCTGCGCAGCATCCCACCCCTGATCGAATTGAACGCATTTTTGGAAACTTTGCCGGGTGGCACGGCATCCAAGGATTATGGTAGAAATAAGTCACCCTTCGGCCCGGTACGGCCTTGGGGCCCGCGTTCGGGGCAAGGCGTCCCTCCGCAAAGTTCTGAAAGGTTGGTTCCATGGAAGTCCGCAAGTCCCTGGTGGTCAATTCGACCCCCCTGGAGACGCGCATCGCCCTGCTTGAGAACGGTCAGCTCTGTGAGCTGTTCCTCGAACGGACGATGAACAAAAGCCAGGTGGGAGACATCTACAAAGGCCGGGTCGCGAAGCTGCTGCCGGGCATGCAGAGCGCCTTTGTCAACATCGGTGGGGTCAAGGACGGGTTCCTCTACCTGGACGATCCCGTCGCCCAGCGCATGGGCGCGGACCTGGCCACCGAGGAAGACGGCGAGGAGACCCCAACCGAGGAGCTGCCGCCACCCCCCCCGCCCCTGCCCCCCCTCAAGGAGGGTGAAGAGACCCTAGTCCAGGTGGTGAAGGATCCCATCGGCTCCAAGGGCCCCCGCCTGTCCCGGCACCTGAGCTTCCCGGGCCGGTTCCTGGTCTTCATGCCGGGCATCGACCACATCGGCATCTCCCGCAAGATCACCGACCCCGCCGAGCGGGACCGCCTGCGCGACCTGATCCGCAGCCATGCCCAGCCCGGTGAGGGCTTCATCGTCCGGACCGCCGCCATCGGGGAGAAGGACGAGGACCTGGTCAGCGACGTGGCCTTCCTACGGCAGATGTGGCAGGAGATCCAGGCCAAGGCCGCGACCGTCCCCGCCCCGGGCCTGGTCTGGCAGGACCTGCGCCTGCTCCAGAAGGTGCTGCGCGATATCTTCCGCGAAGAAGTGTCCACCTTCTGGGTGGATGACGCCGAAGCCCACTGCGACGTGCTGGCCTTCGTCGAGAAGCTGCATCCCGAGTGGGCCAACCGGGTGAAGCACTTCACCTCGGACCTGCCCATCTTCGAGGCCTTCGGCATCGAGGCCGAGATCGACTCCGCCCGCCAGCCCAAGGTCTTCCTGCGGCATGGCGGCTCCATCGTGCTCAACCAGACCGAGGCCCTGGTCAGCGTCGACGTGAACACGGGCAAGTTCGTCGGCAAGAAGGATCTCGAGGAGACGGTCTACCTCACCAACCTGGAGGCCATCCCCGAGATCGTGCGCCAGCTGCGCCTGCGCAACCTCGGCGGCATCGTGGTCATCGACTTCATCGACATGGTGGACCCCGCCCACCGCGACGAGGTGCTGACCCGGTTCCAGGATGAGCTCAAGCGCGACCGCAACCACGCCCGCGCCGGCGGCATCTCCGAGTTCGGCCTGGTGGAGCTCACCCGCAAGCGCACCGGCCCCTCCCTGGAGCGCCAGCTCACCCAGCCCTGCCCCACCTGCAACGGCGTGGGCCGCACCCAGAACTCCGAGACCGCACTGCTCAAGGCCTACCGCGAGCTGGTGCGCCTGGGCGAGCGCCTCCGCGGCGCCGAGGTGCGCCTGACCCTGCACCCAGAGCTGTCCAGCGCCCTCAACCAGGAAGCCCGGGAAGGCCTCATCCAGCTGACCCGCCTCCTCGGTGCCCGCGTCCAGTGGATCGAGCGGGCCGACAATCCCCGCCACAGCGTCGTCCTCGACATCCAGATGGCCGGCCAGAACAGCGCCAGCGCCTGAGGCCAAACCTCAGTCTGTGCCAAGGCTATCGCGGGTCGCGGATCCGCCAAGGCACTCTGTCCTCCAGGCAGAGCTACGCCCTAACGGCCTGGCCGCTAGGGCGCGACCCTCTGCTTGACAGTTCAGTAAATGGTATTACCTTTATTCCCGAGGGCAGGGATGATCTTCTTCTGGGACGAGGTCAACGAGGCCGAGATCTTTGCCCATGAGGTGGATAGGGCTACGGCAGAGGCTGTCTTCTATGCCGATGACTTCGGCTTTCAGCCTCACCCAACCATCCATAACCGCTGGACTGCGGAAGGCACCGTCGAGGGCAAACTCTATCGGGTCGCCTTCTCAAAAACCTTCCCGGATGGCCTCCGCATCACCACAGCTTTCCGCATTGCCCGAAAGAGGAGACGTACATGACCAAGAAGCGACTCAAGACAATGACCGAAAAAGAGTTCCTAGTGTCACTTGGCACAGGCGAACCCCTCGAGACTCTCAAAGCTCGGCATGCCGCAGACGTGGCCTGGGCGGAGGCTCATCGAAAGGAATCCCTCGCGAGGGCGGTCCGAATCCGGATAGTCCCTGGACGCCCACCCAAGGGCGAAGAAGCTCCTGTGCAGGTCAAGGCCGTGAAGATGCCTCCTGAGTTCTGGGACGCCTTTCAGGCTCAGGCACAAGAGGCCGGCCTCACGCTGCACGCTGCCATGCGGAATGCCTTGCTTGAGTGGGCCGGAAAACACAAGGCTGGGTGATCAGTGATTGTACAAATTGAAGATTGAATTGCCAATTTGCAGGATTCATCTGACCAGCCCATAGCCGGGCATCAGCCAAGACAGGTTGGGCAGCGCTGGCCTTCCTGCAGGCTGCGGATGAGCTCGGGCAGGTGGTCCAGGCTGCGGATCTCGTAGATGGACGCGTCGGGATCGTGGGGCGGCCGGGGGGCCTTCTCGCGGTTCACCCAGACGCCCGTCCAGCCCGCCGCCACGGGGCCCAGGACGTCATCGGTCCAGCTGTCCCCCACCATGATCAGGTTGCCGGGGAACACACCCAGCCGCCGCTGGACCTCCTCGTAGGCCGCGGGTTCGGGCTTCAGGGCCCCGATCTCGGCACTCAGGAGGCGGGTGCGGATCCGCTCCGGAATGCCCAGCCGATCCAGCAGTTCCAGACCAAAGGTCTGGGTGTTCGAAAGCAGGGCCACCCGCGCCAGATCCCGCACCGCCCCCACCGCTTCCGCCGAACCCGGAAAGCACTGGGCCTGACCGCCGGCCTCCTGAAAGGCCGCTGCCATGGCCGCAAGCTGCGGGTCATCCAGGCCCGCTGGCACGCGCCAGGCCTCCAGGAACGCCTCCACCGAGGCATAGGGCCGGATCATTCCGTCCCGCACCAAGGCGGGATAGGTGCCCAGCTGCTCGGGGCGCAGCAGCTCCTTCATCCGCTGGAAGGGGCTGCCCGCCGGGCTGAACACCAGCGTGTTCCAGAGGTCGAAGACGACGGCGCGGATCATGAGGGCCTTGGGGCAAAGGGCCGGTTGCGGGGGGCCAGGATCATTCTCCGCTCTCCCGCCGCGCCCGGAAGGGGACGCCGAACTCGATGCCCAGCACCTCGAAGCGGGCCTCGCCTGCGATCGTCCAGGTGGCGGGGTCATGCCGAAGCACGGCGCGGGACAGTGGGCCCCAGGCCGCCTTCAGATCCTTCTGGCTGAAGAGCAGCTCCACCTTGAGAGTGGTGCGGCCCTTGGCGGTGATGTCGGCCCCCTCCGGGAAGGCCGCCGTCCCGATGGCGTGGTCCTGATCGCCGACCTTGAGCCGCAGATCCCCACTCACCTTGCGGGTGCGCAGGCGCTGGTCCGTGGGGTTCTCCACGCCCACCTCCAGCCGCAACCGTAGCCGGCTCTGCTCCAAAGGAAAGGCCAGCTCCAGCTTCGGCTCCACCCGGTCCAGCGAGAACCGCAGCTGCCGCGCCGCCTCCTCATAGCGCAGCGCCGGATTGAGGGCGCTGCAGCCCAGGGGCAGCACGACCAGAGCCGTGGCAGCTACAGCTATCAGCACAGCCTGAAGTCTCCTCCTAAATCGCATCATGTCTCCACCATCATCGGCAAATGCTTTTCAGCTGACCTTGGGGAGCGGGTGTATGACCCGCTTTGGCCTGCTCTGATAAAGGTCGCAGATCGCCTGCAGGTTCAACCAGAACTCTGGGGTGGTGTCGAAGGCCCGACTGAGGAGCCAGGCCGTCTCGGGAGTCACCCCCCGCTTGCCACGAATCAATTCGTTCACCCGCTGAACCGGCACGCCGATATGGGCAGCTAGACGGACCTGGGTGATACCCAGCGGGGTCAGAAACTCTTCAAGCAGAACTTCGCCGGGGTGAGTTGGGGCGCGATGGGTTGGGATCATGGTTCACCTGTGACTTAGGGGCGGTCGGCAACAGGGCCGGCCTCACTCCCCCCGGTAGATCACGCAGTTGTCGGTGGTCTCGTAGACTTCGATCTGGCAGAGCGGGGGCAGCGCGGGTTTCAGCTGTTCCCAGATCCAGAGGGCGATGTTCTCGGCGGTGGACAGGGGGATCAGGTCGTTGAGGAAGTGGTGGTCCAGCCTGGACAGCACCTTCTCGGTCACCACCTTGGATAGGTCGTCGAAGTCGATGATCATCCCCGTGGCCGGGTCCGGCGTGCCTTCGATCAGCACGAAGAGCTTGTAGCTGTGGCCATGCAGGTTCCGGCACTTGCCCGGGTGGTTGTAGATGAAGTGGGCGGCTTCGAACCAGTATTCTTTGCGCAGGATCATGGCACTCACGACAGAAAGGCCCCGCGGGTGCAGGGCCTTTCAGTGTATCTCAGCCTGCCAGCTAGAGCTTCAGCACGCTCAGCATGACCGCGATGGGCGTCAAGGCCGTCAGGTTCTCCTGCCAGTTGGAATCGCGACGGATGCGCTGCGGTACCAGCACGGTATCACCGGGCTCCACCGCCTTGCCCTCCAACCACGAATCCAGGATCCGGCCATCGGCCTTCAGGAGGCGCATCTGCGAGGTGTCCGCGTTGCGGGTGGTGCCACCCGCCATGCGCAGCAGGTCCGAAACCTTCATGCCCGCCTGGATCTTGTAGGTGGCGAAGGGGCTGGCCGTCTCACCCACCACGTAGGCCGCCTCGGTGGACCGGGGGATGATGATCTCGTCCCCGTCCTGCAACTCCACGTCCATCCCGTTGTTCCCCTTCAGTGCCATGTCGAAGTTAACGACCATGCGGTTCAGGCTGTTGGCCAGCAGACCATGCAGGATGGGCGTCTTCAGCAGCTGCCCAGTGGCAGTCTGCCGCTTGGTCTCGTTCATGCGCTCCAGGATCTCGTTGATGCCCTTGGAGGTGGGGTCCTTCTGGGCAATGCCCGTCTCCTCGGCCACCCGCTGCAGGGCCGCATCCTGGCTACCCATGCGGCGGAGGAACACGCCCGCCTTGGGCATGGCCTCGGAGGTCAGCCCTCCGGCCCGCTGGATGAGGCTGCTCAGGGTCGGCTTGGCCGAATCCAGGACATAGGGCCCGGGTCGAAGAACCTGCCCGATGAGGGTCACCGTCCGATGCACCTTGTAGTCCGGCCGCTCGAAGAGGCTCAGCTGATCGTCGGGCTGGATGCGGGGGTTCACCGCCTCATCCAGCAGCGCCACGGGGCTGGCGGCCTCCGTGGAGAGCAGCCGGGCCAGGTCCAGTTTGAGGACCTCGCTGGGTTTCCCATCCTTGGTGCGGGCCAGCTCCGCCACGAAGCGATCCGCTGCTTTGTGGGGCACACCCGCGCGGAAGACCAGATCCGAGGCCCGCATGCCCTCATGGAAGGCAAACTGCCCGGGCCTCTTCACGGGGCCCAGCACCGTCACGGTGCGGGTCAGTCGGAGGTCCTCCATGCGGAACAGCTCCACCCGGTCCCGGTCCTCCAGAAGCAGGTTGTGCGCCGGGTCTCCCGCCAGGGCTTGGTTCAGATCGAAGCTCTGGAAGCGGGTGGTGCCATCCGTTGCCTTGTGGACCACTTCCCCCCGGGCCCGGTAGGTGTCCGGCAGGATCTGATCCCCGCGCTTCAGCAGGTCGGCCACCCGCATGCCTGAGGTGCGGGCATAGGCGCCCGGCACTCGCGCCCAGCCGGTGATCTCCACCACCGGACCCGTGCGCTCCCGCTGGGGCAGCGCCGATAGCAGGTCCCCGCGCTGCAGGGGCGTACGACCCGCCGCGTCAAGGGCCACGTCCTGGCCGCTCTGGATGCCGGAGGCCTCCCGGCGCCGCAGGGACAGCGTCCCGGGGCCCGCCTCGGGCGCAAAGCCCCCGGCGAACCGGAGGGCATCGGCAGCGGTCTCCCCGCTGCGGAGCTCGAACTGCATGAGGGGCGCCACCCCGGTCTGTTCCCAGCGGCGCAGCCACTCGGGCTGGAGGGCATCGGGCTCGGCAGCGTCGACGAAGGGCCGGCCCGTCTCGGGATTCAGGCGCAGGCGATGGTCGCCAAGGCGGTTGCCCTTCAGGGAAAGCTGCTGCCGCTTCAGGAAAGACAGGCGGTCTTCGAGGGCCGCGCGCTCTGCCAAGGGCAGCGGGGCCACGGGCGCCACCAGCGTCACGGGCCGGCCATCGGCCGCGAACTCGGGAGCCGCGGGCTCAGCCCGGGGAGCCAGCTGATCCTCGAGGGCCTTGAGCTCACGCTGGATCCGCTCCCGCTGGTCCTTGAGGGGATCGAACTCGAAGTCTTCCGCCGGGCGTTCGCCCTTCTTGGGGAGGTCGGCCACCTGGCCCACCACCCGCTGGAAGGCGCCTTCCAGCAGCACCTGATTCTGCGCCAGGGGCACAAACACCGTGTCGCCGCTCTGCAGGGCCACGTTGGGATTGCCCAGGCCCTCGGCCCGCAGGGGGTAGAGATCCAGCCCGTGGACCTTCTGGCCGCCGCGCATGACGCGGACGTCACGATAGCTGCCCACCGCCGTGGGGCCGCCGGCTAGGCTCAGCAGGTTCACCAGGGAGCTGAGGCTGGAGACCAGGTAGCTGCCGGGCTTGTAGACCTCGCCCAGGACGAAGACGCGCACCTCGCGCAGCTTGATCACCTGCAGATCCACCGAAGACCGGGAGAAGTTGCGGCTCACGAGGCTCTGCACCGCGGCCTTGGCCTTGCCCAGGCTGAGTCCGCCCACCTTGGCCGTGCCCACCTTGGGGATGACGATCTCACCCCGCCCGTCCACCTGCACGGGCAGATCGAAGGTGGCGCTGCCGAACACGTTGAGGTTCAGCCGGTCCCCCGTGCCCAGCACGTAGTCCTCGGCGATGCCCCCTTCCGTGGCCGCCGAGCCCGCCTGCCGCACCTGGAACAGGTCCGCAGCAAAGCGGCGAGGCCCCTTCTCCCGGGCCTTCAGGGCCTTGATCTCCTCGTCCAGCTTCTCATCCTCCCGGCGCTGCCGGGCGGCCTCATCCGGCGCAGCGGCTGGAGCCGCGTTGGCCTTGGTCGGGACAGCATCCGGGACACCCGCCCCCTGGGCGGTAGCAGCCTGCTTCAGCGCCTGCAGGTCCAGGCCCTGGGGCAGCTGGGCCAGGAGCGGCAGACAGGCGAACAGCAACCCCACACGCATCATCAGCCGCATCATTGGTTCCTCATGCAAAGGACATCAGTCCATTGGATCACCACCAGCCCCGAAAAGGGTCCAGGGAATCCCCGAAGTTGGTGGTCCGTGTAATCGCCAATCATAGCAAGGTCTAAGTAATTGGGCTGAGTCGGGTTTTAACCCCTTGGACAGTCCCCGTGGGGGCGCCGGAAGGAACACTCGCAACGCCAACCCGGCCCTGCCCCCGGGCACTTCCTGGATCTGCAGAGCGCTGTTCATGGACCAGCCCCGCGTCTTAGTCCTTGTCCTGGTCATAATAGTTCGCAGAATTGACCAAGCTATTGCTAGATTGGCGCATGCCAGGATCTGTCCATGACTCCGACCATCAGTTCCTCTGAGACCCTCATCAGCCCCAAGTTCCTGCGCCGTCCGCTGGTGCGGCAGGGCGTGAAGCTGGTCCTGGATGCTTTCCTCGCGATCCTGTCCTGGTTCCTGTGTCAGCAGCTCTTCGCCGAGCCCGGCACCCCCCCCCATGGCGCCTGGAGATGGACCCTCCTGGCCCTGGGCATCAACCTGGTCTTCCAGCTGACCCGGCAGCACTATCGCCTGATCGGCTTCCGGGATGCGCTCCGCCTGGCTCTCGCCACCGCAGTCCTGCTCCTGCTGGGCCTCGTGGTCTCGATGCTGCTGCAGGGCAGCGGCCGAGCCCCCGAGCTGGAAACGGCCATCGCCGCCGCCCTGACCACGGGGGGCCTCTGGATGCTGCTCCGGGGCGCCCATCGCGCCTACTACGAAGTGACCACCGGGGGCCACCTCCGGGCGCCGGATGGCGTCGTGCCCCATCGGACCCTCATCGTGGGGGCGGGCCGCGCGGGGGTCATCATCGCGGAGGAACTGAAGCGCCATCCCGAGCTGAGCAGCGAGGTCGTCGGGTTCATCGATGACGCCCTCGAGAAGCAGGGCATCCGGATCCAGGGCACCCCCATGCTGGGCCCCAGCACCATGCTGGCCCCCCTCATCGACCAGTACGAGGTCACCCAGGTGGTGCTGGCCATCCCCAGCGTCGCCGGCAAAGTGATCCGGCGGCTCTCGGATACCGCCCGCGCCGCAGGAGCCTCCGTCAAGACCGTCCCAGGCATCTACAACCTGCTGGGCAACCGGAGCTGGAAACCCGAGCTGAAGGACATCTCCATCGATGACCTCCTCCGCCGGGAGCCCGTGATCCTGGACCAGAGCTCCCTGCGCCTGATTCTCGAAGACTCCGTGGTCCTGATCACGGGGGGCGGCGGCTCCATCGGGGCCGAGCTGGCTCGCCAAGTGGCCGCCTTCCGGCCCAGCCGGATCATCCTCCTGGGGCGCGGCGAGAACAGCCTCTGGAGCAGCGAGCGCGCCCTGCGCGCCGAGTTCCCCAACCAGAGCCTGTCCCTGGAGCTCTGCGACATCCGCAACCCCCTCCGCCTGGAGCAGGCCTTCAGCCGCTGGCACCCCAAGGTGGTGCTCCATGCCGCCGCCCACAAGCATGTGCCCTACCTCGAGGCGCACCCCGAGGAAGCCGTCGAGAACAACATTGTGGGAACCCGGAATGTGCTGCAGGCGGCGCTGGCCGTCGGCTGCCACACCTTCGTGAACATCTCCACAGACAAGGCCATCAACCCCACCAATGTGCTGGGCGCGACCAAGCGTCTCGCCGAGGCCCTGGTGCTCCAGGCCGCCCACCATGCCCCGGAGGGCGCCCGCTATGTGAGCGTGCGGTTCGGCAACGTCCTCGGCAGCCGCGGCAGCGTGGTCCCTATTTTCCAGGACCAGATCCGCATGGGGGGGCCACTGACCGTCACCCACCCGGACATGACCCGCTACTTCATGACCATCCCCGAGGCCAGCCAGCTGGTCCTGCAGGCCGGCATCCTGGGCGAGACGGGCAAGGTCTATGTGCTGGACATGGGCGACCCGGTCCGCATCGTGGACCTGGCCACGGACATGGCCCGCCTCAGCGGCCTCGATCCGGCCCGGGACATCGACATCCAGTTCACGGGCATCCGCCCCGGGGAGAAGCTCTTCGAGGAGATGTTCTCACCCCAGGAAGACCAGTGCTCGGAGGTCCATCCCAAGGTCTTCAATGCCAGCCTCACGGAGCTCCCCGAAGCCCTGCTGGAAGAGGGCCTGCGGGGCCTCCAGGCCGGGATCACGCTGCCGGACGGGAAGCGCCAGGCCCAGATCCTCCACTGGCTCCTGGCCCTGGTGCCCAGCTACCAGCCCTCCCCCACCGGCCTTGGCCGCTACGGCGACCAGGTCGCCGACCGCCGAGCCTCCGGCGCCTTCGCCCTCCTCTGACCCCCTCCTTTCGGGGGACGAGAGCGCGGTTTTCTGCCTGTGCTATGCTGATGAGGCCGATTACATCTGCTCTCCCTCGGCGGCGACCTCTGCAGGAAGCCCACCTCCCCTCCTGGTTCAGGATTTGGCGGACGGGTTTCATGGAGCGATCGCAGGAGAACCGGGCCGGTGCCCGGGATCCGGGGGAGCCCCCTGAGGGCCCGAGGGCCCCGGAGACCTCATGAACGCACTGCAGTTCAACCCCACCACCGTGTCCGTGGACCTGGGCGACGCGCCCATCTCCCTCGAGACCGGCCGCATCGCCAAGCAGGCCCACGGCGCCGTCGTCGTCCGCCAGGGCGACACCATGGTCCTCGTGGCCGTGTGCTACGGCACCCCCCGGGAAGGTATCGACTTCTTCCCCCTCACCGTGGACTACCGCGAGCCCGTCCTGGCCGCCGGCAAGATCCCTGGTGGCTGGTTCAAGCGCGAGGGCAAGCAGACCACCAAGGAGACCCTCACCAGCCGCCTCATCGATCGCCCCCTGCGCCCCCTCTTCGAAGAGGGCTACAACGGCGACACCATGATCACCGCCCAGGTGCTCAGCTATGACGGCCAGCACGCCCCCGAGACCCTCGCCATGGTGGGCGCCTCCGCGGCCCTGATCATCAGCGAGATCCCCTTCGTCAACCCCGTGGGCGGTGTCCGCGTGGGCCGCGTCAACGGTCAGCTGGTCGTGAACCCCACCGTCGAGCAGCGCGCTGACAGCGACATCGACCTCCTGGTGGCCGGCACCTCCGACGCCCTGGTGATGGTCGAGTGCGGCGCCAAGGAAGTCCAGGAAGCGGACATGGTCAAGGCCCTGGCCTTCGGCCACGAGCAGATCAAGGTCTTGGTCAAGCTCCAGCAGGAGCTGCAGGCCAAGGTCGGCAAGCCCAAGGTCGCTGCCGTCAAGGAAGTGCGCAACGAGGACCTCTACAAGCAGGTCGCCGCCGCCTTCGCCGAGAAGCTCTTCGCGGCGCTGACCATGAAGGTGAAGATCGAGAGCTACAAGGCCATCGACGTCCTGAAGAAGGAAGCCGTCGCCCAGTTCTGCGCCGAGAAGCCTGAGCTCAAGAAGGAGCTGGTGGCCTGCTTCGACCAGCTGAAGGAGACCCTCTTCCGCAACGCCATCCTCAAGCAGGGTGTGCGCCTGGACGGCCGCAAGTTCGACCAGATCCGCCCCCTCAACATCGAGGTCGGCGTCCTGCCCTCGGCCCACGGCAGTTGCCTCTTCACCCGCGGCGAGACCCAGGCCCTGGTCACCGCCACCCTGGGCACCATCCAGAACACCCAGATCATCGATGGCCTGGAAGAGGAATACCGCAAGAAGTTCTACCTGCACTACAACTTCCCCGGCTACAGCGTGGGCGAGTGCAAGCCCAACCGCGGGCCCGGACGGCGCGAGATCGGCCACGGCATGCTGGCCGAGCGCAGCATCTTCGCGGTGCTGCCTCCCCCCGAGGAGAACCCCTACACCGTGCGCGTGGTGTCTGACATCACCGAGAGCAACGGCTCGTCTTCCATGGCCACCATCTGCGGCGGCACCCTCGCCCTGATGGATGCCGGCATCAAGCTCAAGGCCCCCGTGGCCGGCGTGGCCATGGGCCTCGTCAGCGATGGCGACAAGTTCGTGGTGCTGTCCGACATCGCCGGCCAGGAAGACCACTACGGCGACATGGACTTCAAGGTCGCCGGCACCGAGCGGGGCATCACCGCCCTGCAGATGGACATCAAGATCGGCGGCATCACCACCGAGATCCTCACCAAGGCCCTCGACCAGGCCAAGGTCGGCCGTCTGCACCTGCTGGACCTCATGGGCCAGGTGCTGGCCATGCCCCGCGCCGAATACGCCAGCAACGCCCCCCAGATGCACAGCATCCAGCTCCCCAAGGAGAAGATCCGCGACGTCATCGGCAAGGGCGGCGCCACCATCCGCGGCATCATCGAGGTCAGCGGCTGCGAAGTGAACATCGACGACGACGGCCTCTGCCAGGTTGCCGGCCCCACTCAGGAGAAGCTGGCCGTCGCCCTCAAGATGATCGGCGACCTCATCCAGACCGCGGAAGTTGGCAAGACCTACCTGGGCAAGGTCGCCAAGGTGGTCGAGTTCGGCGCCTTCATCACCATCCTCCCCGGCCTAGACGGCCTCCTGCACGTCAGTGAGATTGCCCACCACCGCGTGGCCAACCCCTCCGACGAGCTGAATGAGGGCCAGGAAGTCATGGTCAAGTGCATCGGCATCGACGAGAAGAGCGGCAAGATCAAGCTCAGCCGCAAGGCGCTGATCCCCAAGCCCGAAGGCATGGTGGATGAGCCCGAAGGCGACGCCCCCAGCCGCGATGATCGGCCCCGCCGTCCCCGGCCTCCCCGCCGGTCCTAGGCCGTTTCTTCACGAACCCGAAGGAGCCCCCTCACCGGGGCTCCTTCGGTGTCCAGGAAAGCCATTCGTGCTGGCCCCAGCCACGGGCTACCATGGACTTTCCACTGTCCTCTGCTGAAAGCTCTGCTGGAATGCATCGATTGCTGCTCCCCCTGTTGTCTGCGGTCACCACCCTGGCCGCGGGGCTCCTGCTTGTTCGCGAGGCCGAGGCCTGGGGCTTCATCGACCACCCGGATCCCCGGAAGGTTCACACCAAGGCCACCCCGCGAACCGGCGGACTGGCCATGGTGCTGGGCGGTGGCCTGGTGTTCCTCGCGTCCGTGGCCCTCGGCTGGCTGCCTTGGCCCGCGCTCCCCTGGCAGACCTGGCTCGCAGGCCTGGGCTTCACCACCGTGGGGGTCCTGGATGACCGGTTCAGCTTTCACCCACGGGAGAAGGTGGTCAGCCTCATCTCCCTGTCGGCGCTGGCGGCCTGGCCCTGGGTCCTGGTCCTGCAAGCATCCGGGGTGCCCTGGCTCCCCCAGGGGTGGCTGGCCTCCCCCATGCTGCTCATCGCGGCCTTCGCCCTCCTCACCTTCTGGTTCATGGCCGTGCCCAATGCCGTGAACATCGAGGACGCCATCAACGGCTACATGGGGGGCTACACCTGGATCGTGCTGCTCGCCCTCTGCCTGCGGGGAGTGGATACGCGGATCGCCCTGGGGGCCCTCGTGGGCTTCCTTTTGCTCAACTGGCCCAGAGCCAAGCACTTCATGGGTGACGCAGGCAGCTTCGGCTGTGGCTTCCTGCTGGCCGAAGCCATCCTGCGCGGGGGCGGACTGGCCCATCCCGTCATGGCCCTGGCCTTCACCGCGCCCATCTCCCTGGATGTGGCCATGGGCTTGATCCGGCGGAGAAGGCTCCGGATGAGCTTCTTCACGGCGGATCGTGCCACCTGCCCGCATCACCTGCTGAACCTGACAGGTGGACGTGTGCTGATCGCTACCCCCATCCTCATCTTAAACTCAGCGGGATTTGTTTTATTCTCGGGACATGCGTGGTTGCCATTGGTCCAAGGAATACTCTATGCAATGGGCCTCATCCTGCTCAATCGAAAATCACTGTTTGAGCAGAGTGCCCTATTTCGGTAGCTTGAATGAAGTTGCGTTCCGCAGCGATGAAGGAGCGCGCCAGCGCCAGCCTGTTCGGGAATAGCCAGCGTAAATCGATAAAATAAGGCTTCTTGGACATGGCGAGGTTAAGCACCAGCCCAACATTCAAGGAGGTGATACGTGCGCCACAGCCATGAGCTGGCGCGACTCAAATCTGATCTGCAGATAGCCGGGTGGGCATTGGGAACCCTTCAGCAGATTCTGGCCTCACTTCGCCGGTTGAGGAGCGGATCGGAAAATCTGCCGACTCGAGCTTAGGTCCACTCGAGGCATGCGCTGGGGGGGGACCACAGCACTCTGCGCTAAAGTTTTCAATCGGGAGATCAGCTTCGGTGTTGTTGAATGAAACAAGACCAAGTAAAATATGATTGTTTGGTCACATGACCAAGAACAATGCCGAGGGGACCATGCCTAGCAATAACCTAATTGAGCCTGAAATTTTTATGGCGATTAGCAACCTCCTTGATGATAAATCCATTCAGATCTCAAAGGAAACACCGCTCATTGGTGATGGCAGTCTACTGAACTCGATGAAGTTGGTTGAGCTTTGCTTGGCCCTTGAGGACAAGGCCTCTGAACTTGGTTTTGAGTTTGACTGGACTTCAGATGCAGCGATGTCAAAATCTCGAAGCATGTTCAGAACAGCAGGCTCCTTGGCTTCCGAATTTATCCATCAATTGGATACAAAAAAATGATAGTTGTTACTGGCGCAAGCAGAGGGATAGGCCGGGCAATTTGTGAAAGGCTTATTTCCAAAAACATGGAAGTCTTTGGACTTGCACGGAACATCGACGCAATAGACTTTCAATCAATGAAATGTGATGTTTCATCTTATGAGGATATTAAAGCTGTTGTGCAACGATTAAAAAAATTGGGTGCCAAGATTGAAGGATTAATTAATGCCGCCGGAATAGCTTCAATGAATCTAGCACTTACTACCCCACCCAAAGTATCACAGAGTATTGTTCATACGAATCTGCTTGGAACCATTTACTGCTGTCAACAGATGGCTCCATTGATTATCAGGAACAGAACGGGTTCAATCATCAATTTCTCCACGATTGCGGTTGCATTAGGGTTGAAGGGTGAATCGATTTATGCGGCGTCAAAGGCCGGAGTTGAAGGATTCACGCGAGCATTTGCACGTGAGATGTCTGATTTCAATATCAAGGTGAACTGTATAGCACCCGGACCTATTGATACAAATCTCCTTAAAGGAATCACCTCTCATCAAATAGATAAAATCATTGCTCAGCAAATCATCTCTAGACAATTTACCACCGAGGATGTGAGCGATTTAGTAGAACTACTGCTGGATGAGAAAAGCGCCTCTTTGTCTGGTCAAGTACTGCATGTAGGTGGTGTTTGATGAAATTACTTGAAAAATTAAATGAGATATGGGAACGCGTTGATTATCCTTTTCTAATTCATGAAGATTGTGAACTGCGTTTTTCACAAATAGCGTCTCAACATTCAATTGATTTAAACATTATAAAATCTGGAGATGTCGTCGCCCTAGTAGGCGACTTCAACCCTTCCTCCATACTTACCCTTTTAAGGCTCATTGATCTAAAGGTTATTATTGTCCCTTTGACAGTTGAAACCGCAAATGAACACGAGTATTTTTTTGACTCGGCCCTGGTTGATGTAATCATTAGGGGTGGGATAGCCACCCGTCGACAGCACGATAAAACACATGAATACATCGAATTTTTAAGATCTAAAAACCATGCTGGACTAGTCCTGTTTTCGACGGGCACGACCGGACGACCCAAAGCTATCCTGCACGACCTGACCCTGTTTCTTAAGCGTTTCGAAACGCCGCGGCCTACCCTCAGAACGATCAACTTTCTCCTGTTTGATCATATCGGTGGGATCAACACACTGCTTCACACGTTGTTCAACAAAGGTGTTGTCGTCGCACCAGAGGCCAGAACCGTAGATTCCGTCCTGGAGACCTGCCGAAAATATGAAGTCGAGGCCCTACCCACCACGCCAACGTTTTTGCGAATGATGCTTATGAGCGGGGCCGTGCCCGACAAGGTTCCGTCCTGTCTAAAGGTCATCACGTATGGAACGGAACGCATGGATCAACCGACTCTTGATGACTTATGCCTGCTATTGCCGCATATTGATTTTCGCCAAACCTTTGGCATGTCGGAGCTCGGTATCGTCCGTGTCAAGTCTGAGGCATGCAATAGCCTATTTATGAAAATCGGTGGCGAAGGGGTCGAGACAAGAGTGGTAGACAATATCCTGCAGATTCGTTCAGAATCTCGCATGCTCGGCTATCTCAATGCTTCCTCACCCTTTGATCCTGAGGGATGGTACGACACCAAAGATGTCGTGGAGTCAAAGGGCGATTATTATAAAGTGGTTGGTCGAATCAGCGACGTTATAAATGTCGGTGGCTTGAAGTTTATGGCATCAGAGGTCGAGCGGGTCGCGTTGGACTATCCGAATGTTACGTTCGTTAAAGCCCATGCCAAGCAGAATCCCTTCACCGGGCAGCACGTTGAACTTGTGGTTCAACCAACCACCGCTGGTATGGTTGATAAGGATTCATTCATGGCCTTCCTCAGGTCCAAACTTCAGCCACACATGGTTCCCAAGCGCATCCTAATTGAGGATGTCAATGTGGGACATCGATTTAAGCGAAATTAAATGTACCCTATTATAAAAAAGGCCAAAGCCATTACTGGCTCTAATCTTGTCCTACGAGATATCCGGGTAGATGATGCTGAATTCATACTCAATCTGAGACTCGATCCATTAAAAAATCGATATTTGTCAGCCACGTCTAATAAATTAGAAGATCAAATCGAATGGATTAGATCCTATCAAACCAACACTGATCAGGCCTACTTCGTCATTTGCGATAAGCATGAAAGACGGCTTGGCTGTATACGAATGTATGATCAGATCGAGAATAGTTATTGTTGGGGTTCCTGGTTGATGATTAACGGATTGCCACCGATGGCATCCATCGAGTCGGCTTTATTGATTTACGCCTATGGCAGGCATTTAGGGTTTGAGGAGGCCAGAATTGATGTATATATAGAAAATAAGGATGTTTGTAACTTTCATGAGAACTTTTTCTCGGCTGAACTGGTAGATGAGACAGATGTTCAAAAGTTCTATGTTATCCGAAAGCAAACCATCGAAAGGTTGCTATTAAAATATGCTCGCCTGCTCGGCAACCCCTTGAAAATTGAACCATGTCAATGCAATCCTGCAATCAGATCAGAGCCCTAACCCGTAGGATATCAATTCCGAATTCGGGAGAAGGTTCGAGAATGAGGCGGTCAACAAGCGCTTGGAGAGGCTGTCCAGGGACACGACTGGAATGGTGGATGGTGCCTACAAGGCCAGCGCTCCAGTCCCTCTACCTCCCAGAGCCGAACGCTATGGTAAAGACCCGCAGGAAGAGTCCCTGCGTGGCCACGAATAGATAGTGTTTCTGCTGAACGACTCCGATCTAGAGTTACGTTTCTCCAAAGTACACCTGCGTTTGGCTGCGATGCGGGGTTTCAAAGAGATCTCGGCCAGGCTGGCCATCCACAGGCACTGTTGGAGGGGTTTCTCAGAGCCCGGTTGACAGCGTGAAGGCTGGCACCACCCCTCGGGCCGCTGGTTCCTGGCGGTGGACATCTCCATTCCAGACCCCGACGAGGAGCCGTTCCCCTCCAAGCCGGGGCTACGCGCCGCCAATAGGGGGAACCTTACTGGCCGACAGTAATGCCGGCCGACACCGTCTGGAATCCAGCCCCTGAACGCGTTTCGGGCAATCCCCCTTGTGAAGCATCTCTCCTCCCTAGTGAGGGGGTCCGTTTTCGTGTCGCCAGAGGGCCGGGTTCGGATATCACCTGACCACAGCCGATGGCATCGCTGTGGCCAGATGAGTCAGTGGTTATGCGGAGTTTTACGCTCCAGGGTTAAATTTTTGCTAAAGAGGCTTCTCATTATATCCCTATGATTTTGCCCTAAGGCCAATCTCACAACTATATTATGGGGAAATCATACGATAGGCTTGATGACTAAAGCCAAGTTGGCCATCAAATCCGCGGGCAACTGGTCAGATATGTCCACTAGGGCCTTGATCAGTGCGTTGGGAAACTCTGTCATCATAGAATTCGGAAGGATTTTTAAGAAAAGACCGCGCTCATATGTAATTTCAAACCCCGCTAGAGCGACATCTCGCCGCAATGCGGGCAAGTCATAAACCCTTTGATGACCGACTTCATGATCTCTTGGGCTGAAGTCGTATACTGTCTTTTGAATGCCCATCATGACTGCAAGTTGACGATGCAAGGATGTTGCATTGGGCACAATGATAATCACGACACCATCGGGAGTGATCCATTCTTTGCAGCGTTTCAAAACTCTGATAGTGTCGTCGACATGCTCCAATATATGGGTAGCAACAATGGTATTAAATTTCATACCCATTGGGGGCGTGAACTCTTCAAATAGGCTGTGGAAAACGGTTACTTTCATTCCGTGCGTTTCCACAGCATGCTTCAGCAATTTTTCCGATGCATCAACAACATAGGACTTTCCAAACAACTCGATCAAACGCGTCGTCCAGTCCCCATCGCCGTACCCCAGTTCTAAAATTGTTGGCCCTTTGACATGCACAAGCATTTTTTCTCTGTCAAACGCCAATGCCGTACTGTCGACAATATGAGCTGGGTGTTTTTCGAGATGGACGTTAGCAATTTTTTCTAATTTATCTGTATATTTGCTCATGATGCACCTCGTGAATGATGGTATCTAGGTATTGCATTGCCAATTTTTATATGAATTTCCAACCCCATTTATTAAAATAGCGAATCCCACTCTCGACAAATATCTTTCCAGTCTTGAGATGCTTGTGGGCAGCCCTGCCCCAGAAATGAATGGCAGATGCATAAGGGTAATAGACCGTCCTATGAGTCTGTTGAATTTTTCGACAAAGATCCGCGTCTTCAAAGTACAAAAAGTATCTAGGATCAAACCCCCCCACAGATTTCAAAAGGTCTGTCCGCACCATCATGAAAGCACCAGTAGCCTGTGGAACATCTACGATCATATCGTAGCCGACGTCTCTCATTTCGTAACTCTCCATGCGGCGCCGAACCAGAGGCCATTGGATTCCTTTACAGAAGCGGCGCAGGAAGTGGTCCAAAACGTTAGGATAGCGTTTGTTCGCTGGCTGCAAGGACCCATCCGGGTTCAGGAGGCGCACGGTTGACAAGCCCACGTCTGGCATTCCGTCCATGAAGGCAAGGCATTCGGTAAGTGGCGACACATCTTCGAGAAGGATGTCTGGATTGCAGATAAGGTGATACCGACTGTGAATCCGATCGAGCACTAAGTTGTGTGCCCGACCAAACCCAAGATTTTGTTGCGATAGAACTCTAGTAATCCACGGGTCATCCACCAAAACCAAGCGATCAAGAATTTTGGAAGTCTGGTCTGTCGATGCGTTATCGATAAGAAAGACGTGAATCTGAGCCTCCCTAAAAATCGGAAGCACCTGTGCGAGCACGGTTTCAAGATAATCATCATTATTGTGATAGACGATAGAGATAGAAAGAATGTTTTCTAGTGAGTTATATTTAATTTTTTCCATTGAAAACTCCCATATTTGGCAAGAACTTTCTCTAGAACACTTAACACCTAGTCACCAGAAATTATATTTGATTTAATCTATAACACTTGAGGGCCTATTAGTCGACCCCGATAAAGGACTGCCAATTACCGAATTTTTGAAAAGTTCTTCTCTAATTTCCCACTGAAATTTGGCTGCAGTCGCCAGGCCAGCGAGAGCGAATTTACTCTTCAATTCCGGTGAACCAAGAATTTCAATTATCCTTGCTGCGAGGAATTGTGAATCTTTAGGCGTAACAATAAAAGCATTCACTTGATCAATCGCGTACTCATTGCAACCGCCTGTATCAGTGGTCACCACGGGACACCCACATGCCATTGCCTCAAGACCGGGCAATCCAAATCCTTCTTTGAGACTGGAGCATACAAAAATTTCAGAACTATTGTATATTTCTTTAATTGAATCGAGTCTACCTGATTTGCCAACGAACTCCATGGATTCTTCTAGACGGAATCCGCCGCCTAATATCTTAACCCTTATGTCCGGGTAGGTTTTTCGAACAATCTTAATTGCTTCTAGAAAGGTTTTGAAACCCTTGTGGCGATTGTTAGTTCCTAGCCAGAAGATGCCACTTCTCTCCTCTGTTTGATAGGTTGGGATAGGAGACTGATGAAATTCATTTTCGAGACCGCAGTTAATTACCACTGAATCGCGACCAGCATATTTAACCAACTGCGTTCGGCAAAATTCTGATATGGAAATTATTCTTTTAAAGAATCTAGGATAAACACAAAAATATAGAAATCTATCCGGCCTCCATTTAAACATTTCTGCGAAATCTTGATTGTATAAGACTATTTCGATTTTTTTATAAAATAATTTTAATAAAATCCCGAGTACCGCTTGTGGGATATAAGTTGCAACCACGATATCTGTGTCTTTAGGTAATAATTTAACCACGCTGACCAACGAATCAATATAGCCTAAATGGTGACTTAGGAAATTCGTCAATAGAGGTTTGTACTCAATGAGCCCAATTGATGGATCTTTGGGGAGTGCGCATGTACCTTTTGGTACCATTATATTTACAGTTAAACCCAGCCTTGAAAGGGCACTTGCATAGTGATGTATTACTCGCTCACCACCTCTATTTCCATGAAGACCTGGCGCGATGAAAGTGACGACGGTCATTTGCTTCTCCTTTGCATATTTAGTCCGTCCTAGAACAGTGGTGTTTGACCTCACGCGACGGATTCCAGATTGCCGGGAATGCTAAGTAGTGGATCGAAGGCAGCAGTGAGCCAAACCCAGAGGTAGATATTTTTTCGCCTGAGGTGAGTGAGGATTTTTCTCGGGTTGTGGTCTGGGGCACAGAGGGCGGCGTTCTGGGTATCACGTAGCACGCCCTTCTGCCATTTGTCCCCAACCAGTTGCCTACCTTATGGTGGCCTACCTCTGGGGCGATTGCTGCTCTAAGCTTCGTCTCTTTCTTGATGGCCTTGCTGATGCCCTTTAGGCTACCGGCTACGATCACTCGGCAACCTTTGGAACCCATGCCCTGGCCGTTGTAGGCGCAGTCCACATGGCACCGTTCGAGCATCATGCCTGCAAGTCGAACGACCTTGTCCCGTTGCGCTTCCAGCGTATGACCGTCGAATGGTATGCCTGGGAGAGATCTCGCAACGAGGGCGAATTCGCCCCACTCCGACGCGGCCAGGCTGGTCCTTATGACACACCTCCCATACGCCACCCTGCGGGCCATCGCTGCTCGACGGTAGGCCTCCGCTCCTGCTCTGGACTTACTCAGAGCTCGCGCGGCAGCCCCTGCGCGAGGCACTCCGCCTCCAGCGTAGGCATCAAGTAGACCTTGCCCTTGCACTTCTACTCCCGCGTCAGCAACAGGCACATGAGGAGCAGTGTTCCCTTGTGCTTCTCCCAGGCTTCGTCGCAGCTCTTCTTCAGATCCCGCTGCACAGGCCCGGCATCTGTCCTTGTCACTCGGTTGAATTGCTTGGCCTTCATGTAGCGCCCAGGCAAAAGAAATACGGACTCCCTCAGTCTCCACTTGCCCTGCGGCAGCTTCGTCTCCGCGGCTTCCGCCAGGCGCAGCAGGTGGGAAACGCCTTTTCGGAGCAGCCTGCACCAATGAGGGCCAGTTGCTGGCCTCCGCCCAACGGTTCGGTTCGTGTTCCAATTTCAGCATCCGGTGCAGCCATCTGGCGCCGATCAGGGACTGTTGGTCGGCCATCTGCTTCTTTCTTGGCCAGATCCGTATACCAATTATCGCGGGCAAGTCCCCACCATTCTGGTGTCTCGAGTAACCCATTTGTTACCTTAATTAGTGGCTATTGAGCAGTATATGCATTTGTCGGAAACGACTATTTAATCTATAAATTTAAGGGCATCATACAGAGCCCTTGCTACCATTTTAGCGCCTTCCAATTTGTTTTTAGTAGAATATTTAAAAATTTTAATGAGGCCCACTGCGGGAATCAAATAATATTTCCTCCATCCTGCATATCTATTTAAGTGAATAAAATGATTCCGGCATAAAAAGTATTGAGAAAAAAGGCTGTGCTGGGTAGAAGCTCCACCTTTGTGAATCACAGTGCTGGCTGGTGCCACGTCAATCTTGAACCCGCATGCTCTCCCACGAATGCACCAGTCCGCTTCTTCAAAAAATAAAAAATATTTTTCGTACATGAGGCCTACTTCGTCAATAAATGATTTGCGGACAAAAATTGCGGCGCCGTCCACACAGTAAATTTGGGGTGGATCCCTTGTTTCTAGCCGTCGAGTAAGCTCGGCTTGAGAAATCCCTCCGTAGAGGGGTTTCATTCTCCCGGTCCAGGCTAGGTAGCGCGACCCACCGAGACATTGGACCATGTTTGTCGTAGAATCGATGATTGTGGATCCATATAGCCCTACCTTTTCATCTTGAAGGCCTTTTCCCACAAGCGCATTAAGTGAGTCACTACTGGGTAATGCATCGTTATTGAGTAACCATACAAATTGAAAGGATAGTTTTTGGTCGTAAAGAAATCGAATTCCGATGTTATTTCCGTATGCGTATCCCTTATTATTATTTGTTTGAATATAGCATAAAGATGTTTTTTCGTTTCCAATTAAACAATTGCTCTGGCGTGGGGAAAAACTGATCCCGTTGAAATCGAAAACAGATGTATTAAAATATTCATTTGCATAGGTCAACAATTGAGCTTCGGAATTATTTGTCGATTTATTGTCACACAGTATGATTCCAAAATTATTATAATTCAATTTTTGAATAGAATTCAGGCAATCGATGGTGTCATTCCAGTTGTTGTAATTTAGGACTACCAAATATACTTTGGGACCAGTTGTATTCAAGGCACTCACTCCGATGAATGGATAATTTACTGGGCATAGCTATTATGATTTATGGGTTAATCAATGAAGTCGAGTTACTGTATCCATGTTTCCCCGGCTCCGAGATGAGATAAAACAACTCCCACTAGTTCGAATATTTTTGCGATGCTTCTGATCTAAACCATTGACGTCCGAAAACCATGATATCTCGCTCTAGGACGATAATGAATAATGGAACCTCCAAGAAGGAAGTTTTTCTGACTTCGCGGATTCTTCTCGTGCGATCCCTAACTCCAGCGTAGGCAACCCCCACTGGGAACAGCACAAGGGGACGATTATTCTCGCGAACCGGGTGCTGTCGCAGGCGAAGCACACGAAGGGAAAGGTCTACTCGATGCATGCGCCCGAGGGGGAGTGCATCGCGAAGAGGAAGGCCCACAAGCCCTACGAGTTCGGGGTAAAGACCAGTCTGGCCACACCAACGCCCTGGTGTGGCTTCGGACCAGGTGCGGTGTCCCTCCCGGGCGGCCCGTATGAGGGACACACGCTGGAGGAGCAACTGGAGCAGATCGAGCGGCTCACGGGCATGATGCCGAGACGGCACCTCGTGGACCGCGGCCACAAGGGCCGCGGCGTGGAGCAGGAAGGCTGCAGAGGCACCCTCGTTGGAAGCGGCTGTGTATAAAAGTGTCTGTAAGTCCGGCTTGGTGACTTGAAGTAGAAGGTGGCCACCGAGTCCGGTAGGTTGATCGCGTTCAAAACCACCAACCATGGAGGACGCGATGGCCGAAGGGAAGTTTGAGCCCGGAAGGG
>CAIOFF010000038.1 GCA_903857495.1 uncultured Holophagaceae bacterium | reverse complement strand
GGCCGGTCTCCGCTCTCCTCAGCTCCTCGGTTTTCCTCCGCGTTCCTTCCTTTCCTTTCCGCCACCCCTTGCCTGTTTTCCTCTGCGTCCTCTGTGTTCTCTGCGGTGAGATTTCTTTCCCTGAAATCCCGGAAGATCCTTATTTCGTTCCAGCTCCTATACTGGAGCCTGGAGGTCAGATGTCCTCAAGGCGCTCTCAGCGGGGATTCACCATGGCCCTGGCCCTGGCAATGGCCGTGGTGATGGGCATCATGCTGACGCAGGCCATGCCGAATGTGCTCCTGGAGGTCCAGCGCGAGAACGAGGCCGAGCTGATCTTCCGCGGCGAGGCCATCGCCAACGCCCTCCGGATCTACTTCGCCAGGATGCATCGCTATCCCAAGGATCTGGACGAGCTCATGAAGGTGCGGCCCCGCATCCTGCGCCAGAAATACAAGGACCCCATGACTGCCGAGGGGGAGTGGGACTACCTCACCCAGGTCCAGCCTGGGGCCTCGGGCAACACCGAGGGGCTGCCCATCGTGGGGGTCCGCAGTCGCAGCATCAAGGACAGCATCCACATCTATCAGAGCACGGACATCGTCCACGAGTGGAAGTTCTCGGCCGACCAGAACCTGCTGGGCATGGCTGCCGACCAAGTGAACCGGGCCAAGTCGCTCAACAGGGCGAGGGGTTCCGCCAGCAAGCCCGATTCGTCCACGAACTGAGGCGGCATGCTGCGTAGGGTCCTTGTCCTCTTCTGTGCCACCGCCCTGGCCCTGCCCGCCCAGGAGTTCCGAGCCTGGGCGCGGCGCCTTGAGGCGCGCGGCGTCTCCGTTTCGGCGGGCATCTGGGACGCTGGCACCGGCAAGGCCCTCGAGCGCCACCGGGATGAGCTCGCGCTGATCCCCGCCAGCACCACCAAGGCCGTGACCACCTATGCCCTGCTCAAGTCGCTGAAGCCTGACTTCACCCTGGAGACGGAAGTCTGGGGCGACCTCAGGGACGGGGTCGTGGAGGGCGACCTGGTCTTCAAGGGGGATGGGGATCCGCTGCTGACCAGCGAGCGCCTGTGGCTGCTGGTCCAGTCGCTGAAGAAGCTCGGCCTGCGGCGCGTGACCGGCTCGCTCCGCCTGGACCAGAGTGCCTTCGACAGCCAGCGCCAGCCCCAGGGCTGGGAGAACACCTCGGCCAACACGCTGCCGACGGTGCTGGCCCTGTCCGTGAACTTCAATCGGGACGAGGCCGGCCGCCCGGCGGCGGACCCCGAGCGGGTGGCCTGCGAGGTTCTGACGCGGCTGCTCACGGAGTCGGGCATCGCCGTCGAGGGCAAGCCCGGCGGTCCCGGGGCGCCCCTGAAGCTGACCACGTGGACCTCCCCGCCGCTGCGCGCCCTGGTCATGGACATCAACAAGTGGTCGAACAACTTCATGATCGAGATGCTGGTGCGGAAGTTCGGCGCCGGCTCCTGGCCCCGGGGCATCCTGCGGATCCAGGACTTCTACCGGACGGCCTACGACCTGGGACCGGAGGCCATCCACATCACGGACGGCTCAGGCCTGAGCAAGGAGAACCGCCTCTCGGCCCGCACTCTGGCGACGATCCTGCGTGGCGCCCAGCACGACTTCGAGGTGGGACCCGAGTTCGTCTCCTCGCTGAAGATCATCGGGGGGGAACCCTGGAAGCTGAAGATCAAGGATCCGAACCTCACGCGCCGGGTGCGGGTGAAGAGCGGCCACCTGGACCGGGTCGACAGCCTCTGCGGCTTCCTCCAGACCCTGGACGGGAAGCAGCGCGTCTTCGCCATCCTGCTCAATGGGCCCTGCGGGGATGACGACATCTGGGAGCAGGTATCCCGGTGGGCCAACCAGGAAGCACCAACCAGCAATAATCGTTGATCAATATTGAGCCTTCAGGCTTGGGGGACGATAAGCGGACCAGGAGGGTCCATGACCCGGATCGCCATCGTGGACGACAGCCGGCTGGTGCGCGCCTTCGTCGCGGGGGCTTTGCGCGCCAAGGGTAACGAGGTGGTCGAGGTGGAGCCCTCCTCCCTCTTCGAGGTGCTGAAGGTGCTGCGGGAGACGCCCGTGGACCTGCTGGTGGCGGACTTCCTCATGCCGGACTGCCCGGGCGAGAGCCTGGTCCGCGCCTGCCGGGAGGACCACGCTCTCCTCGGGCTGCCCATCCTCATGCTCTCCGCCCACCGGGATGACGAGAGCCTGATCCGCCTGCAGGAGCTGGGCATCTCCGGATTCCTGCTCAAGCCCGTGGAAGCCCCGGTCCTGGTGGCGAAAGTGGCCGAGGCCCTTGCGGGCTGAGCCGGGAGCGGGAAGTCTGGTTCCATGAGTGTGACGCGAAGGCCGGATGCCCGGGGACTGGCCGCCCTGATTCTGGGGGCCTCCCTGCTGGGCTTTGCCGCCATGCTGGTGCGCTGGGCCACCCCGGCGGGCCCCCTGGTCGTGGGCTTCTACCGCATGGTCTTCGCGCTGCCCCTGGTGGCCGTGCTGGCCTGGCGGAGCCGGACCCCAGGCCCGGCGGGCCCGCGCCTCTGGGCGGTGCTGGCCGGGGCCTGCTTCGTGGCGGATCTCTGGATGTGGCACACGGCCCTGCACCTGACCAGCGCCGCCAACGCCACGCTGCTGGTGACCCTGGCGCCGATCTGGGTGGCCCTGGTGGCTGTGCTCTGGCTGGGCGCCCGGCTGCGGCGGCGCTTCTGGGCCGGCATGGCGCTGGCCACTGCCGGCGCCCTGGTGCTGGGCCTGGCCCAGGGGGCCCGCCTGGGCACGGGCCTGGGGGAGCTGCTGGGAGCCCTGGCCTCCCTGGCCTACGCCGCCTTCACCCTGGCTCTGGGGCGGGCCCGGCGAAACCTCAGCACGATTGAGGCCCTCTTCTGGGTGGTGCTCTGCTGCACGGTCCTGTTCGGCGTTCTGGGCTGGGCCCGGGGCGAGGCCTTCACCGGCTACCCGCCCCGGGCCTGGTGGGCCCTCCTGGCCCTGGGCTTGGGCGTGCAAGTGGGGGCCTGGTGGCTCATCACCTGGGGCCTGGGCCACGTGCCCACCAGCATGGGGGCCATGGGTCTCATGACCCAGCCCGTCGCCACCGTCATCCTGGGCTGGCTGCTGCTGTCCGAGGCCATGCGCCCCGTGCAGAGCCTCGGCGCCCTGCTGGTGCTGGCCGGTGTCACCCTCTGCGCCCTCACACCGCCCGCGCTGGTACCGGTGCAGGAAGGGCAATTCAAACCATGAGCAAATCAGCCACCGATGAACACCGAGTAACACCGATAAGGACACGATAAAGACAAGCCTGGTTATCGGCCTTGCTCCGCCAGATTTGGCTGGCAAGGATCTCCACAAAGGACACGAAGCACAGACCCAAAGGGGCACGAAGGCGCAGTCATCGCGCCGACAGGGCATCCAGGCCTGGGGCCCCCGGTCGCGTGCGACCGGCCAAGGGGGCGGCGGCTGGAACGGCTTCTTGGGGCCGCAGCCAGCCGCCGCCCCCGTGGGGATGCCCGAGGTGAGTCCGGGCGCATTCGTGTGCTTCCTGCGCCCGCAGGGCGTCT
>CAIOFF010000037.1 GCA_903857495.1 uncultured Holophagaceae bacterium | reverse complement strand
CTGACCCACCCCGGGCATCCCCAAGGGGGCGGCGGCTGGCTGCGGCCCCAAAAAGCCGTTCCAGCCGCCGCCCCCTTGGCCGGTCGCACGCGACCGGGGGCCGCAGGCCCGGAGGCCCTGTCGGCGCGATGGCCGTGCCTTCGTGGTCCTTTGAGGCCGTTCTTCGTGTCCTTGGTGGAGTTCCTTGAAGGTCCAAGTGGGGCGAGCAGGCCGGTTACTAGGCCCCTCATTCAATTGCAGAATGAAACTCAGAGCCCCGGCGGAAACCCCACGGCCAGTCTCACCCGGGCGATGCCGCCGTCGACGCTGCCATCGGCGCGGCGGATGAGGAGGGGCGGCTCGGCCTCGGGGCACTGGGCCCGGGCCTCGAAGTCCTCGGGCAGGTCCTGGCGGCGGGCGGCCGCAAAGACGTCCAGGCCATAGGGTTCGCCGTCCTTGAAGACGATCTCCCGGCGGTGCAGGCAGAGCAGCCCCGCGCCAGCCAGGGCGGCCAGGGCCCGGTCCCGCTGGTCGTTGGGGAAGACACAGGCGAAGAGGCCCCCGGGGGCCAGCAGCCGGGCCGCAGCCAAGGCGTAGTCGGCGATGCCGCCCCGCACCTCCAGTCGGGCGGGCACGGACTGGGGGTGCGAAGCGGCCAGCCGCTGCCCCTCGGGCCAGTAGGGGGGCGTGCCCAGCACCAGGTCGAAGGGCGCCTGGTCCGCGAAGAGCTCCGGGTCCCGCAGGTCCCCGAGCCGCGGGAAGACCCGGTGTTCCTGGCCGTTGTAGCGGATGCTCTTTTCAGCCAGCCGCAGGCTCTCCGCCTGGGCTTCCACGGTGTGCACCTCGGCCCCGGGGCAGCGCCAGGCCGCCATGAGGGCCACGCTCCCGATGCCCGAGCCCAGGTCCGCGATGCGGCCGGCACGGGGGGCCCAGCTGGTGCCATACCAGGCCGTGACCAGGTCATCCGTGCTGAAGCGGTTGCCCTTGAGCAGCTGGAAGATGCGCCAGCGGCCGCAGAGGCCGTCCAGGGACTCCCCCGGCTCCAGGTCCACCCCCCCGGGCGGCACAGGCCCCGGGCGCACCCAGCCCTTGTAGCTGGCGGCATCTCCGGAGGCAGTGGGGCGCGGCATCCTCTGAGTGTCGGCGGAACCAGGGGCCAATAGCAAAGATCCCAGGCTGAAAGGGCAATCCACAGATGGAGCAGATGAAAAGGATCTAACCACCGATGAACACCGATAAATGCTGATTAAAAGCTGATTAAAAGCTGATAAAGAATCGCTTAATAATACATACAGTTGTTTCTATCTTGCCTTTATCGGCATTTATCGGTGTTCATCGGTGGTTCTGCACTTGAGCTTGCATAGAGCCCGACGCCATGCCGGGTTCTTCCGAAGATCCCCGCTGGCGCCCGGGCCTTCCCTGCGCGACACTCGAAACATGGTCGCTGCTGGCAGAGCCCCGGAGCCCGTCCTCCGCGAGGGGGAGGGTTCAGCGTGCGGCGATGAGTCCTGCCTGACCCTGGAAGGGGCCTTCGACCGCGTCAAGGCCGCCTTCCTGAAACACCATCCCAACGGGGACATGGCCCTGCTGAACCGGGCCTACCTGGTGGGCCGGAACATGCACGCCACCCAGCTCCGCAAGAGCGGGGAGCCCTACTTCTTCCATCCCCTGGCCGTGGCCCAGAGCCTGGCAGACTGGCGGCTGGATGCGGCCAGCGTGGCCTGCGGCATGCTGCACGACGTGGTCGAGGACACCCTCATGACCCAGGTGCAGGTAAAGGCCCAGTTCGGCGAGGAGATCTCCGAGATCGTGGACGGCCTCACCAAGATGAGCAAGCTGGCCTTCACGGACCGCCACCTGCTCAACGCCGAGAACGTCCGCAAGCTGCTGGTCGCCATGGGCAAGGACGTGCGGGTACTGCTGGTGAAGCTGGCGGACCGGCTGCACAACATGAAGACCCTGGGCGTCATGGAGGAGGAGAAGCGCCGCCGCATCTCCCGGGAGACTCTGGAGCTCTACGCACCCCTGGCGAACCGGCTGGGCATGGGCGCGGTTCGGCTGGAGCTGGAGGACCTCGCCTTCCGCCAACTGGAGCCGGAGCAGCACGCCGAGCTGTGCAGCGCGGTGGAGCGCAAGCGGGCCAAGCTCTCCGCCACCATCCAGGAGATCCACGGCTCCCTGCAGGCCATCCTCCGCCAGCAGGGGATTCAGGCCCAGGTCTACGGCCGCATCAAGCACCTCTACGGCATCTACAAGAAGATGGGCACCCAGGCCAAGGGCTTCGAGGACATCCACGACTGGCTGGCCTACCGCATCATCTGCCCGGATCGCGCCAGCTGCTACACAGCCCTGGGCCTGGTGCACGGCCTCTACAAGCCCGTTCCTGGCAAGTTCAAGGACTACATCAGCCTGCCGAAGGAGAACGGCTACCAGAGCATCCACACCACAGTGCTGATGACCTCCGGCGACATCTTCGAGGTCCAGATCCGCACCGAGGAGATGCACCTGCACTCGGAAGCGGGCATCGCCAGCCACTGGACCTACAAGGACGGGCGCATCGCGAACCGCGCCGAGATCAACCAGGTCTCCTTCCTGCGCCGCATGGTGGAGCTGCACCAGGACTCCCAGGACAGCCGGGAGCTGGTGGCCAACCTCCGGGGCGAGCTGACCTTCAACCGCATCCAGGTCTTCACGCCCAAGGGTGACCTCCGCAGCCTCGTGGAGGGCAGCACCCCCGTGGACTTCGCCTACGCCATCCACACCGAGGTGGGCCACCGCTGCGTGGGCGCCAAAGTGAACGGGCGCATCGTGCCCCTGAAGCACACCCTGCTGAACGGCGACCGCGTGGAGATCCTCACCCGGCCCAACCACAAGCCCAGCCGCGACTGGCTCGGCTTCGTGAAGTCCGCCGGCGCCAAGGGCCGCATCCAGGCCTTCATCCGCGAGGAGAAGCGCGCCCACGCCATCCACCTGGGCCGGGAGCGGCTGGAACGCGAGTCCCGCGCCATGGGCGTGCGCCTGGATGACTCCGAGTCGAAGGTGAAGCTTGATGCCCGCCTGGTCGAGATGAAACTCCCCAGCTGGGACGCGGCCTACGCGGCCTTGGGCTTTGGCCGGATGACGGTGCACAAGCTCATCGAGCCCCTGATTCCCGAGCTGGAGCGGGCCAAGCCCAAGGAGAACACCTCCAACCTCCTGGACTCCGTGGTGGTGGGCGACACCACGGGGATCCTCTACACCCTGGCGGCCTGCTGCAAGCCCATCTGGGGCGACGAGGTGATCGGCTACATCACCCGCACCCGGGGCACGGCCATCCACCGCGCGGACTGCCCCCAGCTCAACACCGCCACCCTGCTGCCCGAGCGCCGGGTGAGCGTGGCCTGGGGCAAGCACGGCACCGAGCTCTACGACACCGAGCTCACGCTCACCTCCGAGGACCGGCCGGGCATGGTGGCCGCCATCTCCGAGAGCATCCAGCGCGTCGGCATCAACGTGCAGCGCTTCCACGGCTCGGCCACGGAGGAAGGCGCCGGGCTCTTCCACATAGCTCTCCGGGTGCGCGACCGCGCCCACCTGGTGGAGCTAATGTCGAGCCTCCGCCGCACCCGCGGCGTCTATACCGTCGAGCGGGTGAAGGGCTCGGTGTTCGGGAAGGTCAAGTGAGCCCGGGAGGTGCGCCATGACCACCTGGCGTCCCCCCAGCGAGGCTCCGCCCGTGCCCTGGGCCCAGGTCGCGGAGAGCCTCCGCCGGCCGCAGCTCGGCCCAAACCCGCACAAGCTCAGCCCCCGCATGGCGGAGGACCCCCGCCGGGCCGCCGTGGGCGTGATCCTCTGGGGCGATGCCACCGGTGCCCGCAAGATCGTCTTGGTGCAGCGCGGCTTCGGCGCGCCCCAGCACGCGGGTGAGCTCGCCTTCCCCGGTGGCATGGTGGAACTCCGGGACCGGGACCTGCCCACCACCGCCCGCCGCGAGGTGGCCGAGGAGCTCGGCGTCACCACGGGCCTGTGGGAGCTGGGCTGCTTCCCGGACGGCGTGGCCAAGGCCCGGGTGCGCTTCACACCGGTCTTCTTTCGCTGGGAGGAGCCCGAGCCGCGCTTCCACCTGGACCACGAGCTGGAGCAGGTGCTCATGCTGCCCCTGGCGCCGCTCCTGACGGCCCCCTGGACCTTGGAGCGCCTGGAGCGCTACGGCTTCACCCTGGACGTGCCCCGCCTCGAGCTGCCCCAAGCCCCTCTCTGGGGCGCCACCGCCTTCATCCTCAAGTCCTGGCTGGACGTCCTGCGGGACTGCGATTAAGCATCAGAAAAAGATCTCCACGAAGGACACGAAGAAAGACAGGAAGCAGGGCACGAAGAAGAACTCTGTCCATCATCGGGGCTTTCTTTGTGCCCTTTGTGTCCTTTGTGGTCAATTCTGCTTTGGCTTTTTTTAGGTTCATCCGGGAATTCCGGGGAAAAAGAACTGCCAACCACAGAGAACGCAGAGAGCGCAGAGGAGCGCCGACCCACCGTGCATGGGCCCGCCGCAGGCGGCTTCCGGCGAAGCCGGAAGGCATCCCGGGGTGCCCCGGGATGGGGCCCATGCGCTGTGCAGCACGGCCCCAAGTGCTTTATCCCGCTCCTCCCCGTCCATCCCCGGCTAAGAAGCTTTTCCGCCCCAAGCACCCAGGCCGGTCTCCGCTCTCCTCAGCTCCTCG
>CAIOFF010000036.1 GCA_903857495.1 uncultured Holophagaceae bacterium | reverse complement strand
GGCGGCTGGCTGCGGCCCCAAAAAGCCGTTCCAGCCGCCGCCCCCTTGGCCGGTCGCAGGCGACCGGGGGCCCCAGGCCCGGATGCCCTGTCGGCGCGATGACTGGGCCTTCGTGTCCCTTTGGGTCAGTTCTTCGTGTCCTTCGTGGAGATCCTTGAAGCCCCAAATGGGCGGAGCAAGGCCGATAACCAGGAAAAACTATTCATCACACCCTGAACCGCCCCGGATCCAACACGCCGGTGTCGGCTTTGCGCAGGTAGGCGGCGGCGGTGAGGGCGCCGACGGCAAGGCCGCTGGTCATGCCGTGGCCGCCGAGGCCCGCAGACCAGAAGAGGCGCGGGTTCCAGGGGTCCCAGCCGAGGACGAAGCGGCGGTCCGGGGCGAAGGTGCGCAGGCCGGTCCAGTAGCGCGTGACGGGCCGGTCCGCCAGGTGCGGCGCCAGCTCCCGGAGGCTGGTGAAGAGGCTGTCCAGCACCGCGGGGTCCGTGTCCGGCTGCCGACCCCGAGGGGGCAGGGGCACCGCCACCTCTTCGCAGGGACACAGGAGCAGGCCGCCGCTCTCGGGGCGCAGGTAGAAGGGGCGGTCCACCCACCAGGCCCAGGGCTCCACCTGGGGGTGCGGCGCGCCGCTCCAGACCAGGGTGCGCCGCAGGGGCGTGAAGGCGAGGTGCGAGCCGGCCTGGGCGCCCAGCTCCCCGGCCCAGGCGCCGGCGGCGATGGCGAGCTGCCGGGCGTGGAGGGGACCCGCGTCCGTGTCGAGCTCGAAGCCCTCGGGAGTGGGCTGGACGCCGCGCACGCCGCAGCCGAAGCGCAGGCTGACGCCCCCGGCCCGGGCGCCGTCGGCGCAGGTGCGCAGCAGGCCCGCGATGTCGATGACCCCGTCGCCGGGGATGGCCAGGTGCTCCGCGGCCCGGAGGCCGGGCAGGGGGATGCCCGCGCCCCGGGTCACGGCCACGCCGTGCCGCCGGGCCTCGGCCTCGAAGACGTCCAGGGGGCCGGGCTCCACGCTGGCCAGGAGGCCACCGGTCCGGGCGAGGAGGCCCACCTCCGCCAGGCGGCGGCAGCCTTCCACGGCCAGGGCGGTGTGCTCGGGGCGCCCGGTGAGGGACCGTGCCACGGCGGCGTTGTGGCCGCTGGCGTAAGTGCCTGCTTGGTTCTCCCGCTCCAGCAGGACGATCCCCCGCTGGCCCGCCCGGGCCAGGTGATAGGCCAGGCTCAGACCGGCGACGCCGCCTCCGATGATCGCCAGTTCCACGGTTTCCGCCATGGCTCCATCCTACGCTAAGCCTCATCGGGCCTGCGTCCGCCGCCGCTCGGCACTTGGGGCAGATACAAAAAAATAATTTAGCCACCGATGAACACCGATCAAAAGCTGATCAAGAAAGGGCTGAAAATGGCCTGCTTTGATTCTTTTCAGGCCTTTATCGGTGTTAATCGGTGTTCGTCGGTGGCTGATTTGCCTTTTTCATTTGAAGAGTCCCAGCCGGTGACTCAGGGCGAGCCGGCGCCCGTCTGCGCAATCTGCGTCATCTGCGGTTCCACTTTTTCCTGCCTGGATGATGCCGCGACAGGTCCTTTGTTGTCGCCACAGGGGGGCGGCCATATGATGGGAGCTTCGGAGGTTCTCCCTGCGGTCGTTCCTGCGTTTCATCCTGGCTTTCGCGTTGCTCCTGGGCGGCGGGGTGGCGGAGTGGATGCCGGGCGCGGACGCGGCGGCTCCCCACGAGTGCTGCTGCGGCATGGCCGCCGGTGGCGAGGACACCTGTCCCTGTCCCAAGCCCGAGCGCAGCCGGACCCCGCAGCCGGGCAGCTGCCAGCAGCGCACGGGCGCCGCCGCCCTCCAGGCCCCACGCCGGGGCGAGCGAGCCCAGCGGCGGGTGGAAGCCACGCCCGTTCCCGCGGACTGGACTGCCACGCAGCCCCTCCTGCGGAACCTGCCGGAGCTGGTGTCCTTCTCCCGTGGCCGCGACCCAGACCTGGGCCGACACCTGGCCCTGTTGAGGTTGATCCGGATCTGAGGGCTGCCCTGGCGTAGCCCTGCCTGCCCGTCCGGGCGGGCCTGACCTCTTTGTTCCGGAGATGCCCATGCGCGCCTTTTCGCGTCTGGTTCCGGCCCTGGTGCTCACCGCATCGGGCCTGGCCCAGGTTCCCCAACCCGATCCCTTCTCTCCCGACCCGGTGCTGTCCGGCCTCATCCGCGAGGCCCTGGCAGAGCACCCGGACCTGCGGCGGGCCGATGCGGCCGTGCGCATGGACGAGGAACGCGTACCCCAGGCGGGGGTGCTCCCCGATCCGTCGATCTCCCTGGGGCTGCAGAACGACGGCTTCCAGAAGCTGCAGATCGGCCGCATGGAGACCAGCTTCTACAGCGTGGCCTTCACCCAGCCGCTGCCCTGGCCCGGCAAGCGCGCCCTCCGCAAGGAGGTGGCGGCCCTGGCTGTGGACTTCTCGGATGCCACCCGCGTTCGGGTCCAGCTGGGCCTCGAGGCCGATGTGCGGCGGGGCTACGCGGCCCTGCTGCTGGTTCGCGAGCAGCAGCGCCTGCAGGCGCAGCAGGCCCTCTTCCTGGAGCAGGCCGAGCAGCTGGCTCGCACCCGCTACGAGGTGGGGCAGGGCAGCCAGGGCGACCTGCTGCGGGCGCAGCTGGAGCGCACGCGGCTGCAGCAGGCGGTCTGGTCCCTGGAGGCCGAGGAGCGCTCCGCCGTGGCCGGCCTCAACCGCCTGCGGCAGCACGAGCCCGCGGACCCCATCCCCACCACCGCGGTGCTGGCGGACCTGCCAGAGCCCGCCCTCCTGGCCCCGGAGGCCGTGGAGGCCCGCAGTCCCGAGCTGGCCTCGGCCCGCGCCACGGTGAAGCAGACCGAGAAACAGCTGGAGCTGGCGAAGCTGGACCGGCGGCCGGACTTCGCCGTCACCGCGGGCATCATGCCCCGGGGCGCTTTCGATCCCATGTGGCAGGTGGGCGTGAGCATCTCCCTGCCCATCTACGGGCGAAGCAAGCAGCAGCGCGCCGTGGCCGAGCATGAGCACCACCGCCAGGGCCAGGGCTCCGAGGTGGAGTCCGTGCGCAGCCTGCTGCGGCAGCGCACCGAGGAGCGCACCCTCCAGATCCAGGCCCTGCACCGAATCCGCGACCTCTACCGCGAAGGCCTGCTGGTGCAGAGCGAGGCCAGCTTCCGGGCCTCGCTTGCCCAGTATGAGGCGGGCCGCGCCCCCTTTCTGGGCGCCCTGGAGGCGCTCAATGGCTGGGTGGGTGACCAGGCCGCCTTCCTGCAGACCCAGGCCCAGCTGCAGGCCCAGCACATCGCCCTGGCGGAGTGCGCCCTCGGCCCCACGGTCCCCGTGACCGGAGGGTCCCTGGGCTCCGCCAGCATCGCCGGGGGCGTCGCCGCCCCGGTCGTTCGTTCCACTGCCAAGGCCCCGGGCAAGGCCCAGGACAGCGGCCCCGCCTCCATGAAGATGTAGGAGTTCCCATGAGCCACGAGCAGCCCTCCCCCGAACAGCCGACCCGCGCCGGCTCCCCCGTCCGCTCCCTCGCCCTGCTGGCCCTCGGTCTCGCGGTCGGCGTGGGCGGCACCCTGCTGGTGCGCCGACCCGGCCCCGCCGCCGCGGCCCCGGCGGCGAAGAAGCAGATGTACCAGTGTCCCATGCACCTGCAGATCCTGCAGGACCACTTCGGCACCTGCCCCATCTGCGCCATGGACCTGGTGCCCATCGAGGAGATCCAGGGCGGCGCGTCCAGCGTGGACGGCCTGGCCGCCATCACCATCGACCCGGCCCGCCAGCAGCTCATCGGCCTGCGCACCGCCAAGGTGGTGCTGGGCGCCACGGGCGGCGAGGTCCGCGCGGTGGTCCGCCTGGCCCCGGACGAGACCCGCGTCCGCAAGATCAACGTCAAGGTGGAGGGCTTCGTGGAGAAGCTCTATGCGGACTTCGTGGGCAAGGCCGTAGCCAAGGGGCAGCCCCTCTTCAGCCTCTACAGCCCCGAGTTCGTGAGCGCCCAGCGGGAGTACCTGCTGGCCCTGCGCACCCAGAAGGCCCTGAGCGGCGGCGCCCTGAAGCAGTCTGGCGGTGACCTGCTGGACTCCGCCCGCCGCCGCCTGCAGCTGTGGGACGTGCCCGCCGAGGCCCTGGAGCAGCTGGAGAAGACGGGCGAGGTCCAGAAGACGCTCACGCTGCGCTCTCCCCTCAGCGGCGTCATCACCGCCAAGACCGTGGTGGAAGGCTCGCGGGTCTCGCCGGGCGAGGCCCCCCTGGAGATCACGGACCTGAGCCACCTCTGGGCCCAGGCGGAGGTCACCGAGTCCGAGCTGGCCCGGGTGAAGGTGGGCGGCGCCGCAGAGCTGAAGATCAACGGCGGGGACGGCCGGGCCTTCCCGGGCCGCGTGGCTTTCGTGGACGCGGTGCTGGATCCCAAGACGCGCACCGCCAAGGTCCGCATCGAGGTGGCCAACCCCCGGGGCGAGCTGAAGCCGGAGATGTTCGGCGACGCCGTGCTCAAGACGGGCAACCGCAAGGGGCTGCTGGTGCCCCTGGACGCGGTGCTGGACTCCGGCACGCGCAAGGTGGTCTTTGTGGCCCTGGGCGAGGGCAAGTTCGAGCCCCGCGAGGTGGAGACCGGTCCCGCGTCCGGCGACCTGGTGGAGGTCCGCAAGGGCCTTGAGGCCGGCGACGAGGTGGTCACCGGCGCCGCCTTCCTGGTGGACTCCGAGTCCCGCCTGCGGGCGGCCCTGGCCTCCCTGGGCGCCAAGGCCGAGTCCGGCCAGCACAAGCACGAGGCCAAGCCATGATCCGGAAGATTATCCGCTTCTCCGCCGAGAACCGCTTCCTGGTGGTGGCCGCCAGCCTGCTGCTGCTGGGCCTCTCTTTCTGGTCCATGCAGCGCATTCCCCTGGACGCCCTGCCGGACCTCAGCGACACCCAGGTCATCGTCTACTCCAAGTGGGACCGCAGCCCCGACCTGGTGGAGGACCAGGTCACCTACCCGATCATCACCAGCCTGCTGGGCGCGCCCAAGGTCAAGGCCGTGCGCGGCCTCTCGGACTTCGGCTATTCCTACGTCTACGTGATCTTCGAAGACGGCACGGACATCTACTGGGCCCGCAGCCGCGTGCTGGAATACCTCAGCAAGATCACCGCGAACCTGCCGCCTGGCGTGAAGACCGAGCTCGGGCCGGACGCCACTTCCGTGGGCTGGATCTTCCAGTACGCCCTGGTGGACCGCGCTGGCAAGCACCGCAGCGACGAGCTGCGCAGCCACCAGGACTGGTTCCTGCGCTACGCGCTGCAGAGCGTGCCGGGGGTGGCCGAGGTGGCCACCGTGGGCGGCCAGGCGCGGCAGTTCCAGGTGGCCGTGAACCCCAACAAGCTCTCGGCCTACCGGCTGCCCCTGGAGGCGGTGATCGCCTCGGTGAAGGCCGCCAACAACGAGGCGGGGGGCCGCCTGATCGAGGTTTCGGGCCGCGAGTACATGGTGCGGGGCCGGGGCTACGTGAAGACGCTCAAAGACCTCGAGGAGGCCGTGCTCAAGTCCGAGAACGGCACGCCCATCCGCCTGGGGGACGTGGCCACCGTGACCCTGGGGCCGGACATCCGCCGGGGTCTCGCGGACCTGGACGGGCAGGGCGATGCCGTGGGCGGCATCGTCATCATGCGCCAGGGCGAGAACGCCCTGAACGTCATCACCGCTGTGAAGGAGAAGCTGAAGGACCTGAAGGCGTCCCTGCCCGAGGGCGTCGAGGTGGTCACCACCTACGACCGCTCCGAGCTGATCCAGAAGGCCATCAGCACCGTGTCCTGGAAGCTCATCGAGGAGATGCTCATCGTCTCCCTGGTGATCCTGGTCTTCCTGTGGCACATCCCTTCGGCCATCGTGCCCATCGTCACGATCCCTGTGAGCGTGGCCCTGGCCTTCATCCCCATGCAGGCGGCGGGCCTCAACGCCAACCTCATGAGCCTGGCGGGCATCGCCATCTCCATCGGCGTGCTGGTGGACGGCGCCATCGTGGAGGTGGAGAACGCCTACAAGAAGCTGGAGGAGTGGAACAGCTCCGGCCGTCCCGGCGACTTCCACAAGGTGCGCCTGGATGCCCTGCTGGAGGTGGGGCCGTCCGTGTTCTTCAGCCTGCTGGTGGTGGCCGTGGCCTTCATGCCCGTGTTCACCCTGGTGGACCAGGAGGGACGGCTCTTCAAGCCCCTGGCCTACTCCAAGAACCTCGCCATGGCCATCGCGGCCCTGCTGGCCATCACCCTGGATCCCGCCCTGCGCATGATGTTCGCGCGGATGGATCCCTTCACCTTTAAGCCCCGCTGGCTCGCGAAGCTGGGCTCCCACGCCCTGGTGGGCACCTACTACCCGGAGGAGAAGCACCCCATCTCGGTGTTCCTCCACCGGCTCTACGAACGCCCCTGCCGCTTCGTCCTGAAGCACGCCAAGGCCACCATCGCCGTGGCCTTCCTGCTGGTGCTGGCGACGGTGCCGGTGTTCCTGAAGCTGGGCAGCGAGTTCATGCCGCCCCTCAATGAAGGCACGCTGCTCTACATGCCCTCGACCCTGCCGGGCCTCAGCCAGACCGAGGCCCAGCGACTGCTCCAGGTGCAGGACCGCCTCATCCGCACGGTGCCCGAAGTGGCGCGGGTCTACGGCAAGGCCGGTCGCGCCGACACGGCCACGGATCCCGCGCCCTTCTCCATGATGGAGACGGTCATCGTGCTCAAGCCCGAGGACCAGTGGCGCGAGAAGCCCCGCTGGTTCTCGTCCTGGGCACCGGGCTGGGTGAAGGGGATGCTGCGCCCCTTCTGGCGGGACCGGGTCACCCAGGAGGACATCGTCCGGGACCTGGACCACGCGGTGCGCCTGCCCGCCATGCCCAACGCCTGGACCATGCCCATCAAGGCCCGGCTGGACATGCTCAGCACGGGCATCCGCACCCCCGTGGGCCTCAAGGTCAACGGGCCGGACCTGGCGGTGATCGAGCGGATCTCTGTGGAGGCCGAGGCGGTGCTGGCCAAGGTGGCCGGCACCCGCAGCGCCTTCGCCGAGCGCACGAACCAGGGCTACTTCCTGGATTTCGTGCTCAAGCGCGACCGCCTGGCCCGCTATGGGCTCAGCGTGGAGCAGGCCAACATGATGGTGATGACGGCCATCGGCGGCGACACCCAGGCCACGGTCTTCGACGGCCGGGCGCGCTATCCCGTGAACGTGCGCTACCAGCGGGACTTCCGGGAATCCACGGCGGCCCTGGGCCGGGTGCTGGTGTCCCTGCCGGGGGGTGGCACCGTGGCCATGGAGGAGCTGGCGGACCTCAAGTGGACCACCGGCCCGGCCATGATCCGCGACGAGAACGGCCTCATGAACGGCTACGTGCTGCTGGACTTCGACACCTCCCTGGTGGATGTAGGCACCTACGTCCAGCGTGCCAAGGCCGCCGTGGCGGAGCTGAAGCTGCCCCCGGGCTACAGCCTCACCTGGAGTGGCCAGTACGAGAACATGATCCGCGTGAAGGAGCGGCTGAAGCTCATCCTGCCCATCACGCTGGTGCTGATCTTCGGGCTGCTCTACGCCAACACCCGGTCGGCCTTCAAGGCGGGCATCGTGATGCTGGCGGTGCCCTTCAGCGCCATCGGCGCCTTCTGGCTGCTCTGGGGCCTGGACTACAACATGAGCATCGCCGTCTGGGTGGGCCTCATCGCCCTCATGGGCCTGGACGCCGAGACCGGCGTGTTCATGCTGCTGTTCCTGGACCTCAGCCATGACGAGGCCCAGCGCAAGGGTCGCCTGAACACCGATGGCGACCTCATCGAGGCCATCATCCACGGCGCCGTGAAGCGGGTGCGGCCCAAGGCCATGACCGTTGCCGCGGCCTTCATGGGCCTGCTGCCCATCATGTGGAGCACGGGCTCGGGCGCCGATCTCATGAAGCGCATCGCCGCGCCCATGGTGGGCGGCCTCACCACCAGCTTCCTGCTGGAGCTGCTGGTCTATCCCGCCATCTATTACTTGTGGAAGCGACGATCGCTCGTACCGGCTCAGGCTTCTTGCGAAGCCTGAGATATCAAAAACCAAAAGAAGGAGAAAATCATGCTCGCACCCCTGCTTTCTTTGCTTATCTTGGCCGCGCCAGCGGCCAAGCCCGCCACCAACACCATCTGCCCCGTCCTGGGCGGCAAGGTCAGCGAGAAGTCCAAGACCGTGGTGGTCCGGGACCGCGAGTACCGCATCTGCTGCGGCGGGTGCGACACCAAGATGCTGAAGGATCCCGACAAGTACCTGCAGAAGGACGGCACCCCCAGGAACGCCAAGAAGTAGGCCGATCGGCCCGGTCCGCCGCCCTGCGACAACCTGTCGCGGGGCGGTGAGCTACACTGGTTCCTCTCTGGAGGTCCCATGCTGCATGCCGCCCTGCTCTGCCTTGCTGTCCTCGCCGCCCCCGCGCCCGAGAAGGCCAAGCCCGCCACCAACACCATCGACCCCATCTGCCGCATGAAGACCACGCCCAAGGACCAGATCGTGGTCGTCCGTGGCCAGGAATACCGCGTCTGCAGCAAGCACTGCGCCAGCAGCCTGCAGAAGGATCCGGACAAGTACCTCGAGAAGGACGGCAGCGTCAAGGGCGCGAAGTAGCCGCAAAGAGAACAGCTCTCCACGAAGGGCACGAAGACTGTCCTGACCACGAAGACCACGAATGCAGGGAGTCAGGCTGGCTCTCGGCACCGTGGACTCACCGATTCTGGAATCAGTCGCCACAGGGATGAAGGGGGATAGGCCGGTCGTGCCCCAGTACTGCGAGCCGTAGCCACGGAGGAGTATTAAAAAAAGGATCTTCCGGGATTTCAGGGAAAGAAATCTCACCGCAGAGAACACAGAGGACGCAGAGGAAAACAGGCAAGGGGTGGCGGAAAGGAAAGGAAGGAACGCGGAGGAAAACCGAGGAGCTGAGGAGAGCGGAGACCGGCC
>CAIOFF010000035.1 GCA_903857495.1 uncultured Holophagaceae bacterium | reverse complement strand
TCCGTGATCTCTACAACCACCAGTGGCTCATCGAACGCCACAACCACCGGCCTCCCGCAGTGGTCCGTCAGGACCTCCTTGGCACCGGAGCCGCCGCGTGAATACACTCAACCATCTGTCCAAGAAATACCGGGCGGTTCAGGTATGCCTCAACAATAGGGGCAAAATACGATCGTAGATCCAATATTTTTAAGAACAATACGCTAAATAACCTATGAAACCGGGTCGTCGGTGCACGAATTTTCACCTATACAGAGGTGGGACCATGAACCCGTGCCTGCTCGCAATGACACCAAGTCGGACCTGAAGAATTTTGCATGTTTAGAAAAGCCATTTTTTGCTTCCAACGAATAAGCGCTGGGCCATTCTTGTTACACATGCCCCTGTATAGCGGTTGTTAGACGAAGCCACCCGCCGCCGTACCCTGGATCGACCACACGCTGCCGCAGGCCTGGGCTGCCCTGCCCGGCACCAGGAGTCCTGCCAAAGCCATCCCTGTTGGCAGCGGCCTGAGCAGCCTCGAAGCCAGCGCCAGGGTGGATGTCTTCTACCTCCATCCCACGACCAATTACGGCAGTGCTGCCACCAATGCAGCCATCGAGAATCGCAAGGCGGTCGAGGCCACGAACGTGGTGCTCATGGCCCAGGCCGCGGCCTTCAACTCGGTGGGGAGAATCTATGCGCCCCGCTACCGCCAGATGGCGATCTACCTCTTCGATGAGAGCGAGGACGCCCTCCAGGGACCCCTCAATCTCGCCTATGAGGATCTCCGCCAGGCGTTCCGCACCTACCTAGAACATCTGAATCAGGGCCGACCCTTTATCATCGCGGGCCACAGCCCGTGGGCCAATCACGCGCAGCGTCTCTTGATCGAGGAAGTGGTCGGCCGGCCCTGCGCAGAGCGCTTCGTGGCTGCCTGGATACCCGGATTGGCCCTGCCTCGCGCCATGCTGGACTCGGTGGCGGGCGGAGGCCTGGCGCCCGTTTCACCGCGCAGCAGCCCGGCGGTGTCGCCATCGGGCGAGATCGGGCAGGACCTCCGTTATCAGATCAGGATGATCTATCGGGCCCAGTCCTTCGAAGCCACCGGCCTCCCGGCAGGGTTGATCCTCGATGCCCAGACGGGAAGCATCAGCGGCCTACCCCAAGCAGCAGGAGCCTTCGCCATGGTGTTGAGGGTAACCAACCCGCACGGCACTGAGGTCGCTGAATTGGCCCTGACAATTCGGGAGAGCACAGCTCGGAGCTCTCGTCGTTTGCAACCCTGAGCGGCTGACAGGGGCGCCTGCCGCCGCTCTAGCGGTCAGTGGCAGGGAGCCATGACCGCAGTCGCCGCCGCCACCTTGGTTGAGTGATGCTCCCGCTCCACCCGCTGGCTCTCCTCCTCGAGATACCCCATGAGCGCCTGGGTGTCCTCTGGGCCGAGGCTCAGGTTCGGCATCACCAAGTCTCTGTAGCGGGCCTGCAGGGCCAGGGCCTGGGGATCCCGCTCGGCCAGCATCTTGTCGGGTTCCTTCAGCCAGCGGCTGAGCCAGGCCTGCTCGCGCCTCCGGGTCACATGCAGGAGGTCCGGGGCCAGCGCCTGCTTGGCCAGGGCCGCGCTGCCCTCTTCGCCGACGGTGTGGCAGGCGCCGCAGCGGGTGCGGAACAGGTTCTCGCCCAGGGAGACCGTGCGCACCCTGGGAGCGTTGGCATACTCGAGCCCGCCCTTGGAGGGCTGCTGCCAGTTGGAGAGCCAGCTGCCCATCTGGGTGGCCAGGATGTGGGCATTCTCGTAGGGAGACTTCTTCATCCACTGGCCCGTGCTCTGGTTGCCGATGATCAGGCTCATGCTGTGCCCCTTCAGGTTGCCGGGGTCACTGTCGGGACTGAGCAGGCCCAGCTTGTGGCGGATGAGCGTGATGTCTTCGGCCTTGCCGGTCAGGAACATCCAACCCGGGCCCGCCTGGTACTTCTGCGCATAGACCTTGAGCACCGGCGGGGTGTCCCGCTGGGGATCGATGCTGATCGACAGGAAGAAGATGTCCTTGCCGACCCGCTCCCCCAGGATCTCCTGCACCTCACGCATGCGGGCCGTCTCCAGGGGACACACGTCCTTGCAGCTGGTGAACATGAAGTTGACCGCCACCACCTTGTCCTTGATCAGGTCGTCGAAGAACCGCACCGGCTTGCCGTCCTGGTTGATCAGGGTGACGTTGGGGAAGTAGTCGGCCCCCCAGACCGCGGTGCCGCCCCTGGCCGGGAGGCTGGCGAGGCCCAGCGCCCCGAGGACCAGGAGGGAGTGGACAAGCAACGCAAAGAGAGGATGCCGATGACGCGGACGCATGGGAACACCTTTGGTGGGATCAGGAGGGCGACGGGAGGAGAGGCTCAGGGCTTCGGGCCGAAGCCGTCCCCGGTCCGGTAGGTGGGGAGGGCGCTGGAATCGACGAACTGGACGCCATCCCAGGTGGGCAGCGGAGCCGGCATGAGCTGCAGCTGGCCGGGGCGGCTGATGTCCCACCGCAGCAGCATGGAGTGGTCCTCGTGCTGGGTGTTGTGGCAGTGCTCCATGTAGGTGCCAGCGAACTCGCGGAAGTGGATGGCGAGCTCCACGGAGCTGGTGGCGTCAGCGCTGGGGCCGACCCGGTAGACGTCCTTGCGGGCCCACTTCTCCCAGAGGGGCGGGGCCTTGCCGCCCCGGGTCAGGACGATGCCTTCCTCGAAGTGGACGTGCACGGGGTGGCTCCAGTCCCCGCTGGTGCTGGAGATCTTCCAGATCTCAAGCGTCCCGGTGCCCGAACTGCCCGCAGCAGTGGCATCGGTGGACAGTTCGGTGGCGACCGAGGTCCGGCGCGGATCCATGTTCAGCCCAGAGCCGCCGTCGGTCTTGATGGTCCAGGGAGACTCGTCCGTGCCGTCCGAGCGGCCAAACTCGAAGGTGTGGTGGCGGGCCTTGGCCAGCATGGCCTGATCGGTGGCGGAGTCGCGGTTGATCTTGAGCGGGATCATCCGCTTCTTGCCCGCGACGTAGTCGGCCGGGTCCATGCTCTTGTCGGTGCCCGTGTAAGCCTGCACCCGGAGCTCCATCACTTTGCCCACCGCAGGATCGCCGTTGTCCCACCGATCTGGTACGCCACTGGTGAGGTGCATGACAGGCTTGTACTTCTCGGCCAGGACATCCCCGAGCGGGATGACGCGGTTGGGCTTCTTGCCGTCCGTGTGCTCCAGGATGTTCACGAGGTAGAGCTTGTCGCCCGCCTTGACGCCGTTCTTGCTGAAGTCCACCACGATGTCATAGCGCTCGGCGATGCCCTGCTCCGGCAGCACGCCCTTGCGGTCCCCGGGCTTCCCATCCCCGGCCACATCCACGATGCCGTCGAAGGGCACGGCGTATTCCATGAGGTTCCCGTCGTTCGCAACCATGTGAAAGGGCACGCGGGTGTAGGAGATGCCCGAGCCCGAGGGCCCCGGCATTTCGCCGCTGGTGCCCACGATCTGGCGCACGAGGGCCAGCGTGAGGTAGCGGGACACGGAGCCGTTCAGGATCCGGAAGCGGTAGCGTCGCGACCGGACGTTGAAGTAGGGGTTGTAGAGCCAGTTGACCAGGAGGTGGTCACCCAGGAAGCCGTCGGTGTTGAAGATGTTGAACCAGAGCTGGCCGTCCTTGTCCCAGGCCTTGTCGGCGATCACCAGGTTGACGTCGTAGTCCCGGTTGCCCCAGGGGAGCGCGGTGCCACTGGGCAGGCGGAGGTTGACCCCGTCCTCCAGGTCCTCCTTGCCGCGGTCCAGGGCGCTGTAGTAGTTCATCATCGCGGCGTTGCCCTTGTAGACGTTCTGGGCCGTGAAGTCGAGCATGTGGTCGTGGAACCAGTGGGTGCTCATGGTCTCGCGCCAGTCCCCGCGGATCGGGATCGAGGTGCCAAGGGCGGTCTTCAGGCCCGGCTTCACATCGTTGACATAGAGGGTCTCGCCCGGCGCGGCGGGGAAGGCGGCCCTCGGATCCGACGCGGTGGTGTTGATGGTGTCGTAGCCGGCCAGCTGCATGGGCCACCGGTAGTCGTAGAACTGGCCCGGGAAGAAGAAGGCGTTCGTGAAGCCGTCACTCTCGGCCGGGTTGTGGCCGTTGTGCTCATGGGTGCTGATGGTGTGGAGTCCAAAGCCCCGGTTGGCCGCGGGATCGATGGGCAGGGCGTTGTAGTGCCGCATCATCACTGGCTGGCCGTAGCGGGCCATGAGCAGCTTGGGGGGCACGGTCCCGTCAAAGGTCCAGACTGACTCGTGCTCCTGGATGGGCATGCTCGGGTGAATCCGGACCGCGATGCCCTTGGTGGTGCCGTCCGTGGCCGGCACACCGGCCGTGTTGTGGTAGAGGCCGCCGGGGCCGAACTCGCCCACCTGGTAGTGGTGCATCTGGTGCGCATCCCGGAAGCCGCCGTTGACCCGGGCCCCAGCCTGGGCCGTCTTGAAAAACACCGGGGGGAGGAACTCGTTCCAGCGCTGGTGGGCCCAGCCGGCGCCGGCGGGTCGGCCCTCGGCCGGGGGATGGTTCAGGGGTCGGCCCAGGAAGGTTTCGATCTGCGGCTTCCAGGGATTCATGTCCGCGGTGTTGGCATACTCCGTTGGCCACGGCGCCACCCCGGGCTGCGCCAGGAAGGCCTCCAGGACCGCCCCTGCCGGCACACTGGACGCGACGCTCTTGGGATTCTGCTCGGGCAACGGGCCCAGGCTGGGTGCGGGGAAGGTCAGAGTCGGCGTGGGTCCTCCCGCCCTCAGGGGCTCCGGGCCGAACTCCTCGAACAGCAGCAGCTGCTGGACGAAGGGCTGGGCCCCGAACATCGGGCTCGGCTTGCTGTTGGTCGGGATGTTGAAGGAACCCGAGGTGGTCTGGAGGGACGGCGGGAGCACGTTGTTGATGCCGGCATCCGTCTTGGTGCCCGTGACGCCGCCCTGGAAGGCGCCCTGGTTGGCGGGAGGCAGCACGGGGTCGGCGGCCGAGGCCACCGACGACAGCGGCCCGGCCACCAGGATCAGCCCCAGACGCATGAAGTGTTTGACCATGGACATCCTCCCTTGAAACACACGTACCCGGGCCGCCTTCATGGCCAGCGGCCTGAACAAAATGATTTTGAAATCGGGTGACTAGAAATTTTTTTTCGCTAGATCGAACGGAGTAAGTATTCGTTCCGGAGCCCCCGGGCCGACAGGTCCGATCGCGAGAAACCGACCCCTCCGGTCAGCCCTGCAAAGGCTCCTGCCGAGCGCTGTCCTCAGCCCCGGGTACAGCGCAGCGCCCCAGGTCCTGGGGCGCTGCGGGTCGGCTCATGGGCTTCGCTTCCTTGGCTGGCTTCAGCTCCCGGTGTTCTTCCGCTCCACGCGGCTGGCATAGGCCTGGCCGGCAGCATTGGTTCGGGTGGACAGGGCCCGCACCTGGACGCGGTCACCCACGAGCAGCTGGTCAAAGCGGAGGGCGGCGCCGTGGTCCAGCACCAGAGTCTGGGCATCGGTCCAGAAGACCCGGCCACCGACAGTCAACGTGAGGTCCGCTACACCCAGGGCGGTGATGGAGCCCTGGGCCTCCAGATCCGAGGCCCCATTGCCCAGGGAAGAGAAGCGGACCTCCACCTTCGTGGCCACCAGCACGGTGGGATCCGTGGGGCTCAGGGCGCCCTCGGCCTCCACCATGGCGCCCTCGGCCAGGGTGCCCTCCACGACCGCGCTGCTGTAGTCGACCTTGAGGGTCTGCAGTGTGAACCGCTTCGCCGTGGCATCCAGCCCCGAGAGAGCGCCGGAGGCCTCAACCTCACTGCCCTCCCCTTGGCCCATGGCCTCCTCAACCCGGACCTTCGAAGCCGTGAGGGTCGTCCCCGCCAGCGTGCCCTCCACTTCCACCCGCGCACCCTCGGCGAGCACCCCGATCACCGTCGCTGCGCCATAGGCCACGGACTGGGCGCCCAGGAGGAAAGTCTTGGCCGTGGTGTCCAGGCTGCCCACGTTGCCTCGCAGCTCCGGGTTGTCCGCGGCGCCGGGCGCCTTCCGCTCCACCCGGGTGGCCAGGACACCGCCCCCGGTCTGGGGGGTGCCGAACACCGCGACGAAGTCACCCACGGCCAGGTCCGCGAAGGTGATGGGGGAGAAGACCTCGCCGGAGGCCTCCTGCTCCAGCAGGGTCAGGGTGTTCACCGTGACCACCGTATCGAGCACCTTGAAGGTGGCCGCGGCGGCGTCCAGCGAGGTGATGCTGCCCTTGAGCTCGGTGCGGAGGTCCGCCGACTGGAGCGTGATGCCCTGACCATTCCGGGTGCCCCTGCCCACCAGGACCACACCGGGCTGCAGACGCGTGGCGGCGGCGGGCGAGCCGTTCAGGGTGACGGGAGCGCTGGCAACCTGGAGGGGCTGCTGGTTGAACTGCGGGGAGGTTGCCGTTCCGGTCAGGGTGCCGGCGAGGGCCACGGTCCCGGCGGGCGCCGGTGACTGCGACAAGGCGGCACCATCGCCCCCCTTGCCCCCGCCGCAGGCCACCGGGCCCAGGAGGCCCAGCAGCGCAAGACCGGTGACACAGGCCTGGAACCTGCTGAAGGAAGTTCGGTTCAAAGCAAAAGGCTGATGCATGGCAGCTCCTTGAGCGGTGGGTGAGCCGGATCGGAAGGGGCCGAAGGACCCGCTCCGCCCGGCGGGGTGAGTGCCCCACCATCGCCCCTGGGTGAACTCCTAACCAGATCCGGTTGCAGGATTTCCAGCCCTCCGGGGTAGTCCCAAGGGTCTATGCGCCCCTGGGCTCCCTGGGCGAAATGGTCGGCCCTTCAGGCGAGGCCTTCCCCCGGCAAGGGATTCCAGGTTTCCCTCCCGTGGCTTTCCTTGTGGCCTCCCCCTCCAGGGGTCAAAATGGAGTCCTTGGCTCGGATCACGGATAAGTCATTGAATTCCATCAGGAGAGGGCGCCCATGAAGGCTTCGAAGCAGGATACCTACCTCAAGGACTGGCAGGCCCAGGAGGCCGTGGCCGAGCAGATGCTGCCCGTCCTCGGCAGCCTCTACCGGGACAAGAACATCGTGATGACGGTGTACGGCCGCTCCCTGATGCACTGCACGGCCATCGACATCCTCAAGGCCCACCGCTTCGCCCGGCAGATCCTCGACAACGAGCTGTCAGTGCTGGACTCCTGGCCCCTGCTGGAGGCGATCAGCAGGCTGGAGCTGGCGCCCTCGCGCATTGACCTGGGCAAGCTGACCTTCCACTACTGCACCGAGGGGGGCGGCCTGTCCCCGGAGGCCTACGTGCTGCGCGAGCTGGCCAGCGTCCACACCGGTGTTAGCCCCATCCTGGACGAGCCCCAGGACATCGTCCTCTACGGCTTCGGCCGCATCGGCCGTCTGCTGGCCCGCATCCTCATCGAGAAGGCCGGCAGCGGCGAGAAGTTCCGCCTCAAGGCCGCCGTCGTGCGGAAGGGCGCTGCCGATGACCTCCTCAAGCGCGCCAGCCTGCTGCGCCGCGACTCGGTCCACGGCCCCTTCAACGGCATCATCACCGTCGACGAAGAAGAGAACGCCATCATCGCCAACGGCAACATGATCCGCATGATCTACGCGGACAGCCCCGAGAGCGTGGACTACACCAAGTACGGCATCCGCAACGCCATCCTCATCGACAATACGGGCAAGTGGCGGGACCGCGCCGGCCTGAGCCGGCACCTCCAGGCCCAGGGCATTGCGAAGGTCATCCTCACGGCGCCGGGCAAGGGGGACATCCCCAACGTGGTGGCCGGGGTCAACGACGAGCTGATCACGGAGCAGGAGCAGATCTTCTCCGCGGCCAGCTGCACCACGAACGCCATCGTGCCGGTGCTGAAGGCCCTCCACGACCGCTACGGCATCTCCCACGGCCACATCGAGACCTGCCACTCCTACACCAACGATCAGAACCTCATCGACAACTACCACAAGTCCTCGCGGCGGGGCCGCAGCGCGCCGCTGAACATGGTCATCACCGAGACCGGCGCCGCCAAGGCCGTGGCCAAGGTCATCCCGGAGCTGGGCGGCAAGCTGACGGGCAACGCCATCCGGGTGCCGACCCCCAACGTGTCCCTGGCCATCCTCAACCTAGAGCTGAACCAGGAAGTGACCGTGCCGGACCTCAACAGCTACCTGCGCGGGATGTCCCTGGAGTCGCCCCTGCACAAGCAGATCGACTACACCAACTCCCCGGAAGTAGTCTCCAGCGACTTCGTCGGCTCCCGCCACGCGGGCGTGGTGGACTCCCTGGCCACCATCGCCGAGGGCAACCGCATCGTGCTCTACGTCTGGTATGACAACGAGTTCGGCTACAGCTGCCAGGTGGTCCGCATGGTGCAGAGGATGGCCGGCATCGAGCTGCCGGCGCTGCCCTAGAGGCCCGTCGCTAGGCCAGCCGGCTGGAGACCTCGAAGGTGGTCTCCACCGGCGGCGTGGGGAACCCGCCGACGATGCCCTGCTGCATCCGGGGCCTCAGGATCCCGTCGCGGAACTGCTCCCAGTTTTCCTTGGATTCGTGGATCACCATGATGGTCCAACCATCCGCCGACGCCCCGGCTGCATGGAAGGTCTGCCCCTTTGGTGGGGTGCTCATGCTCGGGTGGAGCGCCGCGATGCACGCCTCGTACTGCGCCTGGGTGCCGCCAGGAAAGTGATGCACGATGCCGTAAGCCATGGGCCTCTCCTCGTTGTTGGAGCGTGGGACCGGTCAGCGACGTGCTTGCCGCGGAACCGGTGAGCCTCTCGGGTCAGGTCAATGTAGGTTTTTCTAATATTGAGTCAACATCTCAATTAATTTATTTTTCAGACCAAGCACTAACCACTTCAACCCGAATACTCCGTCACAGTCCGCGAAGGACATGATCGTGATGCCGACGGGAGCGCCCGCCCGGCGGCAGCCTCCGCGCTGCGTGGCTCCGGCAGGTGGACGGGCGGAGGTCAATCCTTTGGGCGCCTCCCATTCTGTGGTTTTCTATACCGATGCGCGCCTCAGCCAGGCAGGTCCTGGCACCTGGGCCATCTGGAACGGCGCCGTGGCAACACCCCCAGCCCTGCCTCTGCTTTTCCTGTTTCTGGAGTCCCCGTGCGCAAGACCAAGATCGTCATGACCATGGGCCCGGCCCTGATGCAGGAGGACCGGCTCCGGGCGGCGCTTATGGAAGCCGATGCGGTGCGCCTGAACGCCAGCCACGGGGACCCGGAAGCCCGCCTCAGGACCCTGACCATGGTGCGCACCATCGCTGCGGAGCTGGGGCGGTCGATCCCTGTGTTCCTGGACCTGCAGGGCCCCAAGTGGCGGATCGGTGCGCTGGAGAGTCCCGTGACACTAACCGAGCGCAGCGTGGGGGCCTTCTATGCCCAGGGCGCCACCCTCACGCAGGGCCTCGCATGGACGGCGCCCCTGCCTCATCCGGAGCTCTTCGAGGGCGCGGTGAAGGGCCAGCTGTGGCTCCTGGACGACGGCGCCATCACGGTGAAGGTCCTCTCCCGGAGCTCGGACGTCGTGATGGCCGAGGTGGTCGTGGGCGGACCGCTGAAGTCGCGCAAGGGCGTCCATCCCATCGGCATGGACGTCCTCATGAGCCCCCTGACAGAGAAGGACCACATCGACATCCGCTGGGGCGTGGAGCACCAGGTGGACCTCTTCGCCCAGAGCTTCGTGCGCCGGGCCTCGGACGTGCAGCAGCTGCAGGCCATCATCCACCACCTGGGCGGGAACCAGCACGTCATCGCCAAGATCGAGCACCCCACGGCCCTCTCGCACCTGGAGGAGATCCTCGACGTCTCCTGGGGCATCATGGTGGCCCGCGGCGACCTGGGCCTGGAGCTGGGCGTGGAGCGGGTGCCGAGCCTGCAGAAGCAGATCATCCGGGCGGCCCGGCAGGCCCTCAAGCCGGTCATCACCGCCACGCAGATGCTGGAGAGCATGATCGAGCATCCCCAGCCCACCCGCGCCGAGGCCAGCGATGTGGCCAATGCCATCTGGGACGGCACCGATGCCGTCATGCTGAGCGCGGAGAGCGCCGTGGGCGCCTACCCCGTGGAGGCCCTGCAGTGGCTGGCCCGCATCGCCACGGAGGCTGACGCCAACGTGAAGCAGCGGGTGACCACCCTGCCCGAGGACATGTCGGAGAAGGCCCTGGCCCGCACGGACATCTCCGTGGCCTTCGCGGCCTGCCGGACCGCGGACGAGATCAACGCCCGCTGGATCGTCGCCTTCACCGAGGGCGGCGGCATGGCGCGCATGGTCAGCCGCCTGGCCGGGCGGACCCCGATCCTCGCCGCCACGGTCGATGAGCACATCGCCAAGCTCATGGGCCTGTTGCGGGGCGTGACCGCGCTGGTCATCCCCAAGGTGGCCAACACCGACGACATGGTGGAAGTGGTCCGGGAGCTGCTCGTCGCCGAGCATGGCGCTGCCAGCCAGGACCGCATCGTGATGACCATGGGCCTGCCCCTCTGGAAGACCGGCACCACCAACACCATGAAGGTCATGACCTTCTGACGAGCGCTAACGCTGAGCCTCGAAAAAAAGCCAGCCACCGATGAACACCGATAAAAGCTGATAAACACCGATAAAAGCATCTGAGTAATTAACTACAAAGGGGCACAAAGAAAAGCCTATCCCCTTGGGTAGTGCCACCAAGCCCCAACCATTGGGGGCGGGAAGTAGCTGAGCACAGGTTGGGCACCGGGACTGCGCTTCTTGGGACGCGACTCCGGCGCTGCCGCGCAGGGCCCAACAGGCCCCTCCGCTTTTTCCTTATCGGTGTTTATCAGCTTTCCCGATTATCGGCCAGACTCCGCCAATAAGGCGCTCCACGAAGAACACGAAGACGCCCTGCGGGCGAAGGAAGCACACGAATGCGCCCGGACTCACCTCGGGCATCCCCAAGGGGGCGGCGGCCCGGATGCCCTGTCGGCGCGATGACTGTGCCTTCGTGGTCCTTTGGGTCAGTTCTTCGTGTCCTTTGTGGAGATCCTTGCAAGCCGAATTTGGCGGAGCAAGGCCGATAACCAGGTCAGCTTTTATCGGTGTTCATCGGTGGTAAAAAAAGGCCTTTGCCGTTTGCCTTTTCAGACCGTCACGGCAACGACCTCGGCGAGGGGGTCGGGGCCTTCCATGACCTGGCCTGCGGTGGCGAAGAGGGCAGCCACGCGGCCCGCGGCGGAGGTGCAGACTTCCATCTGCATCTTCATGGACTCCAGGATGAACAGCACCTGGCCCTCCTCCACGACATCGCCCACGGCCACCCGGCACTCCAGGATCTTGCCGGCCATGGGCGCGCTGAGGACGCCGGCGGACGAGGCGCCCTTCTTCACAGCGGGCTGTGAGAGGGGATCCTCCACCAGCAGGCTCTCCCCCTGGATGCGCAGGTCCAGGTGGTGGCCCCGGCGCAGGGCGTGGAAGCTGACCTCCGGTCCGTCCCACCGCAGGGTGAAGCGGGCCGGGCTGCCGGCGTGTTCGATGCGGAGGAAGGGCTTCTCCTCCCGGCTGCCCACCTTGAGCTCCGGGTGGGCCTGGGCGGCGAAGCGCGCCGCCACCGGGGAGATGGGCGCGCCGAGGCCCTGCAGGGTCTCACTCAGCTGGGACCGGAAGGCCTCGCCCTCCACCAGCCGGGCCAGGGCCTCGGGCAGCAGCGGGGCGTTCAGCGCGGGCAGGTTCGCCGCGATCCAGTCCGTGGAGACCCGGCCATGCAGGAAGTCCGGATGACGGCTCAGGGCCAGCAGGAAAGGCAGGTTGGTGACGCAGCCCAGGATGACGAACTCGGAGAGCGCCTGGGCCAGGCGGTCCACCGCCTCGCGCCGGTCCGGTCCCCAGACGATGAGCTTGGCGATCATGGAGTCGAAGCGGTCGTTGACGCGGCCGCCCTCGATCACGCCGGAGTCGACGCGCACACCCTGGCCGCCCGGCTCCCGGTAGCGGCTGAGGTTGCCCGGCGTCGGCAGGAAGCCGTGGCGCGGGTCCTCGGCCAGGATGCGGGCCTCCAGGGCCACGCCCTGGGGCTCGGGCACCCGGAAGGTGCCGGGATCCCCCAGCGCCTTGGGCCAGCGGCCCTCGGCCAGCTCCAGCTGGGCCTGGACCAGATCCACGCCATAGACTGCCTCGGTGACCGGATGCTCCACCTGCAGGCGGGTGTTCACCTCCAGGAAGTGGAACTGGCCCTCGGCGTCCATCAGGAACTCGACGGTGCCCGCCCCGCGGTACCGGGTCTCCCGGACCAGGGCCATGGCGGCCCGCCCCAGGGCCTCGCGCAGGGCCAGATCCACCACGGCGCTGGGGGCCTCCTCGATGACCTTCTGGTGCCGGCGCTGCAGGCTGCACTCGCGCTCGCCAAGGAACACGCCGCCGCCCTCTCCATCGCCGAAGACCTGCACCTCGATGTGCCGGGGCGCGGCCAGGTAGCGCTCCACGAAGACAGTGCCATCCCCGAAGCCCGCCAGGGCCTCGCTGGAGGCCTGCTTGATGGCTTCGGGCAGGCCGGCCAGATCAGGCACGACACGCATGCCCCGGCCGCCGCCGCCGCCGCTGGCCTTCACCAGGAAGGGCGCCTTCAGCCCGCGGGCCTCCAGCTCCGGCCCCCAGGCCGAGGATGGCACGGCGGCCAGTTCATGGGAGAGCAGGGCTGGCAGGGTGGGCACGCCGCAGTGCTGGGCCAGCCGCTTGGCCGCCTCCTTGGCGCCCAGGGCGCGCATGGTCTCGGGCCGGGGGCCCAGGAAGGCGATGCCCGCGGCTTCCACGGCCTCGGCGAACTCGGCGTTCTCGGAGAGGAACCCGTAGCCCGGGTGCACCAGGGTCGCGCCCCAGGCCACGGCCGCGGCGACGATCTCCGCCCCGGCGAGGAAGCTCGAGACCTCCAGGACCGCATCCGCTTCCTTGCGGATGCAGGCGTCAGAGTCTTCCGGCGTGCTGATCACGGCCACGGCCAGGCCGCGCTCGCGGCCCGCGCGCAGCACGCGGCGGGCGATCTCGCCCCGGTTGGCGATGACCAGGCGACCGGTCATCGCAGGGCTCCGCCGAACTGCTGCTTGGCCCGGGTCATCACGCCTCCCCGCCAGGCACCAGCTCGCCGACACAGGGCGCGTTCTCGGCGCTGATGGTGGCCAGCAGGCTCGCCGGGACCTCCACCACGCAGCGGAGCAGCGCCTGCGACAGCGTCTTGCCCTGGGCATCGATGAAGAGGCTCATGGTGCCGCCGCCACCCAGGGTCTCCTCGAGCAGGAAGTTCAGGGCCCAGAGGTTGGGCACCTCGTGGCGCTCCACGTGCCCGAGACAGGTGCCGTCGAACCACGCCTTCACCTGGGCCGCGGAGATGTGCTGGCGGAGCCAGGCGTAGCACTCCGGCGAGCGGGCGATGAGGCCGATGTTGGCGGTGTCGCCCTTGTCGCCGCTGCGGGCGTGGGCGATGCGCATGAGGGGCAGCCGCAGGCTCCCGCCGCCCGTGGGGATGGCAACGGCCGCGTCGCCCGAGATGGCAGGACCCACATCCGGTGTGCCCTTCGTGACGGGCCAGGCCATGGGACCGGCTTCCAGCGCCAGCTCCAGCTTGCCGGTGCCGCGTTCCTCCAGCACCCGGACCAGCGGCAGGGCGCAGTCCTGGGGGATCAGAGCGGGCCAGTAGCTGACCACATCCGAGATCATGGGCGCGCCGCCGGTGACGGCGACACCCGAAGGTCCGGACAGGATCTGGGCAGGCAGCAGCTTCCGGAACACCTCCAGGGAGCGGCGGTCTGCATGGTGCGCCGAGACCCGCAGCAGGATCTCCTTGGTCAGGACCGGCGGCGTCAGGGACCGGTGCGTCGCGTCGTCCCCGATGTACTCGGTGCAGGTGTGGGTCAGGGCCGGCAGCCCCGCCAGGGCCAGCTCGCTGGTGCAGCGGGCCCAGAAGATCTCGGCGAAGACCTCGGCCTTGGCCCGGGCGTCGGGGCCGGAGATGATCAGCGTGCCGCTGGTCTTGAAGCCGTCGGCGTAGGCGATGCTGGCCTTCAGCAGGTCCGTGGGCGGGCGGCCCTGGACGCCGCTCACGTGGACGCGGTCGGGCCCGTCGGCGCGCAGCTGGATGGTGGAGAAGTCCGCCATCACGTCGGGCGTCAGGTAGCTCCGGGGATGCCCCATCTCGTAGAGCAGCTGCTCCCGCACGGTCTGGCAGCTGACGAGGCCGCCGCTGCCCGGGTGCTTGGTGACCGTGAAGCTGCCGTCCGCGCGGCACTCCACGATGGGGTAGCCCATCTCCAGGTAGCTGGGCACCTTCTTCCAGTCCGTGAAGTTGCCGCCCGTGGCCTGGGCGCCGCACTCGATGATGTGGCCCGCGACGATGCCCGCCGCCAGGCGGTCCCAGTCGTCCGCGGCCCAGCCGAAGGCGTGGATCATGGCCGCCAGGGTGATGCCCGTGTCCGTCACGCGGCCGCACAGGACGATGTCGGGGTTGCCGTTCAGGGCCTCCACCACGGGCATGGCGCCAAAGTACGCATTGGCCGCCATCACCTTGTCCGCGTAGGGCGCGAAGTCCTCACCGGTCTCCATGTTCTTGAAGGCCACACCCTGGCTGCGCAGGCTGGTCATGGTCGGGGCGATGTCATCGCCATCCACGATGGCCACCCGGAGCTTCAGGCCCTGCTTGCGGGCCACGGCCGCCAGGGCCTCAGCACAGGCCTGGGGGTTCACGCCGCCCGCGTTGGTGATGATGCGGATGCCGCGGCGCAGGATGTCGCCCAGCAGGGGCTCCACCTGGGTGACGAAGTCCCGGGCATAGCCGGCGCTGGGGTCCCGGAGCTTCTGCTTCTGCAGGATGCTCATGGTGATCTCGGCCAGGAAGTCGATGGATACGACGTCCACGGCCAGGGGGCCCTGGACCTGGCGGCGCAGAGCGTAGGGATCATCGCCCCAGTAGCCACCGGCGTTGGCGATGCGAAGGATGCGCGACTCAGGGGACATGGCGGGACTCCAGAGAGGGTGCTGTGGCCGGACGTTAGAACCGATAGACGCCGGTGCGCGTGTCGGGGATGGGGGCGTTCAGGGAAGTGGCGAGGCTGGCGGCGAGGGTGGCGCGGGTGGCGCGCAGGTCGATCACCCCGTCATCCCAGAGCCGGGCGGAGGCGTAGAAGGGATGGCCTTCCCGCTCGTACTTCTCACGGATCGGGTTGGCGATGGCCTCGGCCCCCTCGTGGGAGAGGGTCTCGCCCGCCCGGGCCAGCTGGTCGCGCTTGACCGTGACCAGCACCGAGGCGGCCTGCTCGCCGCCCATGACGGAGATGCGCGAGGTGGGCCAGGTCCAGAGGAAGCGCGGGTCGTAGGCCCGGCCGCACATGCCGTAGTTCCCGGCGCCGAAGCTGCCGCCCATCATGAGGGTCAGCTTGGGCACCTGGGCCGTGGCCACGGCGTGCACCATCTTGGCGCCGTCCTTGGCGATGCCGCCGCGCTCGTACTGGGAGCCCACCATGTAGCCCGTGACGTTCTGCAGGAAGATCAGCGGGATCTTCTGGGTGGTGCACAGCTCGATGAAGTGCGCGGCCTTCAGGGCGCTCTCGCTGAAGAGCACACCATTGTTGGCCAGGATGCCGCAGGGCAGCCCCTCGATGTGCGCGAAGCCAGTCACTAGCGTGGTGCCGTAGCGGGGCTTGAACTCGAAGAGGCGGCTGCCGTCCACGATGCGGGCGATGGTCTCGCGCACATCGGTCTGGCGGCGCATCTCCCGAGGCCAGACGCCCAGGATCTCGTCGGGGTCGTAGGCGGGCGCCTCAGGGCTGCGGAGGTCCACCCGGGCGGTCTCGTGGCGGCCCAGGTGGCCCACCATCTCCCGGAGGATGCGGATGGCGTGGGCGTCGTCCTCGGCGAAGTGGTCGGCGACGCCGCTGATCTCGGTGTGGACGCGGGCGCCGCCCAGGTCCTCGGCGCTGACTTCCTCACCGGTGGCGGCCTTCACCAGGGGTGGGCCCCCGAGGAAGATGGTGCCGGTGCCCTTCACGATGATGGCCTGGTCGCTCATGGCGGGGACGTAGGCGCCGCCCGCGGTGCAGCTGCCCATGACGGCGCTGAGCTGGGGGATGCCTGCGGCCGAGAGCCGCGCCTGGTTGAAGAAGATGCGCCCGAAGTGCTCCTTGTCCGGGAAGACCTCCGCCTGCAGGGGCAGGAAGGCGCCGCCGCTGTCCACCAGGTAGAGGCAGGGCAGCTCGTTCTCCAGGGCGATCTCCTGGGCCCGCAGGTGCTTCTTCACGGTCAGGGGGTAGTAGGTGCCGCCCTTCACCGTGGCGTCGTTGGCGACGATCATGCACGCCCGGCCCTGCACCATGCCCACGCCGGTCACCACGCCCGCAGCGGGCACCGCGTCCCCGTAGACATCCGTGGCCGCCAGCATCCCGGTCTCGAGGAAGGGCGTGCCCGGGTCGCAGAGGGCCGCGATGCGGTCCCGCACGAAGACCTTGCCCTGGCTGGCGTGGCGCGCCTGGGCCTTCTCGCCCCCGCCCTGCCGGAGGGTGGCCTTGAGCGCTTCGAGCTCCTGGCACAGGGCCAGGTTCTGGTCCCGGTTGGCGCGGAACTCCTCCGAGGAGGTGCGGATGTGGCTGTGGATCAGGGGCATGCTCAGACCTCAGTATTCCGCGAGCAGGTAGCGGGCGATGACCGTGCGCTGAATCTCGCTGGTGCCTTCGCCGATGGTGCAGAGCTTCACGTCCCGGTAGTACTTCTCCACAGGGTAGTCCTTGATGTAGCCGTAGCCACCCAGGATCTGCACGGCCTCGTCCGCCACGCGGCAGGCCACCTCGGAGCTGAAGAGCTTGGCCATGCTGGCGGCCTTGGCGTAGGGCAGGCCCGCGTCCTTCAGGCCCGCGGCCCGGTAGATGAGCAGCCGGGCGGCCTCGATCTCGGTGCCCATGTCCGCCAGCTTGAACTGGATCCCCTGGTGGCCTGAGAGAGGCTTGCCGAAGGTCTGCCGGATCTTGCTGTAGCGCACGGCCTCCTCGAAGGCGCCCTGGGCCATGCCGAGCCCGAGGGCCGCGATGCTGATGCGGCCGCCGTCCAGGGTCTTCATGGCCTGCTTGAAGCCCACGCCGTCCTCGCCCAGCAGGTTGGCCTCGGGCACCCGCACGTCCTCGAGGATCAATTCCGACGTGTCGCTGGCGCGCAGGCCCAGCTTGTTTTCCTGCTTGCCAGCGCGGAAGCCGTTCATGCCCTTCTCCAGTACGAAGGCGCTGATGCCGTCGGCGCTGCTGTGGCCAGGCTGGGGCGGCCGGGTGCGGGCCATCACCACGAAGATGTCGCCCACGGTGGCGTGCGTGATGAACGTCTTGTTGCCGTTCAGGATGTAGTGGGAGCCCTCCTTCTTGGCGACGGTGCGCAGGGACCCCGCGTCGCTGCCCGAGCCTGGCTCGGTCAGCCCCCAGGCGCCGATGGCCTTGCCGCTGGCCAGGGGCTTCAGGTAGGCCTGCTTCTGCCGCTCGTCGCCCATGCTGTAGATGTGGTTGGAGCAGAGGCTGTTGTGGGCGGCCACGGTGATGCCCACGGAGCCGTCCACCCGGGAGAGCTCCTCCACCACCACGGCGTATTCCTGGTAGCCCATGCCCGCCCCGCCGTACTGCTCGGGGAAGATGACGCCCATCATCCCCATCTCGCCCAGCTGCTTCACCACGGCCGTGGGGAAGGTCTTGGCCTCGTCCCATTCCATGACGTGGGGGCGGATCTCCTTCTCGGCGAACTTGCGCACTTCCTGGCGCAGGGCTTCAACGTGATCGGGGAGCGTGACGTCCATGGGGCACTCCTGAGAGAGAGGGGCGACAGGGAATTGCAGGGCAGGGAGAGAAGGAATGCCCCAAGATTGATTTCCCTTTACGTAAACGTCAAGCAAAAATGTGCAAGAATCTTTGAGCGCCCTCAGGCGACCACCCCCTCGGGAGAACCCATGTCCGGCATCGAGCGCACCTGGAGCATCGCCGAGATCGCCCTGGAGTTCGGTGTCACGCACCGCACCATCCGGTTCTACGAGGACCAGGGGCTGATCACGCCCGAGCGGAAGGGCACCCAGCGCATCTTCCACCCCCGGGACCGGGTCCGGCTGGAGCTGGTGCTGCGGGGCAAGCGGCTGGGCTTCGACCTCAGCCAGATCCGCCGGATCGTGGACATGTATGACCAGCCCCCGGGCGAGGCCGGCCAGCTGCGCTACCTGCTGGAGCGCATCGCCGCCCGCCGGGCGGAGCTGGAGCAGCGCCGCCACGACATCGAGGTCACCCTCGCCGAGCTGGACGAGGTGGAGCGGCGCTGCCGGGCCGACGCGGAGATCGCCCCAAAGGGCCGCCGGAAATAGGGCAGCGGGCCTGAGGCCTTATCGGCTCGCCGCGAGGTGATCCCGCAGCCCCCGCAGGGCCAGGGCGTAGCCCGCGACGCCGAAGCCGGCGATGACGCCGAGGCTGACGGCCGAGGTCTGGCTGGCGGGGCCGCGGCGCAGCGGGTTAGAGATGTGGACCTCGAGGGTGGGGAAGGCCACTTGGGCGAGGGCGGCGACCAGCGCGGGGTAGCCCGTGGCGAACAGGGCCGGGTTGAAGATGGCGCCGTCGAAACCCTGCTCGTGGGCCGCGTAGATCCGGTTGATCACCTCGCCTTCGACGTTCGAGTGGAAGATCTCCACCTCCACGCCCAGCTCCTGCGCGTACTCCCGGATCAGCCGGTCGTAGTCCGGCAGCTGCATGGGACCGAACAGATCCACCTGCACCTTCCCCCGCATGTTCATGCCTGCGCCGTGGAGCACCAGAATCTTGGCCATGGGGTCATCCTCCCGGAGGATGCGTTGGGGACGCACGGCTCAAGAATGCCCGAAAAGGGTTCTTCCGGGTTTCTGGGAATGGCAACCCTTCATGGACTCCCGACTCTCGAGGGAAGGGCAAAAACTCTCGCAGAGGCTGCAGAGAGGGCTGAGGTTCGCAGAGAACAGCGGGTAAGCCAAACCCCTCAGCGCCCTGCGCCCTTCCGGCTCCGGCTCAGCCCTGCTCCCCCGGCGTGTCCGAGCCCAGGGGCCCGCCCTTCCCCTGGCGGCGCTTGCGGCGGGTGTAGGAGGCGGTCGGCAGGCACTCGGCCTCTTCGTTCAGCGAGGTCAGGCGGTGGCGGGTGGCGGAGGACCCGAAGCGGAGCTCTTTGGTGGTGGTCTCCCGCTCCCCCCGCAGCATCAGCTCCTCGAGACCCGCCACGATCTCCATGGTCCAGGGATTCTCCGCGGCCAGGCCCTTCATCTGGTCCAGCAGGCGGCGGACTTCGTCCCAGTCGTCGGCCAGGGCCGCCCGGTGGGCCTGCTCCTGCAGCTCGCCGACCCGCAGCTCCAGCAGCCGACTCGCCACCAGGGGATCCTCGGGCAGGGCCTGGAAGACCGCGTCGCTTAGCACCGGCAGGCGGGCCGGCACCAGGCGGGGCCCCGAGCCCAGCCCCTTGGGGTCGTCCCACTGCAGGGTGAGGTTGGCCAGCAGCAGGGTGTCCCCGACATAGCCCTCGGGGATGGCGCCTTCAAGGTGGAAGAGGGCCCAGGCCTCGGCCTTCGCGGCGAGGTCCGGCAGCCGCCAGCACCCGGGTCCGAGCTCCGGGTAGTGGTTCAGCTGGCTCACCGTCCAGCCCCGGGGGACATCCACCGCGACCTGCAGCCGCCGGGCCACGAGGCTGCTCAGCAGGTCGAACTCCTCCATGAAGGGATCCAGCAGGTCCTCGGCGGTCTCGCCGTAGTAGGAGCGACCCGCCCCCTGCTGGGCCATGGCGGTCATGAGGTTCTCCTCGAAGGCTTCGCCGAGCCCATAGGTGGAGGTGCTGATGCCGACCTCCGCCGCGTTCCGGGCTGCGGAGGCGAGCATGTCCGGATCCGTGATGCCCTGGTTGGCCTGGCCGTCCGAGAGCAGCAGCACGCGGCTCACCACGCCGGGCCGGTGGACCCTGCGCAGGGCCTCGACCCCGGTGGCCCAGCCCGCGTAGAGATCCGTGTAGCCGCCGGGCTCGATGGCATTGACCAGGGACTGGAAGGCGACCCGGTCCTGCACCGGGCGGCAGGGCTGGACCAGGGTGGCGCGGTGGTCATAGGCCACCAGGGCCAGCTGGTCCCCGCCGGCCAGGCGCGCGGCGATGGCCGCTGCGCAGCGCCGGGCCTCGGCCAGCGGCTGACCTGACATGGAGCCCGAGCGGTCCAGCACCACGGCCAGATGCAGTGGCGCGCGCGGCGCCGCAGCCTCCGCAGGCAGCTCCGGCGCCTGCACCCGCAGCAGCAGGTCCACCGCCACCCGACCCGCCCGAGGGGCGCCCTGGCGAAGGGGGGTGAGGATCACGTTCAGTGGGTGCATCGGGACTCCAGCGTGAAGAGGTTCACCCTGTCACTATCCGTCTGGCAGTCCGACAGTGAGTGTCCAATTCACCTTCTCAAAGCACTGGAAAAACAAAAGGTTATAAGCGAATTTAAAACGAAATACTCACACAATTCAAGGTGCATGAATTCATGAACTTGCCTGACAATGGGGAGGCATCCGGCCCCTCGGGAGGAAACCATGGCGAGAGCACCCTTCACGGCGAAGTGGGTCCAGGCCGGGGCCAGCATCTTCCAGTGGGGCAGGAAGGCCGCCTACTGGAAGGGCAAGAAGGGCTGGTGGGCCTCCCGCCAGGACTTCGAAGGCATCAAGGGCCCCTTCCGCACCCCGGGCTCGGCCCAGAAGTGGGCGGAGGAGCCGTTCCGGGAGAAGCACCGCGCGGCCCAGCAGAAGCTGCGCGAGGAGGCCCAGCAGGCGCTGGAGGACCGCCGGACCCGGCATGCGGCCAAGAAGGTCCATGCCGCCGAGCTGGCCCAGGCCCGGGAGCTCAAGGACCTCGCCACGTGGCAGGGCCTCCCTGCCGAGGCGCGCATCATCCAGGCCGGGCAGGTCTGGGTGCTGAAGGACCCCCGCTTCGAGCACCACGAGATCCTGGTGCTGGAGGTGAAGAAGAAGATCGCCGTGGTCCACGCCCGCAGCACCAAGAGCACGCCCTGGAAGGGCCTGAACCGCGAGCCCCGCACCCTGAGCCACCTGCCCCGCCTCTACCGCCTGCTGGGCCACGCCACCGTGCCGGTCAGCTCTCTGCGCTGAGCCCGGTCAGGGCCCCAGCCGCTGCAGCCGAGCCCCACGGTGATTGTCGTCGCAGGTGAGGACAAAGTCGCCGTGGATGCCCGAGGGCGTAATGAAGGCCTTCAACATGGCGGCAGGAAACTGGATCGTCTGCCCGCTGGCGCAGCGGACGATGGCCTGCTGGACCGCGCCACGGTAGTAGTCCAGGTACCGCTCTGCGGAGATGTCGAGGTGGAATTCGAACCGCTTCATGGCCCCAGTATCGGCCCTTCCGCCTCCGGCCCCATAATCAGCCTGATCCGATGCCCTTCGTCCCCTTCCTCAGGAGCCTCTCCATGGGTGCCCACTTCCACCTGGTGAGTCCCGCCACGCCGCCCCCCCTGGACCCCGGGTTCCGGCCGCCGGTGCTGGCGAACCGGGCCTTCGTGGCCGAGGCGGTCGCCGCCGGGGGCGTGCCGCTGGTGCTGGGGCTGGAGCGCCCGGATGGTGCGGTATCACGCTTCGAGACCGTAGTCTTCCCCGAGGGCCATCCCCGCTTCGCGGCCAACCTGCCCTACGTCGAGCGCCTCTTCAAGTTCCTGCTGTGGCAGCGGGGCGGCTGCCGGACTTACGTGGGAGGTCCCGCCGCCCTGGCCGACCACCTGCGCACGGTCTACGCGCCCACCGGGGCCCGGGCCTTCGACTGCCAGTTCATGGGCGAGGACGTCTACGGCCAGCCCTTCGAGATCCTGGCCTGCAAACCCGCGGAGGTGCCCTCGGCCCGGGAGCTTGGCCAGCCCCTGGGCCGCCACCTGGAGGGCTGCCGCATCGGCTTCGACCTGGGTGCTTCCGACCGCAAGGTCAGCGCGGTCATCGACGGCGAGGCCGTCTTCAGCGAGGAAGTGGTGTGGTTGCCCCGCCTGCACGCGGACCCGGCCTACCACTACGGCGAGATCATGCAGGCCCTGCGCACCGCCGCCAGCCACCTGCCCCGGGTGGACGCCATCGGCGGCAGCACGGCCGGCATCGTGGTGAACAACCAGGTCCGCATCGCCAGCCTCTTCCGGGGCATTCCGAAGGACCGCTACGGCGAGATCCGCGACGTCTTCCTGCGCATCCGGGCCGAGCTGGGCGTGCCCCTGGAGGTGGCCAACGACGGGGATGTCACGGCCCTGGCCGGGGCCATGAGCCTGGGCGAGAACGGCGTCCTCGGCATCGCCCTGGGCTCCAGCGAGGCCGCGGGCTACGTGAACACCGAGGGCAACCTGCTGGGCTGGCTCAATGAGCTGGCCTTCGCCCCCGTGGACTACAGCCCCGACGCCCCGGTGGACGAGTGGAGTGGCGACCGCGGCGCCGGGGCACTCTACTTCAGCCAGCAGTGCGTGTTCCGCCTGGCCCCGGCCGCGGGCATCGAGCTGCCCGTCGGGGTGCCCGACGCCGAGCGCCTGAAGGCCGTCCAGGACCTGCTGGAGGCCGGCCACGTCGGAGCGCAGCAGATCTGGGAGACCATGGGCGTCTACCTGGGCTACGCCATCGCCCACTACGCGGACTTCTACGAGATCCGCCACCTGCTGCTCCTGGGTCGCTGCACCAGCGGCCGGGGCGGAGGTCTGCTCCTGGGTGGCGCCCTGGAGGTCCTGCGGCGCGAGTTCCCGGAGCTGGTGCATCTGCAGATCCAGCTGCCGGACGAGCGCAGCCGCCGGGTGGGCCAGAGCATCGCGGCGGCCAGCCTGCCGCCTCTGCCTTGAGGGACTCCATGCGCTTCCAGCTCCCCACCGCCGACCTCTTCATCCCGGACGCCCTCGAGCCTGCGGCGGCCCTGGCGCGCACGACGCACCTGGCGGTCGGCGCCCACCAGGACGACCTGGAGATCATGGCCTTCCACGGCATCGAGGCCTGCTACCAGCGTGAGGACGCCTGGTTCCTGGGCGCCGTGGTGACCGACGGCGGCGGCTCGGCCCGGGATGGCCGCTACCGGGAGTGCACGGATGACCAGATGAAGGCCATCCGGCGTGAGGAGCAGCGGGCCGCGGCCCGGCTCGGGCAGTTCGGCGCCTGCGTCCAGCTGGACTACCCCAGCGCCGCCGTGAAGGGCGCGGACCCCCGGCCCGGGGCGGATCTCGCGGCGCTGCTGGCGGCGGCGCGGCCCCAGGTGGTCTACACCCACAACCTAGCCGACAAGCACGACACCCACGTGGCCGTGGCCCTGCGGGTCATCGCCGCCCTCCGCAGCCTGCCCCTGGCCCACCGACCTCAGCGCCTGTTGGGCTGCGAGGTCTGGCGCGACCTGGACTGGCTGCCGGACGCTGACAAGGTGGCCCTCGACGTCAGCGCCCGGGAGGAGCTGCAGGCGGCGCTGCTCGCCGTGTTCGACAGCCAGATTGCCGGAGGCAAGCGCTACGACCTAGCCACCCTCGGCCGCCGCAAGGCCCACGCCACCTACCACGCCAGCCACGGCCTGGACGCCACCACGGGCCTGACCTTCGCCATGGACCTGACGCCGCTGCTGCAGGACGAGGCCCTGGAGCCGGCGACCTTCGCCCTGGCCTTCCTGGCGCGGTTCCGCGAGGAGGTCGCAGACCGGCTGGGGCGCCTGAGGCCTTGACAGTCTGTAAATGCCATTCAGATGTTTTGGCGGGAATGCCGGAAATTTAGTGCTTCAGGTCACCGATTGAGGGTCCGGCAGTGCCCAGGAGGGCGGCTGGAGCTAGAGTCATGTCGTCCTGTTTCCGGCCCTTGAAGCATACCGCCGCAGCCTTGGGACGGGCTCCCCGGCGACCCCCTCTCGACCTCCGTTGCCATCCGGGCTTCCGCCCCTCTTTCTCAAACCCCATCACCCTGGAGAACCCATGAGCCAGTACGTCAGTGAAGTCCTCGAAGGCCTGAAGAAGAAGGCGCCCTGGGAGAGCCTGTTCATCCAGGCTGCCACCGAGATCCTGCACTCCCTGGACCCCGTTCTTGAGAAAGAGCCCAAGTACAAGAAGCACGCCATCCTGGAGCGGGTGGTGGAGCCCGAGCGCGTCATCGGCTTCCGTGTGCCCTGGGTGGACGACAAGGGGATGATCCGCATCAATCCAGGCTGGCGCGTCCAGTTCAACAGCGCCATCGGCCCCTACAAGGGCGGCATCCGCTTCCACCCCAACGTCACCCTCGACACCCTGAAGTTCCTGGGCTTCGAGCAGATCTTCAAGAACAGCCTGACCGGACTGCCCATGGGCGGCGGCAAGGGCGGCTCTAACTTCGATCCCAATGGCAAGTCCGATGCGGAGGTGATGCGCTTCTGCCAGTCCTTCATGATGGAGCTGTTCCGCCACATCGGCCCCAACACCGACGTGCCTGCGGGCGACATCGGCGTGGGCGGCCGCGAGGTCGGCTACCTGTTCGGGATGTACAAGAAGCTGGCCAACGAGTTCACGGGCGTGCTCACGGGCAAGGGCCAGTACTGGGGCGGCAGCCTCGTGCGGCCGGAAGCCACGGGCTTCGGCGTGGTCTACTTCGCCGAGGAGATGCTGAAGCTCAAGGGCGACAGCTTCCAGGGCAAGAAGGTCGCCGTGTCCGGCTTCGGCAACGTGGCCTGGGGCGCGGTCACCAAGGCCACCCAGCTGGGCGCCAAGGTGGTCACCATCTCCGGCCCCGACGGCTACATCTACGACGCCGATGGCATCTCCGGCGAGAAGATCGCCTACATGGAGGAGATGCTCCGCACGGACCGCATGTCCGTGGCCCCCTTCGCCCAGAAGTTCAAGACCGCCCAGTTCCTCCCGGGCAAGCGCCCCTGGGAGCAGGTGGTGGACGTGGCCCTGCCCTGCGCCATCCAGAACGAGCTCAACCTGGACGAAGCCAAGGGCCTGCTGGCCTGCGGCTGCAAGGCCGTGGTCGAGGGCGCCAACATGCCCAGCACCCTGGACGCCGTGGAGTTCTTCCAGGCCAACACGGACAAGATCCTCTACGCGCCCGGCAAGGCCTCCAACGCCGGCGGCGTGGCCACTTCGGGCCTCGAGATGTCCCAGAACTCCATGCGCCTGGGCTGGACCGCCCAGGAAGTGGACGCCCGCCTGCACCAGATCATGATCAACATCCACCAGTCCTGCGTCTCCGCCGCGGACCGCTTCGGTACCCCCGGAAACTACGTGAACGGCGCCAACATCGCCGGCTTCCTCAAAGTCGCCGACTCCATGATCGATCAGGGGCTTGTGTAATCTCCCTGGCTTTTCCCAAGGCACGAAATGAGGGGCCGCACGCGGCCCCTCATTTTGTGCCCGGCGAAGTAAACTTCGTAAAAGCCGAGGCCCCTGTGATCAACCGCGAGTTCAATGAGATCTTCCGGAAGTACGCCTCGGACAAGGAGGTCTTCCACGACCTCATGCCCCTCCGCACCCGCGAGATCCTGCTGGTGGCGCCGCCCTTCGACGCCTTCACCCTGGAGCAGGACGGGCTGCTGACGGAGATCCTCTTCGACGGCTACTACCAGCTCAACATGAGCAACCCGCCCCGGGTGACCAACGTCTCCACCGTCGAGGAGGCCCTGAAGAAGTGCGCCGCCCGGCACTTCGACATGATCATCGTCATGAGCCGGCTGGGCCAGGGGGGCCATGTGGAGCTGTCCAAGGCCCTGCGGAAGTCCGGGCCCCAGGTGCCCATCTACCTGCTGCTCAACGACAATGTGGAGGTGGGCGCCATGGACCGGCGTCGGGTGGAGCTGCTGCGCCACTATGACCAGATCTTCGTGTGGAACGGCAACCCCGAGATCTTCATGGCCATGGTCAAGTTCATGGAGGACCGGGCCAACGTCGAGAACGACACGGCCGTGGGCCTCACCCGCGTGATCCTGCTGGTGGAGGACAGCATCCGCTACTACTCGCGGTACCTGCCCATCCTCTACGCCGAGATCCTCAAGCAGACCACGCGGCAGGCCAAGGAGCAGAGCGTCGATGGCATGACGCGCACCCTCTCCATGCGGGTCCGGCCCAAGGTGATCCTGGCCACAACCTACGAGGAGGCCATCGCCTTCAGCGAGCGCTACCAGGACTTCCTGCTCTGCGTCATCTCGGACCGCAAGTTCCCGAAGGACGGCGTGATGGACCGAGAGGCGGGCATCAAGCTCCTCAAGGCCGTGAAGGACCGCAACCCCTACCTGCCCACCCTGCTGCAGTCCTCGGATCCCTTCAAGGAGTCCTGGGCCACGGCCATCCAGAGCGGCTTCCTGAACAAGAACTCCTACACCCTGGGCGCAGAGCTCTCGAACTTCTTCCACGTGAACCTGGGCTTCGGCGACTTCATCTTCCGGGACGAGGCGGGCATGGAGATCGACCGCGCCTCCAACATGGTGGACCTCCAGGCCAAGCTCCGGACGGTCCCCGCCGAGTCGCTGGTCTACCACGCCTCCCGCAACCACTTCTCCGCCTGGATCATGGCCCGCGGAGAGGTGCAGGTGGCCAAGGTGCTGTCGAAGTTCCGCATCACGGACTACCAGGATCCGGAGGACCTGCGCGCATTCCTGATCGATGTCGGCGAGTACGTGCAGCGCATGAAGACCCTGGGCAAGGTGCTGCCCCTCACGGAATCCACCCCCCGGGATGAGCCCAACATCCTGCGCCTGGCCCCGGGTTCCATGGGCGGCAAGGGCCGCGGCGTCGCCTTCATCCACTCCCTGCTCTCGCGCATGGACCTGGAGAACCTGGTGCCCGAGGCGAACATCCGCATCCCCCGCTCCGCCATCATCGGCACGGAGGAGTTCAACTCCTTCATCACCCGCCACGGTCTGCGGGCGATGCTCCAGAACGATGTGGATGACGACGCCATCAAGCGGCGCTTCCTCATGGGCTCGCTGTCGCCGGAGCTCACGGCAAAGCTGCGCCTCTTCCTGGCCAAGCACGCGAAGGTGCCCCTGGCCGTGAGGTCCTCGGGCCTGCTGGAGGACGCCCTCTCACACCCCTTCGCGGGGCTCTACAGCACCTTCTTTCTGCCCAACAACGATCCCGATCCCGGCGTGCGCGAGGCCCAGCTCACGGAGGCCATCAAGCTGGTCTACGCATCGGTCTATTCCAAGGCCTCCCGCGCCTACTTCCAGGCCATCGACTACAAGATCGAGGAAGAGCAGATGGCCATCCTCATCCAGGATGTGTCGGGCCGCCGCTTCGGCGACCACTTCTACCCGCACCTCTCTGGTGTGGCCCAGTCCTTCAACTACTACCCCGTGGCCTACACCCAGCCGCAGGACGGGATCGCGAACATCGCCGTGGGGCTCGGGAAGTACGTGGTCGAAGGCGGCAAGGCTTTCCGCTTCGCGCCGCCATACCCCGAGATGGACATCCTCACCCCCAAGGAGCAGCTGCGCACCACCCAGAAGCAGTTCTACGCCCTGGACATGAGCCACTCCTCTGTGGACCTCTACGCCGGCGAGGACACCACCCTGGTGAGCCTGGACATCGCCCGGGCCGAGAAGGACGGCGCCCTCTGGCACTGCGCCTCGGTGTGGGACGCCAATGACGACCGCATCCGCGACGGCCTGGACCACCCGGGGCCCCGCATTGTGAACTTCCGCAACATCCTCAAGTACGACCAGTTCCCCCTGGCGAAGGTGCTCCAGCACCTGCTCGAGCTGATCCGCGAGGCCATGGAGACCCCGGTGGAGATCGAGTTCGCCGTCAACCTCGACAAGGATCCCGAGAACGGCAAGCCCACCTTCAACCTGCTGCAGATCAAGCATCAGCTCATCGACAACGTCGAGGTGAACCTCACGCCCGAGGACCTCGATCCCGAGAACCTCTTCCTCTTCTCCGAGCGCTGTGTGGGCAACGGCGTGGTGGAAGGACTGCGCGACATCGTCTGGGTGGACCCCGACGCCTTCGACAAGTTCGAGACCACGGCCCTCGCCGCGGAGCTGGAAAAGCTCAACGACACCTTCCGCACCGCGGGCGGGAAGTATGTGCTACTGGGACCCGGCCGCTGGGGCAGCACCGACCGGCACCTGGGCATCCCCATCGCCTGGTCCATGATCTCCTGTGCCCAGGTGATCGTGGAATACGCCATGGAGAACTTCCAGGCGGACGCCTCGCTGGGCTCGCACTTCTTCCACAACGTGACCTCGCTGAACATCGGCTACTTCACCGTGCCCTACCCCCGGGGCACCGCCCGCCTGGACTGGGACTGGCTCCGGCAGCAGCCCGAGGTCTGGCGCTCGGGCAGCCTGGTGCACACCCGCGTGGAGGCGCCGGTCCACATCGTCATGGACGGCCGGCGCAGCGCCTCGGCGATCTTCAAGGAGACCCCGCCCCCGCCGCCGCCCGAGCCGGAGGAGTTTCAGTAGACCGCCGATCCGCCCGGGGCGCCCGGCCGCTTCCGGCTTCCGTTAAAGTGGGAGAGGGGGGCACCTTGATCGACCATCCAGGCAATGTGTTCGTGGTCTCGGCGCCTTCGGGAGCCGGCAAGTCCACCCTCACCCAGCGGCTGGTGCGGACCGTGCCGGATCTGATCTTCTCCATCTCCTTCACCACCCGGAAGCCCCGCCCCGGCGAGGTGGATGGCCGGGACTACTTCTACATCGACGACGCCCGCTTCGACGCCATGATCCAGGAGGGCGGCTTCGTGGAGTGGGTGCAGGTCTACGGGCACCGCTATGGCACCGGCAAGGACTGGCTGAACGGCGTGCTGGCCACGGGCCGGGATGTGCTGCTGGACATCGAGACCACCGGCGCCCGGAACCTGCGGCAGGCCATCCCCGACGCCCGCATGATCTTCATCCTGCCCCCCTCGGCAGCCTCCCTGGAGGACCGCCTCCGCAGCCGCGGCAAGGACTCGGACGAGCAGATCCGCATCCGCATGCAGCACGCCCGCCATGAGATGGAGTGCTACCCGGCCTACGACTACCTGGTCATGAATGACGATCTGGAGAGCGCCTACCACCAGTTCGAGGCCATCATCCTGGCCACCCGGGCCACCCGGGAGCGCATGACCCCCGCCGCCCGGACCATCCTCGAGGGCTTTTAACAAGGACCCGCCTCGCCCTGGGGGCACCCCCGGCGTATCCTTGTAGGACTCGAGGAGTCTCATGGCCCGTTTCGTGAAGCGCAACTGGATGTGGATGGTGCTGCTGGCCACCGTGGCTGTGGCGGGTCCCCTGCTGGCCCGGGCCGGCGATGGCGGCCGCCAGCGCAGCCTGGATACCCTGACCGAGGTCATGGACCTGGTCCAGAAGCAGACCCCAGAGCCACCCGCGCCCCGGCAGCTCACCCACGCCACCATCCAGGGCATGCTGCACACCCTCGACCCCCACTCGAACTACATGGATGAGAGCGAGTTCCGCCTGATGCGCGAGGAGCAGAAGGGCTCCTTCTTCGGCATCGGCGCCATCATCCAGCAGCACGACCAGGGCATCGCCATCATCAGCCCCATGAAGGGCGGCCCCGCCGAGCGCCTGGGCGTGCGCTCCGGCGACATCATCAAGGAGATCGACGGCACCAGCACGGACGGCATGACCAGCAACGGCGCCCTGCAGAAGCTGCGCGGCGAGAAGGGCACCCTGGTGGAGCTGGCCATCCAGCGCGCCGGCATGGCCGAGCTGCTGCGCTTCTCCATCACCCGGGCCGAGGTGCCCACCAACAGCGTCTACTACAGCTTCATGCTGAACCCCACCACCGGGCTGATTCTGATCAAGGACTTTGGCGAGACCACCTCGGAAGAGTTCGAGAAGGCCGTCGCCAGCCTCAAGAAGCAGGGCATGCAGCAGCTCCTCCTGGATCTGCGCGGCAACGGCGGCGGCGTCCTGGACGCGGCCATCGGCATCTGCCGCCAGCTGCTGGGACCGGACCAGCTCATCGTCAGCCAGAAGGGCCGGGACGGCCGCGAGGAGAACCAGACCCGCACCAACAAGGGCACGCAGCTGGATCCCTTCCCCCTGGTGGTCCTCATCAACCGGGGCTCCGCCAGCGCCAGCGAGATCGTCACTGGCGCGGTGCAGGACCACGACCGCGGCCTGGTCGTGGGCCAGACCAGCTGGGGCAAGGGCCTGGTCCAGAGCGTCCTCACCATCAACCGCTCCCGAGGCCTGGCCCTGACCACCGCGCGCTACTACACCCCCTCGGGCCGCAGCATCCAGCGCGACTACACCCACGGCCTCGATGACTACTACAACCCCGAGGATGACAAGGACGCCAAGCCCCTGGGTCCCGCCTTCAAGACCGACCTGGGCCGGACGGTGTACGGCGGCGGCGGGATCAACCCCGACTACACCGTGCCCGTGCTGAGGCTCAGCGACTTCATGGCCAACCTGCAGTATCGGCAGACGGCCCTCTTCCGCTTCGCCGTCCATGAGAAGGAGCACTTCGGCATCAAGCCCGGCCAGCACGCCGATGAGGCGGTCCTCGCCCGGTTCCGCGCCTGGGCCCTGGAGCAGAAGCTCACCATCGCCGACAAGGACTGGGAGGCCAACGCCGCCACCATCCAGGAGCAGCTGTCCATCGAGATGCAGAATGTGGCCTTTGGCATCGAGGCGGGCTTCAAGGTGCGCTGCGAGAAGGACCCCGTGATCCTCAAGGCCCTGGACGTGATGGCCGAAGCCGACACCCTGCTCAAGAAGAAGCAGCTGCTGCCCCGCACGGCCCCCTCGGCCCTCGCCGCCGCCCGCTAGGCGCCCCCGGAGTTCCCATGCGCATCGCCCTTCTCTTCATGGCCTCCGTGGCCCTGTTCGCCGCGCGTCCTCTGCAGGTGGAAGACCTCTTCCGCGTGAAGCGGGTCGCTGATCCCCAGCTGTCCCCGACGGGCGACCTGGCCTACCAGGTCGGCACCGTGGACTTCCAGGCCAATCGCACCGAGACCCGCCTCTGGTTCAAGCCCGCGGGGGGCGCGGCCCGGGAGCTGGATCTGGGCGGCGGCAGCCAGTCCCGGCCCCGGTTCAGCCCCGACAGCAAGCGCCTCGCCTACCAGGCCGAGGGCCAGGTCTGGATCGTGGACCTGGCCACCAAGACGAAGCGGCAGCTCACCCACCTGAGCGGCGGCGCGGAAGGCCAGAGCTGGAGCCCGGACGGCAAGTGGGTCGCCTTCCTCTCCACCACCGTACCCAGCGGCAATGAGGCCGAGAACGTCGCCTACCTCAAGAGCCGGAAGGAGTCCAAGGTCTCCGGCCGCCTCTACACCAAGCTCATGTTCCGGCACTGGAACGCCTGGAAGGACGCCCGGCAGATGAGCCACCTCTTCGTGGTGCCCGCCGACGGCAGCGCCGCGCCCCGGGACCTCACCGCCGGCCTCACCACGGACGTGCCCAACTTCGCTGACGTCTCCGCCGGGGACGGCTACGACTGGGCCCCGGACAGCCAGTCCCTGGCCTTCGACTCGCATCCCGACCAGACCAAGGCCACCAGCACCAACGGCGAGATCTACGAGGTGAGCCTGAAGGGCGGCGCCCCGAAGAAGGTCTCTGACAACCCCGCCATGGACAACACCCCGCGCTACTCGCCGGACGGCAAGTACCTGGCCTGGCGCGCCCAGCGCCGCCCGGGCTTCGAGGCTGACAGGTGGGAGCTGTGGGTCATGGACCGCGCCACCGGCAAGGTGGTGCGCACCACCGAGGCCGCGGACAAGAGCTTCGGCGCCTTCCAGTGGAAGGGGGACGACCTCATCGCCACCAGCGAGCGGCAGGGCCACACGGAGCTCTACCGCTGGGAGGGTCAGGTCGTGAAGCGCCTCAGCACGGGCCTGCACGTGGAGGGCTTCGCCCTTGGGCAGGCCCATGCCGTGGTGGTGTCCTCCAGCCTCACGACGCCCCCGGATCTCTACGCCGTGGACCTGACCACGGGCCAGGCCATCCGGGCCACCTCCCACAACGAGGCCCGGGCCCGCGAGTGGGGGCTAAACAAGGGTGAGGACCTCTGGCTGGACACCGTTCCCCTGGAGGGCAAGCCCACCAAGACCCACGCCTTCATCGTCAAGCCCGTGGGCTATGACCCCCTGAAGAAATACCCCGTGGCCTTCGTCATCCACGGCGGCCCCCAGGGCGCCTGGGCCGACGCCTGGCATCCCCGGTGGAACGCCCAGGCCTGGGCCGGGCGCGGCTTCCTCACGGTGCTGCCCAACCCCCGGGGCTCCACGGGCTTCGGCCAGGCCTACACCGACGCCATCAGCGGCGACTGGAACGGCGCGGTCATGCAGGACCTCATGACCACCCTGGACGGGGTGCTCAAGGCCTTCCCCAACGCGGACCCCAAGCGGGTGATCGCCGCGGGTGGCAGCTACGGCGGCTACGCCGTGAACTGGATCGCCGGGCACCAGGCGGACCGCTTTGCCGCCTTCGTGAGCCACGCCAGCATCTACAACACCGAGAGCATGCAGCTCGGCAGCGAGGAGCTGTGGTTCCCCCGCTGGGAGTTCAAGGGCTGGCCCTGGGAGAGCGCCGAGAATCTGGCCCGCTGGCGCGACCAGAGCCCCAGCAGCGGCGCGGCCAATTTCAAGAAGCCCCACCTCGTCATCCACGGCGAGCTGGACTTCCGCGTGCCTGTCACCGAGGCGTTCCAGCTCTACAACGTGCTGCAGGTGCGGGGCGTGCCCAGCCAGCTGCTCTACTTCCCCGACGAGACCCACTTCGTCGCCAAGCCCCAGAACAGCAAGCTCTGGTACGAGACCGTCCTCGACTGGTGCGAGCGGTGGACGCAGCCTTGAAAAAAATGAATGAACCGCAGATGACACAGATGGCGCCGATGGCCATGCAAAATTGTTTTATATCTGCGTTTATCTGCGCAATCTGCGATTAAACAGCATTCTCTAGTCTATGCCTGAGCCGCTGCGGGGGATAATCCCACCGCACTCGCCGGGGTCGGAGAGGGCGCGCCAGGGCTCGAGGACGAAGGGGCGGCGGAAGGCGCGGGGGTGGGGCAGCTCGAGGGTCAGCTCGGGGCCGAGACACCGCAGGTCTTCGGGCGTCTCCCAGGTCCAGGCGCCGCGCGTGCCGTCCGTGGTGATCAGGTCCAGGTCCAGGGTGCGGGGCGCGTTCTTCCCGGTGCCGCGGTCCCGGCCCGCCTGCAGTTCCAGGCGCAGCAGCGCCTCCAGCAGGCGCCGGGGGTCGGTCTCCACCGTCGCCAGGATCGCCACAGTGTTGAGGTAGGCGGGGCCGGTGCCCGACTCGTCCGGCGTCTCCATCACCAGCGGCGAGGGCACCACGGTGCCCAGGGACCGGAGGGCGGCCAGCCCGGCAGCCAGGTGCGCCCGGCGGTCGCCGAGGTTCGAGCCGAGGGCGATGACGGCCTTCATTTTTTCACCGCAGATGGCGCAGATGGACGCGGAGAAGATCCGGCGAATCCCATCTGTGTCATCGGCGTCATCTGCGGTCTCATTTCTTGTTTCCGTGTTCCGCCTCCACGAGGGTGCGGATGCCCCCGCGGATGAGGAAGTCCCCCTCGATGCGGATCCAGTGGGGGCTGAGGGCCTTCACCAGGTCATCGAGGATCTGGTTGGTGACGTCCTCATGGAAGGCGCCCCGGTCCCGGAAGGTCCACAGGTAGAGCTTCAGGGACTTGGACTCCACGCAGAGCTGATCCGGCTGGTAGGTGATGCGCAGCTTGGCGAAGTCCGGCTGGCCCGTGAGCGGGCAGAGGCAGGTGAACTCGTCGGACTCGAAGGTGACCGTGAAGGGCCGCCCCGGGCGGGGACTCTTGAACGTGTCGAGATGGCCCGTGGGCCGCGTCACCACGAAGGCAGGCAGCGGGTTCGGCAGAGAGGCCTTGGGAGAGCGCTTGGTGGGCATGGGACACCTAGAAAAATCAAACCGCAGAGGACATCTAAAACAGGAGGAATCAGATCAGTTCTTTGTGCCCTTTGTGTTCTTTGTGGTCAATTTTTCTACAGAACAGCCGAGCCCTTCGAACGGATAACCCCCAGGGTTTTTTTAACCACAAAGAACACAAAGGGCACAAAAAAAGAAAAGGCGGAAAGCAGCTGCGGCAGATCTTTGCGGTCAGTCACGCGCCACCGCCTGGGCCCAGGCTTCGAGGGTGTCCATCTCCTGCTGGAGGCGGAGGTTCTCGGCGGTGTCGTCGGCCTTGGGGCCGAGCTGATAGGGGGTGCCGAAGCGCACGATGCAGGTGGCGAAGGGGACGGGGATCACCATGCGGTCCCAGGTTCTCAGCTCGAAGCAGCGGTCGAAGGCCAGGCTCACGGGCACGATCCAGGCGCCGGTCTTGCGGGCCAGGGCCACGGTGCCCGGCTTCATGACCATGAGCGGGCCCCGGGGGCCGTCCGGCGTGATGCCGAAGTCCCAGCCTTTGCGCACGGCCTGGATCATGCGTACCAGCGCCTTGGCGCCGTCCTCGCTGGCGGTGCCGCGCACGGCGTGGATGCCGAACCAGCGCCAGGTGGCGGCGCTGCGCTCCCCGTCCTTGCTGTCGCTGGAGAGGATGGCCACGCCCCGATCCTCACCCTGGGCGTTGCGGCGCCGGAAGGGATAGGCGAGAGGCATCATGAACAGGCGCCGGTGCCAGAAGGCCAGGATGAAGCGCTCGTCCCGGGCCGCAAGGGCCTCCACCGCCTCGAAGCCTTCGCGGCGCACCCGCAGGGTGTGGGCCCAGAGCTTCGACAGGCCCGCCACCAGGAAGGGCACCAGGCGGTAGCTCAGCCACACGGACAGGGGCGAGCCCAGGGGCCGGCCGCGAACGGCGATGTCCACGGCGGCCATCAGGCGTCCCCCCTCTGCAGGTCCTCAAGCGCGATGGGATAGCGCTGCCCGCAGTAGTCGCAGCGGACCTCCACGGGGCCGGGTTCCACGAACAGGTCCGCTTTCTGCTCCTCCGAGAACCCTCGGAGGGTGTCCAGCAGGGTGGCCCGGGAGCAGCGGCAACGATAGAAGACCTCCCTCACCGCCACCTGATCGGAGCCCTGGCCCTGGGCGATCCAGTCGGCGAGGAACTCCGGGGTGCGCTCCCAGAAGGGCACCACCTCCAGCCCGTCGATGGCCTGGATGAGCCGCGTCAGGCGCTCCGGGGGGCAGTCGGGCAGGGGTTCCACCAGCAGACCACCGGCCTCGCCCGTGCCCGGATCACACCAGAGGGTGACACTGGCCTGGACCTGCTCGGAGTTCTGGAGGTAGTGCTCCGTCTGCACCTGGATACCGCCCTCCACCAGGGGCAGGTTGCCGATGTAAGGCTGCCCCGTGGCATTGGAGCGCATCACCTGCAGCACGCCCGGCGCCTCGACCCAGTCCGCGGCCTCCAGCACACCGGGATCCAGCACGCCCCGGATGGTGCCGTCGGGCCAGCTATCGGCCACCACCGCGCGGGCCTTGCCCGCCCCCTTGATGAGCATCTGCAGCCGTTCGGCGAAGAGGCTGCGGCTCTGCAGCAGCGCCGTGGCGCAGAGCAGCTCGGTGAGACAGGCGCAGGCGCCCGGATCCAGGTGGGGATGGCTGCGCCGCACGCCGTCCCAGAGGGGACTCGCATCCAGGGCCGACAGGCGGATCTGGGCGTCCCGGGTGTGGGCGCGAAGGACGCGGACCGGCTGGGTAGCAGGGGTCATGCGCACCTGCTGCTGGCTCGCCCGCCAGCTCGTCCCCACCCCTCAGCGGCTGGGTGGCCGGGGGACACAGACAAGACAAGGGGCATCGGGACTCCGGCAGGGGACGAGAGGGGGGAAGGCCGGGCTCCGGCCCGACCCTCCATTGTGCCTCCCGCGGAGCCTCCCGTCAGCAGAGGCCGCTCCCGCTTGGAGGGGCCGTCCCCGCCAACCCTCGGGGCCCGCTCCAGTTCGCCAAAGAAATTTTTTTATATTCTTTGAATTCACCATTTCCAGCGCCAGGAGGGGGAGTTCTGGGGGCGAGAAGTAGTAGAACTCCCCATTCGCTTCACCGGTAGCCATCCCTAGACTTTTCGATCTAGCCTCCCGCCTGTTTTCGATCCACTGAGCCAGACCACAGTCCCCCAACGTATGCCCTTCCCAGCCCACCAGACAGCCCCCTGATCCCCCAAACAGGAGCCCAACCATGACCCCTCTCCGGCAGCATCCCCGCCCCGGCATCCGGCCCCTTAAGACCGGCCTCCCCTTCTTTGGCCTGGCCGCGCTCCTGCTGGCCTCGGGTCAGAGCCTCGTCGCGCAGGTGGCATACGTGCCCCCTCCCCCGTCCACCTGGCAGTCCAGCCCCGTGCTCACCAAGTTCATGACGGAGCTACGGGCGCCGGGCCAGATTCCCGTGGGCCTCCCGGATGGCATCCGGACCTATCCAGGGAGCACGGTCGTCTCTGACCACTACACCATCGACATCAATCAATACATGGACAAGCTGCACCCGGCGCTCCCGGCCACCACGCTCTGGGGTTACCACCCCACGAAGACCCTGGGTGGCTTTCCGCAGGCGCATCTGGGCGGCATCCTCATTGCCCAACGGGGGAGGCCGACCCAGATCACCTTCCGGAACAACCTGCCAGCCAAGCACATCCTCCCGGTTGATAGCTCTATCCAGGGGGCCGACCCTACCGTGACCGAGAACCGCACCGCCACCCACCTTCATGGGGGCGCCGTGCCCTGGTTCAGTGATGGCGGACCATTCGGTTTCTGGGATGCCAACGGCCACAAGGGTATCAACTTCATAAACAACGCGGTCCTCAATCCCGGCGCCGCTGGGCGCGAGGCCGAGTATTACTACCCGAACGACGCGAGCGCCCGCCTCATGTGGTATCACGACCACGCCATGGGCATCACACGGCTCAACGCCTACGCCGGCATCGCCTCCGCCTACATCATCCGGGACAATTTCGAAGCCGCCCTGGTGAGGGATTTCGGCCTCCCCGGTTTCGTGGAGAACGGTGGCCGCGAGCTGCCCCTTGTCTTCCAGGACAAGATCTTCCAGAACGGCCAAGGGCCCAGCGACCCGAAGGCCCTCCCCTTCCCGGGGTCCGCCCAGGGCAAGGGGAACCTCTGGTATCCCTACGAGTACGACCTGGCCCGATGGGACCGCGACCCCAGCGCGCCCAATCCCCTGCCTCCCACCTCCGTCGTGGCCGAGGCCTTCGGCGACACCATGCTGGTCAACGGTGCAGCCTTCCCCAAGGCCACTGTGGATCCCCGGCGCTACCGCTTCCGGGTCCTCAACGCCTGTCAGGCCCGGGTCCTCAACCTTCAGCTCTATGAGGACAATGGCCATGGTCAGCCGAACTTCAAGAAGCCTGGTCCGCACTGGACGGTGATCGGCACCGAGGGTGGGTTCCTCGCCAGACCCGTGAACGTGCCCTCGGCGCCTCTGACCACCTTTGTGGATCCCTTGGCGGGTCGATATGTCGATCCGGCCGCCCCGGGCGGGAGTCTGATCGTGGCGACCGGCGAGCGTTTCGACCTGGTGGTGGACTTCAACGGCAAGGCTGGCAAGAAGTACATCCTCTACAACGATGCCCCAGCCCCTTACCCCAACGGCGCCTTCACCAACGACTATCCCAATGCCGCCGGAATCGGGGATACGTCGGTCCTCATGCGCTTCGAGGTCAAGGCGGACAGCAAGGCCATTCCCAATGACACCCCGTGGCTGCTCACGCCCTTCATGCCCATGGCTGGCAACCCTGATGCCAAGATCGATCCGCCCCTGGCAGGTCATCTGGCCGCCATGCCCACGCCGTTCCTGACTTGGCTTACGGCCACCACCGCCCCCCTGCCCATTCCGACCCGCAAGGGGGTCACCGTGCGCCACCTGACGCTCAACGAGGGCTTCGACGCCAGCGGCCGCCTGATCCAGATGCTCGGAACCAACGTGGCGCCAAAAGCGGGAGATTTCTCCAGGCCCTACTTTGATCCTGCAGATCTCCCGCTCTCCGAGGCCACCGAGACCCCTGCAGCGGGTGCGACCGAGGTCTGGGAGATTGCCAACCTGACGGGTGACACGCACCCGATCCATATCCATCTCGCCAATGCCCAGATCCTGTCCCGGCGGGTGTTTGACACCGTGGCCTATGCGAACACCGCAGCCGGTTCGCCCGCGGTTCCGACCTACTACCCGACCATTCCGGCCCGGGGCCCCGAGGCGACCGAGCTCGGCTGGAAGGAGACCATCAAGATGCATCCCGGTGAGGTCACGACCGTGATCATGCAGTTCAACCTGCCCAAGGTGCCCTTCAAGATCCCCGTCAGCCCCCGCACCGGCGGCCACGAGTACGTGTGGCACTGCCACATCCTCGAGCACGAAGAGCACGACATGATGCGCACCCTCGTGGTGCAGTGACCCGGCCCAAGGGCTGTACGTGGCAAGCAGGAAGCGGGGGTGACCCCGCTTCCTGCGTTTCAGCGCCCGCTCACCAGCCGATCTGGCGGCCCTTGTTCTGCGTTTCGAGCCAGGCCATGAGGGGCTTGAAGTAGTCCGTCATGGCGCGGGTGGAGAGGTCCTCGCCCGTGGCGTCCTTCAGCACCGTGCGCCAGTCCTCGGTGGCGCCCTTGGCCAGGATCTGTTTCAGGAAGGCGCCCACCTCCTTGTGGCCGGCGTAGTTGGTGCTGCGGGGATCCTGGTGCAGGAGCTTCCGGGCGATGTGGTCGTGCAGCTGGAACTTGAAGACCGTGGCCCAGCCGTAGCTGTAGTAGTAGGCGGGATTGTCGTTGATGTGGGTCTTGGTGGGGGCGTCGCAGAACTGCTCCCCGCGCGGGGCCGGAGGCTCCACACCCTGCAGGTCCCGCACCTGCCGCCACCAGCGGGCATTCATCTCAGCGGCGGGCATGCCCTTGGCGTAGAAGTCCGCCTCCCACTCAGGCATGGTGCCGCAGGCCCAGAACATGAAGGGGATCGCCACTTCCAGGGCGTCGTTCAGCAGCACCTGCATCTCATCCACCTTGTAGTCGGTGGGCAGCACGCCCGCGGACTTGAGATACGGGATCTGGCGGGTGGCCAGAGCGATGAGCTCGCCCACGCCCTCGTGGAAGCTGGGGTTGGCGCCGTCCCGCAGCAGGGGCGGCACGCGCTCGTTCGTGTAGCTCATGAAGTAGTAGCCGTGGCCCAGCTCGTGGTGGACCGTCTCGAACCACTGGGCATTGGGCTCCACACTCATGAGCGAGCGAATGTCGGTGTCCAGGTCCAGGTGCCAGCAGGAGGCATGGCTGTTCTTCTTGCGGGTCTCGCCCGGCTTCACGGGATAGAGGTCGGACTTGGCCCAGAAGGAGGCCGGCAGGGGCGCGAAGCCGAGTCCCGTGTAGAAGGCCTCGGCGGTCTTGACGACCCGCTCGGGCTGCCAGCCCTTGAAGTAGGGGTCGAAGTCCACGGCCTGCACGAAGCCGGTCCAGTTCTGGCTCCAGCGGTTGTTGATCCAGTGCGCGGGGATGGCCTTGGGCACGGGCTGGCCGTATTTCTTCGCCATCTCGTACTTCACCCAGGTGTGCAGCTGGAGGTAGAGGGGCTTCAGCTCCGCCAGGAACTTGCGGTTGAAGGCCATCATCTCGTCGGTGCTGAGGCCGTACTTGGCCACCTGCAGCGCGAAGTAGTCGGGGTAGCCCAGCTCCCGGGCGCAGCTGTTCCGCAGGTCGCGCAACCGCAGCAGGCCATCCTTCAGCACGGGGCCGCTCTCCTTGGAGACCTCCCACACGCGGCGCCGCTCTGCTAGGTCGCCGCTCTTGGCCAGGAGCTCGTCGATGCGGTTCGCGGAGAGGGGCTGGCCATCCAGCTTCCAGACGTATCCGTTCATGCGGCTGGCCTGGGCAGTCTCCGCCGCGACGCGGTCGGCCACCAGCCGGGGATTGGTCATGGGACCCTCGGCGGCGTTGAGCAGCACTCGCTCCAGCTGCCGCACGGTGAGGTCCTTGAGCTCCTTCCGGTGCGCCAGCAGCTCCCGGGCCTCGGTGATGAGCGCCGGGTTGCCGTTGAAGGCCGCGGCGGCCCGGCCCGCCCACTCAGCGGCGGCGTCGTTCTCTGGCTTTACATCCGTGGAGGCGGCCCAGGTGGCCTCGGAGGCCACGGTGTAGAGGGACTGGTAGCCCGCGTTCACGACCTTCAGGAAGCGGTCGGCGCGGTCCTGCAGGGGCGCGGTCATCTGGGCCAGGAGGGGCACGCCGAGGATCAGGGCGGGAAGGAGGCGCATGGGAGCTCCGGGAACCCACCATTCTCCCGCCAGACGGGGGTCTGGCCCAGCTTCATTTGGCCGAGAGAGAAGGGGCATCCGGGAGCTCACCACCGGCTCGGCCCGCTGAGGCCGACTTCACGCGGGCAGATTCCCCGATCTCTGGGTCATGTTCCAAACAACTCGCATAAATAGACTTTATGAGCCCGTTGGATTCCAGCGCTCATGGCATCAGCACAGACCCAACCATTCCAGCACGTAGTACTACTTACGGAGTACTACTAATTGTTTAAACACCTATCTATCCATAGGCTTTTAGATCTACCTGGTTTGCCCGCTGCGGGGTCCCCGCTGCTCAACGTTTGTCATCCTGGAGTTTCACCCCATGAATAACAACCTGTCTCAGCCTGCCCTCTTCTCCCGGCCCTTCCGGTCCGGGCTTCCCTTCCTCGGCCTGGCGGCCCTCCTGCTGGCCTCGGGTCAGAGCCTCAAGGCGCAGGGCGCCTACGCGCCCCCGCCCCCGTCCACCTGGCAGTCCAGCCCGGTGCTCACCAAGTTCATGACCGAGCTCCGGGCTCCGGGGCTGATCCCTGTGGCGCAGCCGGACGGCACCCGCCGCTTCACGGGCAGCACCCTCACCGCCAGCCACTACACCATCGAGATCAACCAGTTCAAGGACCAGCTGCACCCGAGCCTGCCGCCCACCACGCTCTGGGGCTACAACCCCACCCTGGCCCTGGGCGTGGCCGCGGGCGCCCTGGTGCCGCAGAAGCACCTCGGCGGCATCATCATCGCCCAGAAGGGGGTCCCCACCCAGATCACCTTCCGCAACAACCTGCCCGACAAGCACATCCTTCCTGTGGACACCAGCATCCAGGGCTCGGACCCAAGCGTGACCCAGAACCGCACCAGTACCCACCTCCACGGCGGGCTGGTGCCCTGGTTCAGCGACGGCGGCCCCTTCGCCTTCTTTGACCGCATCGGCAACAAGGGGGTCAGCTTCGTGCAGAACGCGGTGCTGCGCCCCCTGGAGACTGCGGCGAAGACCGTGCCGGTGAACGAGGCCGAGTACTACTACCCCAACAACCAGAGCGCCCGCCTGATGTGGTACCACGACCACGCCATGGGCATCACCCGCCTGAACGCCTATGCCGGCGTGGCCTCTGCCTACATCCTCCGGGACTACTACGAGTCCACCCTGGTGCGTGACTTCGGGCTGCCCGCCTTCGTTGAAAACGGTGGCCGCGAGCTGCCCCTGATCTTCCAGGACAAGATCTTCCAGAACGGCAGCGGACCCAGCGACCCGACCGCCCTCCCCTTCCCGGGCTCCGCCCAGGGCCGCGGGGACCTCTGGTACCCCTACGAGTACGATCCGAACCGCTGGAACACCAGCACATCTCCCTCCGTGTCCGTGGTGCCCGAGGCCTTCGGCGACACCATGCTGGTCAACGGCGCCGCCTACCCCAAGGCCACCGTGGATCCACGCCGCTACCGCCTCCGCGTTCTCAACGCCTGCAATGCCCGGGTGCTGAACCTGGCCCTCTACGAAGACAACGGCTCCGGCCAGCCGGACTTCACCAAGCCCGGCCCCGCCTGGACCGTCATCGGTACCGAGGGCGGCTTCCTGGCTCACCCGGTGAGCGTACCTCAGGCCAATCTGATCACCTTGACGGATGCCGGCGGCGGACGCTATGTGAACCCCGCGGCCCCCGGCGGCAGCCTGATCGTCGCCCCGGCCGAGCGCCTGGACCTGGTGCTCGACCTCAACGGGAAGGGCGGCAAGAATTACATCCTCTACAACAATGCCCCCGGGCCCTACCCCAACGGCGCTCCTGAGAACGACTACCCCAACGCGCTTGGCATCGGTGACACCTCCATCCTCATGCGCTTCGAGGTCAAGCTGGACGTCAAGACCATGGCCAAGGACCTGCCCTCGAAGCTCATCCCCGCCACGCCCCTGGCCGGGGACTCCAACTCCCTGATGGACCTGCCACTGGCTGGCCCGGTGGCCTCCACTGTCGTCAGCAAGCTGAGCTGGAACGCCATCACCACCGCGCCCCTGCCCATCCCCACCCGCAAGGGCATCGTGGTCCGCCAGCTGACCCTGAACGAAGCCGTCGACCTCAACAACCGCCTCATCCAGATGCTCGGCACCAACGTAGCTGGCCCCACCGGGGACTTCGGCCGCCCCTACTACGACCCCAAGGATCTGGCCGGCTCCCTCGCCACCGAGACGCCCGTCAGCGGCGGCACCGAGGTCTGGCAGATCGCCAACCTCACCGGGGACACCCACCCGATCCACTTCCACCTGGCCAATGCCCAGATCCTCTCCCGCCAGGCCTTCGACACCGTCGCCTACATGGCCACGCCCCTCGGCACGCCCGCGGTCCCGGTCTACAACCCTGCCTACCCCGCGCGCGGTCCCGAAGCCACTGAGGTGGGCTGGAAGGAGACGGTCAAGATGCACCCGGGCGAGGTCACCACGGTGATCATGCAGTTCAACCTGCCCCAAGTACCCTTCAAGATCCCCGTCAGCCCCCGCACCGGCGGCCACGAGTACGTCTGGCACTGCCACATCCTCGAGCACGAAGAGCACGACATGATGCGGACCATGGTGGTGAAGTAGCCCCAAGGGCCAGGCGAGCAGACAAAAAGAAGCGGGGGCGACCCCGCTTCTTTTTGTCTGGACTGAAAGCGACTGCCTAGGGCTTCGTCCATCGCAGCACGGGCTTGCGGGCGGCGGTGGTCTCGTCGAGGCGGCGCAGGGGCGCCAGCACGGGCGCCTGGTGCAGCAGGTCCGGGTTCTCCTCGGCCTCCCTGGCGATCTGCAGCATGGTGTCGCAGAAGGCGTCCAGCTCGTCCTTTCCTTCGCTCTCGGTGGGCTCGATCATCAGCGCGCCGGGCACGATGAGCGGGAAGTAGATCGTCGGCGGGTGGTAGCCGTGGTCGATGAGGCGCTTGGCGATGTCCAGGGTGTGCACATCGTGCTTGGCCTGCAGCGTGTCGCTGAAGACCACCTCGTGCAGACTGGGCGAGTCGATGTGCAGCGAGTAGGCCCCCTTGAGCCGGACGCGGATGTAGTTGGCGTTCACGATGGCGCGCAGGGTCGCGGCCTTCAGGCCATCGGAGCCATGGCTCAGGCAGTAGGTCATGGCCCGCACCAGGATCCCGAAGTTGCCATAGAACGTGTGCACCTTGCCGATGCTCTCCGGGCGGTCCCAGTCCCAGCGGTAGGTGTGCCGGGGCACTTCGCCCTCGCCCACCTTCACGGTGTCGCGGACCACCACGGGCACCGGCAGGAAGGGCATGAGGCGCTCCGCGCAGCAGACCGGGCCCGCGCCGGGGCCCCCGCCGCCGTGGGGCGTCGAGAAGGTCTTGTGCAGGTTCAGGTGCATGACGTCCACGCCGAAGTCGCCGGGCCGCGCCACGCCCACCAGGGCGTTCATGTTGGCGCCGTCCATGTAGACCAGCGCATCGACGCTGTGCAAGAGGTCGCTGACTTCCTTGAAGCGGTACTCGAAGACGCCCACGGTGTTGGGGTTGGTGATCATGGCCCCCGCGATCTCGGGACCCAGCTCCGCCACCAGCGTCCGCAGGCCCTTGCGGGTCTTGCCGCTGGCGGGATCGGTGACATCGTCGAAAGCGATGGTGCCATCCGGCAGCGAGGGCAGCTCCACCACCTCATAGCCCGCCATGGCGGCGGTGGCGGGATTGGTGCCGTGACCGCTATCGGGAATGAGGATGACGCGGCGCTTGGCGCCCCGGCTCACGTGGTAGGCGCGGATGAGCATCACGCCCGTGAGCTCGCCGGCGGCACCGGCGCTGGGCTGCAGGGTGACGCCGGGCAGGCCCGTGATCTCCTGCAGCCACGCCTGCAGGTCGTAGATCAGCTCCAGGTTGCCCTGGACCAGAGCATCGGGCGCCATGGGGTGGCTGTCCGTGAAGCCGGGCAGGCCCGCGACCTTCTCATTCAGCCGGGGGTTGTGCTTCATGGTGCAGGAGCCCAGAGGGTAGATGCCATCGTCCACGCCGTAGTTCCACTTCGAAAGCCGTGTGAAGTGGCGGATGACTTCCACCTCGCTCAGCTCGGGCAGGGCCGCGAAGCCGCTGCGCTTCAGGTGGGCGGGGCGGGTGTCGCGGGCGGCGGGCACGTCCGCTTTCGGCAGGTCCATGCCCCGCTTGCCGGGGACCGAGCGCTCGAAGGAGAGGGGTTCGCGCTGGCGCAGGAACATGGTCACACCTCCTCGGCAAGGACAGGGACGCGGGCGAGGATCTCGACGAGGCTCTCGATCATCTGGCGGGTGTGCAGCTCCGTGGCGCACCACAGGATGCAGCCCTGATATTCGGGATAGAAGCGGCCCAGGTCCAGCCCCGGCAGCAGGCTCTCCTTCAGGCAGGCCGCCTCCAGCGCGGCGTAGTCGCCCTGGTAGCGCAGCACGAACTCGTTGAAGAAGGGCTGGTCGAAGACCGGCTCCAGATCCGGCAGCTCCAGCAGCCGTTCCCGCAGGTGCTGGGCCTTGGCGGCGTTCAGCTCTGCGAGTCCCGTCAGGCCCGCAGGCCCGGCCAGGTGCATGAAGATGTTGGCGCGCAGGGCCACCAGGCCCTGGTTCGAGCAGATGTTGCTGGTGGCCTTGTCGCGGCGGATGTGCTGCTCGCGGGCCGTCAGGGTCAGCACGTAGCCGGTGCGCCCCTCCAGGTCCTTCGTCTGGCCGACCACGCGGCCGGGGATCTCGCGCTTGTGGGCATCCTTCACGGCGAGGAAGCCCAGGAAGGGCCCGCCGAAGTTGGGCTTGTTGCCCAGGCTCATGGCCTCGCCGCAGGCCATGTCCGCACCCGCCCTGCCCGGAGCCTCGAACCAGCCGAAGGCGAAGGCCTCCTGGGTGACGCTCACCAGCAGGGCGCCCGCGGCGTGGATGGGAGCCGCCAGGGCCGTGAGGTCCTCCACGGCGCCCAGGAAGTTGGGATAGCCCACCAGCACCGCGGCCACGTCGCCGTTCAGCTTGGCGGCCAGGTCTGCCAGGTCCGTGACGCCGTCCTTCAGGCCCACTTCCACCAGATGCAGGTCGTCGTGGGGCGCGAAGTTGGTCTTGAGCACCTCGCGGTACATCGGGTGCAGGCCCCGGCTCACCAGCACGGTGCTGCGCTTCTTGGCCACGCGCACGGCCATGAGCGCCGCCTCCACACAGGCGGTGCCGCCGTCGTAGAGGCTGGCGTTGGTGACCTCCAGGCCCGTGAGATCGCAGATCAGCGTCTGGTACTCGAAGATATGCTGCAGGGTGCCCTGGCTGATCTCGGGCTGGTAGGGCGTGTAGGCCGTGAACCACTCCTGGCGGCTGATGAGCGCGTCGATGGCCGAGGGCACGAAGTGGTCGTAGGCGCCGGCGCCGAGGAACTGGGCGCAGAAGCGCATGTTCCGGTTGGCCTGTCCCATCATCTGCCAGGCCACCTCCTGCTCGGAGCCTCCCTCGGGCAGGTCCAGCTCGCGACCGAGCCGGAGGGCTTCGGGAATGCCCGCCAGCAATGACTCTGCGGCGGGAACGCCGATGGCGTCCAGGAGGGCTTGATCCTCAACAGGGGAAGAGGGCAGGTAGCGCATGGCAGCCTCGGGCAAAGAGCGATGGAAAACAGACCTTCAGGGTATCAGTGACGCTTCCAGAGGTCGAAGGGCTGCGTGCCGATCAGGAAGTTGAAGCTGCCCACGGTCCGGGCGCTCTCCTGGGGGGTGTGCAGCTTGAGGAAGCCGTAGGCCAGCTCCACGTAGAAGTTGGATAGGGCGGTGCGGAGCACGAGTCCCGCCCCCTGGCCCCGGGGGGAGGCGCTGCCGTCCAGCAGGGCCGAGCGGCTCTGGGACACCCAGGCGAGGTCGAAGCGGGGGGCCAGCTCCACCGTGAGGCCCAGGCCCAGGTAGAAGCGGAACGGGATGCCGAAGCGGAGCGCAGCGAAGTTCGGGACCATGAAGCCCATGGACCGGGAGCCGACGACAAAGGAAGGCCCGCCGATCACCCACCAGCGGTCCAGGGGCAGGTTCCGGCCCTGGCCCCACTCCACGTCCAGGTCCGCCCCCACGAGGTCGCCGAAGGTCGTGAGGCCCCGGGCCCGGAAGTAGCTCTGCAGGAAGTCGGTGGCCGGCAACTGCCCCGCATGGGCGTGGCCCGCCCCGAACCGGGCGCGAACCAGGAGCCCCTCCCGCGGGAGGGTGCGCCGGTCGAAGTTGTCCCACTCGCCTGACAGGAAGAACGCGTCCTGGGTCTGTGTGGCCCGCTGGCCGTCCTCCCGGTAGGCCGCGTCGCGTCGGCTCAGGTCCAGGCTCACCTTGCCCGTGCCCAGGTTGCTGAAGCGGAAGTAGGTCTTCACCATCAGGTCGGAGGCACTGATGCGGGCATCCAGCCCGTTGCCGGGCAGCGCCGGGGTCCGCCAGTAGAGCGGCACGTCCAGGCGCTGCTGCCAGTAGCTCGCATCGAACTCGATGCCGGTGCCCGGCGAGAAGCCAAAGGGGCTGCGCAGGCTCAGGGCAGCCTGCTCCTGCAGCCGGTTCCGGATGCCGCTCAGCTCCAGCTCCGTGCCCTTGAAGCCCAGGTCCAGGGCTCGGTAGGCCAGTCCCAGGGTGCCTCCCAGGATGGACTCGTAGCCCACAGAGAGGTCAAGGCGCTCCTGCTGCTGGGGCACCGGTACCAGGGTGATGGTCAGGGCATCAATGCCCTCGGGCCGGACCTGATAGCGCAGCTCCGCAAGGTGGAGCCGGTGCTCCGCCAAGGCGATGCGGGTCTGAAGCAGGGTGGGCCGGAAGGGGCGGCCCTGCAGCGGCCCAAGCAGCCCCAGGAGCTGGGCCTCGTCCAGCGAGGTGCCCGGGGGGGTCCGCACCTCGACCTTCGTCACCAGGGGCTCCCGGAGGACGATGTGGACCTGCCCGGTGGCGGCATCGAAGCGGGAGCCTCGCGCGTCCATGAGGGGCTGGCCCTCCATGAGGCACTGGTAGACCACCTGGGCCATGAGCCGACCGAAGGACTCGGGGTTGAAGGGCTCTCCCGCCGGAATCGCAGTCTCCGCCAGCTCCAGGACATACGGGCGCCAGGCCTCCGGCACCGCGGTCTCCACCGCCGACACCGCCGGGAAGGGCCGCAGGTGGACCGTGAGCACCCGGTCGCCATCCACGGTGATCCAGGCTTCCTGGGCCTGGCCGTGGACCAGGATCTGCTGCAGCAGGATCTGGGCGTCCTGGACGCGGATGCCATCCTTGCCGGACTGCAGCGCCTCCGCCAGGATCACCGCCACTCGCGACTTGAGGCCGCTTGGAACATCCACAGCCACCCGGGAGATGTCCAGCCGCTCCTGGTCAAGGTGGGTGCGAAGCAGGTGGTCCAGGGCATCCCGCCGGGCCTCGAAGGCCTCCCGGCCCTGCCGCACCAGCTTGGACCCATGAACCCCGTATTCCAGGAAGGGCACGTCCTTGATCTCGGGGCGGATGAGGAAGTCCGCCGCGGCGCGGCTCTCCCACTGGCGCCGCTCCACCACCAGGTCCAGGCTGCGGGCCGCCACCGAGAAGATGCTCGTGGAGGGCCGCCGCTCCAGCGGCGCGCTGGTGTCGATGCCGATGACCAGGTCCGGGTGGAAGGCCTCCTTGGCCGTGGTCACGGGCAGGTTCTCCACCAGGGCGCCGTCCACATACTGCTGCCCCTCGATCACCACGGGCCGGAAGCCGCCGGGAATGGACATGGAGGCGCGCACAGCCTCCACCAGGTCGCCGCGGTCGAAGACCCGGCCCTGGCCCGTCTCCAGGTTGGTGGCCAGCACGCGCAGGGGACGCTGGAGCCGGTTGAAGTCCCCGCCGGAGAAGTAAGCACCTCGCGCCAGCAGGCCCTGCAGCGTGTGCTGCACCTCCACCCCGCTGCGGAGGCCCTGGGCCAGGCTCAGGCGGCCCTCGTGGCGCTCGACGGAGAGGAAGGGGGCGCTGCGGTCTTCCTGTTCTTCCAGTGTCTCGCCGGGGTTCCGCCAGAGGGGCTCGAGGAAGGCGCGGGTGAGGTCCAGACGGCTGAAGAGATCTTCCACCTCGCGCCCGGAGAACCCGCTGGCGTAGAGGGCCCCCACGAGGGCCCCGGCGCTGGTGCCCGTGAGGCTGTCCAGGGGATAGCCCACTTCCTCCAGGCGCTGGAGGACCCCGATGTGCGCCAGGCCCCGGGCGCCGCCACCGCTCAGGGCCACCGCCACCCGGGGCATGCCCGGGATGACCACCCGGGGCAGGAACCGGAACACCATGTCCGGGGGCTGGAGGGTGACCTCGATGCGCCGGGGCGCCGCCGGCTTGTCTGGTGCTGCTGCTGGCGTGCCCTGACCCGCCAACAGGGCGGGCAGGGCCGCTGCCAGCAGCAGGGCTCTCATGCGAGGGCGATCCGCTGCGCCTCCATGAGCGCTGCGCAGCCCGCCAGGCCCAGGTCCATGAGCCCCGCCGCCTCGGCGCGGGTGAAGGACCGGCCTTCACCGGTGCCCTGCAGCTCCACCAGCTCCAGCTCGCCGCCCCCCTGGAGGCGCGCCGCCACCAGGTTGCAGTCCACGGCGGCCAGGTGGTCCTCCTCGTATTCCAGATCCAACACGAGCCCGTGCCGACCCTCGCCGGCCTCCACGATCCCGGCGCTCACGGCGGCCACCTGGCGCACCAGGGCGCCCTCCAGCCCCTGGCCCCGCAGCGCAAGCGCCACGGCCACCCAGGCACCCGTGATGGCCGCGCAGCGGGTCCCGCCATCGGCATTGAGCACGTCGCAGTCCACGGTGAGGGTGCGCTCACCCAGGGCACCCAGGTCCACGGCCTGGCGCAGGCTGCGGCCGATGAGCCGCTGGATCTCCACGGTGCGCCCCTGCTGCTTGCCCCGGGCCGCCTCGCGATCCGACCGCGTGTGGGTGGCGGCGGGCAGCATCCCGTATTCGGCGGTGAGCCAGCCCTGGCCCCGCCCCTTCATCCAGCCGGGCACCCGCTCCTCCAGGCTGGCGGCGCAGAGGACGTGGGTCCGGCCCAGCTTCACCAGGCAGGAACCGGAGGCGTGCAATTGCACGCTCTTTTCCAGGGTCAGGAGGCGTAATTCCTCGGTTCCGCGCATCAGCAGCAGCCTTTCCACTCGATCTTGTCGACCCGCCCCTGGTGCCGGCCACCTTCAAAAGGTGTATCCAGGAAGATTTTCAGGTAGGATTCTGCATTGAGCGGATCCGTTAGCCGCTGGCCGAAAGCGATGGCGTTTGCGTCATTGTGCTGCCGAGCCAGTGCCGCGTGCTCGGGGGAGGTCACCAGCGCGCAGCGGATGCCAGCATGGCGGTTGGCCGCGATGCTGATGCCGATGCCGGATCCGCAGACCAACACCAGGCGCTCCCACTGATCCCTGCCCTCTGCCGCGCGGTGCGCGAAATCCGGATAGTCCACCGAGGCCGAGCCGTCCGTGCCGAAATCCACCACCTCATGACCGTGTTCCCGCGCCCAGCCCTTGAGCCGCTCCTTCAGGTCGAATCCAGCATGATCGCTAGCAAATCCAAGTCGCATCGCTCCGCCCCCCGGCTCTCAGCCTACCGCCGCAGCGGGGCGCCATGCTGAATCCCTTCCTCCAGTATCGGCCCCAAGACCGGGGTTTCCTGCTCTGCATGCCCGAGGCGGTGGAACCTGCCGAGTGGCTCCGGGCCCTGCGGACGATCCCCGGCGAGCTCCAGGGCCGGGAGCGGCTCACCCCGGCCAAGGCCCAGCTCTTCGTGGCCGACGGCTCCCTGGTGGAGATGCACACCCTGCCCCTCCGCTGGCAGCGGGCCTACCCCTGGCTCTCCTCCCTGGCCCTGCGGCCCGGCAACGCCGGCCCGACCCTGCGCTACTGGGCCACGGCCCTGCGCCTGCTCCAGTCCCTGGTGGTCCGCGGCGCCCTGCTGCCCCAGCTGGACACCACCGGCACCCCCTGGAAGGCCCGCTGGGGCGTGAGCCTCACCAGCCCCTCGGACCGCGCCATCCTGCGGGAGCTGGCGGAAGCCATGCCGCCGGCCGCCCTGGCCTTCCCCGAGGCCGACCTCTGGGCCTTCACCAAGACCGTGCCCCTGGGGGAGCTGGACGCCTTCGACATCGAGGATGACCTGGCCCTGCCGCCGGCCGCGGACCAGGTGCTGACCGCCTTCCTGGAAGATGGCGCCGACTTCATCATGCGCTTCGTGGCCGGGGGCCTCCGGGCCGGGGATGACCCGCGCCTGGGCCTCATCCACCGTCTGCGCGGCCACAAGCGGGACCGGCTGCCCTGGGACGAGCGCATCATGGTGGCCCTCTCCCACCAGCTGCCGGAGTTCCCCACCACCGGCATCACCGAGCGCACCCTGGGCGAGCAGCTGGACCAGTGGAGCGAGGGCGCGCGGCCCCAGTGGCTGCGGCCGAGCCTGCGCCTGGAGGCGCCGCCAGTGCCCGCCCTCAGCCAGACCGTCCAGGACGCCGACCGCCTCGCCGAGGTGGGCTGGATCCTCAAGGTGGGCCTGGAGACCGAGGCCGGGGCCGACATCGGCGTGGCCAAGCTCTGGGAGCCCTCCACAGAACCCGACGTGCTGCAGGCCCGCCAGTCGCTGCTGCGGGGCCTGGCCCGGGCTGTGCCCTTCTTCCCCGCCCTGGAGCGGGCCCTCTCTGGCCAGAAGCCCGAGGACCTGGTCCTGCGGCCCACGGAGGCCTGGGGCTTCCTGACCCGCGGCGCGGCCCAGCTGAAGGAAGCCGGCTTCCTGGTCCACATCCCCGAGGCTCTGGCTGACTTCGGCGGCGCCAAGCGGCTGCGCGCCAAGGTGCGCCTGGGCGCTCGCGACGTGGCCGAGGCCACCCCCCTGGCCCAGGCCGGCCTCGAAGGCAGCGTCAGCGCCGACTGGTCGCTCATGCTCGGCGACGACGCCCTGAGCGTGGAGGACTTCGCCCAGATGGCCAGCCTCAAGCACCCGCTGGTGGCCTGGAAGGGCAAGTGGGTGGCCCTGGATCCCGAGACCCTCAAGCAGATCAGCTCCGTGATCCAGGCCAGCCGCGGCGCGGGCTTCGGCAGCATGAGCAAGGGCGAGGCCCTGGCCGCCGCCCTCACGGGCACCGCCAGCATCCCCGGCGTCAGTGAAGCCATCGAGGTGGAGGTCGCCGGGGACTTCGGCGCGGCGCTGGAAGATCTGAAGATCCTGCCGGACAAGCCCATCACCCAGCCCGCCAGCTTCCAGGGCCAGCTGCGCCCCTACCAGCTGCGCGGCCTGGCCTGGCTGGAAGGCCTGTGCCGCCTGGGCCTCGGCGGCATCCTCGCGGACGACATGGGCCTCGGCAAGACCATCGAGGTGCTGGCCCTGCTGCTGCACCGGCAGACCCAGAAGCCCAAGGACGGCCCGGCCACGCTGCTGGTCTGCCCCACCTCGCTGCTGGGCAACTGGGAGCGGGAGCTGGCCAAGTTCGCCCCCAGCCTGCCGGTCTTCGTGCACCACGGGAACAACCGGGACCGCCTGCCCGCCACCTTCAAGCCCCACACCCTGGTGCTCACCACCTACGGCGTGGTGCGCCGCGAGGAGGAGACCTTCGCCAAGCGGCACTGGGGCATGATCGTCGTGGACGAGGCCCAAGCCATCAAGAATGCGGGCTCGGCCCAGGCCAAGGCCATCCGCAAGCTGCGCGGCAGCTTCCGCCTGGCCCTCACGGGCACGCCCATCGAGAACCGCCTGACCGAGCTCTGGGCCATCATGAGCGCCGGGCTACCTGGCTACCTGGGCAGCGAGTCCCAGTTCAAGGAGCAGTTCGCCACGCCCATCGAGAAGTACCGCGATCCCGACGCCGCCAACCTGCTGCGCCAGCGCATCGGCCCCTTCATCCTGCGCCGCCTGAAGAGCGACAAGAGCATCATCCAGGACCTGCCCGAGAAGCACGAGATGAAGGTGTACACCACCCTCAGCCGCGAGCAGGCCGAGCTCTACCAGTACCGCGTCGAGAAGATGGACGAGGAGCTGGACGCGGCCACCGGCATCGAGCGCCGCGGCCGCATCCTGGCCCTGCTCACGCACCTCAAGCAGATCTGCAACCACCCCAGCCAGTTCCTCAAGCAGCAGGGCCCCTACCGCGGCCGCAGCGGCAAGCTGGACCGCCTCACCGAGATGCTCGAGGAGGTCGTGGAGGCCGGCGAGCGCGCCCTGGTCTTCACCCAGTTCAAGGAGATGGGCGACCGGCTGCAGGTGCACCTCCAGGAGGCCCTGGGCTTCGAGCCGCCCTTCCTGCACGGCGGCACCAGCCGCGAGGGCCGCGACGAGATGGTGCGCACCTTCCAGGAGGACGCTGACGCCGCCCCGGTGCTGCTGCTCAGCCTCAAGGCGGGCGGCGTCGGCCTGAACCTCACGGCCGCCACCCATGTCTTCCACTTCGACCGCTGGTGGAACCCCGCCGTGGAGGACCAGGCCACGGACCGCACCTACCGCATCGGCCAGACCAAGAACGTGCAGGTCCACAAGCTGGTCACCATCGGCACCCTGGAAGAGAAGATCGACGCCCTGCTGGAGTCCAAGCGCGACCTCGCGGACCGCGTGGTCGGCTCGGGCGAGGGCTGGCTCACCGAGCTGGACGACGACGCCCTGCGCCAGCTGGTGGCGCTGGACCCCAACGCCGAGCTGCTGGACCCGGATGAAGGCAACGGCGAGGAAGCCGCCCCCAAGCCCGTGCGGCGCACCGCGAAGGAGGTGGCGCCATGATGAGCCACGCCGACCGCTTCGGCGCCACCTGGTGGGGCCGCCTCTGGATCCAGGGCCTCGAGAAGCTCGGGGACGACTACGAGAACCGCCTGCCCCGCGGGAAGAAGTACGCCGAGGATGGCCATGTCTCCCACTTCGGCGTGCAGCCGGGCGAGATCCAGGCCCGGGTCCACGGCCGCAAGACCTACAACGTGACCCTGGGCCTGCCCGCCCTGACTCCCGCCCAGTGGCAGAAGGCCCTCGACCGCATCGCCCTGGAGAGCCGCTTCGTGGCCTCGCTGCTGGCGGGCGAGATGCCCCAGGGTCTGGACGAGACCTTTCGCGAGGCGGGCGCCAGCCTCTATCCCCGCGTGCCCAAGGAGCTGCAGACCCACTGCGACTGCCCGGACTGGGCCAACCCCTGCAAGCACGTGGCCGCTGTGTGCTACGTCATGGCCGAGGCCCTGGACCGCGATCCTTGGCTGCTCTTCGACCTGCGCGGCAAGAGCCGCGGTGAGGTCCTCAAGGCCCTCCAGACCGCTCTGGACGCCGCCGCCGTGGCCGCCCCCAAGAAGCGCGGCCGGCCCCCCAAGAAGCGGCTGACCGTGGCGGATCTGCTCAAGCAGGAGCAGGCCCAGCCAGAACCCTGGCGGCACCTGCCGGAAGAGGCCTACGACGCGCTGCCCATGCCGCTGCCCGAGGTCGTCATTCCGCGCGTGATCCCGCCGGATCCCTCGGTGTTCACCCAGCTCGGCCCCCTGCCCTATGCCCGCATCGAGACCAGCCTCTGCCTCGCGGCGCTCATGCACCGCACGGCCCAGTGGGTGCAGCAGCAGATCGAGGAAGGGCCGCGGCGCATGGACGACGGTGACAGCGATGGCGAGCCCGAGCTGGAACAGCCGGCCTCGCCCTTCGACGCCCCCCTTCAGCCCGCCCCCAAGCCCGGCCGCAACTGGCGCCATAAGAAGCGCCGCTGGGGCAAGAAGCACTGACCAAAGGCTTGGTCTGACCCCCTGCCCTGGCTTTCTGGGTTATGGTTATTGGCTTGCCGTTTCCTGGAGTTTTCCATGCGCACGATTTCGACCCCCGCCGCCCCTGCCGCCATCGGCCCCTACAGCCAGGCCAAGATCTCGGGCAACCACCTCTTCACCGCCGGCCAGATCCCCCTGGTCCCCGAGACCATGGAGATGGTCACGGGTCCCATCGAGGCCCAGACCGAGCAGGTGCTGAAGAACCTCAGCGCCGTCCTCGCCGCCGCCAGCACCAGCTGGGACCGCGTGGTGAAGACCACGGTCTTCCTCACGGACCTGGGCGACTTCGCCGCCTTCAATGCCGTCTACGAACAGGCCCTCGGCACCGCCAAGCCCGCCCGCAGCACCGTCCAGGTGGCAGCCCTCCCCCGCGGCGCAAAGGTCGAGATCGAGCTCATCGCGGAAGTGTAGAAGCCCGCGCTACGCGAGCCCGAGCCTCGCCTTGAAGGCGGGCGCGGCGCCACGGCTGACTTCGAGCTCGACGTTGCCGCTGAGGCGCACGAGGAGGCGGCCGGACTCGCCGGCGCGCAGGCCCACCACGGCCTCGGGGCGGATCAGCAGGTGGCGGTGGCCGCGCACGACGCGGTCCCCCAGGGCCTGCTCGGCCTCGGCCAGGGTCTTCCAGGTGGTGCGCAGGGGCTCGCCCAGGAAGGCCCACACGGCGCCGTCCTCGAAGCTGAAGTGGGTGATCTTCGCCAGGTCCACCAGCACCAGCCCCTCGCCCGCCTTCACAGGAACGCGGAAGGGCCCCGTGGGCCGGGCCGGGTCGCGCTGGGCCGGGGCGCGCAGGCGCTGCAGGGTGGCCGCCAGTCGCTCGGCGGTGACGGGCTTCAGCAGGTAGTCCGTGGCGGCCTGCTCGAAGGCCCGCACGGCGTGCTCGGCGTAGGCCGTGACGAACACCACGGGAATCTCGTGGGCCAGCTCGGCCGCCAGGTCCAGACCCGTGAGCCCAGGCATCTGGATGTCGAGGAACAGCGCGTCCACGGGCTCGCCCTGGGCCAGCCACGCCAGCACCGACGGGCCGTCCTCCAGCTCCGCCACCACCTCGCAGCCCGCCTCGCGCAGCAGCCGCGTCAGCCGTCGCAGGTTGAAGGGCTCATCCTCGGCCACCAGCACGCGCAGGGCCGAGCTGCTCATGCGAGCACCTCGAGCTTCAGCTCGGCGATGGTCCAGTCGCCCTCGCGGGTGAGCTGCAACGCGTCCGCCGGGGCGCCCTGCAGTCGCAGCCGCTCGCGCAGATTCTTCAGGCCGATGCCGGTGCCCTCGCCCGGCGCCGGGGCCGGCCCGGTGTTGGCGACGCGCACCCGGAGCAGGTTGGCCTCCCGGGTGATGCGCACATCCAGGCTGCCGCCGCCCACGGCCAAGGAGACGCCGTGCTTGAGGGCGTTCTCTACCAGGGGCTGCACCATCAAAGGCGGGATCTCCAGCGCATCGAGAGCCTCGGGCCAGTCCCAGCTCTCCCGGAGGCGGTGCCCCAGACGGAGCCGCTCCAGGGCCAGGTGGTGCTCCACCAGGCGCCGCTCGTCGCCCAGAGGCGCCCGCAGGCGCGACCCGTGCTCCAGCAGGGCGCGCAGCAGGTCCGACAGGCAGACCAGGGCGCGCTCTGCCGCCACTGGGTCTTCGCGCACCAGCTCCGTGAGGGCGCTGATGGCATTGAACAGCACGTGGGGATTCATCTGGCCCTGGAGGGCCCGGGCCCTGGCCTCGTCCGCCGCCTGCTGCGCGGCGGCCGCCTGCAGCTCGGCCCGCTCACGGCCTGCGAGGACCCAGCCCAGCAACAGCCCGAAGGAGAAGTGCGCCAGGCCCAGCAGCCAGAGCCGGGGGTGGATCGCCAGCCAGCGGGCCTCCTCCGGGGGCGGGCGCAGGCCCCGGTGCATCGGGCTGCGCTCCATCATGCTCATGCCCGGACCCATGCCTGGCCCCATCCCGGGCACCATGCCCCGGCCGGGCAGCACCTGGGGTGCGGCCGAGCCCAGGAGCAGCAGAATGCCCAGGGTCAGCGCGGCCATCCAGGGCAGGGCCTGGGCGGCCCCGCGCAGCACGCTGGCCATGGGTGCGTCATCGCCGGTCCACTGCCAGGGCAGCGGCACCAGCACCATGAAGAGGGCCACCCAGAGGACCGGCACCAGAGCCTCGACCGGGCCGGGCTCGGGGCCGCCCAGGAGCACCCTGGCGCCGTTCCAGACCAAGCCGAACAGCAGTGCAGCGCCCCAGGTTCGGGGGCGCCGCAGCTGCTGGAAGGTGGTGTGCAGGACCGCAGAAGCGCGCATGGACTGTCAGGATACCGGGCTCGTCAGGGCTTCGCGGGGGGGCAGTCGGGGCCCATCATGCCGGGGCCCCCGGGGCCGCGCCCCATGCCCATGCCGCCTCTGCCACGAGGCCCCTTGCCCTGACCGGGGCCCATGCCGCGCTCGCCGCCGGGGCCCATGCCCATGGGGCCCTTCTGGAACTTGGCCTTCTGCTCCGCGGTCAGGAGGGGCAGGATCTCCTGCTGCACGGCCCGGTGCTCGAGCATCATCTCGAACTGGGCGGCAGAGGCCTTGTCGTGCAGGGTCCGCAGGGCCTTGGCGTCGGTGGCGGCATCCGCCATGGCGGTGCGCATGGCTTCGTGGGCGGCCTGGGCGGCCTCGCCCTTGGCCTTGATGGCGGCCTGGTGGCGCTCATGGATGGCCTTCACCTTGGTCTGCTGGTCCTCGGTGAGGTTCAGACCCCGGAGGCCGGGACCCTGCTGGGCGCCGGGACCACGGCCGGGGGCACCGGGGCCACGGCCCTGGGCTGAAAGGGAAACGCCGATGGCCAGCATGGCCACGGTGAGGGCGGCAAGGCGAAGGGGGTGGGTGCTCATGGGTGACTCCTGGGTGAGGGGCGGGCTGTCCGTCCACACCAGGAGATACCCCTTCGCAGGGCTTGGTGCACCCGGCTCGATGGATGACACCTGCGGGGCATCGAATGACAGCCGCAGGGGGACGAATGGCGGCCCTTCCCTGGGGCTCCCGGCGGGCTCAGTTGCTCCGGAGGCGCTTGCGGTAGATCTGGGCGATGTCGGCGGGCAGTGGGTAGATGGACGCCTGGGTCACCGCGGCCTGTCCCTCCCGCGAGTAGAGGAAGTGCAGGAACTCCAGGAGGGGCCCCGGCAGGGCCTTCCCGGGCTCGCGATTGAGGTAGAAGTAGTAGGTCCGCGCCAGGGGATAGCGGCCCGTCACGACATTCTCCTGGTTGGGGGACACGGCCTCCTTGGTCTGCAGTGGCGCCACGGGCAGCACCTTCACATGGACGAGCCAGTTGGCCAGGGTGGCGATGCCGATGCCCGAGGCGTCCGTCATGACCCCTTCCGTGATGCCTGGCCAGTCCAGGGTGTCCTTCACGCTTGGCTTGTATTGGCCCTTCAGGAGTAGCAACTCCCGGAGGGTACCCCGGGCGGCGGTGCCTTCGGCTCGCATGTAGGGATGGATGGGCCGGGCCGCATAGTCCCCCCGCACACCCAGATCCCCCCAAGTCTCCACCGGCAGGTCCTTGCGGTAGCCCGCAAGGTGGGTGGTGGAATAGGCCGCGTCCAGCTGGTCCATGCCGATCTCCTTAATCGGATTCCCCTTGTTGACGAACACGATGAAGGCATCAAAGCAGACCACCAGCTTCGTAGGCGGATAGCCGTATTTCTTCTCGAAAGCCTGGTACTCGGCCGGGGAAAGCTCCCGGGGCAGGTGGATAAGGGGGACCGTGCCGTCCATCAGCGCCTTCACGGAGATGGTGGACAGGGTCTGGGTGACCTTGAACCGGGCCTTGGGCTGCACCGCCAGGAAGGCGGTCTTCCACTCCTCCCAGACATCGGTCAGGGAATCGGACCCGATGACCTCGATGGTGGCGTCCACCGCCTGGCCGCCGACGTAGGGGGGCAGGTTGGGGTCCACCTTGGGGGCGTACTGGACGACCCCCTGGCCGAGGAGCAGGGTGCTGACTGCTAGCGCAAAGAGGAAGGGACGCATGGGGACTCCCGATCGAGGCTGAAACGGGTGCAGGCTAGGCCTGGGGGACTCAACGAGACGCGGATGGGTGGTTTCCCATATTAACCTTCCGCCCAGGCAGTGCGCAGTTCAAGGGGCCTTGGGCTCGCGAAACCAACTAGGCCGAAACGTCTAGAAAAAAGCCCGACTACTCTTCCTCGGTCTCGCCGATGTCTTCGGGGATCCCCTCCCAGCGCTGGTGGGCCTGGAATCCCGGCGCTTCCAGCCGGGCCAGGAAGGCCGTCATGCGCGGTCCCCAGGAGGACCCCGTCACGGCGCCCTCGGGCACGTGGGGCAGCAGCTCAGCGGGAGCGTCCTCCAGGCAGAGCTGGGTGAGCACCAGACTCTGCCGGTAGCTCTCGCCCACGGGGGTGAGGTTGGCGGACAGGGTCTCGAGGAGCTCTTCGAGGGGGTCTTCCTCGGAAAGACCTTCCGCGGCCGCCCCCAGCACCTCGACGGTCTTGAGCCGCGCCGTCAGGAGTTTCAAGTGCAGGCGCTCCAGGTCCCGCCGGGGCGCCCCGGAGGCCAGGGCATGGGCCGCATCTTCAAGGTGCGGGTGCAGTTTCCGGAACAGGAGGGAGAGGGCTGTCTCTGCGGGAGTCATCGGGTGGGTCGCGTCCATGATCCCAGCCTACTGCATCCTGTTGGACGAATGGACCTGCCTGCCTCAGCATGGGGGGCAGGAGTCTCCCATGTCACCCTCGGATCTGCTGGACCTCACCACCCTCCAGAATCTGGTGGAACTGGATGACGGCGGCCACACGCTCCTCGAAGAGATGCTAGAGATCTTCCGGGATGACACCCCGCGCCGCATCCAGGACATCCTCACCGCCGCCACCAAGGGCGACGCCGAAGAGCTCTCCCGCGCGGCCCACGCCCTGAAGGGCGGTGCCGGAGCCCTCGGCGCGAAGGCCTTGCGCTACCTGGCCGCGGACCTCGAGGCCCTGGGCCGGGACGGCTCCGCCGATGCGGGCCCAGACCTGGATGCCCGGCTGGAGACCTGCTTCCAGGCCTCCCAGGATGCCCTCCAGGCCTATCTCACAGACCTGAAGCAGAAACCCAGCGAGAGCTGACTCAGGGCGCCCCGTAGGGTTTCACGCCGGGGGTACCCTTGGGCGGGGGCTGGTCGCTGATCTGAATGCGGCCATTGGCGTCGGTCCACTGGTAGATCCGGCTGGCGGCCTGCTGCTGGGGGGTCGGCTCGGGTACGGCCTTCTCGTCATCTACCTTGAAGCCGCCCCGGCCCTTCTGCAGGAGGGCCATGCTGCCTGCCAGCTTGGGATCCGGCTGCACGGCCTTGCGGCGGTAGAGGTCCAGCACCCGGGGCACGTAGGCCTGGGTCTCACGGAAGGGGGGGATCCCCTTGTGCCGGTTCACGGCGCCCTCACCGGCGTTGTAGGCCGCCACCACCTTGGTGAGGTCCCCCTCGTAGTAAGTGTGCAGCCACTTCAGGTATTTCACGCCGCCGTTGATGTTCTGGCGGGGATCGAAGGGATCCAGGACCCCGAAGCGCTGGGCCGTGGAGGGCATGAGCTGCATGAGGCCCAGGGCCCCGGCCCGGGAGCGGGCCCGGTAGTTGAAGGCGCTCTCGGCCTGGATGATGGCCCGGGCCAGGTGGGTGTCCACGCCTTCCACCGACGAGATCTCGTCCACCAGGGCGATGAGCTCTGGGCTTCGGAGGGCCTTGGCCATCTCGGCGGGGGTCACCGCGAGGCGGACCTTGCCCACGCCGACACTCTTGAGCACCAGACCCTGGCCCTTCATGTAGCTGGGCGGCAGGTTGTTGATGATCAGCCCGCCCTGCTTGTCGTAGTAGGTATAGAGATAGGTGGCAGCACCGGGCTTCGCGGCAGACCTCGGCGACCCGGCGAGGAGCGTCAGGGCGGCCAAGGGAAGGATCAGGGCGGGGCGGAACATACGGGGTACATGATACGCCGGGGAGGGTCGAGGTTCACCGGGCGGCGTGCGTGGCATAAGCTCCGCGTCGGGTCCCGGCTTTGTGGAGGGCTTCAAGCCCTCCACTCCGCCACCCGACGGTCTCGTGGCATAAGCTCCGCGTCGGGTCCCGGCTTTGTGGAGGGCTTGAAGCCCTCCACTCCGCCACCCGACGGTCGCTTACATGTTTCTCCGGTACTGCCCGCCCACTTCGTAGAGGGCCTGGCTTATCTGGCCGAGGCTGCAGACCTTGGCAGCGTTCAGCAACTCCTCGAAGAGGTTGCCACCGGCGCGGGCCACTTCCTTGAGGCGCAGGAGGGCGGCGGGGGCCACATCGGCATTCCGGGCGTGGAAGGCGGCCAGGTTGTCGATCTGCTGCTGCTTCTCCGCCTCGGTGCTGCGGATCAGCTCCGGCGCGCCCAGCTCGGGGGGCTGGGGATTCAGGAAGGTGTTCACGCCGACGATGGGCAGCTCCCCACTGTGCTTGAGGTGCTCGTAGTGCATGGACTCTTCCTGGATCTTGCCGCGCTGGTACATGGTCTCCATGGCGCCCAGCACGCCGCCGCGGTCGGAGATGCGGCGGAACTCGGCCAGCACGGCCTCCTCCACCAGCTCCGTGAGCTGCTCGATGAGGAAGGCGCCCTGCTGCGGGTTCTCGTTCTTCGCCTGGCCCAGCTCGCGGTTGATGATGAGCTGGATGGCGATGGCTCGGCGCACGCTCTCTTCGGTCGGCGTGGTGATGGCCTCGTCGTAGGCGTTGGTGTGCAGGCTGTTGCAGTTGTCATAGATGGCGTAGAGGGCCTGCAGGGTCGTGCGGATGTCGTTGAAGTCGATCTCCTGGGCATGCAGGGAGCGGCCGCTGGTCTGGATGTGGTACTTCAGTTTCTGGCTGCGGTCGTTGGCGCCGTACTTCTCCTTCATGGCGATGGCCCAGATGCGGCGCGCCACGCGGCCGATGACGCTGTATTCCGCGTCGAGGCCGTTGCTGAAGAAAAAGCTGAGGTTCGGCGCGAAGTCGTCGATGTGCATGCCCCGGGAGAGGTAGTACTCGACGAAGGTGAAGCCGTTGGCCAGCGTGAAGGCCAGCTGGCTGATGGGGTTCGCGCCGGCCTCGGCGATGTGGTAGCCGCTGATGCTCACGGAGTAGAAGTTGCGGATCTTCTCCTCGATGAAGGTGGACTGGATGTCGCCCATGACCTTCAGGCTGAACTCGGTGCTGAAGATGCAGGTGTTCTGGGCCTGGTCCTCCTTGAGGATGTCGGCCTGCACCGTGCCGCGCACGGTCTGGAGGGCCTCCATGCGCAGGCGGGCATAGACGTCCGGCGGCAGCACTTCATCGGCGGTGGCACCCAACAGGGCCAGGCCGAGGCCGAGGTTCCCCTCGGGAAGGGTCTCCCCGTAGCAGGGCCGGGTCATGCCCTTGGCCGCATACTTGGCATCGATCTTGGCCTGGGCTTCGGCCAGCTGGCCGTGCTCGGCCAGCCAGACCTCGGCGCGCTGGTCGATGGCGGCGTTCAGGAAGAAGGCCAGCACCGTGGGGGCGGGGCCGTTGACGGTCATGCTGACGCTGGAGGTGGGACAGAGCAGGTCGAAGCCCGAGTAGAGCTTCTTCGCGTCATCCACCGTGCAGACAGACACGCCACTGTTGCCGATCTTGCCAAAGATGTCGGGGCGGACGTGGGGATCCTCGCCATAGAGGGTCACGCTATCGAAGGCGGTGCTGAGGCGCACGGCGGGCTGGCCCTTGCTCACGAAATGGAACCGCTTGTTGGTCCGCTCGGGGGTGCCCTCGCCGGCGAACATGCGGGTCGGGTCTTCGCCGACGCGCTTGTACTCGAAGACGCCCGCCACGTAGGGGAAGAAGCCGGGCAGGTTCTCCAGCAGCTGCCAGCGCAGCAGCTCGCCCCAACCCGAGTAGGACGGCAGGGCCACCTTGGGGATCATGGAGCCACTAAGGGACGCCGTGTAGTTCGCCGTGCGGATCTCGCGGCCGCGCACCACGTAGACGTTCTCGGGCTCGGTGTAGCTGCGCTTGACCTCGGCCCAGTCGTGGATGAGGCGGCGGCTCTCGCCGTGCAGCTCGCCCAGGTGCTCCTGGTAGCGCTGGCGGAGCAGGAGGATGGCGGCCCCCTGGTCGCCCTCGCCGGGCTCCAGGAGGTGGATGGCGTCATAGAAGGCTCCGGCGGCCGGCACCTTGTCGCCCAGGGCGCGGAGGCTGGCCCAGAGGGCGTGGCACAGCTCGGCGGTCTCAGCCTGCCGACGGGCCCAGGCCTTGTAGCCCTGCACGGTGTCGGCGATCTCGGCCAGATAGCGCACCCGCTCCGGGGGGATGATGGCCGAGCGGCGGGGGTTGCCGGGTGCGGCCTCGAGCCGGGGCACCCAGTCCACGCCGGTCTTGGTGGCGATGGCCTTCACCAGGTTCACGAAGAGCCAGTTGGTGGCGGGGTCGTTGAACTGGCTGGCGCAGGTGGCATAGACGGGCATCTCGTCGGCGGGCTCAGAGAAGCGCTTGTGGGCCCGCTGGTACTGCTTACGCACGTCACGCAGGGCATCCTCGGCGCCGCGCTTGTCGGCCTTGTTCAGCACCACCACGTCGGCGAAGTCCAGCATGTCGATCTTCTCGAGCTGGCTGGCAGCGCCGTATTCCGGCGTCATCACATACATGGCCAGATCCACCAGGTCCGCGATCTCGCTGTCGCTCTGGCCGATGCCCGCGGTTTCCACGATCACTAGGTCGTGGCCCGCGTCCTTGGCGGCCAGGATGCTGGCGGTCAGGGCCTCGCTGGTCGCCCGGTGGGCGGCGCTGCGGGTGGCGAGGCTGCGCATGAACACGCGGTCCCGCAGCTCCGGATGGTAGAGGGTGTTCATGCGGATGCGGTCACCCAGCAGGGCGCCGCCGGTCTTGCGCTTGGAGGGGTCCACGCTGAGCACCGCCACCTGCATGTCCGGGAAGTCCACCAGGAAGCGGCGCAGCAGCTCGTCGATGAGCGAAGACTTGCCGGCGCCGCCGGTGCCGGTGATGCCGAGGACCGGGATGGTCCGGGCGGGCTGACTCGGGGGCGTGGCCACGGCCTCGCCGAGCTCGATCTGGGTGATCCGCCGGGCCAGGGTGTGGAACTCGGGGGTGGTCCGGGGATCCACGTCGCAGCGCTGCACCATGTCGTCGATCATGCCCTGGAGGCCCATGTGGCGGCCGTCCTCGGGGCTATAGATCCGCGCGACGCCGTAGGCCTGCAGCTCCTGGATCTCCTCGGGGGAGATGACGCCGCCGCCGCCGCCGAAGATCTGGATGTGCCCGGCGCCACGCTCGCGCAGCAGGTCCACCATGTACTTGAAGTACTCCACGTGGCCGCCCTGGTAGCTAGAGAGGGCGATGCCCTGGGCATCTTCCTGGATGGCGGTGTCGACGATGTCCTGAACGGCGCGGTTGTGACCCAGGTGGATCACCTCGCAGCCGGTGGCCTGCAGGATGCGCCGCATGATGTTGATGCTGGCGTCGTGGCCGTCGAAGAGGCTGGCGGCGGTGACGAAGCGCACCTTGTGCTTCGGGACATAGCCCTCCCGGGGGAGAGACTCGAGCTCGGGTACGGCAGGCGTGGGCATGGATTCCCCCCTTATCGGACGAACCCCTAGTCTAACGGCCATCGGCTCCGGTATGAGCTTCTGTTCATTGGAGTTTCAGAGCGCCTGACAATGCCCTGAAGTCAGTTCTCCTCCAGCAGACCCACCGGGAAACGGTCCTCCATGAGGCTCTGCCGTTCCCGCAGGTGCTGGATCAGGGCGCGCCACTTCGGCAGCCCCCGCAGCGGCTCCAGCATGGGGCTGCGTTCGTACCACTCCGTGCAGCCAAACCCGCGCGCGAAGGCCCGGGTGGCCATCTCCATGGCACTGGCCCGATCCCCGATCAAGGCATAGGCCTCCGCGAGCCGGATGGTGAACTCGCCGTCGGGCTCGCGCATGCCGATGCGCTCCTGGTCGTACTCCCGGAGCTTCTTCCAGGCATCCTCCTTCCGGCCCTCGAGGATGAGGTCATAGATCTCGCTCAGGCGCAGGATGTTCGGATAGCCGTGGGCCAGGGTCGAGGCCGTCCGGAACTCCTGATGGGCCAGCTCCCGGTCACCCCGCACCAGGGCCAGGTAGCCCCGATAGAAGGGCAGCACCCCGGAGGTGCTGCGCAGGTGGCCCGGCTGCTCCTGGAGGCTGGCCTCGAAGCGCGCGATCTCCCCGGTGTAGAGGCAGGTGATGTCCACGGCCTGAGGGGCAAGCCGGGCGAAGGCCAGCTCATCGCGCAGGTCCATGGCCCGGCGGGCCAGGGGCAGCAGGCCCGCGCCCCGTGCCGCGTAGGCGATGCCCGTCAGCAGGGTGGGGTTGTAGGGCTGCTTGCGGCGCGCCTGGAGCAGCAGGTCCAGGGCCTCCCGCTGGTTGCCGCTGTCCGACCGGAGCAGGGAGAGCAGGAAGGCCGCCCGGGGATGTCCAGGTGCCAGGACCAGACCCCGCTGCAGCAGGGATTCCGTCTCAGACTGCTCGGCGCGGAAGCTCCCGGGCCGGTCGAGGGTCCACCGGTAGCGGAGGTTGCCCAGCAGGATCCAGGTGCCGGCGCAGGCGGGTTCCTGGCGGGTGCCCTGCTCGGCGAGCGCCATGGCCTGGTCCAGGTTCTGGTTCCGCAGCCGCCAGGCTGCCGCCTGGACCATGTCCCAGAACAAGCCCGGAGCGCGGGGGGCCAGGAGGGTCGACGGGACCTTGACGGCCCGGGGGAACTCCCGAAGCAAGGTCTCGAAGGCCTCGGCAGGCGGGAGCGCCGTGGCCGGGTGGACCACCCAGCCCGGCGCCTTCCCCTTCTCGAGCTGCCGTCCCCACACATACCGGTAGGAGAGCTCAAGGTTCTGCCCCTGACGCCGGGGCTCGAGCTGAAGGAGCAGGGTGTGCCGCTGCCCCCGCAGGAGCTCCAGGTCGGCGGGCACCTCCGTCACACTGGTCACCGCGAAGCCGCCGTAGTATTCCAGGTGCTCCTGGACCAGGGCGCCGATGGCCCGGCCCTGACCTGTCTCCAGCGTGGGCACCGTGGCGGCTGCGGAGGTGGTGACCAGCACCACCCTGAGGGGCGAACGGACCCCCTGGCGGGCCAGCATCCAGGCCAGCCCGATCCCCCCCACCAGCAGGAGCAGGAAGGCGACTCCCAGAAGGAGGGCCGTACGCGAGGGGCGGGGAAGTGGCCGGGACATCGCCTCCCAGGATAGAGCATCCCCCCGTGGCACCATAATCATCCTGGGAGCCCCCATGATCCGCGCCACCCTGCTTGCCTTGACCGCCCTCGCCCTCGCCGCCCAGACCCCGCCCAAGCCCCCGGCCCCCACGGAGGAGGCCACCATCCAGCGCTTCCGGGCCCACGCCAGGCCGCGCAAGGTCGCGCCGGCGGCACCCCTCAGCGCCGAGGAGCGGAACACCATCCGCCGCTTCAAGGAGGCCAAGGCCAGCGTGGTGTTCGTGTCGGCCGTCGCCCCGGTGCGGGACCTGCGGACCATGGATGAGACCAAGATCCCCACGGCCCGGGGCACCGGCTTTGTCTGGGACGAGTGGGGCCACGTGGTCACCAACCACCACATCATCACCGTGGAGGAAGGCGGCAAGCGGCTCGGCGAGGTAGAGGAAGCGGAAGTCACGCTCTCGGACGGCAAGACCTACAAAGGCCGGGTCATCGGCTCCAGCTTCGCCTACGACATTGCCGTGCTCCAGGTCTTCGCGCCCCTTGGCGCCATGCCGCCCATCCCCCTCGGGCACAGCAAGACGATCCAGGTGGGCCAGACTGTCATCGCCATCGGCAACCCCTTCGGCTTGGACCACTCCCTCAGCCGGGGGGTCATCTCGGCCAAGGACCGCGAGATCGACACGGGCTACAACACCCGCATCCTGAACGCCATCCAGACGGACGCCGCTGTGAACCCGGGCAACTCCGGGGGCCCCCTCCTGGACAGCGGCGGCCGCCTCGTCGGCATGAACACAGCCATCATGGCCACCAAGGGCGAAGGGTCTGTGGGCGTCGGGTTCGCCATCCCCGTCGACACCCTTAACCACATCGTGCCCCAGCTCATCGCCCGGGGCAGGCTGGAGCCGCCCCGGATGGGCTTCGAGGTGCTGGCGGCCTCCGTGGCCCAGCAGAAGTTCGGCCTCAAGCAGGGGCTGCTGGTGATCACCGTGGCACCCGATTCCCCGGCGGGCCGGGCGGGCCTGCGCCCCCTGGACCTAGATGAAACAGGCAAGGTCAAGCAGCTCGGCGACATCCTGCTGGGCTACCAGGGCCGTGCCATCGAGAACGAAGGCCAGTTCATGGCCATGCTGGAGCTCGAACCCCCCGCCGACGAAGTGGTCTTCGACGTGCAACGGGGGGATCAGTTGATCAAAGTGACCTTGAATTTAAAGAAGAAGACCGGCACACCCGCCAAAGAGAAGGCGGACAGGCCGGTCCTCCCTACGCTCTGATCACTTCCGGGCGGGCACCTGGATCATGGGGGTGGCGCCGCCCATGGGGGTGATGATGAGGTTGCCCTTGGCGCCGATGTCCCGCAGGGCCTGGATGCGCTGGTACTCGATGATCTGGGGCGTGAGGCTCTGGCTGACGATCTGCTGGGCCTTGGCCTGACCTTCCGCCTCGATGCGCTTGCGCTCGGCCTCCTGCTTCTCCTTCTGCAGCACGAAGGCCATCTTCTGGGCGTCCTGGTCCGCGGCGATCTTGTCGTTGATGGCCTTGGTGATCTGGTCGGGCAGCAGCACGTTGCGCAGCAGCACCTGCTCCATCACGATGCCCCGCTCCTTGAAGGCCGTGGTGAGGGTCTTGGTGACGTTCTCCACGAAGCCCATGCGGTGGGTGGTGTAGAGCTCCGTGGCCGACAGGCCCGCAGCGGCGTCCCGCAGGGAGGTGCGGATCTGGCTGCGGAGGATCTGGCCTTCCACGTCGGTGCCGATCTTCTCGTAGATCTTCGGGCAGCGCTCCTGGTCCAGGTGGTAGAAGACGGTGGCGTCCAGCTTGACGGTGAGGCCGTCCGACGTGATCACCGGGATGGAGTCGTCGCCCTTCTTCTGACCCTCATCAGCGATGCCCGACATGGTGTAGTTGCGGGTGCGGACCTCCATCTCCACCACCTGGGAGAAGGGGTTGATGAAGTGCAGGCCCGCGGGCAGCACCTGCGCCCGGACGGTGCCGAAGAGCACCACCACCCCCGCCTGGCCCGGGGGGATGATCACGGCCATGGACGCGAGGAGGGCCACCAGCCCCAGGGCCAGGGTCACCCACTGGACCACGATGAGTCGCGCCGAGAGCGGGAAGCCCAGCTTGGTCTTCATGCGCCAGGCGATGCCGGCGACGAGCAGGAGCAGGATGGCGATCAGGACCATGGGTCCCTCCAGGGGGAGCGGGCGGCCACCATCTTATTAATGGTGGGGATGTTCGTCGAGCGGATCGGGCGGCGGGGTCACCGTGGCCGGACGGGCCTCGGGATCCAGGAACCTCAGGGGCACCCGCAGGGGTTCATCCATGCTGGAGCACTGGAGGATCAGCATAGCCTCTGCCGTGGTTCCAGTGCGCTGGATCCGCAGCCGATGCTGGAGGGCCTCGGGACCGGGGGCGTCAAGGACCCGGAAGCCCTTCCCTTCGATCGTGGTCTTGAGGATCCGGAAGGGCTTACCGTCGCGGGCGGTCAGATCGAGTTCCAGGCGCGTGGTCTTCCGGTCGCCGAACACCAGCCGCGAGGGCGAGGGCACCACCGCCGTCGTGAGGCGCCAGTCAAGGTAGAGGGTGAACAGCGGCTGCCGGGGACCATTGGTGGCCACCTTCAGGACCTCCAGCCCTGCGGTCATGCCGGGCGCCAGTCGCTCGGGCCGCAGCCGAACCCGCAGCTCGGCGCTGGCGCCCTCATGGAGCAGCTCGAAGTCGAGGTAGGCGGGCACGGCGCTGGCCAGCACCAGCTTGAGGGGCTCGCCGCCCTCCCGGGTGAACCGGTAGCGGGCCTCGGGGCGCTCATGCCGAGCCACTTCGCCGAAGCTCTTGCGGAGGCTGTCCACGCTCACCTCGGGGCGCACCTCCACGTCGTAGCGCAGGATGTAGGTGGGCTGGGCCGGGTCGTCGGTGCCCAGGCGCACCGCTCCCTTCACCGGGCCCTCCATGCCTTCCGTGGCCACCTGCAGTCGCACCATGCGGACCTCCCCGGGCTGCAGGGGTGCCGCGAGCTGGGCCGGGTCCAGGCTCACGCCCAGGGAGAGATCCAGCACCCGGAACCGGAAGGGGCGGTCGTGCACGCTCTTGATTCCGAAGACAGCTTCCCGCACCTCCCGGGGACCCACACTGCCGAGGTGCGCCGGGAAGGGTGTGGTCAGCTCGATGCGCGCCGGAGGAGCCGCCTCGGGCTTCAAGGCTGGAGTCGGCTCTTGCAGCAGGAGCAGGGCGGTCAGGAGGAGCATGGCAGTTCCCGGAGAGTCTCCAGTGTGCGGCGAATCGGCGCCGCCTGCGCAGCGGTCAGTCCCAGTGGCGAACCCAGGTGGGGTGGTTGAGACCCTCGGCGGTCCGCAGGCCCGTTTCCACGGCCACCAGCTCGATGCCCAGGGCCCGCAGGGCAGCCTGGAGGGACTCGGCCCGCAGCTTCTGCAGCTCGGGCTTGATCCCCTTGGTCGCGGGCACCTGCACCGCCCAGCGTCCTCCGACGCCCCAGGACTCGACCCAGGTCTCCAGCTTCCGCACACCCCCGATGCTGAGGTCCGAGCGGCCGGGCAGGAAGAAGAGCAAGCCTTCCCGGGGGGGCGGCTCCGCGCTGGCCTTCGGCTTGGGCAGCGACACCAGGGGCGCGGGATCCAGGGTGGACCCCGCGGGCAGGCGCCGCAGCTCCGACCGCAGGACCAGGTCCCCCTTCATGGGGTAGCTCGCTTCCAGGGGCTCGAACAGCGCGTTGGCGCGGCCGGGCCGGCTCTCGATCACCCGGAGGTGCCCCAGGATCACCGCCGCGTCGGCCCGCTTCACGAGCAGCCGATCGCCCACGCGGAGCCCCTCGTGGTCCCCCTCCACACCGTAGATCCGGTCCGCGACCTCGTAGGGCGGCGGGCCCCGGCGCTCCACCGCAGCGATGTGGAGGGGCACCTGGGCTCCGAGGAGTCCGGCGAGACCAAGGCTGAGCAGAAACCACCGCATGGGGGGCTTATCGGCAGGGCCGGGGCCAAGACTTAGGAGTTGGCGGCTCCGCTCCCTAGAAGGGCTGAATGCCCAGCTCCCGGAGGAGGTCCCCCAGCAGATAGAGCGACCCCGACACCAGCCGCGGCGCGTCCGACGACGCTCGCAGCTGGGCAGCGGCTTCCCGGATGCTGAGCAGCGGCGCCTCCAGGCCCCAGGCCTCCCGCAGCGGGGCCGCCTTGGCATAGCGGGGCGCGTCGCCCTGGATAAAGGTGACCGACAGGGGCCGCATGCGCTTCAGCTCCTGGGCCACACCCGCCAGATCCTTGTCCCCCATGGCGCCGAAAAAGAGATGGGGCCGGACCCCGCAGGCAAGGGCATGGTCTGCCAGGGCCCGGGCTCCCTCGGGATTGTGGGCGCCGTCCATCCACACGCCGGAGAGCGTGGGCACCTTCCAGAGCCGGCCCGGCCAGTGGGTGGCTGCCACCCCGGGCCAGAGGCGCTCCTCGGGGATAGGGAACCCCAGCGCCTGGAGCTGCCGCACCGCCTCGAAGGCCGTGGCCAGGTTGTCCAGCTGGTGGAGGCCCGGTAGCGCCACGTGCCTGCCGGCCACCCGGGAGTGGTCCCAGCGGATGTCGGCAGGACCGAGCCGCGGCGCCGGATGCAGCACGGGCGAGGTGGGCAGCAGGGGACGGATCCAGTCCGGATCCAGCGAGGGCCCCAGCACAAGCGGGCGGCCGTCCCGGGCCGTGCAGAGCTTCTCCCGGGCGATGGCCTCGCGGGTGTCGCCCAAGTACTCCTGGTGATCGAGGCCGATGGTGGTGACGATCGTGAGGATGGGGTCCGTGCCGTTGGTCGCGTCCCAGCGGCCGCCCATGCCCACCTCCAGGATGGCCACCTCCACACCGGTCATGCGGAACGCCGACAGGGCCGCCGTGATCATGAGCTCGAAGTAGGTGGCCTGCAGGCCCAGCCGAACCTCGGTCTCGAAGGCCTCCCCCAGCAGCAGGTCCAGCGCACCGGTACCGATGGGCTGGCCGTCCACCCAGATGCGCTCAGTGACCTCCGTGAGGTGGGGCGAGGTGGTCCAGCCCACGATCAGGCCTGCAGCCCGGAGCATGTGGGCCAGGAAGGCGCCGGTGCTGCCCTTGCCGTTGGTCCCGGCGATGAGAATGACGGGGAACCCCGCCTCCGGATGGCCGAGCCCGCCCAGCAGCGCGCGGATGTTCTCCAGTCCGCACTTGATGCCGAGGTGCCCCCGCTCCTGGAGGCGCGGGATGTGGCTGGGCTGGAACGCGCCGATCACCGGGAGCCGCTGTTCAGGTGGTCGACGGCATCATCCACGCCAGACAGGCGGCGATGAAGTCCTTCAGGTGGTCCCGGTTCACGACCTTGTCCACCATGCCGTGCGCCTGCAGGAACTCGGACCGCTGGAAGCCTTCGGGGAGGCTCTGCTTGATGGTCTGCTCGATGACGCGGGGACCGGCGAAGCCGATGAGGGCCTTGGGCTCGGCGATGTTGAGATCGCCCAGCATGGCGTAGCTGGCGCTGACGCCCCCGGTGGTGGGATCGGTCAGGATGCTGAGGTAGGGCAGGCCCGCCCGCTCGACCTTGGCCAGGGCCGCGCTCACCTTGGCCATCTGCATGAGGGAGAGGGTGCCCTCCTGCATGCGGGCGCCGCCGCTGCAGCTGACAATGAGGTAGGCGCACTGCTTCTCGATGGCCCGCTCGGCACCCAGGCGCAGCTTCTCGCCCACGACGCTCCCCATGCTGGCCGCCAGGAAGTCGAAGTTCATGATGGCGGTTACCACGGGGTGGCCCGAGAGGGTGCCCTCCACCACGATCGCGGCATCCTCGGTCTGGCCGTCCTGTTCCAGCTTCTTCAGCTGGTCCTTATAGCTCTTGATGGCCACGAAGCCCAGGGGGTCGGCGCTGCGCAGCTCCCCAAACAGCTCGGTCCAGCCGGCGTCCATGAGGTTCTCGAGGCGCTCCTCCACACCGATGCGGAAGTGGTAGCCGCACTTGGGGCAGACGTTGTGGGTGTTGACCAGCTCCTTGCGGTAGATGAGCTCCTTGCAGGCCTCACACTTGATCCACAGGCCCTCGGGGACCCGGACGGTCTTCTCTTCGACGGCGGTCTTCTGCAGGCGCTTCTTGACGAACCAGGACGACATGGCGGACTCCTACCGGTGACGTGGAACGGGTCCTAGCGGCGCTTGGCCGGACCGGACTTGAGCGCCTCGAAGAGACGGTCGAGCTCGGCCTCGCTGCCGAAGTGCATCACCAGAGTGCCGGACTTGCCCTTGGACTTGATCTCGACGTGGGTGCCCCAGGACTGGGTGAGCTCCTCGGCGGCGGCCTTGATGAAGATGTCCTGGGGATGCCGTTTCCGGGTCTTGGGTCGGGCCAGCTTCTGGAGGTGCTGGATGCGGGCCTCGAGCGCCCGGACACTCAGCTGCTGCGCCACCACTTCGTGGGCCAGCTGCTCCTGGAGCCGCAGGTCGGCGACGCCCAGCAGTACCTTGGCGTGGCCGGTGCTGAGTCGTCCCTTGGCCACATCCTGCTTCAGCTCGGCGGGGAGCCGCAGCAGGCGGAGGGTGTTGGCCACCTGGGGGCGGGACTTGCCGACCCGGTCCGCCACCTGCTCCTGGGTGAGACGGAGGTGCTCGCCCAGCTGCCAGTAGGCGGTGGCCTCTTCGATGGGATTCAGCTCCTGGCGCTGGATGTTCTCCACCAGGGCGATCTCCAGCAGCTGGTCATCCGGGACTTCCTTGATCACCACGGGGACCATGGCAAGACCGGCCTTGCGGGCCGCCCGCCAGCGGCGCTCGCCGGCGATGATCTCGAACTGCTCGCCGACCTTGCGGACCACGATGGGCTGCACCATGCCGTGCTGCTTGAGACTCTCCGCCAACTCGTCCAGGGCGGTCTCATCGAAGTTGGTGCGAGGCTGGGCCCGGTTGGGCAGCAGGCTGCCGAGCGGCAGCTCCCGCTGGGGGGAGTCCTCGGGCGCCATCTGGCTCATGAGCGAGGTCAGTCCCCGGCCCAGGGCCGGACGCTTCAACGGGATCATCAAGCTTCCCTCCTGGCCAGTGTCTCCTGGCCCACCCACTCTCTCGCAAGGGCGAGGTAGGCCTGGGCGCCCTTCGAGCGCAGATCGTAGAAGGCCACCGGCTTGCCGTGGCTGGGCGCTTCGGCCAGGCGGATGTTCCGGGGGATCATGGTCTCGAAGACCTTGCCCGGGAAGGCGTGGCGCACCTCTCTGGCCACCGCGGCGCCGAGGTTGGTGCGCTCCTCCGCCATGGTGAGCAGGATGCCGCCCAGCTTGAGCCGAGGGTTCGGACCGGCCTGGATGCGGCGCAGGGTCTCGGTCAGCTCCGCCAGACCATCCAGGGCGAAGAACTCGCAGGGCATGGGCACGATGACCTCGTCCGAGGCCGTGAGGGCGTTGAGGGTGATCATGCCGAGGCTGGGGGGCGGATCGATGAGGATGTAGTCGAAGCGATGGATGAGCGGCGCGAGGGCCTGCTTGAGCACCTGGAGCTGGGGCATCTCGAAGAGCTCGAACTCCAGCTGTGCGAGATCCTTGCCCGCCGGGAGCACCTGCAGCATCGGCACCTCCGTGCTGAGGAGCAGCGCCTCCGCCGGCGCACCCTTCATGAGGGCGTAGGAGCCGGCGCGGTGATCGGGCTTGGCGAAGCCCAGGCCCGTGGTGCTGTGGCCCTGGGGATCGAAGTCCACCAGCAGGACCATCTTCTCCATCATCGCGAGGGAGGCCGCCAGGTTGATAGCCGTCGTGGTCTTCCCAACGCCGCCCTTTTGGTTCGCCAGAGCCACCACCCGGGCGCGCATCAGGCCGCCCTCAACATCGCGCAGGCGCTCGTCGAACCAAGCATCTCGGAATCCCTTCGGGTGTGGAACATACCAGTCTAGCAGGTTGGGTTCCACGGCGAAGAGGGCGCCGGCTGCTCGCTCAAGCGCAGCAGCGGCGAGGGATCTGGATGCACCACACCGAGGTCGCGGACGGGGCCAGTGAGCCACAGCTCCCGCCAGGCGCCCTTGGCGTCCAGCTCCAGCGTGACCGTCACCACCTCGCCGCCGGCAGTGTGGAGGCGCCATCCAGCGAGGCCTTCGGTGCGCGCCAGCCAGGCCGCGGCGACCGCGCATCCGGTGCCGCAGCACAAGGTCTCGCCTTCCACGCCGCGCTCCCAGGAGCGGATCCTCGCCTCGCCGGGTGCGATCACCTCGACGACGTTCACGTTGGTTCCGCCGGGGATCGCCGTGTGGTGCCGAAGGGGCGGCGCGAACGCGGCGAGGTCGAGTGTGGCCACCGAGGGTACGCGCACCACCAGCTGCGGATTGCCGATCCAGCCGAAGCCCGCGGACTGCGGCATCGGCATCGGCACCTCGCACAAGCCGAAGCCCGCACCCTCGGGCATGCGGATGCCGACCTCGTCACCGACACGACGAAGCAGGATGTGCTCGCCGTTGGAGATGGCCTCGATCAGGCCGCCCTCGGGAGCCCCCTGGAGGCATATTGCGGCTCTGCTTCCGTTGGAACAAAAGGACTTGGAACCATCGGCATCCCAGTGGTCCAAGGTCCAGGACCCTGTTCCGGGTGTTTGCATCAAAAAAAGGCCATCTAAACCGAATCCCGTCCCCTTTGGGCACAGCGCTCGAGCGTAGCTTGCTCCAGGGCAATCTTTACCCTCTTCCGCCCAGAGGTAGCCGAAACGATTCCCCGACGCGGCCGCCAGCCAGAGATCCAAGCTAGCGCTCGCGATTCCGGAAGGTGTAGACGGTCTCCCCCTTGCGGGCATAACCCTGCCGGCGGGCCAGCGCCTCCATCAGTTCGGGGTCCTTCGCCGCGAGCCGCTGGACCTCATCCAGCAGCTCGCGGTTGCGGTGGTTGAGCTCCACCAGACGGGCCCGGGCCGAGGCCAGCTCGGCCTCCCGCCGGTTCAGCTCGGGGATGCCCCCCTGGGAGAAGAACATCGCCATGAGTGACAGGAATCCCGAGACTCCGAGGACGCCCCACAGGGTGGAGGACTTCAGGAGCCAGTTGGCGTTCATGCCGGGAAGTCTCCTATGAGAGGCAGGTTCCGAAGGCCTCACGGCCGGCATAGCGGGCCGCGGCGCCCAGCTCCCATTCGATCTGGAGCAGGCGGTTGTACTTGGCGACCCGGTCCGTGCGGCAGGGGGCGCCGGTCTTGATCTGGCCCGCGCCGGTGGCCACGGCCAGGTCGGCGATGAAGGTGTCCTCGGTCTCACCGCTGCGGTGGCTGATGATGGCCCGGTAGCCCGCCTTGTGGGCCATGTCCACGGCCCGGAGGGTCTCGGTGACGGTGCCGATCTGGTTCAGCTTGATCAGGATGGCATTGGCAACGCCTTCCTTGATGCCCTTGGCCAGGATGGCCGGGTTGGTCACGAAGAGGTCGTCGCCCACCAGCTGCGTCTTGGCGCTCATGGCCACGGTCTGGGCCTTCCAGCCCTTCCAGTCGCCCTCGGCAAAGCCATCCTCAATAGAGATGACCGGGTGCCGGGCCACGAGGCCCGAATAATACTCAACCAGCTGGGCAGGGGTCTTGGTGCCGCCATCCAGGGTGTAGGCCTTGCCGTTGTGGAATTCACTGGCGGCGCAGTCCAGGCCCAGGAAGACATCCTTCCCGAGCTTGTAGCCCGCCTTCTTGATGGCCTCTCCGATGAGCTCGAGGGCCTCCTCGTTGGAGCCCAGGTTCGGGGCAAAGCCTCCTTCGTCCCCCACGCCCGTTGCCAGCTTGCGGGCCTTCAGGACGCCCTTCAGGGCATGGTAGACCTCAGCCCCCCACCGGAGGGCCTCCTTGAAGCTGGGGGCGCCTACAGGCAGCACCATGAACTCCTGGATGTCCACGTTGTTGTCCGCGTGGGCACCGCCGTTGAGGATGTTCATCATGGGTACCGGCAGCAGGCGGGCCGAGGCCCCACCCAGGTAGCGGTACAGGGGCATGCGGACCGCCTTGGCGGAGGCATCGGCCAGGGCCATGGACACGCCCAGGATGGCGTTGGCGCCCAGGCGGCCCTTATTCTCAGTGCCGTCCAGGTCGCACATCAGCTCGTCCAGCTCGGCCTGTTGGAAGGGGTCCATCCCCTGCAGGGCTGCCGACAGCTCGATATTGATGGCGTCCACGGCGCCCTGGACACCCTTGCCCAGGTAGCGCTTCTTGTCGCCATCGCGGCGCTCGAGGGCCTCGCGGCTCCCGGTGGAGGCACCGGAAGGGACAATGGCCTGACCGGCCGTCCCATCGGAAAGTTGCACCCGCGCCAGCACAGTGGGGTTCCCACGGCTGTCGAGCACTTCGAGGGCGGAGACACGGTCGATGATGTTCATGGGATCACCCGGCTCAGAGAGGCGCGCCAGCGCGCCTCTCTGAATGATAGCCAGGTTGTGCGTGCCGGTAGGGCCTACTTCTTGGCGGCCTTCTTGGGGGCGGCCTTCTTCACGGCGGGCTTCTTGGCGGCGGCCTTCTTGGGGGCGGCCTTCTTGGCAACGGCCTTCTTGGCAACGGCCTTCTTCGGCGCGGCCTTCTTGGCAACGGCCTTCTTCGGCGCGGCCTTCTTCACGGCCGGCTTCTTGGCGGCGGCCTTCTTCGGCGCGGCCTTCTTCACGACAGCCTTCTTCACGGCCGGCTTCTTGGCGGCGGCCTTCTTGGGGGCGGCCTTCTTCACGGCGGCCTTTTTGGGGGCGGCCTTCTTCACGGCCTTCTTCACAGCCGGCTTCTTGGCGGCGGCCTTCTTCGGCGCGGCCTTCTTCACGGCCTTCTTCACAGCCGGCTTCTTGGCGGCAGCCTTCTTGGGGGCGGCCTTCTTGGCGGCTGGCTTCTTGGGGGCGGCCTTCTTCGCTGGCTTCGGAGCTTCAGCGGGAGGAGGGAGGAGGGGGGTTTCGGCCATGGGTGGCTCCTTTACGCCCTTTTGGGCGGGGTTGGAAGGGGTCGTGCGGGAAGACGGCTTGCCCTTGGCATCTTTCGCGCCAGGTTGGACCGGCTCTTTCCGCGGGGTGGATATGCGTTCCTTGGCCGCCGGAACGGCCGTGGGGGCTTGCGCCGCGTCTGCGGCAGAGCCGGTCTTGCCCTTGGGCTTCGCGGCTTTTTTCGGGGGCTCCACGCCGGCCAGGATCTGGGCCAGGCGCTTGCCGGGATAGTAGTCATCGAGGAGGGCGTCGCCGATCAAAAGGCCGTGAAGGCCGAGGGCCTCCGCCTGCTTGATCTGCTCCAGACGCTGGATGCCGCCCTCGATCATTTTCAGGCAGCTCTTGGGCACTTTCTTGACGAGCGCGATGGCCTGGTCCCAGGACGCCTCCCAGGTGTCCAGGTTGCGGCCCACGGCACAGATGATGTCGGCCCCCGCCTCGAGGGCGCGCTGCAGCTCGGCTTCGGAGGTGGCCTCCACCACGACGTCTAGCCCCTTGCTGGTGGCAAATTTCAGGAGGGTCTGCAGGCGGTCCTGGGAGAGCAGCGCCGGCATCAGGTAGATGGCATCGGCGCCGAGGATCTTGCTCTCCTCGACCTGGTATTCCTCAAAGATGAACTCGCGGCGGATCAGGGGCAGCTTCACCTGGGCACGCACTTCGGAGAGGTGTTTGTCGTCGCCGTAATAGAGGAATTTGTCTGTGGCGACCGACAGGGCCCGGGCACCGTTTTCGGCCAGGCTCTTCGCGTGAGTGGACGCCTTGTAGGCTTCCCGGACCTGCCCGCGACCCGGATCCCCCCCGGCGACTTCACCCAAGATGGTGATTCCAGGCTGGCTGAGCTCTTCTTTCAGGGAGTGGTGGCCCTTGTAACCGTCCTTTACCGCCACGGGGCCCCTCTGCTTCTTGATTTCCACATCAAGGGCCTTAAAGATGGCGACTTTCTTTAGCATTTACCACGCTCCAAATCTCAGATACCTCACTGCTGGCCCTATGCGGAAGATGGTTGGCCAATATCCCTCTGATTCAACATGAAACCAGCGATCTGGATGAGGTCAACAGCAAAAAACAAAAAATCTTCATTTTTTTTGACGCTACCGCCTCGCCGAGTGCTCATTCTTTTCCGCTGTTCGAGACCCCGCAGTGCGCGACACTTGATGAATCCGATGCCGAGGTACCCCATGACGGTCCACCTGCTCGACCACCCTCTCGTCCACCACAAGCTCTCGCTCATCCGCGACCGGAAAACGCCCGGGAGCTTGTTCCGCGCGCTCACGGAGGAAGTTGGACTGCTGCTCGCCGTGGAAGCAACCCGCGATCTGCCGACGGATTCCGTGGTCGTGGAGACGCCGCTCGAGCGCACAGGCACGCGCCGACTCAAGCCGCTGGATCCCGTGCTGGTGCCCGTTCTCCGGGCCGGACTCGGCCTGCTCCCATCCTTCCTCAAACTTCTGCCGACGGCGAAGGTCGGGCACCTCGGACTCTACCGGGACCACGACTCGCTGGTGCCCGTGCCCTACTACCGAAACTTTCCGCCGCTCCTGGAAGCGCGTCCCGTCTTCGTGCTCGACCCCATGCTCGCCACAGGGGGAAGCGCCTCGGAAGCCGTCCGACAGCTGAAGTCAGCCGGTGCGATCACGCTCACACTGGTGTGCGTCCTGGCCGCGCCCGAGGGCATCGAGCGGCTGCAGAAGGACCACCCGGACTTGACCATCGTCGTGGGTGCCATCGACCGCCAGCTCAACGAGAAGGGCTACATCCTGCCCGGTCTCGGCGACGCGGGGGACCGGCTCTTCGGAACCGCCTGAACCTTGCACCGCGGCCTCAGGGCAACTTTCGCGACGGCATGATCGGCCTCGTGTCCATGCCTCCGATGGGCTATTCCTTTTCCCGACCGAACATGCCCCGGAGCTTGCCCATCAGGCCGCCCTTACCCTCGCGGGCAGCGGGCTCGGCAGGCTCCGGCCGGGACCAGCCGGCGGGTACCGCCACCGAGGGATCGAGCTCCAGTGCCCGGCGAATGCAGCCCTGGGCGTTGGCCCGGAAGCCCTTGCGGTGGTAGAGGTCGCCCATGAGGGCCCAGGGCTCTGCGGAGCGGGGGTTGAGGCGGGAGGCCACCTGGAGGGCCTCGATGGCGCGGGTGGACCAGGCCGGGTTGCTGATGCGCAGGCGCCCGAGCAGCAGCCAGGACTCGAACGCCGCCGGGGACTCTCCATCCAGCTTGATCGCCTGCTCCAGGGCCCGGATGGCCTCGCTGGTGCGCTCTTGCATCACATAGGACTTGGCCTTGACGAGCAGTCGGCGGGCACGCTCATGGGGGGTCATGGACCCTTCCTCCACGGACGGTGGTGTCGGCTGGGGCACCAGCGCCTCCAGAGCCAGGGGCGGGAACGCCAGGGCCGGCGCGGGGGGCAGCAGATCTTCCTGAGCCAGCAGCAGCGGCTCCGGTTCCGGCTCGGGATCGACCAGGAACTCAGGCTCCGGCTCGAGCTCGTCCTCTGCCTCCACCTCGGGCACGGGCACAGGCGGTGGGATGAGCACGGGTGGCGGTTCGATCACAGCGGGCGGCGGCGACGCCGGCGGCTCTCGGGGCACGAGGGGCAGGGCGCCACTCACCAGGCTGAGCCCGCCCAAGGCCCAGAGAGTGGCCACCAGCCGGGCGGCCTCCTCCTGGGGCAGGCCCGCCAGGGCCGCGATGGTGTTGCAGCCCAGGGGCTCCGTGCCAAACAGGGTCAGAGCGTAGGCGAGAGAGGGCGTGAGGGGCAGATCGCTCAGCGACTCCAGGAGATCGGGGCAGGCCTGCCAGCGCCAGTCGGGCTCGCTGCGGAACATCTCGATCAGCTCCCGGTCGATCTGCGCGCTCTGGAAGGTGTCCCAGACCAGCCGACGGTGATTCAGCTGGAACTGGTGCTCCATGGCGATCCCTTCGCCGGGGGCGGCCGGCAGCCAGGTCATGTGGAGGATCGGGTGCTCCATGGCATGGAGGAGGACCGAGCCCAGCAGCTCGTGGAGCTGTTCGTCCCGCTCGGTGGTCGTCAGGAGGCCCCACTGCACGACGCGATCCCCGACCCGCGAGCCCTCGCCATCGGCCAGCAGCTCCTTCAGGGAGGCCATGTCCAGCACGCCCCGGCGGATCAGGAAGTTCCCGAACTGCTCGCCCACCGCATCACTGCGCAGGTGGTGCAGCCGACCGTTCCTCCAGTGGAGCCGCCGAGTTCCATCATTCTGCTCCAGCACCAGCTCCCCCGCCGCCTGCTGCTGGAGGAGGGACCCCATTAGGGCCGGCAGGAAATGGCGCGGACGGACTTCGGGCACTTAGGCTCCGGGAGTGCTACCTAGTTTGCACGTTCCAGGCCAGGATGCCAGACCCAGGCAGCCGATTCTCTTGTCGGGATAATCCAATCATCTTGGTCCCAGAGGCGTCTGGACCTATGCTGTCTCCCTGTCCTTGCCACCGCCCAGAGAGGGCTTCGATGTTCGAGAAGCTTGGAAAATTCGAAATCAGGCGGGTGCTCGGCAACGGCGCCATGGGGGAGGTCTACCTCGGCATCGACCCTTCCATCGGACGCGAGGTGGCCATCAAGACCATTCTTCCCGCTGCGGCCCAGGGCGGTGATGCCAAGGAACGCTTCGCCCGGGAGGCCCGTGCCGCAGGGGTGCTGAACCACCCCAATCTCGTGACCATCTACGAGTTCGGCGAGGACCAGGGCGTCCTCTACATCGCCATGGAGTTCGTGAAGGGGCATGACCTCGAGGACCTGCTCCGGGAGCAGTCCCTCACCCGCTCGGAGATCCTGGAAGTGCTGGCCCAGGTCTGCGACGGGCTGGGTTTCGCCCACCGGCAGCACATCGTGCACCGGGACATCAAGCCCACCAACGTGCGGGTGCAGCAGGATGGAAAACGCCTCCACGCCAAGGTCATGGACTTCGGCGTCGCGAAGATCAGCAACTCGGACATGACCGCCACGGGCATGGTGATGGGCACCGTGAGCTACATGGCGCCCGAATACATCCGCACAGGCAAGCCCGACCCCCGCAGTGACCTCTTCGCCGTAGGCGTGATGCTCTACGAGGGTCTGAGCGGCCGGAAGCCCTTCTCGGGCGACACGACCCCCACGGTGCTCTACAAGATTGTGAACGAGCCGCCAGACCCCATCGACCTCGAGCAGCTGCACGGCATCAGCCCGGCGATCCGGTCCGTGCTGGACCGCTCCCTCTGCAAGAACCCGGATGAGCGCTTCCAGACGGCAGAAGACCTCGCCAAGGCGCTCCGTGCGGCCAAGGATCCCTCCTGGATGGGCCAAATCGAAGACGCAACGGCCCGCCTGCAGGCCTCAGCCCCCACCCTGCAGACCGCGCCCCCACCCACGTCCGCGGCCACCCCGCAGGTTCCCGCACCACCCCCCGTCGAAGTTGCCCCACGCCCCGCCACAGCCCCCGGCTCTGGCAACAAGGGTCTGTGGGTGGGCCTGGCCGCTCTGCTGCTTGTCGGCGGCGGTGCCGGCTCCTGGTGGATGCTCCGGGACCGGGCGCCGCTCCCCGGAGCCCCGGCCAGCCCCGAGCCCATACCGGCCTCCACGTCTGCCCCCCAGCAGGGCACGGTCCCCGCTCCCCGGAACCCGGGGACCTCGCCCGTCCCCGCGCCGGTGCCGCCGGGCCCCACCATGGTGGATCCCCCCGTGGCAGTGAAGATGGAGCCCATTCCCGAACTCCGGCCTGAACCGGCGTCCGCGAGGCCGAAGCCCGCCCCAGGGACCAAGGCCATCGAGCAGCCGGAGCTCTATCAGCCGGAAAAGCTCAACAAGCTGGAGGTCCACGAGCGCCTCAACCTCGGCAATGTCTCCCTCAGTGAGGCCATCCAGCTGGCGGACAGCCAGCCCGAAAAGGCCATCCACGGGTTCCGCCAGGCCCTGAAGGCTGACCCCACCAACATCAACGCCCACGCCTGGCTGGCGGTGGTCCTCTATGACCAGGGCCGCCAGGCCGAGTTCAACCAGGAACTCCACCAGGCCCGCCGCCTGGGGATCCTGTCCCAGATGGCCTCCCGCAACGCCCGCTTCAGGTCCGTGCTCAATCAGGCCCGGCTCAGCGGGAAGCTGCCTTCCGACCTCGGGGACTGATGCGCGCCAGGCAGACCAGCGGCCCGGACGCTCTCGAGACCCGCCTGGCCTACACCTTCTCCAACCGCGCCTTCCTGGTGGAGGCGCTGACCCATGCCTCGGCCACCAAGGGGCAGGACAACCAGCGCATGGAGTTCCTCGGGGACGCCCTGCTCAACTTCACCATGGCCCGGATCCTCTTCGAAGCCCACCCGGACTGGCAGGAGGGCCCCATGAGCAAGCTCCGGGGCCTGCTGGTCTGCACCGAGTCACTTTCGGCCTGGGCCCTGGACCTGGGCCTGGACAAGCTCCTGAGCGCTTCCCACCCGCGCAAGGCCCCAGCCATGGGTTCCAAGCCCCTGGCAGACGCCCTGGAGGCTCTGCTCGCGGCCATCTACCTCGATGCCCATGCCGCAGGTGCAGATGCCGATACCACCGTCAAAATGCTGGTCGAGGCGCGCTTCCTGGATGGCGTCCGGGCCTCCAGGGCGGACACCCTGACCCAGCGGGACCCCAAGACCCACCTCCAGGAAACCGCCGCCCGGCTCGGCCTCGCCGCACCGGTCTATGTGCAGGCGGGGCAGGCTGGACCCGGCCACGCACCCCGCTTCACCATGCGGGCCTCCATCGGGGAGCTCGCGGCCGAGGCCGAGGGGCTGACCCGCAAGCGGGCCGAAAGCGACGCCGCCCGAAAGCTGCTGGACTTGATCGCGGCGCGGTCCCCCTCCTGATGCGTTACACTCCCATTGGCCTGTCGCCCAAGGTGAGCGCTTGAAGATCTACCCTACCTTGAACCTCCAGAACGGCCGTGTCGTCTCCACCGCCAGGGCGGCAGCGTCCTGCATGGAGAGTCCGCAGGAGCTGGCTGACCGGCTCATCGACGAGGGCGCCAGCCGTCTGGCGCTGGTGGATGTCGATGCGGCCCTGGGCAAGGGCAACAACCGCGACATCATCGGCCAGGTCCTCAAGCGCTGCCGGACGCGGGACCGGAAGGTCTGCCTCCAGGTCGCGGGCGGCATCCGCAGCTCCGATCAGGCCCAGTTCTTCCTCGACCTCGGCGCCAGCTGGCTGGTGGCCGGCACCATCCTCCACAAGTCCCCCATGGTCTCCGAGCAGCTCATGGCCCGGTTCCAGAACAACCTGGTCGCCGCCATCGACGCCCGGGGAGGCAAGGTCCATCGCTCCGGCTGGGTGGACACCACCCCCATGAGCGCCCTGGAGCTGGCCCAGCGGGCCAAGGCCTACGGCTTCCGCCGCCTGCTCTTCGTGGATCTTCCCGAAGATGCCGACGCGCTGCCGGACTTCCAGACCGCGGACGAGCTGGCTGCTGCGACAAGCCTACCCCTGATCATGGGCGGCAGCCTCACCCTTCCCGCCCACCTGGACACGCTGGCCACCCACCCAAGCCTCAAGGGCGGGCTGGTGGATGCGGTGCTGTTCCGGCAGGATCCCCGGCTCCTCGCCTTCCTCCAGGCCACCTGCGCCTGATCCGGGAGGGGCCGTGAGCACACGGGAATCCGAGTTCCTGGAGTCCCTTGGCGAGTCAGAGAGGGTCCACTTCAGGCACCTGGCCCTGGTGCGCTCGCAGCTCCCCTCCGAAAGCCAGATCCACATGCTCGAAGGGCTGGCGCGCACCCTGGCCTCGCCCCGGCTGCTCACGGTCATGGCCCGCACCCCCCACTGGCTGGCGCACTGGCCCATCCTCCTGGGTGTGGCCGAGAATGAGGCCACCCCCGAAGCGATCCGCCGCGACCTGGAAATGGTCGTGTCCCTCTTCGACCAGATGCGGGAGATGGACAAGGCTCCCGCCGAGGAAAAGGCCGAGCGCGCCGAGTCGGTGAAGACCCTCTACTCCCAGCTCAACGCCGGCCTGAAGCCCGTCGCCAAGCTCCTCGCCAAGCAGCTGGCCAAGACCGTCACCGCCACGGGGACCACCCAGGAGCTGCCGGCGCTGCCATCCGAGTCTCCTGACTGGGCGGCCCTGGCGGCCCTGCCAGCCCCTCTGCCGGACCAGCTGATGGCCAGGGAACTCGACCGCCCCCGGCGGCTCGACCAGGCGCGGCAGACGGCTCAGCCCGATGAGCTGCTCACCTTCCTGGTGGACGCAGACACAGAGCTCCGCCAGGCGGCGCTCCAGAACCCGCTGGTGTCCGAGGACCTGATCTGCCAGGCCCTGGCCCAGTCTGACGAGGCGGCCTTCTTCGAGGAGATCTACGCCGAGGCCCGCTGGTACTTCCGGGACCCCGTGCGACAGCACATCCTGGAAGCCCCTGGCTGTCCGGGCGACCTGAGCCGACGGGCGGCCCTCTCCCAGCACCTGGTGGCGGTCCTGGAGTTGGGCGCCAAGGATCCTTCCAGCCTCCGGCGGATCGTGAGCCTGTTCACCCAGCTGGATGAGGGCGAATACCAGTTCATCACCTTCTGGGCGAAGCGCCACGCACCGCACCTCCTCCGCATCGTGAAGTACTTCTACGACCGCCTCCAGCGGCAGCGCTCGGGCCTTGCCTCCGCGCTGCCCGAGCGGGGTGAAGAGGGCCGCTGGGCCACGCTGGAGGAGCGCGTCTTCCTCGCCACCCAGGCCACCCAGGAAGAGCAGATCAGCCAGGTGCTGAAGGACCCCGATCCCCAGGTCTTCCGGCTCGCCCTGGAGAACCCGGCCCTGACGCCGCGGCTGCTGGCCTCCACCCTCCCGGCCTTCTCCCGGGAGCGCGCTGAAGTCGTGGCTGCGCACCAGGCCTGGTCCGAGGATCCCCTGGTGGCCGAGGCCCTGGTCCACCACCCCGGCCTCGCCGAAGCCTCGGCCCTCCGCCTCCTCGGTCGGCTGGCCGGCAGCAAGGCCATCATCGAGGTCCTGCGGGATCCCCGGGTGCTGCACCTGGAGGTCAAGCGGCGGGCCCTCGAGACGCTCCGCTCGCTCTACCAGGCCATGTCCGTGGCCGACCGCATCACGGCCCTGCGCACCTCCGGCGGGGAGCTCATGCGCCACCTGCCCCAGGAGGTGCTGCAGGACGAGGAGACCCTCCTCCGGATGGTGGCCGACCGTCAGCTGGATCCGGGCATCCTGCTGCGCCTGGCGCGGAACAAGCTCACCCCGCGCAGCGTGCTCGGCCAGCTCGCGGGGCACCCGGTGCTCATGGCCCACGCCGCGATCATGTCCGAGCTGCTGCTGAACCCCAAGACCCCCCGGGAATCAGCCCTCCGGATCTGGGGCCTGCTCTCCGAGGCGGAACAGCAGCAGATCCTGCGCAGCCCCCACCTGCCCGCCGCCCTCCGGGCCATGGGTTGATGGGAATAAACATATAGTCCGCCCCTGCGTAGCCCCTCCAGGAGCCCCCATGCGACCCCCCGCAGTCATGCTGATCCCCGCCGCGGTGGCTCTGGTCTGCCTGCCCTTCGCCAGCTCCTGCCGACCCAAGGCGCGGGTGCCGGGATGGGTGCAGTCCGCGCCTGCCGACAGCGTCCTCGCCTTCAGCGGCGAGGCCGGCTGGGTCCTGACCCACAAGGAGGTCCAGGGTCTCCTCACCCGCGACCCCATGGTCGAGCGGGCGCTGGAACTCTTCCTGCAGAAGGCGCATATCAACCCCCGCACCGAGACGGGCCGGGTGACCTTCCATGTCGTCGGAGCGCCCCAGCCGGGAGAGAGGAGTATCCAGAAGGGACTTGAGCACGTCGTGATCCAGCTCAACCAATTCAAGGATCCCGCCGCCTTGGTGGCCGCCCTATCCGAGTCCTTCCCCCAGGAGGGTAGCCTCCGCCTCCAGGGCCGGGACTGGCCCCTGCACGTCATCCTCGACTTCGAGACCCAGGGCACCAAGGCCCACATCCGGGCCGCCAGCGACGAGAAGGGCCAGATCTGGATCGGCGCCTTGGAGTCCCTGACCCGCATGGCCGCCAAGGAAGACCTCAGCTCCCAGCCGGACGCGGCGCTGGCGGCGGAGTGGATCAGCCCCCGCGCACCCTTCCAGGGCTTCATCCAGCCCGAGGCCCTGCTGGGAACCCTGCGCCAGAACCTCGAAGGCAGTGTCATGAAGGACCTGCCCCAGGGGGTGAAGGCCCTCTTCTGGGGCATCACCCCGGCGACCGAGCCGGGCCAGCCCCTGCACTTCGAGCTGGCCCTGGCGGGCACCCCCGAGGGCATCAACCAGGTGACACCGTGGCTCCAGCGTCTGGTGGCCGCCGCCAACGCCGTGCAGTCCACGCCCGGCTCGACCCCGGAGCTGCTGCAAGAGAAGCGGCGGGTGGGCCTGCGCTGCAGCCTCACGGCCGAACAGCTCAAGCTGGTGATGGAGAAGCTGGGCCAGTCCGGGCTCACGTTCCCGACCCTGAGCCGGGGCCCCAAGGCATGAGTGCGGCGCTCTCCCTCTCCCCGGGCGGCGGCTTCACCGCGCCGGAGGAGCCGACCCCCGAATACTGGATGGCCCAGCTGAAGGCCGGCCGGGAGGAGGCCCTCGCCCACCTCATGGCCCGGTTCGAGCGCCCCCTGTTCGCCTTCCTGCACCGGCGGCTCCAGGGCGAGGCCGGGGTCGTGCAGGAGCTGGCCCAGGAGGTTTTTCTTAAGTGCCTCCAGCATTGTCAACGGTTTGAAGAGGGTCGACCGGTGGCTGCCTGGCTTTTTACATTGGCGGCTAATGCGGCGACGGACCACCTGCGTAGAAGAGGTCGAGAGGTATCCCCTCCCGAGACCTTTGACGCACCCGATCCCCACCAGGCTTCACCCTGGGAATCCGTGGACCAAAGTCGGCGACTACAGGCCCTGCGCGGAGCCCTGGAGGGCCTGACCCCCCGCCAGCGGGCCATGGTGACCGCCTACTACGTGCACGAACACCCCGTGAAAAAGATCGCCCAGGAGCTCGGGTGCGCCGAGGGGACCGTGAAAGCCACCCTGTTCCAGAGCCTCCAGAAACTCCGCAAGAACCTTGGACCCCAGCCATGACCGCCCCCCTCGACCCCCAGCGCTCCGACTCCAGCCCCCTGGATGAGGCCCGGCTCTTCGAGCTCCTCGAGCAGCCCGAGCTCTGGCCCGAGGACCCCGCAGCCCAGGCGGAGCTGGCAAACCTGCTGGAGCTCCACCTGGCGCTGACCAGCCACGGGCCCGAGCTGGCCGCCGAGCTGGCGCCGGTCCCCCGGGCCCGCTGGACGCGCTCCTGGAGCCTGGCCGCCGCCGCCGTCCTGCTGGTGGCCCTCATCCCCGCCGCCTTCACGGTCCAGCGGATCCAGTCCATCCGGACCCTGGCCCGGGACACCGCCCGCCTCGAATCCCTGGCCCAGAAGCGAACCCAGGACCGCGCCTGGATCGCCTTCTTCCAGCAGAGCACCACCCTCCTCCAGGACTTCGAGCAGAACCCCAACCTGTGCCTGAAGGGCGAGGAGGACCGCCGCCAGGAGCGCGAGATGGCCGTGGCGCTGCTCGAGGCCAGCCACCAGCTCGCCGCCCAGGGCGCCCCCCTCCAGGAGGCGGAGGTGATCCGCGCCAGCCTCCACGCCTGGCTCTCCGAGGTCGCTTTCGAAGACAACTGCCTGCCCGTAGAGCGGGCCCAGGCCCTGCGCCAGTGGGCCGCGGCCCACAACCTCGAGACCGAGTCCGAGCGCATGGAACGCCGCCTCCGGGGAGACGGCGCATGATGCCAGTCTTCCTGCTGGCGGTGCCGGCCCTGGTCGAGGTCGCTGCGCCGGAGCCCGTACTCGTCGCCGCCCCCGAGCACCAGGCGGAGCAGCTGTTCCAGCAGGGCCGCGACCTGCGCTATGCCCAGCGCTGGTACGAGGCGGCCCAGGCCTACCGCACCCTGCTCCGAGAGTTCCCCGCCACCACCAGGGCCGCCGACGTGCGCTACTGGCTGGCCGCCAGCCTGGAGCAGGACCGGCGCTGGGACGAGGCCATCGATGCCTACACGGAGTTCCTGGCCCGGCACCCCGACCAGCGCCTGCTCGGCAAGGAGGCCCGCCTGAACCGCGTGCGGTGCTGGGGCATCCGCCAGTGGGACAACCCCGCCGCGACCCCGGGGCTGGTCAGCGCCCTCGCGGACGAGCGCGAAGAGGTCCGCATCGCCGCGGCCCTGCAGCTCGCCAAGCGCCGGGACAGCCGCGCCGTGCCGGTGCTGCAGGCGGGGCTGAGCGCCAACCTCTCCTCCGAGGCCTGCCGCCTGGCCCTTCTCGGCATGGGCGCCCAGCCCCAGGCCGCCGGCCCCGCCCAGGGCCGCTTCCTGGTGGTGCGCATCAAGGAGCGGAGCAAGCCCGACGTCCTCACGGTGCGCCTGGCCCTGGGCCTCGCCAGGGCCGTGGGCGGCTACCTCTCGGACGAGCAGCTGCGCCAGGCCAAGGGCAAGGGCGTCGACCTGGACCGGATCATGGACCAGGCGCTGAACGCCCCCAAGGGGACCGAGCTGTTCAGCCTGGACGACACCAAGAGCACCGTGACGGTGACGGTCGAATAGCCGCGAGCCGCGAAGAAGCCCTAAGCTGGAGTCAGACATGTCGAGACTCCTGCGCTTCTTCCGAGACCACCTCCGCACCCACGCGCCCACCATCGCGGGGGCCTCGCTCTTGCTGCTCATGGCCGGGTTGTGCCAGGGGGCACTGATCGCCTCCATCAAGTTCGTCTTCGATGACGGCAAGGTCCACGTCCTGCCCGCCGGACAGCACGGCCTCTTCGTCCAGCTGGAGCACCTGCGCGCCTGGGCCCTCTCCCGCCTGCCCGAGGCCTCGGTCCTGCGCAGCAGCGGCCTGCTGGTGCCCCTGGTGCTCGTGTCCCTCTTCACCCTGAAGGGGCTGTTCACCTACTCCGGCACCCTACTCATGGTGCGCAGCGGCATCCGCGCCACCCAGGCCCTCCGCGAGCGACTCTTCGCCCACTTCCTCGCCCAGGAGCCCGCCTTCTTCCAGAAACACCCAGTGGGCGAGCTGATCACCCGCAGCATCAGCGACGTGGGCGCCGTGCAGGGCATCGCCAGCAACCAGCTGGCCGAGGCCGTACGAGAAGTCTGCGTGGCGGTCACCATGTTGGCCACGGTGCTCTACATGGACTGGCAGCTGAGCCTCACCCTGTTCCTGGCCGGCCCCCTGGTGGTCTACCCGGTGAAGCGGCTGAGCCAGCGCATCCGCAGCGTGAACCACCGGAACCAGGAGGCCTCCAGCCGCCTGCTCCAGCGCCTCAAGGAGGTCTTCAGCAACATCCGCGTGGTCCAGGCCTTCGCCCGGGAGTCCTACGAGGTGGGCCGCTTCCAGGTGCAGAACCAGGAGCTCTACCGCCTCGGCATGAAGAGCGCCCGGGCCTCGGCCCTGTCCACGCCGATCATGGAGCTGGTGGGTGGCCTGCTGCTCGCGAGCCTCGCCGCCTACGCCTCGGGGCGCTTCAAGTCCGGCACCCTGACCACCGAGAACTTCCTCGCCTACATCCTGGGCATCTACGCCCTCTATGACCCGCTCCGACGCCTCACCAAGCTGAACAACGAGATCCAGGTGGCCTCCGCCAGCCTGGACCGCGTCTACACCATGCTGGACCGGCACCCCGAGCTGCCCGAGAATCCGAATCCCACACCCGTGCCCGCCCGGCCCGGCCTGCTGCGCTTCGAGGGTGTTTCGTTCACCTACGACGGCAAGCACGCGGTCCTCAGTGGCATCGACCTGGATGTGCGTGCTGGGGAGACCGTGGCCCTGGTGGGCGGCAGCGGGGGTGGCAAGACCACGCTGGTGAACTTGGTGCCCCGCTTCTTCGATCCCACCGCCGGGCGCATCACCCTGGACGGCATCGACCTCCGGGACTTCAATCCCCGCGAGCTTCGGAAGACCATCGGCATCGTCACCCAGGAGACCCTGCTCTTCATGGACACGGTGCACGACAACATCGCCTACGGCCTGCAGGCCAGCCGCGAGGCCGTGGTCGCCGCCGCAAAGCAGGCCCACGCCCACGACTTCATCATGGCGCTGCCCAAGGGCTACGACACGCCCCTGGCCGAGACCGGCTCCAGCCTCAGCGGCGGCCAGCGCCAGCGCCTGGCGATCGCCCGCGCCCTGCTCCAGGACCCGCCCATCCTCATCCTGGACGAGGCCACCAGCGCCCTGGACACGGAGAGCGAGCGGGCGGTCCAGGATGCCCTCGAGACCCTCATGCAGAACCGCACCACCCTGGTCATTGCCCACCGCCTCAGCACCATCCAGCGCGCCACCCGCATCTGCGCCATGAAGCAGGGTCGCATCGTCGAGGTCGGCACCCACGAGGACCTGCTGGCCCGTCAGGGCGAGTACGCCCGGCTGCACAAGCTGCAGTTCGCCGAAGGATGATCCCCGCTCGATGAGACGTTCCGACTTCCACTTCGACCTGCCGCCGGAACTCATCGCGCAGCATCCCGCGCCGGACCGGGATGGTGCCCGCCTGCTGGTGGTGGACGCGCGGACCGGCGCCTGGTCCCACCGCACCATCCGCGACCTGCCCGGCCTGATCCCCGCCGGCAGCCTCTGCGTACCCAACGATGTCCGCGTCCGCCACGCCCGCCTCTTTCTGCGGCGGGCCGGGGGCGGGGCCGGGGAAGCCCTGCTGCTGCGGAGCCTGGGCACGGGCCGCTTCGAGGCTCTGGTGAAGCCCGGGGCGCGCCTGAAGCCGGGAGCCGCAGCCACCGTGGTGGATCCGGTCAGCGGCGCGGATCTGGCCCGGCTCACGGTGCTGGATACCCTGCCCGAGGGCCTCCGCGTGGTCCAGGTCGAGTCCGGCCATGGCCTCGACTGGGACGAGATCGACCGCATCGGCCGCCTGCCCCTGCCGCCCTACATCGACCACCTGGCGGAGGCCGAGGACGAGACCCGCTACCAGACCGTCTTCGCCGCCCGGGAGGGCGAGGCCGTGGCGGCGCCCACCGCGGGCCTGCACTTCACGCCGGAGCTCATCGCCACGCTGCGGGCGCAGGGCTGCAGCTGGCAGCCCGTGCGCCTGCACGTGGGCCTCGGCACCTTCCGCCCCATGACCGCGGACCGCCTTGAGGACCACGCCATGCACGAGGAGCGCTTCGAGGTGCCCGAGGCCACGGCCGCAGCCCTGGAGCCGGTGCTGCGGGACCGCAGCCGTCCCGTACTCTGCGTGGGCACCACGTCCCTGCGCACCCTCGAAGGCGCCTGGGATGGCAGCACCCTGGCGCGCCAGGGCGCCACCCGCCTCTTCATCACCCCGGGCTATCGGCTGCTCACCGCGGACCACCTGCTCACCAACTTCCACCTGCCCGAGAGCACCCTGTTCGTGCTGGTCTCCGCGCTGCTGGGCCTCGACCTGGCCCAGGCCGCCTACGCCGAGGCCGTGCGGGAGCAGTACCGGTTCTTCAGCTACGGCGACGCCATGCTGGTGCTGAACGCCCAGAGCACCCCTAGCTGATTCGGATCCCGGCGGGTCCCCGCTCCGCAGGGGGCATTCAGTCGCCTGTTCCGCGACCCGCCAAAGATCAGAGATACTCGACGAACTGGTGCAGGACCGGAATCCGGTGCCGCTTGCCCTTGGATGCCTGGAGGATGCTGGTCACCGACATGCCGAGGCACCAAAGCAGCCAGAGCGGCAGCAGGAAGCGCAGGAAGACCCAGCCGAAGATGGGGAAGAGGCCGGTGATGACGATGGCCAGGCCCACCACGCACTCGGCAAAGGCCAGGATCACGCCCTGCCGCGCATGCCAGAGCAGCTCGCTGTCCTCCCGGTTCCGGATGTAGGGCACGAAGGCCCAGGGCCCCGCGTAGCAGAGGATCAGGTCTCGCAGTCGCTCCCCCGTGTAGAGGGGGGTCGGGGCATCCAGGGGCACGGCAACCTCCAGGACGAGGATAACGCATGGTTTCTCAACCGCGGGCAGCCCTCTTGGGTCGAACAAGTTACCTGTCGCGACCTTGACCTGCCGCGCGGCAGGTCCATTCTGGTTCTACGCACTCAGGAGACCCATGCGCCCGTTGATTTCCCTGGTCCTCCTGATCCTGCCCTTGGGCTGTGGCGGCGGTGGGTCAAGTTCGCCCACCCCGGCCCCCACACCCACACCCACCACCTGCCCGATTCCGGTGGCCAAGGCCAGTCCCTCGTTCGCGGTGGACCTCGTCCCCGCCCTACAGGGCAGCTGCGGCGCCGCAGCCACCAGCTGCCACGGCGGAACCTCCCCCACAGGACACGTCCAATATTCGGGCACTGCGGCCGAGCTCCATGCCCGGCTGGTCAATGTCGTCCCGGCCAACGCCCCGCCCGGGCAGGGCTGGGTGCTGGTGAAGCCGGGCGACCCCGCCCATTCCTGGATCCTCGAGAAGGTCACCAAGGACCAGCCGGGCGGCTCGGGCTACGGCACCCGCATGCCGCAGGCGGCGCCGAACCTCTGCCAGCCGTCCGTGGACACCCTCACCGCCTGGATCAACGCTGGCGCCCCCAGCAACTAGGAGTCTGCCATGGCCGACCTGACCGCCATCACCAGCTGGGCCCTTGCCGATGTGCAGCACTTCGCCCGGCGGGCGGGCTTCGGCCTCACGCCCGCGGATGCGGCGGTCCTCCAGGCCCAGGCGCCGGGCGCAGCCATCGACGCCTGGATCGATGGCACCGGCACCGCCTACGACCCCGCGGCCTTCAACGCGGCGCTGGCGACCGCGGACGTGGTCCTGGAGCCCCTGGTCAGCGCCAACACGGCCGTGGCCGGCAGCGTGGACGTGGCGGCGGTGGCCGCGCCCCACGCCTTCCTGGTCCAGGGCACCGAGGCCTGGCGGAACAACCTGAACACCGCCCAGGCGCTGCTGGCCTGGCGGATGCAGCACAACCCCCACGCCTTCGAGGAGCGCCTGGCGCTCTTCTGGCACAACCTCTTCGCCACCGGCTGGCACAAGGTCAACAACACCGCCCTGATGCTCAAGCAGATCCAGCTGTTCCGGAGCCAGGGTCTGGCGAGGTTCGACGACCTCCTCGTGCTCGTCAGCAAGGACCCGGCCATGTCCCTCTGGCTGGACTCCGTGCTCAACAACGCCGCCGGCGCCAACGTCCCCAACGAGAACTACGCCCGCGAGGTGATGGAGCTCTACAGCCTGGGCGCCGACAACGGCTACAACCAGGCCGACATCACCCAGCTGGCGCGGGCCCTCAGCGGCTGGAGCTACACCTTCGCCGAGGCCGACTACATCCAGAACCCCGCGAACCCGGGGCAGAAGTTCGCGGCCGACGCCCGGTTCAAGGTCTACGATGGCACCGCCATTGCGCCCGACACGCGGCTCTGGTGGGGCGGCGCGGCCACCGTCAGCTCCAGCCAGCACGCCACCAGCACCATCAGCCTCTTCGGGCAGACCCTCGATGTCACCACCACCGCCAACGGGTGGGCGAAGGGCGAGAACGCCATCCGCAGCATCCTCTCGATGAAGGGCTCCAACTGCGCCCAGTTCCTGGCCAGGCGCCTGCTCACCCACTTCGTCACCGCCAGCTACACCGCCCAGGACCAGACGGACGTGGCCGCCCTGATCCAGGGAGCCGCCTTCGACCTCCGCGTGATCCTGAAGACCCTGCTCAAGTCCCAGTTCTTCTTCAGTGCCGCCAGCCGGTATGCCCTGGTCGAAGGCCCCATCTCCTGGCTGGTGCGGGCCACCCGCATGCTCTGCCCTGCGCTGGCCGCGGGCAGCGCCCAGACGCCCAAGGGCTACCCCGCCTGGCGGCTGGTGACGAACAGTGCCACCACCTTCGACCAGATGGGCATGAAGCTGCTGGACCCCACCGGCCCCAACGGCTGGAAGGAGCACACGGCCTGGCTGAACAGCAACACCATGCGCTATCGGGCCAAGGCGGTAGCCGCCCTGGCCCTGAATGAGACGCGCGCCTACAACGGAACCACCTACCCGCTCTTCCCCACCTCTGTCACCACGGACTGGTTCCCCGCGGCCCCGGCCTCGGCCCAGGCCGTCTATGACCGGCTCGCGGCCCTCCTGCAGCCCGCGCCCATCCCGGCGAGCGTCTCCGCCGCCTGGCTTGCGGCCCTCTGGCCCACGACCTTCACCTGGGACTCAGCCTCCCAGACCAAGGCCCGGGAATTGGCCTTCCTCATCCTCTGCTCGCCTTCGGGCCAGCTCTACTAAGGGAGGCCGCCATGACCACGCGTCGCGAGTTCATCCAGACCCTGGGCGCCACGGGAGCCCTGCTTGCCGGGCTCGACGCCTGCGGCGGTGGCGGGTCCAGCTCCAGCCCGGGCGGCGGCACCCCGCCGACCCCCACGCCGACCTCCGCCTCGCCCATCCTCGTCATCGTGAACATCGACGGGGGCTACGACTGGCTCAACGTGACGCCGCCCAATGCCGGCGCCAACCTGGGCGTCTACCAGACCAAGCGCGCCACCCTCGGCATCACGAACCCGGCCCTGCTCACGGACCTCGGCAGCGGCATGGCCCTGAACAAGGACTTCACGGGCATGGACGCGCTCCACGCCCTGGGGCACGTGGCCTGGATCCCGGGCATCGGCATGCCCAACCCCAACCTCTCCCACTTCACCTGCATCGATCTGTGGGGGCAGGGCGCTGCCGTTCCGGCCGGAAACGGCTGGCTGGGGCGCTTCGCGGACACGGCCTTCAATCCCTCGGGAGATGTCCTCCGGGGCCTCACGGTGACCCCGGACCTGCCCGTGATGCTGAAGGGCGCCACCCGCAGCTTTGTGTCGATCACCAGCGCCGGCGGCTACGTCTACCCCGCCTACCTGCTCAGTACCAGCACCGTGCCCGACGCGACCACCCTGGAGACTGGCTGGGGCACCGCCCTCTCGACCAGCAGTGCCGACCCGGGGATCCTCGCGGCGGCCCAGGCCGGCAAGCTCTTCTTCGACGCCCAGAACAACTCGGCCTTCGGGACGGGCGGCACCCTCACGGCCCGCACGCCCACCGTGCTCTACCCGGGCGATGCGACCTATCCCGTGCTGAAGCTGAGCGGCGCGGCCCTCAGCACCAGCCTCAGCTCCCAGCTCAAGCTCATTGCCCAGATGATCGCCGCGGGGCTGCCCGCCCAGGTCTATTTCTCGCGCCTCAGCGGCTGGGATACCCACAGCAACCAGGCCGTGGACCACCCCAACCTCCAGCGGGCCCTCGGCGGCTCCATCAAGGCCTTCTACGACGACCTGGCCACCATCACCACCACCGCAGGCCTCGCCCAGGACCGCGTGATGATCCTGGCCTACAGCGAGTTCGGGCGGCGGGTGCAGGAGAACAACGGCGGCACGGACCATGGCACCGCGGGCCTCGCGTTCTGTGTGGGGAAGTCTGTCAAGGGTGGCCTCTACGGCGGCTATCCCGACCTCACCAGCCTCGACTCCAACGGCAACATGAAATACACCACCGACTTCCGGAGTCTCTACGCCACGGTGCTCGAGCGCTGGCTGGGCCAGGCGGCCACGGCCACGGACACCCTGCTCGGCAGCGCCTACCCCCGGCTGGGCTTCCTCTGATTCACCGGCCCCGCAGCGCCACCAGCAGCGCCATGGCGACCAGCAGCACCGAGAAGAACTGCTTCAGGCGGCCGCCCGGGAGGCGGGTGGCCACCTTGGCCCCCGCCAGCGCCCCGACCGCGAACCCCAGCGCCACGCCGCCGATGATCACCCAGGGCAGGCCGCCCTGGGCCTTGCTGTAGATGAAGACCGCGGGCAGGCCGATGGGCGGCAGCAGCATCATGAGGCTGGCCAGCTGCGCCTCGTGCTGGGTCATGCGGAACCGCGCGGCCAGCAGGGGGATGACCACCACCGCGCCGCCCAGGCCCGTCAGGCCCGAGACCAGGCCCGCGAGCGCGCCGATCGGGAGCCCCTGGGCCCAGAGCCCCTCGCGCACCACCAGAGGCTCGGCCGCGCGGTCCACCGTCGGCAGCTCCCGGCGCAGATGGGTCCGGACCGCGAGGAAGAGCAGGAAGGCCGCGAAGCCATAGCGCAGCAGCCAGGAGGGGATGCCGTTGGCCACCAGGGAGCCCCCGGTGACGCCGAAGAGGAAGCCCAGGATCAGCACGCCCACCAGCGGCAGGCTGGAGGCCACCCCGCGCCGGCGGTACTGCAGCACCGCCGGCAGCCCCGTGGGCAGCAGCATGGCCGCCAGGGTGGCGCCCTGCGCCCGGTGCTGGTCGAGGCCCAGGATCGTGCCCAGGAGGGGCACCATCACCAGGCCGCCGCCCACGCCGAACAGCCCGGCCAGCAGGCCGCCACTCAGGCCCGTGCCCAGGCCCGCCAGCAGGTGGTTCGCGTCCAGGACCATGCGGTCTCCCTCACCGGATTCTGGCGCAGTGCGGGCTGGCGTGTCTTTCGGAATTCCCGCTGGGCGCGACCAGGGACCGCGCCGGCGGCTCCTCATGGTCAAATGAAGGTCCGGAGGCCCCTGTGCAGGTCCAGCTCAACGAAGATGTGGTGCTCGACAGCCGTCGGGCCGTGTGGCTGCCCCGGCACAAGACCCTGGTGCTCTCGGACCTCTTCTTCGGCCTGGGCGCCGCCCGCCGCCGCCGCCCCGACCCCATGCCCGCCACACCTCAGATGGAGATCTGGGAGCGGGTCTTCAGCCTCCTGGACGAGTACGCCCCCGAGCAGGTGGCCCTCCTGGGGGACCTGAAGCCCAGCCAGGGCACCGTGGAAGGCGAAGAGGCCGACGAGCTGCGCACCATCTTCCGCAAGCTCAAGGGGGGCGGCCGCAAGGTCATCCAGGTGGTGGGCCACCCGGACCGCAGCAGCGGCCCCGCGCTGGACGGCACCGGCATCGTGCCCGTGGAGCAGCATCGCGTGGGCCCCTTCACCCTCATGCACCGCCGCCGCATCTTCGTCTATCCCCGTCACGACCCGTCCAACGGCTTCTGGATCAATGGCGGCGTACACCCCCTCTTCGCCGTGCCCAGCCCCGGCCCCCAGGGCGAGCCCGACTGGCTGCGGCTGCCGGCCTTCCTCTACACCGGCTTCGCGCTGGTGATGCCGCCCTTCGTGAGCTACGCCCAGGGCTTCGAGGTGATCCAGCCCGAGCGCCTGCCCCGCCAGGCCCGGGTCTGGAAGCTGCTCGCCGACCGCCTGAGCGCCGTGGATCTGGCGGAGCTGCCACCCACCCCCGAGCACCTCCGCACCCTCACCCGCCCCACCCGGAAGGGCAAGGACAGCAGCAGGTCGGAAGACTAGCTACTTCTTCTTGGCCTTGGCCGCGGGCACGCCGCCGCGCACGACCCGGCCATCATCGAGGGTGAGCTCCCAGCCCAGCCGGTCGCCCTTCTTCAGGCCCAGGCGCTTGAAGGTCCCCGCAGCGAACTCGATGAAGTGTCGGGCCGGCACGGACCCGCCGTAGCTGGGGCAGTCGTCGCCGCGCATGGGGCTGCAGGGGGGTATGTGCTCGACGGTCTCCACCACCCGGCCCTCGGCGTCGACCCAGGCCACGTCGAGGGCGATGAGGCAGTTCTTCATCCAGATGGCGTGGTCGCCGTCCGCCGGGTAGACGAAGAACATGCAGCGGTCCTTCGCCAGGCTCTGCCGGTACATCAGGCCCTTCGCCTTTTCCGGCTCTGTGGCCGCGACCTCAGACAGGAAAGAGGTCTGCTTGAAGGTGACGGTTCCCCCGCCCCCGGCCAGCAGCGGCAGGGAGAGGAGGATGGCGAGCAACATGCGCATGAGGACTCCCGGAAACCCACGATCGGCGCTGTGCCAACGGGCACAAGGCTGCGACCACGCCTCCATGATACCTCGCGTGGTGTGGCACCATGGGCGAGGAGTCCCATGCGCGCCGCCTTCCTGCTGCCCTACCTCCTGAGCTCTGGATCAGCCCCGGCTGCCACGGGACCCGGGTCCAGCCTCCAGGCCCTGCCCGCCGCCATGGTCATCCGCCTGGACGGCCGGCTGGAGGAGGCGGCCTGGGCCAGGGCCCCCGTCGCCACGGAGTTCACCCAGGAGTGGCCGCAGCGGGGAGTTCCGGCCCTCCAGCGCACCGAGGTCCGCGTCCTCTACGATGCCCGGTTCCTCTATGTCGGCGCCCGGATGCACCATGACCGGGTCCTGGACCACGGCGAGGCCACGGTGGTGCAGCGGCTCCACCGACGCGACCAGGAGAGCCTGAGCGACTGGTTCAGTGTGGCCATCGACTCCAACCACGACCGCCGCACCGCCCTGGTCTTCGAGGTGAACGCCGCGGGGGTGCAGAAGGACCAGATCATCTACAACAACGCCACCTACAACGCCAGCTGGGACGGCGTCTGGGAGAGCGCGGTCAGCGTGGACGCCGACGGCTGGACCGCGGAGCTGAAGATCCCCCTGTCGCTCCTGCGCTTCAAGCCGGGCAAGGGCCCCCAGACCTGGGGCATCAACTTCGGCCGGGTGGACCAGGGGGTCACCCGCGAGTCCAGCCGCTGGATGGTGGTGCCCCGCGGCGGGAGCGGCTTCGTGAGCCACTTCCCCGAGCTCCGGGGGCTCGAGGGCCTGGAGCCGCAGCCCCGCCAGGAGGTCGTCCCCTACCTCTCCGCCGCGCGGAAGTTCGAGACCGCCCGCGGCTACGATGACCGCCACGGGGACTTGCGCCCCGGCGTGGACGCCCGGTGGGGACTCAGCTCCCACGCCCAGGTGGACCTCTCCGTCCGGCCGGATTTCGGCCAGGTGGAGGTGGACCAGGCGGTGCTGAACCTGGGCACGGTGGAGACCTTCTTCCCGGAGAAGCGACCCTTCTTCCTGGAGGGCATGGACCTCTTCCGCGTGGCGGGACCGGACCTCTTCTACAGCCGGCGCATCGGCCGCGGGGTGGCGGACCCCACCCTGAACGCCGGGGAGAGCCTGGTGGACCGCCCCAACGCCACCGATATCACCGCCGCCGCGAAATACACCGCCAAATACAGCAACGGCACCAACGTCGGCCTGCTCGGGGCCAGCGTGGAGCCGGCCCAGGCCGTGCTCCAGGATGCCTCCGGAGCCCGCTTCAGGCGCGAGCTCTCGCCCCTCACCAACTACGGCGTGCTGCGGGTCCAGCAGCTGCTGGACGACCGGGGCAGCTACGTGGGCGGGTTCGCCTCGGGCATGCACCAGGGCGGGCTCAGCGGCCGCCTGGCCCAGGTCCACGCCGTGGACGGCGCCTACCAGACCGCCGACCAGAGCGGGCTGGTGGAGGGCACCCTCAGCCGCAGCCAGGCCGGCCCCCGGGACGCCCAGGAGCAGGGCTGGCGGGCCCGCCTGCGCTACCACCAGGAGTGGCGGGGGGGCTGGAGCTTCGAGTCCCAGGCCATCAACACGGGTCGGACCTACAACCCCAACGACCTGGGCTACCTGGCCCGCTCCGATGACCAGCGCCTCTACGCGGCGCTCTCCCGCACCTGGGACCAGACCTGGGGGGTGCTGCGGAACTGGAGCCTGGGCTTCAGCCACACCGCGGCCCGGGACCAGGCGGGACGAACCTTTCTGCGCAACTTCAACGGCTCTGCGCGGACGGACTTCACCAACTTTGTCTCCATCTGGGCCGGGACCGGCGTGAACCGGGCCGTCGAGGATGACCGGGAGCTACGAACCTACGCCGACCCTGTGAAGAAGTACCTGGCCCGGCCCTCGGTGCCCTACGCCAGCCTGGGCTTCGACACCCCGGCCAACCGGCCCTGGTACCTCCGCCTAGCCAGCAGCCGCTCCTGGGCCGAGGGCGGGCCGACCACCAACACCTCCCAGCTCCTGGTGCTGAAGCCCACGAGCGCCCTGGAGCTCCAGCTGTCCACCGTGGTGACCTGCGAGACGGGCGAGCAGAAGTGGCTGGAGACGCCCGTGGCCACGCCCATCGTCGGCCTCCGGCAGCTGAACCAGCTGAACCAGACCCTGCGGCTGGCCTATGCCTTCACGCCGCAGCTGTCCCTGCAGTTGCTGAGCCAGTGGCTGGCGGCCAACTGGAACTACCGCGACCTGAAGCACTACGTCAACGACCTCACGCTGGATGCGGGCCTGCCCGCGGACCAGCCCGCCGGCACGACGCCGCAGACGGCCTTCAGCTACCGCACCTGGAACGTGAACCTCATCACCCGCTGGGAGTTCCAGCCCGGCTCGACCTTCTTCCTCGTCTTCACCCACGGCGCCAGCACGAACGACCTCATCAACGACCGGGCCAGCCTCGCGGCCTATACAGACCTGGCCCTCCTCCGGCACCTGCCCTCGGATGACGTGATCCAGGCCAAGGTCAGCTGGCTGTTCCGCTGAACCGGGACCAGCTCAGCCCTTGCCGGAGGCCAGCAGGGCCTTGAGACCCACGGGGAAGAGCGGCTCCACCAGCTGGCGCACGGCGGCGGCATACTGCTGGATCTCCCACTGGGCATGGCCGTCGGCCCGCAGGCGGATGAAGTGGGCCACCGCCTGGAGGCTCACGGTCCAGTAGACCTCCGAGTAGAGGCCCAGGGGCAGCACGCAGCGGGCCTGCTCGCGGCAGACCCCCAGGGCCAGCAGCTCCTTGTAGTGGGCCACGGCGCCGCGGCAGCTCTCCAGGTAGCTGGCCATGGCCCGCTCGCGGTGCGCCTCGTCGATGCTGCCCTCGCTGCCCTGCTTGTTCACCTTCGCCTGACGGCGGAAGGCCGCGGGCACGAAGTATTCGTCCTCGGGGAACTCCACGTACCGCCCGGAGATCTCGTTGAACTCGCTGCCGATCCGGTGCTTCATCCACTGGCGGAACACAAAGATCGGCGCCTTCACGTGGAGGGTCAGCGCCGTGTGCCGGAAGGGGGAGGTGTGCTCGTGCTCCGCCAGGTAGTCCACCAGCTTGGCGTCCGAGTCCTCGAAGGCCTCCTTGGTCTTGCCGAAGGAGACCCGGGCCGCGTTGACCACACTGAGGTCGGACCCCATGTGGTCGATGAGGCGCACAAAGCCTTTGTCCAGGACCTTGATCTCGGGGTTCGTCATGGGCGGGCTCCGGGTCCCAGGGTATCGCGGCGGAAGGGCCCCGTCCCCTTCCAGGCCGACGCCCCCTGGTATCCTGATTCCCGACTGGAGTCCCCATGCGCTTTTTTATCGATACCGCCAACATCGACGAGATCAAGCGCATCAACGCGCTCGGGATCCTGGACGGCGTCACCACGAACCCCAGCCTCATCGCCAAGGAAACGGGCAAGCCCTTCGAGCAGATCATCGCGGAGATCTGCGCCATCGTGGACGGCCCCATCAGCGCCGAGGTCATCGGCCTGGAGGCTCCCGGCATGATCGAGGAGGGCCGACGGCTGGCCAAGATCCACAAGAACGTGGTGGTGAAGCTGCCCCTCATCGCCGAGGGGCTCAAGGCCTGCAAGGCCCTCACGGCCGAAGGCATCCACACCAACGTCACCCTCTGCTTCAGCTCCACCCAGGCCCTCATGGCCGCCAAGGCCGGCGCCACCTACGTGTCGCCCTTCGTGGGCCGCCTGGATGACATCAACCTCGACGGCATGGAGCTGATCCGCGAGATCTGCGCCATCTTCGAGAACTACGGCTTCGACACCCAGTGTCTGGCCGCCAGCATCCGCAGCCCGCGGCACGTCACCGAGTCCGCCCTGGCCGGGGCCCACGTGGCCACCATCCCCACCAAGGTCTTCGACCAGATGCTCAAGCACCCCCTCACCGACAAGGGCGTCGAGGGCTTCCTGGCGGATTGGAAGAAGAGCGGGCGATAGCCCCCTGGTATACGAATCGTAAAGGCAACCGCCCCCCAGGTTCATTCGTGACCGGGTTCTCTGGTGATCTCAGTACCATGGCCCCTGCCCGGTGCCGGGCTCCGAGGTGCTGTCCATGGATGCGATCACGTCTGTCCTCCGCCGCTGCGAGATCTTCTCGGGCCTGTCCGACACGGACCTCAGCCTGATCGCCCGCGCCGCCCGCCGGCGCGAGGTGGCCGCGGGCACCGGGCTCTTCCGGCAGGGGGAGGCGCGCACGGGGGCCACCGTCATCGCCGAGGGCCGGGTGGAGATCACCCGGGACAACGGGGACGGCCCGGAGCCCGTGGTCATCCTGGGCCCCGGCGACGTGGCCGGCGAGCAGGCCTTCCTGGCCGTGGGCAGCCACACCGCCACGGGCGCCACCCTCACCCCGGCGGTGCTGCTGGACCTGGACCGCGATGCCGTCCTGGCCAGCCTGGCGAAGGACGGCGCCGCCGCCATCGCCGTGCTCAGCAAGGTCGCCACGGTGCTCAACCAGCGGCTGCTCTACTCGGGCACCCCCCGGACCGGGCGCGAGCAGGCCTATGCCAGCGGCCGCACCCGGCGCGAGACGGACCTCATCGGCCCCATGGACGTGCCCGAAGACGCCCTCTTCGGCGTGCAGACCCTGCGAGCCGTGCACAACTTCCCCATCACCGGCACGCCTACCAGCCACTTCCCGGCCATGATCCGGGCTCTGGCCATGGTCAAGCAGGGCGCCGCCCGGGCCAACAAGCGCCTGGGCCTGCTGGAGCCCGCCATCGCCGACGCCATCGACCAGGCCTCGCAGGAGATCATCGACGGGCACTGGCATGGCCACTTCCCCACGGACATGGTCCAGGGCGGCGCGGGTACCTCCACCAACATGAACGCCAACGAGGTGATCGCCAACCGGGCCCTGGAGCTGCTGGGCCACAAGCGCGGGGAGTACGCCCACTGCCACCCCAACGACCATGTGAACCTGGGCCAGAGCACCAACGACGTCTATCCCACGGTGCTGCGCCTCAGCGCCATCTTCATGCTGCAGAACCTGCTGGACGCCATGGACCGCCTGAAGGGCGCCCTGCACGCCAAGGGCCGGGAGTTTTCGGATGTCATCAAGATGGGCCGCACCCAGCTCCAGGACGCGGTGCCCATGACCCTCGGCCAGGAGTTCGAGGCCTACGCGGTCACCACCGGCGAGGACATCCAGCGCCTGCGCGAGACGGCCCGGCTCTTCCTGGAAGTGAACATGGGCGGCACCGCCATCGGCACCGGCATCTGCGCCGATCCCCGCTATCCCCAGGTGGTGGTGGAGGAGCTCCGCCGGGTCACAGGCCTGGAGATCGTCCTAGCCGAGAACCTGGTGGAGGCCACGCCGGACACCGGCGCCTTCGTCATGTTCTCTGGCGTGGTCAAGCGCGCCGCGGTGAAGCTCAGCAAGCTCTGCAACGACCTGCGCCTGCTCAGCAGCGGCCCCCGCTGCGGCTTCGGCGAGATCAACTTGCCCCCCATGCAGCCCGGCAGCAGCATCATGCCTGGCAAAGTGAACCCCGTGATCCCCGAGGTGGTGAACCAGGTGGCCTACCAGGTCATCGGCAACGACCTGACCATCACCCTCGCCGCCGAGGCCGGCCAGCTCCAGCTGAACGTCATGGAGCCCATCCTGGCCTACAGCCTCGCCACCAGCCTGCGCACCCTCACCGCGGCGGTGAACGTGCTCAACACCAAGTGCATCGCGGGCATCACCGCCAACCGCGAGCGCTGCCTGGAGCTGGTGGAGCACAGCATCGGCATCGTCACCGCCGTCATGCCCGCCATCGGCTACAAGAAGGCCACCGAGGTGGCCAAGGAGGCCCTGGAGACCGGGATCTCCGTGCGGGAGCTGATCCTCCGCAAGGGCTACCTGACCCCCGCCGAGCTGGATGAGGCCTTCAGCCTCGAGGCCATGACCCAGCCCCGACCCATCCGCTAGGTCGCCGGCCCCCAGAGGGTCCCCCGTCACACTCCGATGCCCGGCCCGCCGGAGGTCTGGTTAAACTGGTTGGCGAACCCCTTTATTCGACAGCCTTTTTCACCATCGGGAGCCCCCTCATGACGCTCGAGAAAAAGATCGAGACCTTGAAAGCCAAGCACGCCCAGGCCTTGGCCGGCGGCGGCGAAGCCCGGATCAAGAAGCAGCACGAGGGTGGCAAGCTGACGGCGCGCGAGCGGGTGGCGGCCTTCCTCGACGAGGGCTCCTTCGAAGAGATGGACGCCCTGATGGTGCACCGCACCGAAGGCGTGGAGAAGATCCCCGGTGACGGCGTGATCACGGGCTTCGGCCGCGTCGACGGCCGCCCCGTGGCCCTCTTCGCCCAGGACTTCACGGTGTTCGGCGGCTCCCTCAGCGAGGCCTACGCCAAGAAGATCTGCAAGGTCATGGACCTGGCCATGAAGGTGGGCTGCCCCGTGGTGGGCCTCAACGACAGCGGCGGCGCCCGCATCCAGGAGGGCGTAGTCTCCCTGGGCGGCTACGCGGACATCTTCCTGCGCAACACCCTGGCCAGCGGCGTGATCCCCCAGATCAGCCTCATCATGGGCCCCTGCGCCGGCGGCGCGGTCTACAGCCCCGCCATCACCGACTTCATCACCATGGTGAAGGGGACCAGCTACATGTTCGTGACCGGCCCGGACGTCATCAAGGCCGTCACCCATGAAGAGGTCACCAAGGAGGAGCTGGGCGGCGCCCACACCCACTCTGCCAAGAGCGGCGTGGCCCACTTTGTCACTGCCAGCGATCTGGCGGCTCTGGCCCACACCCGGGAGCTGCTCTCCTTCCTGCCCAGCAACAACCTGGGCGAGGCCCCCCGCCGGGCCTCCAAGGCCCAGATGCCCCTGGAGAACCCCGAGCTCGACAAGATCGTGCCGGATGATCCCAGCAAGCCCTACGACATCCGCGACATCATCCGCGGTGTGGTGGACGATGCCCACTTCTTCGAGGTGCATGAGGCCTTCGCGCCCAACCTGGTGGTGGGCTTCGCCCGCATCGAGGGCCGCAGCATCGGCATCGTCGCCAACCAGCCGGCCTTCTACGCCGGCGTGCTGGACATCGCCTCCAGCGAGAAGGGCGCCCGCTTCGTGCGCTTCTGCGACGCCTTCAACATCCCGCTCATCACCTTCGAGGATGTGCCGGGCTTCCTGCCGGGCGTCACCCAGGAGCACGGCGGCATCATCCGCCACGGGGCCAAGCTGCTCTTCGCCTTCTGCGAGGCCACGGTGCCCAAGATCACCGTCATCACCCGCAAGGCCTACGGCGGAGCCTACTGCGTCATGGCCAGCAAACACATCCGGACGGACTTCAACTTCGCCTACCCCACCGCCGAGATCGCCGTCATGGGCGCCGAGGGGGCGATGAACGTCCTCCACGGCAAGGCCATCGCCAGCGCGCCGGATCCCCTGGCCAAGAAGGCGGAGCTGGTGGCGGACTACAACGAGAAGTTCGCCAATCCCTACATCGCCGCTGAGTTCGGCTTCGTGGATGAGGTCATCCTCCCCCGCGAGACCCGCATGAAGCTGGTGAAGGCCCTGGCTTTCCTGGAGACCAAGCGCGACAGCATGCCGCCCAAGAAGCACGGGAATATCCCCCTTTAGGCCTTGTGGCACAAGCGGTAGGATGCGGGAACCCCTTTCTGGAGTTTCCATGCGCTTGCTCGCCTGCTGCCTGCTGGCCCTCCCCCTCTTCTCTCAGGCCCTGGACGAGGCCGCCTTCCGGGGCGACGCCAAGCACCTCGCTGCAGCCTGTGCGGACCGGGCCCGGCTGCTGCGCCCCAAGGACGCCAAGATGCTCGCCGAGTATGGGCGGTCCTTCCTGGTGGCGGGCGAGCGGGCCAAGGCTGAGGAGTGCTTTCAGGCGGCCCGCCTCGAGAGCCCCAAGGACGCCGACGTCCACCGCCTCATCGCCGTCGCCTGGCTGCGGGGCGGCCAGCGCACCGAGGCCCTGAAGGCCATCGCCGACATGCAGACCCTGGATCCCAAGGCCAAGAACGCCTTCACCCGCGCCGCCGTGAACCTGCAGGACTTCGGCCTCACCAAGGAAGCCGACACCCTCATGGAGCGGGCTTGGATCCTGGATCCCTCGGACTGGCAGAACTGCATCCTCTTTGGCCGCTCCGCCCTGCGGAAGACCCGGCGGGACGCGGCCGCCAAGTGGTTCTCCCGCGCGACCCAGGCCAAGCCCTCGGAGGAGCGCATGTGGAACGCCGTCGCCCTCGCCTACGCCGACCACGGCGCCGAACCCAACTAGGTTTCCACCCCTGGGAGTCCCATGCGCGCTGCCTTGCTGCTCTTCGCAACCCTCAGCCTCGCCGGCCAGGGGGTTGCCCCCCTGCCAGGCCTCGCCTCCTTCGACGAGGCCTTCTTCGCAGGCGACCGGCGCGCCATCCTCGAGGCCTGCGCGGACAAGGCCCGCTCCCTCAAGCCCAAGGACGCGAAGTATCTGGCGGAGTGCGGCCGGGCCTATCTGGCGGCCCTGGACAAACCCAAGGCCGAGGCTGCCTTCCGGGAGGCAGAACTGCGGGAGCCCAAGGATGGCCTGGTGCTGCGCCTCATCGCCCAGGCCTGGCTCAAGCATGGCTACAAGAGCGAGGCTCTGGAGGGCTACGGCAAGATCCTCCAGCGCGATCCCAAGAACAAAGAGGCGGTCAGCCTGGCCGGCGTGGACCTGGCCGAGGTGGGCCTGGTCAATGAAGCCGAGCGATACATGGGCGCCATGACGATGCTGGACAAGGACGCCTGGGAGCGCTTCCTGCAGTTCGGTCGCGCCCTCCTGGTCGCCGGCCAGCGCAAGAAGGCGGCGACCTGGTTCGCCCGGGCCACCGCCCTGAAGCCCAACGAGGAGAAGCTGTTCCTGGAACTCTCCCGCATCTTTGCCGAGACCCAGAGCGTCATGTAATGCCGGCCTATCTGCGCAAGGTCTTCCTGGATCCCGAAGGCGCCCTCCGGAATGGCTGGAAGGCCCTGGGCTACTTCCTGCTGGTGGTGGCCATCAGCCTGCTCCTCTCGCCCCTCTACCGCCTGCTGCCGCGCGCCCTCCGGACCGTGTTCCCACCCCAGGGGACCGGGGTCCTGGCCTGCCTCGCCGCGGCCTGGGCCTTCCTCCGCACCGAGGCCGCCCCCCTGAGCGCCCTGGGCCTCCGGCTCAACGGGCGCTTCCTGGGCCACCTGGTCCTCGGCACCCTGGGTGGCTGCGCGCTCATGGGGGCCTCGGCCGGCCTGGCCTGGTCCCTGGGGGGTCTGCACTGGACCCGCACGCCCGGGGTGGGCCTTGCCGCCCTCTCCAGTGCCGCGTGGCTCTTCCTTGCTGTCGCCCTCTTCGAGGAGCTGCTCTTCCGGGGCTACGCCTTCCAGCGGGCCGCCCGGGGCCTCGGTTTCACGGGTGCCCAGACGGCCTTCGCGCTGATCTTCGCCCTGATGCACTGGCGGAATCCGGGCATGGCTGGCGCGACCAGGGCCTGGGCCACGGTGAACATCGCCCTGGCGGCGCTGCTGCTGGGCTTTTGCTGGCGCCGCACCGGGAGCCTCGCCCTCCCCATTGGCGTACACCTCGGCTGGAACTGGACCCAGGGCAGCCTGCTGGGCTTCGGCGTCAGCGGCACCGCCAGCCAGGGCTGGTGGACGCCCGTCTTCCACGGCCGGCCCGAGTGGCTGACGGGCGGCAGCTTCGGCCTGGAAGCGAGCCTTCCTGGTGTCCTGGTGTGCGGAGCGGCGGTACTGGCACTGGGGGCCTGGAAGGGCTCTACCGGCGGTGCTTCCACTGCTTCGGGGTCTTGATCCCGGCGCCCATCACCAGGCGCATCTCACTGGTGGGCACGAAGCCCATGCGCTGATACATGCCTTCGGCTTCCAGGCTGGCGTGGAGCTCCATGATCTCGATGCCCATGCCGCGGGCCAGGTCCAGCGCCGCATCCGTGATGTGCCCCGCCAGGCCCTTCCGGCGGTGGGTCGGCAGCGTGTAGAGGTTGAAGAGATAGCCGCGCACAGAGAGCGGCGTCACCGGCGTGGGCAGCGTGTCCTTCAGCAGCAACAGGACGCTGACCACCGCGCGGCCGTCCTCCTCGAGGAGCAGGCCGCGGCACTGGCCGGTCACCAGCCAGCTGCGGAGCTGGGTGCGGAAGGCCTCGGCCATGCGCTTCAATCCTTCCTCGGTACCCATTTCCATGTCGCAGAACATGGCAACGCGGTGGGCCACGTGGGTTTCGAGGTCAGCGAGGGTGGAGGGGCGCAGTGTCGGACTCATGCAAACAGTGTAGGCGGTATCCTGGGCCATGCACTATTCAGCACTTTCATCCGGGTCCAAGGGTAATTGCCATGCCCTGTCGGATGGCGAGCGGACCCTGCTCATCGACGCGGGCATCTCGTTGCGGCAGATCCGGGAGCGGCTGGAGGCGGTGGGGGGCGACTTCGGCACCATCCAGGCCCTGGCCCTGACCCACGAGCACTCCGACCACGTCAGCGCCCTGGGGGTCATCCTCCGACGCACCTCCTGGGCCATCCTGGCCACGGCGGACACCCGCCGGGCCGTGGAGCAGGGCCAGCACCTGGAGCTGCCCGCCGAGCGCTGGATCGAGGTGGAAGCTGGCCATGCCCTGGACTGGGAGGGCTGGCGGGTGCTGCCCTTCGCCATCCCCCACGACGCGGCAGATCCCGTGGCCTACCGCCTGGAGGCCAGGGGCTTGGCCTGCGCCGTGGTCACGGACCTGGGCCACCCCACGGCCCTGGTGGCGGACCACCTCCGGGACCTGGACCTGCTCGCGCTGGAGGCCAACCACGACGTGGACATGCTGCGGGAGGGCGACTACCCGCCCCACCTCAAGGCCCGAATCCTGAGCCGGGTCGGCCACCTCAGCAATGCCTCCATGGCGGAGCTGCTGGCCCGGGTCTGCTCGCCCCGCCTGCGGCTGCTCATCCTGGCCCACCTGAGCGAGTCCAACAACCACCCGGACCTGGCCCGGTTCGCGGCGGAAGAGATCCTCCAGGGCACCTCGGTGGCGCTGCACGTGGCCCACCAGCGGACGCCCCTGGCCCTCGCCCTCCCCTCTGTCTGAGGATCCCCCGATGCTCCGGTATGCCGCCGCCCTGCTCCTCCTCGTCCTGCCCACCCTGGCCCAGGCGCCGCCCCCCCTGCGCGAGGTGGTGGAGCGCTTCGACGCGGCTCAGGCCCAGGTCCAGACCCTCCAGTGCCCCTTCACCCTGACCCTGCGGCGGGCCCTGCTCAAGACGCCCTCGGTGACCCGGGGGACGCTCTCCCTCCAGGGCTCCGAGTTCGCCCACTTCGCCTTCCAGCCCCCGGACGACCTGATCTTGCACCTGACCCCTAAGGCACTCATCTCCTACAGCCCTGAGGCCAAGGAGGGGGAGCTCATGAAGATCGGGATCATCAAGAACTCCGACCGGAAGTTCCTGGGCCTGGGGCAGAAATTGAGCTACCTCTCCGACTACTTCCAGATCGAGGTGGGCGAGGCCAAGGTCGGTGCCCCCACCTGGCTGCTGGCCCTGACGCCGCGCACCCTCTCGCTTCGCAAGCGGATGCAGGCCGTGAACCTCTGGGTGGACAAGGAGACCTGGCTGCCCCGGCAGATCCAGTGGGTCGAGCGGAGTGGCGACTCCTGGCTGCTGGAGCTGGGCGCCCTGCGGGTCAACCAACCCCTGCCCGCCGCCGTCACCGGCTTCAAGCTGCCCGAGGGCATTCCCCTGCGCAGCGAGTTCAGCTTCTTCGCCACACGGAAAAAGTAGAGCTACACTGCTAGCTTCCCGAGGGCCCGATGATTGTGATGTGCCCTGCCTGCCAGGCCCGCTTCCAGTACGACGACAGTCGCTTCGGCGCGGCTGCCTCTAAGCGGTTCAAGTGTCCCAAGTGCAGCCACGTCTTTGAGGTCATCAACCCGGCCATGGCTCCACCCCCCCCGGAAGAGACCCTCTCCCGACCCATCACCAGCGCCATGCCCGAAGACACGCCGGCGCCCCCTCCGGTGCCCGCGGCCCGAACCACGGCCAAGCGTGACCGGGACTCCATGCTGTCCGCGGCGGGCATCCAGGGCATCGGCATCCCGGCGGGCCTCCGCTTCAGCCTCGCCTTCCTGACGGGCCCCCAGGCCAGCATGGTCCACGTGCTCCAGGGCCCCGAGACGGTCATCGGCCGTGAGGAGGGGGCCGTGATCACCCAGGACCCCGAGACCTCCCGCCGCCACGCCCTGCTGGAGATCCACCCGGACGGCACGGTCTGGATCAGCGACCTGCAGTCCACCAACGGCACCCTGGTCAACGGCGAGCGCATCACAGCCCCGGTCCAGCTCAGCAGCCAGCAGGAGTTCACCTGCGGGAACAGCACGTTCATGCTGCTGGTGCGCAATACCGAAGAATTTCCTCTGAACTGAGATCTGATGCCATGACGCCCGACCCCTACGAGTCCTACCTGCTCCAGGCGGAAGCGCTCTTCGCCGAGGGGGAGGTCGTCAAGGCGGGCCAGATCTGGCAGGCCATCCTCAAGCAGCAGCCCACCCACGCGGGGGCCCGCGAGCGGCTCATGGCCGTGCGGGCGCGACTGCAGGCCATCCATGAGACCGAGGTCCAGGAGCCCGCTCCCGAGCCGCCGCCGGCCAGCCCCAGCCAGGGTCACCCCGTGCCCCCGGACACCGAGCGGCTCCTCGCCGATGGCTGCACCCTGTACGACATGGGCCAGCTTGAGGATGCCCTCCTGAAGTGGGACGAACTGCTGCGCCTGGAGCCGAACCACGCCCTGGCCCAGGGCTACGCCAACGGCGCCCGCCGGGAGCTGGGTCGTCCGCCGGCCCCGGCCGCCGAACCCACCCCCTCTCCCGTGAGCCTGGCCCCTCCCGAAGGGGAGGACACCGACAGGCTCCACCGGGAGGCGGCCCAGCTCTACGACATGGGTCTCGTGGAGGAGGCCATCTCCAAGTGGGAGCGCCTCCTCGCCCTGGAACCCCACCGGCAGGAGATCCAGGCCTACCTGCTTCAGGCGCGGGCCGAGGTGGGACGGGCCAGCCTCATCATCCCAACCGTTCCGGACAGTGAGTCCCTGAACCTCAAGCTGCGCCAGGCCGAGCACCTCCTCATCCTGCAGCGCCACGAGGAGGCCGCCTTCACCTTCCAGCAGGCCCTCAGCCTCGCCCCGGGGAACGTCCGGGCCCTCCAGGGGCTGGCGCGCTGCCAGAGGCCGAGCCCTGACGACCACGGCGCCCCGCAGCAGACACCAGACTCCGGCCCCGCGAAGGGACCCTTGGTCCTGGGGCACGAAGACACGACCGAGGTCAGCGAAGGCCGGGGCGTTGAACCTCCGGCGCTGCTGTTGAAGGCCACCCCGGCCCTCCGGGAAGGCCTCTACCTGCCCGAAGGCCTCCGCGAGACCGCGGACCGCTTGCCCTGGCTGAAGGAGCCCCGTCGGCTCGCAGCCCTGGGTGGCGGCCTGCTGGTGGTCACCGCCTGCGTCGCCCTGGTCCACAACTACCGCAAGGACCTGACCCTGAAGGAAGAGGTGCGGGCCGCCCGGGCCGCCGCCGCCGCGCCCCTGGCTCAGGAGGCCCTGGCGGTGGATCTGGTGGAGACCCCAGCCGCCATCCGGCAGGAGGCGGAGACCACGCTGGTCACCGATCCCCTGCGCGCCTACCTGCGAGCTCAGGCCCTCCTGGCGCGGGATCCTGCGGACGCGTCGGCGGGGATCCTCCTCGAGAAGGCCCGCGCGGGTCTGCCGGGGGGCGTCTCAGGGGCCAGCCTGGGCGAGTTCGAGAAGCACCTCCAGAGCGGCAACCTGGAAGAGGCGGCCAAGGTGATCGAGGCCCTGCTCCGGGCCCAGCCGGATGATGCCGACCTGCGCCTCCGCGCCTGCCGGCTGCAGCGGGTGCTCTGCACCATCCATGCGGCCCAGGCCAAGTGGGATGCGGCCCAGGAAGACCTCCTCCGCGGCCGGGCCCTCCAGCCCGGCGACAAGAGCTGGCAGATCCGCCTGCAGCTGCTGGAGCGGGTGAAGGCTCTGCCCAAGGCCCAGCAGGCAGGGTGGATTCCGCTGCTGGGCTAGGCCTACAAGCTGAGCGGCCCCTGCTGGGCGTCGAAGTCAGCGTGGATCTGCCGGATCTCCTCCAGGGACTCCTGGAAGGCGAGGTGCACATCAGGGTCGAAGTGGGTCCCGACGCTGGACCGGATGATCCGGATGGCCTCCTCCTCGCTCAGCGCCTCCCGGTAGGGACGCCGGGTGGACAGGGCGTCGAAGACGTCCACCAGGGCCACAATCCGCGCCTCCAGGGGAATCTGTTCCCCGGACAAGCCATGGGGATAGCCGCTGCCGTTCCACTTCTCGTGGTGGGACAGGGCGATCTGGGCCGCGGTGTGCAGCAGGGGGTTGCCGCTGATCGGCTCTCCGGAAGGCAGTGGCCCTTCCAACCCCGAGACCAGGCGGTTGACCGGGTGGTCCCGGCGCAGAATCCCAGCCCCGATGGTGCAGTGCTGCTTGACGATGGCCCACTCTTCGCTGGTGAGCTTCCCGGGCTTCAGCAGCACGCGGTCAGGGATCCCGATCTTGCCGAGGTCGTGCAGCGCGCTGGCGATGAAGATCAGCTCGCACTCGTCCTCGCTCATACCCAGCTTGGTGGCGAGCGGAGGGCAGTAGTGACTCACGCGGAAGACGTGGCCGCCGGTGTCCTCGTCGCGGTATTCTGCGGCCCGGGCCAGGCTCAGCACGATCTCCTTGTTGGATTTTTCGAGGGCGCTGGTCCGCTCCCTGACCTTGCTCTCCAGGAGGTCGTTCTGGTTCTGGAGCTCTTCCTGGTAGTGCCGGATCCGGAGGACGCTCCGCAGCCGGGCCACGAGGTCCTCGGGATCCACGGGCTTGTCCATAAGGTCCGCCGCGCCGAGGTCCAGGGCGCGCCGCTTGAGGGTCCGGTCCTGCATCCCCGTGACGATGATGACCGGCGGCCCCCCGCCCTCCAGGGCGTGAATCCGGGCGAGCAGCTCCAGGCCGTCCATCTCGGGCATCTTCACATCACTGATGACCACGTCCACCGGATGGGCCTGGAGGTGCTCCAGGACCGCCTCTGCCGAATCAAAGAAGCGCAGCTCCCAGTCCTCGCGCAGATCCTGCAGCGAGCGGCGGTAGCCGCTCAGCACATGAGGCTCATCATCCACAAACACGAGGGTGCGCATCGGAGTCATCTCTTGGGTGTCGGGTGAAGTAGAACAGGCGCCTGCCCATTAAGCATAATATTGCTTTCAATCCACCCAGGCCTCCGGGGGCACCGGGTGGCTCAGGAAGTGGGTCATCCCCTCGCTGAGGCCGTAGGCCCCGGTGGTGCCGAAGGCCAGAAGATCCCCGGGCGCCAGCTCGGGCAGCCGCACGTCACCCAGACGGTCCAGGCTGGTGCACAGGGGTCCCGCCAGGGTGACGGGGACCTGGCCCTCGGTCTTCCCCACGGCCTTCACCGGGAAGGGCTGACCCGTGAGCAGGGGCCGGAGCAGGTGGTTGATGCCCCCTTCCAAGATGACAAAGCGGGTGCCCCGGCTCTCCTTGACCCGCACCACGCGCGCCAGGTAGACGCCGCAGGGACCCGCGAGGAAGCGGCCGGGCTCCAGGATCAGCTCGCCCGTGAACCAGGAGTGGCGCTCCAGCAGATTCGACAGTCCCTGTCCAAGGGCCACAAGATCCAGGGGAGCCTCCTCCGCGGCATAGGGCACGCCGAGGCCCCCGCCCAGGTCGATCTGCTCGAAGACGAGGCCGTGGGTTTCGCAGAGGCGCCGGGCCAGGTCCAGCACGGCCCCGTGGATGGCCAGCAGCTTGGCCGCGTCCCGCTGGTTGCTGGCCGCGAAGACGTGCAGGCCGCGGATGCGGACGTGGCGCAGCGTGGCCGCCCGGGCCAGCAGCTCTGGGACATCTTCCTCGTCCACCCCGAAAGCCGAGGGGCCGCTGCCCCCGATGATGCGGTTGCCTTCGGCGATGTCGAAGGCCGGGTGCACCCGCAGGTTCACCGCCACCTCACCCCCGGCCAGCGCGTCGATGCGGGCGAGATCCTCCCAGCCCTCGGCCTGGATGCGGACCCCCAGGGCCAGCGCCCTCTGCAGCTCCGGTGCCCGCTTGCCCGGCCCCGCGAAGAAGGTGCGCCCGGGCGGCAGCGCCAAGGCCTCCACTTTCTCCAGCTCGCCGATGGAGGCGCAGTCGAAGCTGGCGCCCAGGGTCGCGAAGCGACGCAGCAGGGCGGGGTGCGAGTTCGCCTTCACCGCGAAGGCCAGCCGCACCCGGGCCGGCAGCACCGCGCGCAGGGCCAGGAGCTGTCCCTCCGCCACCCGCCCCGAATAAGCAAAGCAGGGCGTGCCATGCGCCTCCGCCAGGGCCTGGCACTGCGCGTCATCGAAAGCAAAGAGGGGGTCCATGGAAAAACCTTTATCCGCGCCAGTAGGGGGCGAGCCGCGTGACGCCTTCGCGCAGCTGCTCGGGGGTGGCGGCGAAGCTGAGGCGGGCGTGGCGGCGGCCGCCTTCGCCGAAGGCCAGGCCCGGGATGACCACCACCTTGGCCTCGTCCCGCAGTCGCAGGGCGAAGGCGAGAGGATCGGCGTGGGCGGACAACGGCAGGGGCATGAAGTGGTAGAAGGTGCCGTCGGGAGGGGACACGGTCTGGCCCAGGTGCTCGTGCAGGGCCTCGGCCAGAGACTCCCAGCGCCCGCAGATGGCGGCCCGGGCCTCGGCGAGGATTGCCTCCGAGTGCTCGAGCAGGGCCAGGGCCGCCCACTGGGCGGGCGTGGCCGTGCCGGTCACCGCATAGCCGTGCACCACCCGCGCCGGGGTCAGCCAGGCGGGATCGCCGATGGCCCAGCCCACGCGCAGGCCCGGTGCGCCCCAGCCCTTGCTGACCGAGCTCACCACCACGCCCCGGTCCGTGACGTCGCGAAGGCCGGGGGGGCGCACGCCGAAGTGCAGGTCCCGGTAGACCTCGTCCGAGATCAACAGCAGGCCCCGGGCCACACAGGCCTCGGCCACCCGGCGCAGGGCTTCCAGGTCCCCGCCGCCGCCGGTGGGATTGGAGGGCAGGTTGAGGATCACCGCCGAGGCGTCCGGCGTGGCCGCCAGCACCTGCAGCAGCGCGTCAGCGTCCAGGCGGAAGCGGTCCGGCGACAGCGCGTAGGGCACCGGTTCGGCCCCGGCCATACGGGCCAGGGCCGGGTAGGCCACGAAGCCGGGATCGGGCACCAGCACCTTGGTGCCGGGCTCCACCCAGGCCTGGAACAGCGCGAAGAGCGCTCCCTGGGAGCCCGTGGTGATGAGCACCTCGTCCACGGTGGCGCCATGGAAGGCCGCCACAGCCTTGCGCAGGTCCGTGAGGCCCGCGTGGGGCACGTAGCCGCAGGGCCCCGGGGCGCGGAGCAGGGCCCGGCGCGCGGGCTCCGGCAGGTCCCAGGTGGGCTCGCCCAGCCCCAGCGGGATGGCCCCGGGCGGCGTGCCGTCCGTGATCGCCCGGATGGGGGAGGGCTTCAACAGGGAGAGGCGGGTGGCTGTTTTCATGTGTGGTTCCTGGGTCCCGCTACCGCAGGGCCTGCTCCAGCGCGGTGGCGGCGTCGGTCTTGTCGTCGCGGTACTTCACGATGCAGGGCGCCGCCAGCTGCAGGCCCTGGCTCCGGGCATAGTCCCCGGAAGCGGGCCGCGAGCCCGGCACCACCACGGCGCCCTCGGGCACCTCGCGGCGCAGCTCCCGGCCATGGACCAGGTCGTAGATCACGCTGCTGCCGGTGATGACCACCCCGGAGGCCAGCACGGCGCGCTTCCGCACCACGATGCCCTCGAAGAGACCGACGAGGCCGCCCACGAAGGCGTCATCCTCCACCACCACGGGCCGGGCACCCGCGGGCTCCAGGACGCCGCCGATCTGGGCGGCGGCGGAGAGGTGCACCCGCTTGCCGATCTGGGCGCAGCTGCCCACCAGCGCGTGGCTGTCCACCATGGTGCCCTCATCCACGAAGGCACCCACGTTCACGTAGGCGGGCGGCATGAGCACCACGCTGCGAGCGATGTGGGCCCCGCGGCGCACGGCGGTGCCGCCGGGCACCAGACGCACCGCGTCCTCCAGCCCGAAGTGCCGGGGCGGGTAGGCAGTCTTGTCGAACATGGGGAAGCCGGGGCCCGGCATCTCTGCCAGGCTGGTGCGGCGGAAGCCGAAGAGGATGGCCTGCTTCACCCAGGTGTTGGTCTCCCAGGTGCCGTCCTCCAGCCGCTCGGCGGCCCGGATGACGCCGGTCTCCAGAGCCACGAGCAGCACCTGATGCATGGCCGGAGCCTCGGGGTCCGCCATGACCTCGTCGGCGGGTCGGGAGAAGAAGGCACGAATGGCGTTGAGGTCGACGACCATCAGGAGACTCCAGGCAGGGCGCCGGTGGCCAGGGCCAGGGCCTCGGTCAGGCGGGCGCGGGTGGCGGCGGAAGCGGGCGTCAGGGGCAGGCGCAGGCCGTCCCCGCCGAAGCCGAGCTGGGCCAGGAGGGCTTTCACGGGGCTGGGGTTGCTCTCCAGGAAGAGCGCGTCGATGAGAGGCAGCAGCCGCAGGTTCAGGCGGACGGCCTCGGCCCGGTCGCCCCGGAGTGCGGCCGCGACCATGGCGGCGGTCTCCCGCGGGAGCACATTGCCCAGCACCGAGATCAGGCCGGACGCGCCCACGGCGATGGCGGCCACGGCCAGGATGTCGTCCCCGGCCAGCAGGGTCTTGCCCGCGGGCAGGGTGCGGGCGATCTCCGCGACCTGGGCGAGGCTGCCGCTGCACTCCTTCACGGCCACCACCTGGGGGTTCTCCCAGAGGCGGTCGAGGACCGCGGGGGTGATGTTCTGGCCCGTGCGGCCCGGCACGTTGTAGGCGATGAGGGGCAGGCCCGGCGCGGCGGCGGCGATGGCGGCGAAGTGGGCCACCAGTCCGTCGGCGCTGGGCTTGTTGTAGTAGGGCGTCACCACCAGGGCCCCGGCGGCGCCCAGCTCCTGGGCGCGGCGGGTCATGGCCACCGCCCGGTGAGTGGCGTTGGAGCCGGTGCCCACAACCACCGGGCGACCACCACATTCTTCGAGCGTGGCCACGATGATCGCATCCCGCTCGGAGTCCACCAGTGTCGGCGCTTCGCCGGTGGTGCCGAGGGGCACCAGCGTATCGACTCCGCCGGCGACCACGTGGCGCACCAGACGGCGGAAGGCGGGGAAGTCCACCTCACCCGTGGGGGTGAAGGGAGTGGCCAGCGCGACGGCCAGGCCTGTGAGGTTCAAGGTCATGGCTTGCCTCCAAAGGTGAAGAGCGGCTCCAGCAGGTCAGCGGCCAGGTCGTCCATGCTGAAGACGCCCTTGCGGCCGTGGAGCCAGCGGGCGGCCGTCAGTGCGCCCTGGGCGAAGGGCGCCCGGGAGCGGGCGGTGTGGGTCAGCTCCAGCACCTCGGACGGGGAGTCGAGCCCCACGGTGTGGGTGCCGAACTCGACGCCCGCCCGCACCACGCCGATGTTCAGCTGATGGAGCGCCGGGGTGCCCTGGGTCCACTCGGTCTTGCGCGGACAGCCCGCCAGCACGGCGGCCGCCAGCGTCTTGGCGGTGCCCGAGGGGGCATCGGCCTTCAGCCGGTGGTGGTGCTCCAGCAGGTAGGGATCCCGGGCCGGGTCCAGGGCCGCGTAGCGCCCCATGACCGTGGCCAGCCGGGCCATGAGGGCGACGGTGAGCGAGAAGTTGGAGGCCGCCAGCACGCCGATGCGGCCCGCCACCCGTTGCTCCAGATCCGGCAGGGACCAGCCGGTGGCGCCGATCACCAGATCCGTACCGGTGGCCAGGGCCCAGTCCAGGTGGCCCGCCACGGCCTCCGCCACGCTGGCGTCGATGGCCACATCGGCTGGACCCGAGGGGGCCTCCCCCATGTCCACGGTCCAGGCCAGGGGCTCTGTGGCCTCGGCCGTGATCGCCGAACCCAGGCGCCCCCGCCCGAAGAGGCCGATGCGCAGGGCGCTCAAGAGGCGCCCCCGACCAGCACGCGGTGCAGGCGCCGCAGCGCCTCGGCGGTGCTCTCCTGCTTCACCACGAGGCTCAGGTTGATCTCGTTGGCGCCCATGCTGATCATCTCGACGTTGATGTCGCCCAGGGAGCTGAGCAGCTGCGCCCCGACGCCCGGTGTGGACTTCAGGCGCTCGCCCACAGCAGCGATGATGGCCCGACCCTCGTGGACCTCCACCTTGGCGAAGACAGACAGATCCTGGAGCAGGGCCTTCAGGGGGACATCAGCCTCGACGGTGAGCGAGACACTCACCTCGGCGGTGGCCACCAGGTCGACACTCACTTCGCGACGACCGAACACCTCGAAGAGGCGGGCCAGGAAGCCGCTCTGGGCCAGCATGCGGGAGCTGCTCACGGTGAGCACCGTGACCGGTCCCCGGCTGGCCAGGGCCGTGATGGGACGCCCCGTCTGGACCTCGGCGGAGATGGTGGTGAAGCGGCCCTGGGGCTTCTGGGTGTGGCGGACCGTCACGGGAATGCCGGCCTCCACCGCGGGCTGGATGGTGGCGGGGTGGAGCACCTTCGCGCCAAAGGCCGCGAGCTCTGCGGCCTCGGCGAAGCTGAGGTCAGAGATGGGCAGGGCCTCGGGCACGATGCGGGGGTCGCAGGTGAGCACCCCCTCCACATCGGTCCAGATCTGCACTTCCTCGGCACGCAGGGCTGCGCCGAACAGGGCGGCGGAGTAGTCGCTGCCGCCCCGGCCCAGGGTGGTGGTGAGGCCATCCTCGGTGGCGCCGATGTAGCCCTGGGTCACCACGACCCGGCCCGCACCCAGGTGGGGGCCCAGGTGCTTGCCGGCCAGATCATGGACAGCCTCTACCTGGGGTGCGGCTTCGCCGAACACCGCGTCCGTCTGCATGACGGTCCGGGCATCCACCCAGGCACCCTCGACGTAGGCCGCGAAGATCCGGGTGGAGAGCCGCTCGCCCAGGGAGGCGACGGCGTCCATGCTCCGGGGACTCAGCTCCCGCAGCATGGCCACACCACGGAGCAGCAGCTCCAGCTCGCCGAACAGGTCGGTCAGGGCCGCGTCCAGGGCCTCGGGCACGCCGTCTGCGAAGAGGTCCTCCGCGGCCTTGTGGTGGGCGGCCATGAGCTTCCGCTGGCCGTCCATGGCCGCGGTCAGGTCCCCCCGCTCCGCAGCTTTCGCGGCATCGAAGAGGCCGTTCGTGGTCTTGCCCATGGCCGACAGCACCACCAGCGGAGAGCGCGGCCGGGCCGCGTCCACGAGGCTGGCCACCTGCCGCATGCAGGCGGCGTCCGCGACGCTGCTGCCACCGAACTTGAGGACGATCATCGGAGGTATCCCTTCGCGTGGGCCAGCTCGGCGTTCAGGATGCTGCCGCCGGCGGCGCCGCGCTCGGTGTTGTGGCCCAGCAGGGCGAACTTCACGCCGAGGATGGGGCAGGCGCGGAGACGGCCGACGTGGACACTCATGCCCTCGTCGCGGTCCACATCCCGGCGCACCTGGGGACGGTCGTCCAGGGTGTGGACATGGATGGGCGTCGCAGGCGCCGAGAAGAGACCCAGCTGCTGGGGCTCGGGCTTCCAGGCCAGCCAGGCCTCGCGCACGGCGTCCAGGGAGGGGTTGCCCTTGAGTCGCACGCTGACAGCCTCGGTGTGGCCCTCAATGACGGGCACGCGGTGGCACAGGGCACTCACCAGCATGGGGGCCATCACCACGACCTTGCCATTGAAGTGGCCCAGCATCTTCGGGGTCTCCTCCTCCACCTTCGGCTCCTCGTTCCGGATGAAGGGGATGACGTTGCCCAGGATGTCGAGGCTGGGCACGCCGGGGTAGCCCGCGCCGCTGATGGCCTGCATGGAGGTCATCATCACGGCCTCGATGCCGAAGGCTTCGTGCAGGGGCGCCAGGGCCATGACCAGCACCGTGGCGGTGCAGTTGGCGTTGGTGACGATGCCGCCGGTCCAGCCGTGGTGGTGGCGCTGGATGTCCAACAGGCCCAGGTGGCTGGCGTTCACTTCCGGCACCAAGAGGGGAACCTCCGGGGACATGCGGAAAGCCCCCGCATTCGAGAACACCATGGATCCGGCCTTGGCGAACTGGGGCTCAAGCTCCTGGGCCGGACCCGTGTCGAGGGCGCTGAACACCACGGGGGACAGGGCGAACTCCGGCGTGCCGTCGGCCATGATCTGGTCGCCCAGCCCGCCGTAGGGCTCGCCGTCCAGCCGCCAGGCGCAGGCGTCGCGGTAGCGCTTGCCCGCGCTGCGCTCACTTGCCGCGAGGTGCTCGACCCGGAAGAGGGGATGGTTGGCCAGGCGGCGGACGAAGCGCTGCCCGACGACGCCAGTAGCGCCGAGGACGGTGACGGGGATTTTCGTGGTCATGGTTCAGTCTCCTAGGAAGTGCAGTGCCAGTCGGCGGTTGAGTTCGACCCCGGCCTCGAGCTCGGCCAAGGGGAGGTGCTCGTTGAGGGTGTGCGCGACGGTGATGCTGCCAGGCCCCGCCAACACCACGGTGCGGTCGGGCACCAGCACCCGCAGCGCCGGGGCATCCGAGCCGAAGGGCATGGCCGCGTGCTCGAAGGCGGGCAGGACGGGATACAGGTCCGGCGGCTCGTCCATCCGAAGGTCGACCTGGCTGTTGGGCGGCGCCAGGCGGCGGACGTCATCCAGGAAGGCGCTGCCGGGCACCAGCCGCGCCATGAGGTGCGCCTCCGCCGAGGCCGGCACCGAGTTGAGGGCTTCCCCGGCCCGCAGGAGGCCCAGGTTCCAGACCTCGGGCCCCAGCTGGGGGTCCACGGCCCGGGGCTGCTCGCGCAGGCGCTGGAGCCAGTCCAGCAGGGGCCAAGTGGCGTTCTCCCCCAGCTGGGGGCTGCCGCTGTGGGCGGCCCGGCCGCTGCAGTGGAGACAGAGGTGCATGGCGCCGCGCTGGCCCGTGGCCAGCTTCAGCTCCGTCGGCTCGCCATTGATCAGCGCCTTCAGATCCTGGAGGCGGTCCGCCAGACCCAGGGCCGCGGCAGCGCCGGTGCTGTCCGTCTCCTCGCTCACCACGCCCAGCCAGGCGAAGCCCTCGCGACCTTCCGCCAGCAGGGTCTTCACCGCGCCCAGTTGGGCCATGATCTGGCCTTTGGCGTCGCAGGCGCCGCGGCCCCAGATCGCCCCGTCCTGGAGGCGGGGCGGCAGGTAGGGGGGCACCGTGTCCAGGTGGGTGGAGAACAGCACCCGAGGCCGTCCCCACAGGGCCAGCAGGTTGGTGCGCCCAGGCCCCACGGGCTGCTCCACCAAGGTGGCGCCCAGCTCCTGGAGCAGCGCCCGGAGTCCAGGCAGGCCCGCATCCTCCTGGCCCGAGGTGGTCTCGGCCGCGCAGAGCTCCACCAGCCGAGTGCTCAGCCAGGATTGGAAGTCTGCGGGGATGGCGTTCATAGCTACCTCGGCGTGCCGACGGTGCCTTCAGGAACGCAGTGGGAGGATTCCCGCCGCCGCGCCTCAGGCCCTCCGCGCCGGGTGACCAGCACGACAGCCGCCGGGCTTTCGCCTCAACGTCCAGGGGGCGCGTCGATGAGCCGCGAACCCTTCGGCGATTCTCCCCTTTCACACCGGGTCAGTGGGTTCATCACCCTCGCCGTGGCTACTGATGGGAACCGCTCCTCCATCGGAACGTCGAGTTTCCCACGCCGAGACCCTTTTCTGCAACCGCCAGCTACCTCAACTCCTCGAGCAGGGCCTCGCCCCGGAGCCACGGGCCGTAGCCTGAGGCGGTGTTCAGATGGCCGCAGGGGCCAAGCTCGACGAGCCGGGAGCCCCAGTCCGCGGCCAGGCCGCGGGCCCGGTCCAGGGCCAGGAAGGGGTCGTTGCTGGAGGCCGCCAGAATCGAAGGAAAAAGCAGCTGGCAGCCTGGCAGGTCCGCTTCCCAGAGGCTCTGCCAGTGTCCCTCGCCGGAGTTCTGGTAACCCGGGATGAGGAGGATCGGCGTCATGGGAGCTCCTTTCGCCGCGACGGCCTCCATCAAAGCGCCGCCGGGGCCGCGTTTCAAGTCGGCCGTTCGGGCACCAGAGCATCGGCCAGGCGGTGCACGTAGCCGCTGAGGTCCGTGACGGCCTCCACCGCCTCCGGCGTGGTTCTGAGCAGCTGGAAGTAGCCCGTGTAGGCCGCGTAGGCAAGGAGGGCGCGCTGCCGGGCCTCCTCCTCGGAGAGCCCGAGCGCCTGGAAGGCCTCCAGGCCCAGGGCCAGGCGGCGCTCGGTGGCGCGCCGCAGGGTGGGTTCGACCCGCGGGTCCTGGGCCGATACCGTCAGGGCGGCGAAGAGCTTGCCGTTCTCCACATCCTCGAAGGCGGCGAACAGCAGCACGCGCAGGCGGCGGCGCGGGTCCGGAATGCCGCCGTAGCGGGTGGCCACGTCCGCGCTCTGGTCCTGCTCCCAGGCTTCCAGCACGGCCTGGATCAGCTCGTTCCGGCTCTTGAAGTGCCAGTAGAAGCTGCCCTTGGTCACGCCTAGCGCGACAGCCAGCGGCTCCACGGCCACAGCCTGCAGGCCCTCCCGGGCCAGGAGGTTCGTCGCCGCCAGCACCCAGGCCTCCCGGGAGAGGGTGGGGCTGGGGCGGGGCTTTTTCGGGGTGGGCGACATGGGGTCCTTGACAGGCTTCGGGCTCTGTTTACCATACTATACCGTATGGCAAACATACGCAACCGTATTGAACTGGAGCCACCCCCATGCGAAACCCTCTCCTGCTCAGCCTTGCCGCGCTGCTCCTCCTGGGGACCGGCTGCGCCACCCCCGAGACCATCCAGCGGCGCAGCAGCCTGGCCTCCTACCTGGGCGCCAAGACCGCCCCGGCCGCCGAAGCGCCCGCGGGCCCCGTTCAGCTCCAGCTGCCCCTGCGCCTGGGCATCGCCTTCGTGCCCGCCGAGACCGGCCAGCGACAGGGCTCTCTGGTGGGCAACACGGCCACCCACCTGCTCGCCGCCGGGCAGGAGCAGGCGCTGCACCAGCAGGTGGCGGATCTGTTCGGGCAGAAGCCCTGGACCCTGAGCTTCAAGATCATCCCCGCCCTCTACCTCACCCGGGAGGGTGGCTTCGAGGACCTGACCCAGGTCGCTCGCAGCTTCGGCGTGGACGTGGTGGCCCTGGTCTCGGTGGACCAGGTGCAGTTCAGCAGCCCCCGCTGGTATGCGTGGACCTACTGGACGCTGGTGGGCGCCTACATGGTGCAGGGCGACAAGAACGACACCACCACCCTGGTGGACGCCGCGGTCTACCACGTGCCCTCCCGCACCTTCCTCTTCCGGGCTGGGGCCGTCGGCACGGTCAAGGGCAGCTCCTCCTGGTCCAACCGGGAGGACGCCTTCCGCCAGCAGGCCCAGGAGAGCCTGAAGCTCGCCATGGGGAACCTCTCCACCTCGCTGGACCAGGGGGTCGCGGGCTTCAAGCAGGACCTGGTCAAGGGGGCTCGGAAGGACGTGCAGCTGGTGGACAAGGATGGCAACCTGCTGGGCAGCCCAAGCTATGATCCAACCCGCAAGTAGACCACCCGCTGCGCGTATCACCCGTCGCGGGTCGGCAGAACGGGCCCTCGAATTGACCTCTCCAGGAGCCACACCCCTCTGATCCCGGGCCCAGCGGGGCTAGACTGGTGCTTCGGAGCGCCCATGTCCCTCGTCATCGCCGGCAAGAGTTTCAGCAACCGCCTCGTCCTCGGCACGGGCAAATACAAGGACTTCGCCACCATGCAGGCCTGCTACCGGGCCGCGCGGGTGGAGATGGTGACCCTGGCCGTGCGCCGCTTCGACCTGAAAGCCAAGGGCGAGGACAACATCCTCAACTGGATCCCCAAGGACATCGCCCTGCTCCCCAACACCGCCGGCTGCTACACCCGGGAAGACGCCCTGCGGGTGGCGCGCCTGGCTCGGGAGGCCCTGGAGACCAACTGGATGAAGCTCGAGGTCATCGGCGACCCCAAGAGCCTCTACCCCGACAACGAGGAGACCCTGGAGGCCGCCAAGATCCTTGTGAAAGAGGGCTTCGTGGTGCTGCCCTACGTGAATGCGGACCCGATCCTGGCCAAGAAGCTCTGTGACATCGGCTGCGCGGCGGTCATGCCCCTGGGCAGCGCCATCGGCTCCGGCCTGGGCGTGCAGAACCCCATGACCCTGCTGCTCATCAGGGAAGTGCTGGAGGCCTACCACCTGCCCATGATCGTGGACGCGGGTGTGGGCACTGCCTCGGACGCCGCCCTGGCCATGGAGCTGGGCGCCGATGGCGTGCTGCTCAACACAGCCGTGGCCGAAGCGGGCGAGCCCACCAAGATGGCCCAGGCCATGGACCTGGCCGTCAAGGCGGGCCGCCTGGCCTTCGAGAGCGGCCGCATGCCCAAGCGCCTCTACGCCAGTGCCAGCAGTCCCACCACCGGCCTGATCGGCAAATAGGCCGCGGGATGGACTTCGACCTCGACCCCCTGGAATGCCGCGTCCTCGGCTGCCTCCTGGAGAAGCAGCTCAGCACCCCGGACATCTACCCCCTGTCCCTCAACAGCCTGCTGAACGCCTGCAACCAGTCCAGCAACCGGGACCCGGTGCTCTCCGTCAGCGAGGACGAGGTCCAGGCCGCCGTGAACACCCTGATCGAGCGGGGGCTCGCGGAGCACTGGCCGGGCCGGGTGGTCAAGATCGCCCACACCGCCAAGCCCACCTGGAACCTGTCTGTGCAGGAGGCGGCCCTCCTGGCGGAGCTGCTGCTCCGGGGCCCCCAGACCTCCGGCGAGCTGCGCACCAACACCCGGCGCATGTACGCCTTCCCGGACCTCGCCGAGGTCGAAGGCTGCCTGGCCGTGCTGATGGAGGCTGAGCCGCCCCTGGTCCAGCGCCTGCCAAGGGCCCCCGGCGCCCGGGAAGCCCGCGTCGCGCAGTTGCTGGCGGGTCCCGTGGAGACCGGGCCCGCCGCGGAAGCCACCCCCGCCCGCACGGGCCGTGTGGAGCAGCTTGAAGCCGAGATGACCGCCCTCCGCGCCGAGCTGGCGGAGCTGCGCCAGGCCTTCGAAGCCTTCCGGGACCAGTTCTAGGCGTTCAGGGCTGGGTAGTCCGTGTAGCTCTTCGCTCCGGGGGTGTAGAAGGCGGCCATGTCGTAGTCGGCCAGAGGTGCTCCCGCCTGCAGGCGGGCGGGCAGGTCCGGGTTCGAGATGAACGGGCGGCCGAAGGCAATCATGTCCGCCCGGCCCGCAGCCAGATCCACCTCGGCCCTGGCCCGGTCGTAGCCGCCGCTCAGGATCAGGGTGCCCCGGTAAGCCTCCCGCATCTTCTGGACCGTCGCCGGCGCCACGGCGGGCGCACCCATGGCGCTGTGGTCCACCAGGTGCAGGTAGACGAGTCCCAGCTCGTCGATCTGCTGGGCCAGATAGGTGTAGGCCGCCTCGGTCTCGTCGAAGGGCGCGATGTCGTTGAACACGCCGTGGGGAGACAGGCGGATACCCACGCGGTCCTTGCCGATGGTGGCCACCGCCGCGGCCGCCACCTCCAGGGTGAAGCGGCTGCGGTTCTCGATAGAGCCGCCATAGGCGTCCGTGCGGGTGTTGGAGCCTGGGTTGAGGAACTGCTCCAGCAGGTAGCCGTTGGCCGAGTGGAGCTCCACCCCGTCGAAGCCCGCCTCCACGGCGTTGACACAGCCCTGGGCGAACTCCGCCACGGCCTGCCGGATGTCCTGCTCGGTCATGGCCCGGGGCACGGGATGCGGCTGCAGGCCCTGGGCGTCGGTCCAGATCTCCCCCGCCGCTGCCACGGCCGAGGGCGCCAGGACCTCTGCCCCAACAGGCAGGTTGGCCGCGTGGCCGATGCGGCCCGTGTGCATCAGCTGGAGGAAGAGCTTCCCACCCTTAGCGTGAACGGCCGCCGCCACGGCCTTCCAGCCCGCCACCTGGGCCTCGGAGAAGATGCCGGGAATACGGGGGTAACCCAGGCCATTGGGCGAAGGCGAGGTCCCCTCGGTGATGATGAGCCCCGCGCTGGCGCGCTGCCCATAGTAGGTCGCCACCAGCTCCCCGGGGACGTTGCCGAGCGAGCGGTTGCGGGTCATGGGGGCCATGACCACGCGATTCGAGAGGGTGAGGACGCCGAGGGTGGCGGGGCTGAAGAGGTCGCGGCTCATGGGGATCTCCTTTCCAGAAGAGCCCCAGGATAGTGTTAAATCCAAATCACATGTTGGGACATTTAAGTCGGCCCCTCGGCCCCCTCTACCAGTAGTGCCTGGACCCCCTTCTCCAGGTCCCGGAACCGCGCCGGTTCCGCCTGGAGGATCACCCGGAAGGGCTTGGGTGCCAGTTCCTCGGCCGCCGCCCGCAGCACCGCCAGCCAGGTGATGCCATCGACGGGTGGAGCCTCCTGGAAGAGCTGCTCCGCGTCGAGGATCAGGAAGGTGCCCCCCTCGGGCAGGTCCGCGAGCGCATCGCGCAGGGCGTCCCAGGTGCCCCCGAAGTAGGGTGGGAACTGGGCGGCGGCGGCCCACTCATCCATGAGCCCGCGCCGGGTCCGCATGCGGGCGCCCCGCAGCCACCAGACGGGGCCCTTGTCCGCCGTGGCGTCCACAAGGGTGGCCGCCGAGCCACGCCAGACCTGGAGCAGGGGGTCTCCGGGGGCGGGGTAGGCGAGACCGGTCATTTCACCTCGAGAAAGGTCTTGTAGTGGTCGGCGGTATACCAGGCGCGGCCGTCGTTGCCCGTGACCAGGCGCTCTGCACCCCGGTTGCGGCCCTCGGCCCGGGGCCGGACATCCCACTCGCGGTACTCGATGCGCTTGCGCCGGGCGTTGTAGCGGGGCAGCTGGCCCTCGTAGTTCCCATAGATCCGACCGCCCACATAGCCCGGGGGAGCGTAGCCGTGCTGGCGGACGTAGGCAAGGGTCTGGCGCACGTAGGCCGGGAGGGCGGCCACCGGGGGCGCGACCTGCACCTGGACCTGCGCCGGGGCCGGGGCTGGAGGCGGTGGGGGGGTGGCCGGGCCGCAGGCGCACAGTGGCACCAGGACCGCTAGGCAGACCAGGCCTGCGGCCAGGAATGCCAGGGTCCTTCGCCAGCGGGTCATGGGGCCTCCGGGGTTGGGGTGAGTCTACCGCCTCAGGGCTCCGCCGGTCGCCCCGCCTCCAGGACACCCCCATGGCGCCGGTCGGAGCGCAACAGGAGGAAGGCGAAGACAAGCCCCGCCAAGCCGAGACCCGCGAACATCACCTGGGTGGCCGTGTAGGTTCCGGTGGCATCCCGGAGCCTGCCGTTCAGGAAGGGGAAGAGGCCGAGGCCGAGGTTCTGGATGGCTGTCATCAACCCGAAAGCCGTGCCCACCCGCTTCTCCTCCACCACCAGGGGCACCGAGGGCCACATGGCTGCGGGTACCAGCACGAAGGCCGCACCCAGCAGGATCATCATGGGGATGGGGTTCCAGTGGGTGATGCCCATGAGCAGGTGGGCCGGGACGAGGATGAGCGAGCCCAGCACCATGAGTGAGGCCCGCCGCCCGATGCGGTCCACCAGGTCCCCGGCGAAGGGCGCGAAGATCATGGAGGCGGCGATGACGATGCTGGTGACGCCGGGCGCCGTGCTGAACATGTGGGTGAAGTTGAAGAACACCTGGGAGAGGAAGCTGCCGGAGCTGGCGCTCACCAGGGGCAGGTGCCACTTGTCGTGGAACATGTCCGTGGCCAGGGCGGTGAAGGGGAAGATGGCACTGTAGAAGGTCACACAGAGCAGTACCACGAGCCAGTAGGACGAGGTGAACTTCTTGATGTCCGAGAAGACAATACGGTCGCCGGCGCCGGGCTTCGATAGCTCCAGCACCTGCTCGCCGTGCCGGTCCATGAGGTTGAAGACCAGGTTGCACAGCACCGAGAACAGGCAGAAGCCGGCCGCAGCCCAGAGCGCAACCCGGAAGCTGCCGAAGTAGGTCGCGATGAGCTCCTCGATGTTGAAGCTGAAGAGGGTTCCCACCCGGCTGATGGTGAGGGTGATGCCGAAGGCCATCGCTATTTCCTTGCCCTTGAACCAGCGGCTGATGATGGCGCTCTGCACCACGATCAGCGACTCGGAGCCCGCCCCGAAGACCAAGCGACCAGTAAAGAGCATGGCCTTGGTCTTGGCCATGGCCACCATGACGGCTCCCAGGAGGACCAGGAGGCTGAAGAGGAGGCTCGCCCGGCGGGGACCGAGCAGGTCGTAGAGCATGCCGCCGAAGAAGACGATGGCGATGGCCGCCACGGAATAGGCGGTATAGAGGTTCCCGATGTCGCTACGGCCGAGGTTCAATTCCTTCATCAGCGTGGTCTCGAGCGCCCCGATGCTGTCGTAGGCGAAGTAGCTGCCAAAGACCAGCAGGCTGATGAAGAGCAGGATGGTGAACCGGTAGAGCCGTGTGCTGGGGTGGAAAACACTGATGGTGTCGGCAGCCATGGGGGTCCTTGTGGGCCAGGGTCTGGGTTCCAGGGAGCGGCACCCGAGCCCCGATGGTCCCATGGCTCTGGAGGCAGGATGGCCCGAATTTCGGTCAGTGGCATTCCCCTTGGCCCGTGGTTGTCCGATAGTTAGAAGTCATGACCGCCCCCGCCCGCAGGACCTGCCCCAGCTGCCAGACGCGCCTGTCGCCTCTGGCCGCGGAGTGTCCCGAGTGCGGGCTGGGCCTGGCGCCGCCCCGACAAAGCCGCCCCCTGCTGTTCCAGGCCTCGGCCCTGGCCCAGGTGGCGTTCACCCCGCCGCCCCGGACCCTCACCGCCCCCGCCCTGGGCCGCGTGGCGCCCATCGCCGTCGAGGTGAGCCCAGACGAGCTCCTGCAGGCACCCTCCCTGGACCCCGCAAGCCCCACGCCCGAAGCCCTCCCCGAGCTGCCCCCGCAGCCGACCCTCAGCGCCGAGCCATCCACCAGCTTCTGGCCCCTGGTGAAGGTGGAGGCCTCCGAGGCGCTCCTGCTGGCCGCCCTGCAGGGAGTGGCCCTGCTGCTGCCGGCCTGGGTGCTGGGCATCTCCCCCACCCGGCTCTTCCTGGGGGCCTGGTTCTTCGTGGTGCCCTACCTGTTCACCCTGTCCTGGGTGCTCTTCCTGGCACCCCTTGGCCTGACCGGGCAGTCGCCGATGATGGGGTATTTCGGCGTCACCCTGCCCGAGAACACCCCCGAGCGCCGCATCGCCTTCAGCCTGGTGCACATGGTCTCCGTGGCCTGCTTCCCCCTGAGCTTTCTCTGCATGGTGCTGAGCCCCCGGCACCAGACCCTGGCCGAGCTGCTCAGCGGTCAGGAGCTGCTGGCCCGGCCCATGCCCAGGCTGCGCTAGGAGCACCCGCTCAGGGCAGGTGCACCGGCACCGAGGTCACGATCACGCCCGTCCGCAGCAGCAGCGCCGCCTTGATGCGCAGGGCACTCTGGTTGTGGAGGAGCTGCTGCCACCAGTGCGAGGTGATGAACTCCGGCAGGATGACCGTGAGGGCCAGCTCGGGCTCCGCGAACAGGATGCGCTCCACCTCTTCCAGGATCGGCTCCACCATGCGGCGGTAGGGACTGGGCAGCACCCGCAGGGGGATGCCCATGCCGTAGCTGGTCCAGTCCTCCCGGAGCTTCTCGATGGCGCTGCTGTCCCTGCCCCCGTCCGAGCCCAGGTCCACGGTGATGGCCTCCACCCGGTCGCCGGCGATGAGCCGGGCGTAGAGGAGCGACTGCACCACGCCCCCATGGATGCTGTTCACCAGCACCAGTGCATGATGCTTGGGGGGCAGCACCGCATCCGTGCGGCTGGCGGCCAGCCGGGAGCGCACCCCGACGTAGTGGCGCCGGATGCTGACGTGCAGGGCCACCAGCAGGGGCACCAGTAGGAGGACGATCCAGGCGCCATGGACGAACTTGGTGATGGCAATGTCCAGCAGCACGATCAGGGCCGTGACGGCGCCCAGGCCGTTCACGAAGGCCTTCAGGTGCCAGTGGCGACCCCGCACCTTCCGCCAGTGGACCACCATGCCCGTCTGGCTGAGGGTGAAGCCGATGAAGACGCCGGCGGCATAGAGGGGCAGCAGAACGTCCGTGTTCGCGTGGAACAGCCACACCAGCAGGGCTGAGAAGAAGAACAGCAGCAGGATGCCATTCGAAAAGACCAGACGGTCCCCCTGAGAGGCGAACTGCCGGGGCAGGAACCCATCCCGCGCCTGCAGCGCCGCCAGCCGGGGGAAGTCGGCGAAGGCGGTGTTCGCGGCCACCACCAGGATGGCGAAGGTGAAGCCCTGGACCCCGTAGTAGATCAGCTTGGGCAGCCCCTGGCTGACGTCCCCCAGGATGGCCTTGTTCAGCTTGGACAGCAGGGTCTCGGCCACCACGCTGGGGTCCGCGCTGTGCTGGTAGGTGACGCCGAAGCGATGGGCGAGGAAGGTGATGCCCAGGAACATGGTGCCCAGCAGCACCACCATCCAGACCATGGTCTTGGCCGCGTTCGGTCCGGCAGGGTCGCGGAAGGCCGTGGCGCCGTTGCTGATGGCTTCGACGCCGGTGAGGGCGGTGCAGCCCGCGCTGTAGGCCCGCATGAAGATCCACACCATGGACAGGCCCGCCAGGGGGACACCGTGCGCCACCGCCTGCTGGACCTCCGGCATCGCGGGTCCCCGCCCCAGGAAGAGCTGCACCAACCCGTAGCCCAGCACCAGGAGGATGCTGAGGACAAAGCCGTAGGTGGGGATGGCAAACAGAGTCCCGCTCTCCCGGATGCCCCGGAGGTTCATGAGGGCGATGAACCCGATGGCCAGGATTGTCAGGAAGACGTTGTGGCCCGCCAGGACAGGCACCGCCGCCGTGATGGCCGCCACTCCCGAGGAGACGGAGACCGCCACCGTCAGCAGGTAGTCGATGAGCAGGGAAGCCCCGGCCGTCAGTGCCGGCAGGTCCCCCAGGTTCTCCTTGGCCACGATGTAGGCGCCACCCCCACCGGGATAGGCCAGGATCGTCTGCCGGTAGCTGATGGCCAGGATCACCAGCAGGGCCACGATGCCCAGGGCCACCGGGATGGACCAGCCGTAGATTGCCTGGCCAGCCACCCCTGCGAGCAGCCCCGCGCCCGCGGCGGGGAGCAGGGCCCCGGACAGCGAGGCCATGATCTCCTGGGTGGCGTAGGCCACCGAGGAGAGCGCGTCCGAGCTGAACACCGCCAGCCCGATGGGATTGCTGATCTTGGTGTGGGGGGTCTCCTGGCTTGCCAGCCGCCTGCCCAGGAGGATCCGTCTCAGGCTCTGCATTCGGCCACCCCAGGAGGGAGGCTACTCCACCAATGGCTCCAGGTGGTAGGGAATCGAGATGACCACCGTCTTGGGCTTCAACAGCAGGGTGCCCTTGATGCGCCAGGCGGTCTGGTTGTGCAGCACGTTCGCCCACCAGTGGCCGGTCACGAACTCGGGCAGGATCACGGTGATGGTGTACTCCGGCTCAGCCCGGCGCATGCGGTCGAGCTCCTCGACGATGGGCTCGACGATCTTCCGGTAGGGACTCTCGATGGACCGCAGGGGGATGCCTTCGCAGTAGTGGGGCCAGTCGGAGCGGAGCTTCTCCAGGGCGGCGCTCTCCCGGCCATTCTCATCCGGGAAGTCCACCGTGAGGGCCTCCACCTCGCCGTGGGCGGCGATGACCTTCGCGTAGTTGAGGGACTGCACCACACCGGAGTGGATGCCCGAGACCAGCACCACCACGCGGTTCCGGCGGTGGGGCAGGAACTCGGTGCGGCTGCCCGCCAGGATCGACTTCACCCGGATGTAGTGCCGGTGGATCTTGAGGAAGAGCCACACCATCAGGGGGATCAGCACCACCACCAGCCAGGCGCCGTGGGAGAACTTGGTGACGGCGATATCGAGCATGACCACGCCCGAGGCCACCATGCCGAGGCCGTTGGTAATGGCCTTGGCGAGCCAGCGGGGCTCTTCCCGCTTGAGCTTGGTCCAGTGCATGACCATGCCCGCCTGGGAGATGGTGAAGCCCGTGAACACGCCCAGGGCGTAGAGCGGCAGCAGGAGGTCCGTGTTGGCGTGGAGGACGAAGACCAGGAAGCAGCTGACCGAGGTCAGGATCAGGATGCCGTTGGAGAAGACCAGGCGGTCGCCCTGGCTGGCGAACTGGCGGGGCAGGTAGTTGTCCCGGCCCATGAGCGCCGCCAGGCGCGGGAAGTCAGCGTAGGCTGTGTTCGCGGCCACCACCAGGATGGCGAAGGTGAAGCCCTGGGTGAGGTAGTACATCAGCTTGGGCAGGCCGTGGGTGACGTCGCCGTAGATGGCCTTGGCCAGCTTGGAGAGCAGGGTCTCCGGCACGACGCTGGGGTCAAGGCTGTGCTGGTAGACCACACCCAGGCGGTTCGCCAGCAGGGTGATGCCCAGGAACATGACACCCAGCAGGAGGACCATCCAGATCATGGTCTTGGAGGCGTTCCGTTCCGGCGGATCCTTGAAGGCCTGCACGCCGTTGGAGATGGCCTCCACCCCCGTCAGGGCGGTGCAGCCGGCGGAATAGGCGCGCATGAAGATCCAGATCATTGCCAGGCCACCGAAGCGCTGGGTGTGCTCCACGGCGGTCTGCACCTGCACCTGGGTGGGGCCGCCGCTCAGGAAGGTCTTGAGGGTCCCGTAGCCGATCATCACCAGCATCAGGGCCACAAAACCATAGGTAGGCACCGCGAAGAGGGCGCCGCTCTCCTTCACGCCGCGCAGGTTCGCCATGGCAATGAGGACGATGCAGACGATGGTGATGAAGACGTTGTGGCCGTCGAGGCTGGGCATGGCCGCGGTGATGGCGGCGACGCCTGACGACACCGAGGCCGCCACCGTCAGGATGTAGTCGATGAGCAGGCTAGCGCCGGCAACCAGGGCCGCGATCTCGCCCAGGTTCTCCTTGGCGACGATGTAGGCGCCGCCGCCGGTGGGGTAGGCCAGGATGGTCTGCCGGTAGCTGATGCCCAGGATGGCCAGCAGCCCGATGATGCCCAGGGCCACCGGTACCGACAGGCCGAAGAGCGGGTGCACCACGGCCACCGTCGCGGCGGCCGCGACACCGTGGAGGTTGCTGGACAGGCTGGCCATGATCTCCTGGGTGGCGTAGGCCACGGAGGAGAGGGCGTCCGAGCTGAACACGGACAGGCCGATGACGTTGCTGACCTTGTTGTGATGGCTCTCGACGCTGGACAGCCGCCGCCCTAGAAGCATTCGTCTGACGTTGGTCATGGTTCAGGGTTCCCGGAGCATGGCTGCCTTGACCAGAGGCTGGAGAAGGTCATGGCAAGACCCACCGGCTTGGATGACCCGGGCGGCTCTTGAAAGAAAGGGGCGGGGCGGGCGCGACACCAGCCAGAGGGGAGCATCCATAAGCCAACCATTATGGCCGTGAATACAAGGAGCGGGGACAAGGGTTGACCTTCGCCACAGGCGGTTCAGGCGCCCAGCCGTGGCGCCCGGAAGGCCACGGCCTCCACCAGGTGCTGCTGGCCGGGCGCCACGGGCCAGAGCCAGCGCTGGGTACGGAACGGAATTCTCTCGGTCCCGCCCAGCAGGGTCATGACATCCAGGCCCGAAAGCGGGTCACTCACCTCGAGGCCCTCCGCGCCCTGCAGCTGCTGGGGCCAGCGGTTCTCCCAGGAGCCCAGGCCCAGGGGAGCCTCTGTGAACACCACCGCGCGGTCATGCACCAGCCACAGGTCGGCCCCACTCTCCCGCAGGATCACCAGGAAGGCCGCCGCGGCCCGGTGGGTCCAGGCATCCATGGCCTCCGCCAGGGGATCCGCCACCTCGGGATCCCGAGTCCAGGGAGAGCCTCCAAAGAGCGTCTCCACCAGCCGCTCGGCCACGACGCCGAACTGGCCCATCACATTGGCGGACAGGATCGTCCCCGGGCGCCGCGCCGTGATCCAGGCCCGCAGGGCGGTGGGGTCCGGGTGCAGCGAAGGCAGCAGCCCCGCGAGGCGGAGGATCGCCTGCTCCCGGCCGCGGCGGCGGCCGGACCAGGGCTCGGCCACGGTCCGGCGCACGGCCGCCTCCAGCTCCGACAGCCCCCCCGTGAGGTCCGCGAACACCCAGGGCGCCCAGCGCCGGTGCCGCAGCGCGGTCCAGCAGCGGCTCCAGGGATCCGCGTCCCAGCCGGTGGTGTCCGGAGGCGCCAGGGCCCAGGGCACCTCCAGGCCCGAGCCCGCGCCCAGCACCAGCACGGGGCGGGCAGGATCCGCCGCCTGGAGGCCTTCGCCCAGGAAGGCCCGGACCTGGTCCAGGTGCCCGCCCCAGGCCGAGTGGTCCCGGGTGAGAAAGGCAAGCTGCTCCTGGCGCAGCAGCCGGGCGAGGGGCGTGGACATCCCGTCATCTTACCGGCCCTGTCCTTGGCGGGCAGCCTGCGGGAGACTGGAGGATCTGGAGTCTACATGCCCCGATTCTCGAAGCGCGCTGGCCGGGAAGTCCTTGAGGGCCATCCCCGGCTGCCCGAGTGGATCACCAAGGAGCGGGTGAAGCTGCGCGACCTCCACGGCATGAAGAAGGATCTGCGCGACTCCCACCTGCACACGGTCTGCGAAGAGGCCCGCTGCCCCAACCGCAGCCACTGCTTCACCCAGGGCACGGCCACGTTCCTGCTCATGGGCGGGATCTGCACCCGGGCCTGCGGGTTCTGCAGCATCCAGAGCGGCAGGCCCCTGGCGCTGGATCCCCGGGAGCCCCAGGAGACCGCCGAGCGCGTGGCCGCCATGGCCCTGCGTTTTGCCGTACTCACCAGCGTCAACCGCGACGACCTGCCGGATGGCGGGGCAGGGCACTTCGCGGAGACCATCCTGGCCATCCGGCGGCGCAACCCCGGGGTGGGCGTGGAGGTGCTGGTGCCGGACTTCCTGGGCGACCACGACGCCGTGGCCCGGGTGGTGGCCGCGGGACCAGCCGTGTTCAACCACAACGCCGAGACCGTGCCCAGCCTCTACACGGTGGTGCGGCCCGCGGGGCGCTTCGACCGGACCCTGGGTGTCCTCGCCCACGCCAAGGCCCTGGGCTCGGCCCTCTACGGCCCGGTCTTCCGCACCAAGAGCGGGCTCATGCTGGGCCTCGGCGAGACCGAGGCGGAGCTCCGCACCACCTTCGCGGCCCTGGCGGGTGCCGGCGTGGACATCCTCACCCTGGGCCAGTATCTGCGCCCCACGCGCCACCAGCTGCCCGTGAAGCGCTACGTGCCGCCGGAGGAATTCACCGCCCTGGGCGAGCTGGCCAAGACCTTCGGCTTCAAGACCGTCTATGCGGGTCCCCTCGTCCGCTCCAGCTTCAACGCCCACGAAGTGGCCGAGACCAGCGGCATCAGCATCCTCTAGTCCCGGCGGGGCTCCACGATGATCGCGGAGGGCTCGGAGGGACAGGAGAAGACGCAGATGCCGCAGCCTGTGCAGACGTCCGCTGACACCACGGGATGGCCGATGGACGCGCCCTCGGCAGGGGCCGAGATCCAGATGGCCTCTTCGGGATAGGGACACCGGTCCACACAGATGCGGCAGGCCCGGGGCTCCCGCTCCAGGGTGCCCCAGGTGACACAGAGCCCCGGCTTGACCCGGGCGGTGCCCATGCGCACGGCCTTGGCGCCCTCGAGCACCGTGCCGTCCGCGCGGGTAAGCCGGGGCCAGACCAGGGCCTCGTCCTCGCACTCCGCCACGCAGGGCAGGGTGGTGCAGAGGAAGCAGGGGATGCTGCGGGGATCGAGGTAGGGCGTCTTCAGGGCGAGGCCCATGGTGGGCGGCGCCTTGATCACGGCATTCTCGGGACAGGCCCGGACGCACTTGTCGCAGCGGGTGCACTTGACCAGGAACTCGAACTCATCCAGCGCGCCGGGCGGCCGCAGCAGCGTGGGTCCCAGGCCCGTCACCGTGTCCTCGATGCGGTTCGCCACGAACCCGGCAAAGAGCGTCCCCAGGGACTTGAAAAAGTCCCCCCGCTCCTGGGGTTCGTCGAGCTTTTTCGCCATGACTTCCTACATCAGTCCCAACAGCCGCAGCGTCGGCCTCAGCACGCCCCAGAGCACGGGGTCAAAGCCCAGGGTCAGCACAGCGGCCTTGCCGTCCGTGGCGAGGTCAAAGTGGGCCAGCAGGTCGGCGCTGACGGCCACGTCTCGGGAGCTGGGGGCGGCGTCCACCCACTGCACACCCGCCGGGGCCTCCTTCTTGACCAGGGTGTGGCCCTCCTGGGCGCGCACCTGCAGGACGAGCAGGTCGCCGTGGAAGGAGGGCACCCGGATCTCCATGAGGCGCCCCTTGCCCGCCACTGGCGGCACGGGGACCAGCTCGAAGGCCTGGCGATACCCCAGCTTGGCGGGATCAGGATCCTCACCGTTGAGCACGGCCAGGGTCTGCTCCACGAGCCCATCAAGACCCTTATCCCCCAACCAGGCTACGGAGCGCAGGTGTGTGCCCCCGACCTCGCCGACCCCGTCCAGCAGCGAGGGGATGAGGGCGAGGACCTGCTCGAGGGCCGGGCGCCCCCGGAGGCTCTTGGTGCCCTGGGGCCAGGCTCCGGCCAGGGGCATGGGGTCGATCCGCGCCTCGGGTTCGGCGCGCAGGTCTAGGATGCGGCCAGGAAATCCTTCCAAGAGCGCGAAGTCCGGCGTGCCCACGAGGATCACGGCATCCAGCCCCTCGAGCAGCAGCTGGCTGGGGGCGAAGACCACGAGGTCGCCCACCTCTTCATCCACCGTGAGGGCCCCGATGGAGAGGGGCACCACGGACGCCTCGCAGGCCTCCAGGGCGCTCACCAGCTCGCGGCCCACCAGGGTCTGGGCACCAATGACGGCAAGTTTCAGCATGCGGATTCCTCTCGGGTGGTGCATTCAAAGCTCGGGGGGACTCCCCCCGGCAGGGATCAGACCCGCACGGCGGCCGAGTCGGCGGGGACGTGGTCCCGGAGGGCCTGGGCCACGGGACCCGCAAGGAACTGGCGGACCTGATCTCCGGCCCGGCCCGTGAAGCGCCGGGCATCCAGCAGGGCGGCCAGTTCGCCCTCGGTCATGGCCCAGGCGGGGTCCGCGGCCAGGAGCTGCAGCAGCTCGTTGGGACGGCCCTCGGCCTTGATGCGGCGGCCGGCCTCCAGGGCCGATAGGCGGAACCGCTCGTGCAGGTCCTGACGGTCCCCGCCGCGCTTCACCGCCTCCATGAGCAGCACCTCGGCAGCCATGAAGGGCAGCTCCTGGGCGAGGCGGGCCTCGATCATCTTCGGATACACGACCAGGCCCGAAGCCACGTTGCGCAGCAACACCAGGATGGCGTCCGCTGCCAGGAGGCCCTGGCTGATGGTGAGGCGGCGGTGGGCGCTGTCGTCGAGGGTGCGCTCCATCCACTGGCTGGCGCTGGTCTGGTAGCTGGAGGGCATCAGGCCCAGCACGAAGCGGGCGAGGCTGTTGATGCGCTCGGACCGCATGGGGTTGCGCTTGTAGGGCATGGCGCTGGACCCGATCTGCTTGGTCTCGAAGGGCTCTTCGACCTCCTTGAGGTGCTGGAGCAGGCGCAGGTCGCTGGCGAACTTGGAAGCCGAGGCCGCGATCCCACAGAGCACCTGGCCGATGCGGTCCTCCAGCTTGCGGGTGGCGGTCTGTCCCGAGACGGGAATGGCCGGAAAGCCGACTTTGGCGCAGAACCGCGCCTCCAGCGCCTCCACCTTGGCGCCGTCCCCATCGAACAGCTCCAGGAAGCTGGCCTGGGTACCCGTGGTGCCCTTCACGCCGCGCACGGGAGTGGTGCGCATGAGGTGGTCCAGGTCCTCCAGGTCCAGCAGCAGGTCCTGGATCCAGAGGGTGGCGCGCTTGCCCACGGTGGTGGGCTGGGCTGGCTGGAAGTGGGTGAAGCCCAAGGTCGGCTGGTCCTGCCACTGGGCCGAAAAAGTCGCCAGCGCGGCGAGGACGTCCTGCAGGCGCCGCCGCAGCAGGGCCAGGGCCTCGTGCACGATGAGCAGGTCGCCGTTGTCGGTGACGAAGCAGCTGGTAGCGCCCAGGTGGATGATGGGCCGGGCGCCGGGCGCCTGCTCGCCCCAGGCGTGGATGGCGGCCATGACGTCGTGGCGCAGCGCGGCTTCGTGCCCGGCGATGACGTCGAGGTCCACGGCATCCTGGGTGGCGCGCAGCTCGACGAGCTGGGCCTCGGTGACAGGCAGTCCCAGCTCCGCCTCGGCCTCGGCCAGGGCGATCCAGAGCCGCCGCCACACGCGCTGGCGGTAGAGGGGCGAGAGCAGGCGCACCATGGCCCTGCTGGCGTAGCGGCTGGCCAGGGGATGCTCGAAGCGCTCCAGCTCGGGGCCCTCGTGGGGGGGAAGGAAGGACATGGGAACTCCGGGCTTCCAGTGTCGCATGGCCGCGAGACTGTGATCCCGCTCACGAAGAGGGCCTGATTGGGCCGCCCCAGCAGGGCTAGGATAGGGGCATCACCACGGAGCCCCCCCCATGTATGAAGTGATCCGAACCGTTGACCCCGCAGTGTTCCAGGCCCTGGAACTGGAGGTCCAGCGCCAGCGGCACCACCTGGAGCTCATCGCGTCGGAGAACTACGCCTCCCGGGCCGTCATGCAGAGCATGGGCTCGCACTTCACGAACAAGTACGCCGAGGGCTACCCGGGCAAGCGCTACTACGGCGGTTGCAGCCAGGTGGACATCATCGAGAACCTCGCGCGGGATCGGGCCCGGCACATCTTCGGGGCCGAGCACGCCAACGTCCAGCCCCACAGCGGCGCCCAGGCCAACATGGCCGTCTACCTCGCGGCGCTGAAGCCCGGCGACACCGTCCTGGGCCTGGACCTGTCCCACGGCGGCCACCTCACCCACGGCCACCCCCTGAACAGCTCGGGCATCCTCTACAAGTTCGTGCCCTACCACGTGCGCCAGGAGGACGAGCGCGTGGACATGGACGAGGTCCGCGCCCTGGCCCGCGAGCACCGGCCCAAGATGATTGTCGTTGGCGCCTCCGCCTACAGCCGCACCTGGAACTTCCCCCTCTTCCGCGAGATCTGCGACGAAGTGGGCGCCCTGCTCATGGTGGACATGGCCCACATCGCGGGCCTGGTCGCCACCGGGCACCACCCGAGCCCCGTGCCGCATGCGGATTATGTAACCACGACCACCCACAAGACCATGCGCGGCCCCCGGGGCGGCATGATTCTTTGTAAGTCCCACTATGCCAAGGATATCGACCGGGCCGTCTTCCCGGGCGTCCAGGGCGGCCCCCTCATGCACGTCATCGCTGCCAAGGCTGTGGCGCTGCACGAGATCATGCAGCCGGAGTTCAAGGCCTACAGCGGCCAGGTCATCCGGAACGCCCACGCCCTCGCCAAGGGCCTGCAGGAGCGCGGCTGGCGCATCGTCAGCGGTGGCACGGATAACCACCTGTTCTTGGTTGATTTGCGAGACCACGGGCTGCTGGGCCACGAGGCCGAGGAGTGTCTCCACCGGGCCGGCATGACCACCAACAAGAACGGCATCCCCTTCGACCCGAACCCGCCCCTCAAGCCCTCTGGCGTGCGCCTCGGCAGCCCCGCCCTCACCACCCGGGGCATGAAGGAAGAGGAGATGGACCACATCGCCCGCTTCTTCGACCTGACCCTGCGCCACCGGGCCGACGAGAGCACCTTCGCCCGGGTCCGCCAGGAGGTCTTCCATCTGACCGATCAGTTCCCGATTCCGGAGTAGTCCCGCTTTCGGACCAGGCCACCGCCAAAACGCACCGCGTTTTGGCGGTATGTTTGTACGGGGGGATCATGGCGGCGGATGGGCTTTTTGTGTATGGGACGCTGCGGGTGGGCGGCTCCAACCATGCCTGGCTGCTGCGGACCCAGCCCGAGGGGCTGACCCGGGCCCGGGTCGCGGGACGGCTCTTCCAGCTGCCGGCGGGTTACCCCGCCCTGGTGCCGGGCCCCGAACCCGAGGCGCCACCACCCTGCCCCGGCTGGGTCTTCGGCGACTTCGTGGGCTACGAGGACGAGGCGGACCTTGACTCGGCCCTGGCGGACCTCGACCCCCTGGAGGGTGTTGAAGAGGGCCTCTTCAGCCGCGAGATCCTGCCGGTGACCCTTGAGGGCGGCCAGCACTACCGAGCCTGGGTCTACGTGTTCCACGTGGAACGCCTGCCCCGCCTGCTGCGAGAGGCCGTGGAGCTGACGACCGGGGACTGGTTGCCCTACCTCTAGTGAATCCGGCTGCTCCGGGGCTGAGCCTTGACCGCCGGGGGGCGATGCTTGAGCACCCAGGCCACGTCCACCGCCCCGACCAGCAGCATCAGCCCCAGGGTGCTGGCCAGGGTGACCGACACCCAGCGGTGGCTCCACTGGAGGTCGGTCCGGCCCTGGGCCACCTGCAGGTAGCCCGCGAGGCCGAGCCCCAGGGTCACGCCCGCCAGCAGGACCAGCCACAGGTGGAGCATCTCGGGAAAGGCCCCGGCCTCGATGAGCCGCAGGCTCAGCCACCGCACCACGCCAAAGAAAAGCACCCAGGCCGCCAAGTCCAGCAGCAGCCACAGGGACCGTGAGCGCACCTGGATGGACACCGCATGAAAGAGCAGGAGCAGGCTCAGACTCCCAGCCAAGCCGACCCCGAGGACGGACCCCACGTCCCGGAGCCCGACCTGTCGCCAGAGGCCGCTCAGCAGCACCGCTGGCAGGCTGGCGAGGGCGCCCGAGGCCAGGGCCAGGCCCAGGCCCGCCAGCACCTTCCCCAGGAAGATCTGGGCTGGATGGAGGGGCTGGTTCAGCAGAAACCCGAAGCGCCGCTCCTCCAGGTCCCGGCTCACCATGGTGGCTCCGAACATGAGGGCAATCACCCAGGCGAGCATGGTCCCCGAGAACACGCCCATGAAGGAGGCCTTCTCGTGGGCGGTCTTGAGATCCGGCTCGAAGTAGAGCCCCAAGACCATGATGACGCCGATGCCCAGGGCCAGCAGGAGGACATTTCGGCGACCGGTCCACTCCCGGCGGGTGACGGCAAGGATGCTCATGAGGCCACCTCGGTTTCGGCGCCCACCAGGGCGACAAACAGCTCTTCCAGGGAGAGGGCATGGACCTGCATGCCCGGTACTTGGCTCGGATCGCCCTGGGTGAGAATGGCCTCTCCGCCAAGGCTGCCCGCGCGGCTCCAGAGGGGCGCAAAGGGCGCGAGGTCCCCGGGGTCCACCGCCTGGGTGGGCGCCCAGCTCACCTTCTGATGCCTGGCCTTGAGGTCCTCCAGGCTGGCGTCCACCAGGAGCCGGCCCTGGTGCAGGATGCCGATGCGGTCCGCCAGACCCTCGATGCCCGCCAGGTCGTGGGTGGTGATGAACACCGTGGTGCCCCGCTCCGCCAACTCCCCCAGCAGCTCGTCGTAGACCTCGCGCCGGGCCACGGCGTCCAGGCCCAGGGTCGGGTCGTCCAGCACCAGCAGGTCTGGCTTTGGGCCCAGAGCCAGGGCCAGGGAGACCTGGCCCTTCTGGCCTCGCGAAAGGCGGCCGAAGGGCAGGTCCAGGGGCACCCGGAAGCGGCTCAGCCGCCCGTCCACGCCGGCCTGGTCCCAGGTGGGGTAGAGGCCCCCGCAGAAGCGGACCAGCTGCCGGGTGGTCATGAGCGGCGGCGCGTCCGGTTCCTCGGCCACCACGCCCACCCGGTGCATGAGGACCTGGCGGGAGCTCCACACCTCCTGGCCATAGAGCTCCACCCGGCCGGCGGTGGGCTTCTGGTGGCCCAGCAGACAGCGCACCAGGGACGTCTTGCCCGAGCCATTGCGCCCCAGCAGGGCATAGACCTGCCCTGGCTCCACCTGGAAGGTGGCCTCTTCCACGGCCTGGGTGCGGCCGTAGCGCACTCCCACCTGGCAGCAGGCCACGGGCAGGATCTCCACTTGGCTGGTCATGACTTGCCTCCCGTCTGGACTGGGTTGAGGGTCTTCCAGGCTGTGCCCAGAGTGCCGGTGGCCTCCGGCAGGTCCGCGCCCACCGAGAGCGCGGTGGTGGCGAAGCGCAGGGCCCCCTCCCGGAGCAGGCCCAGACGCTCGGCGGGGCTGAAACCGGGCGGCGTCTCGGCCACGTAGGTGCCGTCCCCCCGGCGCACCGTAAGGATCCCCGCCTCCACCAGGTGCTGGTAGGCCCGCACCACGGTGTTGGGGTTCACCCCCAGCTCCCGGGCGAGCTCCCGCACCGAGGGCATCGGGGCCCCCGCCGCCAGACCGCCCGTGGCCACCAGGCGCCGCACGCCGTCCTCAATCTGCCGCCACAGGGGCGCTGCTTCTGCTGGATCCACCTGAAGGATGGCCTTCATGCTGCGCCTCCCGAACGAATCACTGTATCACTGAACTAATACACTAATCCAGACACGCGGCCCGTCAAGGGGTAAAGAAAAAGACCCAGGCGGACACCGCGAGTCTTCGCGTCGTCCGCCTGGGTCAATCCGTGGTGGCTACAGGCCCAGCTTGGGCTGCTCGCCGCTTTCATCGGGGCCCGGATGGGCCAGGTCGACGTCCACCAGGTCTTCTTCCTCGTCCAGGGCCATGGCGCTGGCGTCGATCTTGGCCAGACCCACCACCCGATCTGCAGGACTGGCAAGCTTGAGCAGGCCCACCCCCTGAGCGGCGCGACCCGTCTTCCGGACCTCGTCGATGAGGAAGCGGATGACCATGCCCTCCTGGCTGATGAGGAGACACCCTTCCCCGGGCTTGACGAGCTTGAAGCCCACCACGCGGCCATTGCGGACCCCGGCGCGGATGTTGATGACGCCCGTGCCGCCGCGGCCCTGGAGCCGGTAGTCCTGGAGCATGCTGCGCTTGCCATAGCCCTTTTCGCAGACAGTCAGCAGCATGCCGTGGCCCTCGGTGCTCAGGTCGGGCTCGACGCCTTCCGGCAGATCCGGCAGGGCGTCCGCCACTTCCATGTCCACGATGTGGTCGGCCTTTGCCAGCTTCATGCCCCGCACACCGGTGGTGGCGCGGCCCGTGGCGCGGATGTCCTCCTCGGGGAAGCGGATGGCCTTGCCCTGGGCGGTGGCCAGCACGATCTGCTGGGTTCCCGTGGAGCGGCGGACAGTCACCAGGCTGTTGTCATCATCGATGTTGAGGGCGATGAGGCCGTTCGCGCGGATGTTCGCATAGGCCGCCAGGCTGCTCTTCTTGACGGTGCCGTCGGCGGTGGCGAAGACCAGATACTCCCCTTCCGGGAAGTCCCGCAGGGCCATGAGGGTGACGACGCTCTCGCCATCCTTGAGGGAGATGAGGTTCCGGATGTGCTTGCCGCGGGTGGAGGCTGCGGCTTCGGGTAGGTCATAAACCTTGAGGGCATAAACAATACCCTTGTCGGTGAAGGCCATGAGGGTGTCGTGGGCCTTGGTCATGAAGAGCTGCTCGACGAAGTCCTCGTCCTTGGTCTTCATGCCCACCTTGCCCCGGCCCCCGCGCCGCTGGCGGCGGTAGGCGTTCAGGTCGGTCCGCTTGATGTAGCCGGCCTTGGACATGGTGACGACCATCGGGTCATCGGGGACCACATCCTCCATGCGGATCTCGCCGGAGTAGCCCACGATCTCGGTGCGGCGGTCGTTGCCGAACTGCTCGGCCACAGCCTGCAGCTCTTCCTTGATGACCTTCAGCAGCAGGCTCTCGTCGGCCAGGATGGCCTTGAGGCGCGCAATGGTCTTCTCCAGCTCGGCCAGCTCGTCGAGGATCTTCTCCCGCTCCAGGCCCGTGAGGCGCTGGAGGCGCATGTCCAGGATGGCCTGGGCCTGCAGGGCGGACAGGCAGAGCCAGGGATCCTTCTTGAGGGCCGCGGCGGTGGCGAAGGCACCGGCCATGAGGCCGGCCTTGGCCTCCTCGGGGCTCTTGGCTGCGCGGATCAGCTTGATGACCGCGTCCAGGTGGTCCAGGGCGATCTTCAGGCCCATAAGGATGTGGTGGCGCTCTTCGGCCTTCCGCAGCTGGAAAAGGGTCCGGCGGGTGACCACCTCGCGGCGGAAGCCGATGAACTCCTGCAGCACCTCCCGGAGGGTGCACACCCGGGGCTGGCCGTTCACGATGGCCAGCATGGTGATGGGGAAGCTGTTCTGGAGCTGGGTCTGCTGGTAGAGCTGGTTGAGCACGATGTCGCTGGGCTCGTTCTTCTTCAGCTCGACCACCAGGCGGATGCCCTCGCGATCGCTCTCGTCCCGCAGGTCGCTGATGCCGTCGATCTTCTTCTCGCGCACCAGCTCGGCGATCTTCTCCGTGAGGGTGGCCTTGTTGACCTGGTAGGGCAGCTCGGTGAAGACGATCTGCTCGCGGTCGCCGGCCCGTCGGATCTGCTCCACGTGGGACTTGGCGCGCACCACGCAGCGGCCACGGCCGGTGCGGTAGGCGTCCACCACGCCCTCGGTGCCGAGCATGATGCCCCCGCCCGGGAAGTCGGGGCCCTTGATGTGGGCCATCAGGCCCTCGAAGCCCAGCGCCGGATTGTCGATGAGGTCGACCAGCGCGGCGCAGCACTCGCGCAGGTTGTGCGGCGGGATGCTGGTGGCCATGCCCACGGCAATGCCCTGGGAGCCGTTCACCAGCAGGTTGGGGAAGCGCGAGGGCAGGACGAGGGGCTCCTCCATGCTGCCGTCGTAGTTGGGGCCGAAGTCCACCGTGTCCTGGTCGATGTCGCCCATCAGCTCGTTGGCCAGCCGGGACAGGCGGGCCTCGGTGTAGCGCATGGCCGCCGCGGAGTCCCCGTCGATGGAGCCAAAGTTGCCCTGGCCATCCACCAGCACGTGGCGCATGGAGAAGGGCTGGGCCATGCGCACGAGGGTGTCGTAGATGGCGGAGTCGCCATGCGGATGGTACTTACCCATCACATCACCGACGGTGCGGGCGGACTTCTTGTAGGCCCGGTTCCACTCGTTGCCGGATTCCTTCATGGCGAACATGACGCGGCGATGCACAGGCTTGAGGCCATCCCGGACATCGGGCAGGGCCCGGCCCACGATGACGCTCATGGCGTAGTCCAGGTAGGACTTCCGCATTTCCTTTTCGATTTCCAGGGGTTCTATTCGGTTCAGGTTCATGGGTCTTCCAGTGTTCTACGTGGAACGCGGCTCGACATATCTGCAATAAAGGAACTTAGATGTCGATGTTCTCGGCCAGGAGGGCGTTGGTCTCGATGAAACGGCGCCGGGGTTCCACGGCATCGCCCATGAGGATGGTGAAGATCTCGTCCGCTTCCACGGCGTCGTCCACACGAACCTGCAGCAGGGTGCGGCGCTCGGGATCCATGGTGGTCTCCCAGAGCTGCTCGGGGTTCATCTCGCCTAGGCCCTTGTAGCGCTGAATGCCCAGGCCGCGCTTGCCCTCTTCCATCACCATGGCCAGCATGGCCTCGGGGTCGGTGAAGACCTGCTCCTTGCCGAGCTTCGGGGTTCCCTCGCCCTCTTCTTCCCCGGCCACTTCCTTGGCGGTTTCCTTGACGTCCTTGAGCCGGCGCAGGCGCAGCTCTCCGCCCCGGAAGGCCGCCAGCTCCACGTGCAGGGAGGCCAGGCGGCGGAACTCGCCCCAGTGGGCCACCTGGCTGTCGATCCACAGGGTGATGGGCCGGTTCAGGTGCATGCGCACCACCCGGAGGCGGTGGCTGGCAGGGATGGTGATGGCGGGCTCCTCACCCGCGGCGGGCAGCTCCACGGCCTCGGTGGTCTCGAGCTCACAGGTGCCCAGCTTCTGTTGGGTGATGGCTGTGGCCAGCTGCTCCAGCTCCGCGCGCTCGCTGAACCGGTCGGCATCCAGGAGGCCGGCGGCCAGCAGCGAATCCACCAGGGGCTGGCTGTAGCCCCGGCGGTCGAGCTTGCTGTAGAGCTGCTTCACCTCGCCCCACTTCTTCATCTCGCGGACCAGGGTCGGCCCCTTGTGCTCGCTGCCATCCGGCAGGGTCAGGCTCCAGCCGTCCAGGGCCTTCTGGAACAGGAACTCCTCCAGGGCGCGCTCGTCCTTGAGGTATTTCTCGGTCTTGCCCTTCTTGACCTTGTAGAGCGGGGGCTGGGCGATGTAGAGGTGGCCCCGTGCCACGAGTTCGGGCATCTGCCGGTAGAAGAAGGTCAGCAGCAGGGTGCGGATGTGCGCGCCGTCCACGTCGGCGTCGGTCATGAGCACGATCTTGTGGTAGCGGAGGTTCTCGACCTTGAACTCGTCCTTCCCGATGCCGGTACCCAGGGCCTGGATCAGGATGCGCAGCTCCACCGCGCTGATGATCCGGTCGAAGCGGGCCTTCTCCACGTTGAGGATCTTGCCCTTGAGGGGCAGGATGGCCTGGGTGGCGCGGTGGCGGCCCTGCTTGGCGCTGCCGCCGGCGGAGTCGCCCTCCACCAGGAAGATCTCACTGAGGGCCGGGTCCTTCTCCTGACAGTCCGCCAGCTTGCCCGGCAGGCCACCGCCGTCCAGGGCGCCCTTGCGGCGGGTCAGCTCGCGGGCCTTGCGGGCCGCCTCGCGGGCGCGGGCGGCCTCGATGGCCTTCTCCAGGATGGCCTTGGCCTCCCGGGGGTTCTCCTCGAAGAAGGCGGAGAGCTTCTCGTAGACGATGGTCTGGACAATCCCCTTGACCTCGCTGGAGACGAGCTTGTCCTTGGTCTGGCTGGAAAACTTGGGATCAGGAACCTTGGCGCTTATGACCGCGGTCAGGCCTTCCCGGACATCCTCGCCCGAGAGGCTCACCTTGGCGCTCTTGAGCAGGTTGTTCTTCTCCGCGTAGGTGTTGATGACCCGCGTCATGGCGGCCCGGAAGCCCTCCAGGTGGGCGCCGCCGTCCCGGTTGCGGATGTTGTTCGTGAAGCAGTAGAGGGTCTCCTGGTAGGTGTCGTTCCACTGGAGGGCCACCTCCACGGTGGTGTCCTGCTTCTCGTCCTTGATGAAGATCGGAGGCTTGTGGAGGGGCACCTTGTTGCGGTTGAGGTGCTCCACGAAGGCGCTGATGCCGCCGGCGTTCATGAAGTCGTGGGTGTCGCCGGTCCGCTCGTCGGTGATGCGGATGTGGACGCCCTGGTTCAGGTAGCTCAGCTCGCGCAGGCGCTGGCTGAGGACCTCGAAGCTGAAGTCGAGGACGTTATTGAACACTTCGGGATCGGGCATGAAGCGCACCCGCGTGCCGCGCCGGGCCGTGGCGCCGACGACCCTCAGCGGGGCGTCAGCCTTGCCCTGGGAGAAGGTCATCGTGTGTTCCTGGCCATCCTTCCAGACCGTCAGGATGAGCTTGGAGGACAGTGCGTTCACGCAGGACACACCCACCCCGTGGAGGCCGCCGGAGACCTTGTAGGCGTTCTTCCCCTCGGTGCTGGTGTTGTCGAACTTCCCGCCCGCGTGCAGCACGGTCATGATCACTTCGGCGGCGCTGCGGTTCTCTTCTTTGTGGAGGTCCACGGGGATGCCGCGGCCGTTGTCATCCACGCTGCAGCTGCCGTCGCCGTGGAGAATCACGTCCACCCGGGTGCAGAACCCCGCCAGGGCCTCGTCGATGGCGTTGTCCACCACCTCATAGACCATCTGGTGCAGGCCACTGCCATCGTCCGTGTCCCCGATGTACATGCCCGGCCGCTTGCGGACCGCCTCGAGGTCTCTCAGAACCGTGATGTTGTCGGCGGTGTAGCTATCGGTTTCCAGGGGGGTGTGCACTCGGGCGCTGTGGACTTCTTCAGACATCAAGACTCGCTTTATCGTTGTTTGGTGGATTGCAGGTTTTCGGTGGGGTCAACGCCGATCAGGCGGACGCACTGTTGGCAAAGCGGACGGGCATGAGGACGTAGCGGAAGCTGAAGTCCTCGAGGCTGGGGGACATGAAGACGCCCTGTCCGACCTCATCCTTGAACTGGTAGACCACTTCCTCGCCGGGGAGCCGCTCCAGCAGCTCCGTGAGGTAGTCGATGTTGAAGGCCAGCTCGAAGGGATTCTCTTCCCCGGTGAAGGGGAGGGTCGCCTGGTTCACACCCTCGTCCGGGTGCTGGAAGACCGTGCGCAGGCTGGGGAATTCATAGAACAGGCGGACATTCTTGTTGTAGTCGTCCTTCTTCAGCCCCACGAACCGCAGGGTGCGCAGGAAGACCTCGCGGTCCATGATCACGCGCTTGGGCAGCTCGGCCGGCAGGACCTTCTCGTAGGCGGGGTAGTTCCCGGTCACCAGGCGGGTGCTGAACTTGAGGCCGGGCTGGTCCAGGAACAGCGTGGTGCCATCCCAGCAGAGCTCCACTTCGCCTTCGTCGCCCAGCAGGGTGGGGATCAGGTCCAGGGCCCGCTTGGGCACGATGAGGCGGACGTCGTCCTTGAGACGCGTGTCGCAGGGGACCTCGGCCACGGCGAGGCGGAAACCGTCCGTGGAAACAACCCGCACGTGGTTCTTGGAGAGGTGCACCAGGACCGCAGAGAGCGTGGGCTTGGTGGCATCCCGGCTCACGGCGATGGAGCCGAGCTGGATGGCCCGCTTGAAGCGCAACACGGGAATCTTGACGATGGGAAGATCCTTGCCGGGAGCAGGCAGCTCGGGGAAGCCTTCGCCGGGCTGGATGTTGTGTTCGGAGTTCATGCCCTTGGCGCGTAGCCAGAGGCGACCACCCGCATCCGGGCACTCGAGGCTGAGAATGCCCTCGGGGAAGACCCGCACGGTCTCGATGAACTTCTTGCCGGGAACGGCCATCGTCCACTGGCCCTGGCCCTCACCCGGGACGGTGGCCTCAAAGGCCAGTTCCATGTCCGTGGCCTTGAGGACAACTTCCTTGGGACGGACATCCACGAGGATGTGCTGGAGAATCGGAAGGGTGACCCGGCGATCCAGGGCATGCTTCAGCAGACCCAGGGTTCGGTCCAGACGGTCTTTAGAAACCTGTAAATTAAGATTCATATATCACCCTTGATGATGCTGAAGACCGGGGCAGCCTGTGGAAAGTCGCGTCAAAGCCCTATCCTACCGGAGTTTCCTCGCCTGGGACAGGCTGTGGAAACCCCCTGGTACGTGGTGCAAGTCGGCCTTTCGGCATCCCGGAAGCCATCCTTCGCGGACGACTGTGGAGTCCGCAGGGACTGACCCTGTGGAAAAGTAAATAAACACTTTGTAATCAAGTGATGCTGTTCAAGAGAGCCTGGACCATCCTGTGGAATTCCGGATCCCGCTTCATGCGCTCCCGGACCGAGTCGATGGCATTCATCACCGTTGAGTGGTGCATGGTGAAGGAGCGTCCAATGTCCGCGAAGGGCAGCGAGGCGATCTCCCGGGCCAGATACATGGCGACCTGGCGCGGCAGCAGGATGGCCTGTTGCCGGGAGCGCTTCTTCATCAGGTCCGCGAAAGAGACGTTGAAGGTCTCTGCGGTCATGCGGAAGATGCGCTCGGGGGGGATCGGTGCGGAAGCCTCCTCGCCGCTCTGACCCTGAAACGCCGCATGGGCGACCTCCAGGCTGGGGGGCACGCCGATGAGGCTGGCCTGGAAGATCACCCGGGTCAGGAAGCCCTCCAGATCGCGGACGCTGCCTTTGGCCTTGTGGGCAATGAAGGTCAGGACGTCCTCGGGGATGGGAGGAACGTTCGAAAAATCAGCATCTTCCAGCTTCTTGCGCAGGATGGCGATGCGGGTCTCGAAGTCCGGCGGCTGAATGTCGGCGGTCAGTCCCCACTTGAAGCGGGTGATGAGCCGCTCGTGGCAACCCTCCAGGCGCTGGGGCGGCTTATCGGAGGTGATGACGATCTGCTTCCCATGCTGAAGCAGGTGTTCCAGCACGTGGAAAATCTCTTCCTGGGTCCGCTCCATCTTTCCGAGGGTCTGTACATCGTCCAGCAGGAGCACGTCGTTCTGTTGGTACTTCTTGCGCATGGGCTCCGTGTTCTTGGCACGGATCGCGACCGTGAGCTCGTTGAAGAAGTTGTCGACCTTGACGTAGGCCACGCGGAGCTTGGGATCCCGATCCAGCAGGCCCTTCCCGATGCCCACCATCAGGTGCGTCTTGCCCAGGCCTGCGCCGCCGTAGATGAACAGGGGATTCATGCTGAGGGGCGTGGCGGCCTTGCCGTAACTGTCCACCACGGCCTTGGCCGCAGCGAAGGCGAGCTGGCTGCCGGGACCCACCACGAAGCGGTCGAGGGTGTAGCGATTGAACAGATAGGGAAAAGCAGTCGGGGGATCCACGGGACCCGCCGCCGCAGCCTGGGCACGCCGGGCGGGCTTGGCCTCGGCCACGGGGGGGGTGCCGTTCACGCGGAACTCCAGGCGCAGGTCACCCAGGCCGCCCATGGCCAGGGCGTCGCTGAACTCTTCGGGGAGCTGCTGCTCGATCCAGAGCTTGGCCGCGGCGCTGGGAACCTGGATCCACAGCGTGCCGCCCTTCACTTCCAGTGGGGCACAGGGCGCGATCCACTCCTTGAAGCTGGCTTCCGGCAGCTGCTTGGACAGGCCTTGGCGGAGGGTATCCCAGAGAAGGGCGGGGTCGGTGGATCGCATGAGTAGCACCGGAGGAAGGCGGACACAGGCGCGCACAGTCGTCGGAGGGCGCGTCGCGCGCTCCGGCCTCACTGGGCTCGCAGAGGGAAATATCAATCTAGCATCCCGGCCGAGGATGCGCCGTTGGAAATGCCCTTGAGTTGTACGGACCTCGCTGGTATTGTTGAAGGTTCGTCCTCCTCCCCGGGAGGGGACCCCCGAGGTGGAACCATGAAGCGCACCTTTCAGCCCAACAACCGCCGCCGCGCCAAGACCCACGGGTTCCTGAGCCGGATGAAGACCAAGAATGGCCGCCTGGTGCTCAAGCGCCGCCGCGCCAAGGGCCGTCACGTCCTGGCGCTCTAGTCTCCGCCCAGGCCTTGGCCCGTGATCTTCAAGGACCGATTCCGCACGGTCCGACACAAGGACCACGCGGTTCCCGCACCCCCGCCCCGGCCCCTGCTGGGGCATTCCTCGTTCCTGGACATCCGGGCCTGGCAGCACGCGGGGGCGGATCAGCCACTGCTGCTGGTGACCTCGCCCCGGAAGACTGGAGGCGCGGTCCAGCGGAACCGCTTCCGCCGACAGGTGCGCATGGCCTTCCTGGCCAGTGCCGAGTCACTGGCGGGCGCTCCCTGGGTGATCTGGGTGCGCCCCAGCCGCTCGGCTCCGGCCCTCAGCAGCCTCAGCTTCCAGGACATTGAAAGCCAGCTTCGGCTGGCCCTGCGTCGTCTTTCCCCCCGGGAAACCCCATGAAAAATCGCAACGTCATCATCTTCGTCATTGGCAGCATGATCCTGCTGGGCGGCCAGTTCTGGCTGTCCTCGCGCTATGCCAAGCCTGTTGCCAAGGCCGAGACCGCCCAGGCTGCACCCGTTCCCGCCAAGGTGGAGCCGGTCACCCCCGCGGTGGCCCCGACCGCCACCAAGTCGGCCGAAGGGGTGAAGGTCGCTGACGCGGCCATCACCCACACCTTCTCCAACGCGGAGCTGACCCTCACCTGGCAGGTCTCCACCGGCGCGCTCAAGCAGGTGGTCTGGCGGCAGGACGGCACGAAGTTCTTCCCGGCGGGTTTCCCCGGCCTGGGGGCCTCCCGGGGCGCCGGCTTCGAGGTGGTCCGCCAGGAAGAGCGGGGCGCCAAGGGCACAGCCGTGATCTTCGAGAACACCGCCGGCGAGCGCCTGGGCTACCTGGTTCCGCCCCTCGGCCACGTCCTGCAGCTGGAGGGCGCGTCCTCCAGCGGGGCCGCGGCCCTGCTGATCCCGAACCCCGCCACAGAGGAGCCCGTCAAGCACCTGGGCCGCGTCTTCACGCTCAGCGACAAGGGCATCGAGGCGGTCGCCTGGACCGACATGCTGCACGACCCGTTCTTCAGCTTCCTGGGCTCCAAGCGCAAGCTGCTGCCGCCCACCGCGGAGCGCCTGGGTGTGGACGCGGGGCTCGAGAAGGACGAAAAGAACCAGCGCAACCACTACTTCGCCGCCCTCTGGAAGCTGCCGCGACCGGCGGCCCGGGACAACGCCGTGGGCTACACCCTGCTGCCCGAACAGGGCCGCCTGGAGGCCTCGCTGTATCTGGGGCCCAAGCAGGATGAGCCACTGCTGGCCTTCGAGAAGCCCTTCACCCAGGTCATCGACTACGGCTTCTTCGGCGCCGTCGCCCACCTGCTGTTCTGGATCCTCAAGAAGATCCACGCCATGGTGGGCAACTGGGGCTGGTCCATCGTGCTGTTCACGGTGGTCATCCGCCTCACCACCTGGCACCTGAACACCAAGCAGACCATCTCCATGCTGCGCATGAAGGACTTCGAGCCCCACCAGAAGGCCATCCAGGCCAAGTACGAGAAGTTCGGCAGCGACATGACCAAGAAGGCCGAGATGCAGAAGGAGCTCATGGAGCTCTACAAGAAGAACGGCCACAACCCCATGGGCGGCTGCCTGCCCATGCTGCTGCAGATGCCCATCTTCCTGGCCCTCTGGTCCATGCTCAACGCGGTCTTCGAGCTGCGCAACGCGCCCTTCTTCGGCTGGATCGTTGACCTCTCCTCCCGGGACCCCTACTTCATCTACCCGGTGCTGATGGGCGGCTCCATGTTCGCCCAGCAGTACATGACCCCGGCCGTGGGCGATCCCGCCCAGCGCAAGATGATGCTGGTGCTCATGCCCGCCATGATGACCTTCATGTTCGCGCAGAGCCCTGCGGGCCTCACGATCTACTACTTTGTCTTCAACATGATCGGCCTGGGCCAGACCTGGTGGATCATGCGGTCCTATCAGCCCCAGTCCATCACGCTGTAGGAGTTCGCCATGCGCAAGAGCGGCGCCAGCCTGGAGTCCGTGCCTGAAGTCATTGCCCGCTGGGCCGCTCACCTCGGCTTCACGGTCGAGGCCAAGTTCGCCCCCTCGGGGGACGAGGAGGCCTTCCCCAACCGCGTGGCGCTCTCGGGACCCGACGCCGCCCACCTGGCCGCCAACCGGGGCGCGGCCCTGGATGCCTTGCAGTTCCTGGTCCACGAGGCCCAGGGCGAGCGCGAGGACTCGAAGCTGGCCTACCTGGACGTGAAGGGCGCCCGGCTCTTCCGCATGCAGGAGGTCATGGCCATGGGCCTCTATGCCGCCGAGAAGGCCCGGGAGTTGGGCACCCATACGCTGGGCGCCCTGAGCGCCCGGGAGCGCCGCTGGGTGCACCTGGTGATCAGCCGCGAGGAGGGTCTGGGCACCGAGAGCGAAGGGGTGGGCACCTTCAAGCCCGTGAGGGTCTTCCGGAAGTAGACTGGGCAGGTGACCGCCGCTCCGGATCCCATCTGCGCCCCCGCTACCCCGCTGTTTCCCGCGGCCGTGGCCGTGGTGCGCCTCTCTGGGCAGGGCCTTCCGGGAGTCCTCGCGCCCCTGCTGGAGTTGCCGCAGCCGCGCCGGGCCGAGCTCCGCAAACTTCGCTGGGATGGTTTTCAGGAGAAGGCCCTGGTGCTGTTCTTCCCGGGCCCCGCCAGCTACACCGGCGAAGATGTGGTCGAGCTCCAGGTCCACGGCAATCCCCTGCTGGTGCGCCGGCTGCTGGGGCACCTCGGCACCCTGGGGGTGCGGCTGGCCGAGCCCGGCGAGTTCACCCGGCGGGCCCTGCTGAACGGCAAGCAGGGGCTGCTTGAGGCCGAGGCTCTGCGGGATCTGGTGGCGGCGGAGACGGATACCCAGGTGCGCCTCGCCCAGGCCCGGGCGGGGGCCCAGCCGGAGTGGCTCCGGGAGGCCCGGGGGCACCTGGCGCCCTGGATGGCCCGGGCCGAGGCGGTCGTGGACTACGGCGAGGAAGAGGGCATTATATTAAATCTAAAAGACTTGGCCACATGGCTTGAGCCGCTGTTGGCACGGTTCCACGTGGAACAGGTCCGCTGCGGGGCGGCTCGGCACCTGCGGGAGGGGCTCCGCCTGGCCCTGGTGGGACGGCCGAATGCCGGGAAGAGTACCCTGTTCAACGCCCTGGCCGGGGAGGACCGGGCCATCGTCACCGACATTCCCGGCACCACCCGGGACGTGCTGGAAGTCCGCTGCGAGTGGCGGGGCCTGCCGCTGCGCCTGTTCGACACCGCGGGCGTGCGGGAGACCGAGGATCCCCTGGAGCGTCTGGGGGTCGCCCGGGTGCGTCCCGTGCTGGAGACCGCGGACCTGATCCTCCACCTGATCCCTGCACTTGATGAAGGTCCTGACGGGGCCCTGACCCTGGCCCTGGGGCCCTTCCAGGGCAAGGTGGCCGAGGTGCGGACCTTCGGGGACCAGGCCCCGAAGGCGGGACCCGCCATCTCAGCTATGTATGGGGACCTGGACCCCCTGGAGGCCATCCTGAAGGCACGCCTGCTGGGGGGGCTGGCCCCGGATGCCTGCTTCGGGGCGCTGGCCACGGACCGCCAGAGCGCACTGCTGGATGACCTGGTCCGGCAGCTGGAACTGCTGCTCGCGCTGACCGCCGAGGACCCCCCAGAGCTGGTGGCCTCGCTGCTCCAGGGCGCCTGGGGCCTGCTGGCCCGCCTCACCGGCGAGGACCGGGCCGACACGGCCCTCGATGCCCTGTTCAGCGGCTTCTGCCTGGGCAAGTAGCCCCCCCGGGAACGCCCGGCCCACCCCGGCGCATCTGCCGAGCAACCCTCCATCCCGACCGTTCTGGAGTCACCCATGAAGCCCTCTCTTCTCTTGCTGCTGATCTCGGCCCTCGGGCTGCGGGCCGATGGCGTGGCGGACCTGCGGGCGGCCCTAGGCCGACTGCAGGGCACCACGGCCCTCAAGGGCACCCTGGAGGTGAAGCGCTGGAACCGCAATGGCGAGGGCAAGGAGGCCATCGAGCGCTCGGGCCACGCGACGGCCTGGGTGGAGGACGGGCCGCAGGGGCTGCGGATGTTCTGGGACCGGACCCTGCTGGGGCAGGTGGGCCAGGAGGCCCGGGCGATCCGGAAGGATCCGAACGCAAAAAACCCCGCCACCACCGGCCTGGGGGCCCTGTCTCCGAAGCTGGTGACCGAGCAGATCAATGCGGCTGAGGCCGTCGCCGGACAGCTCGAACATGCCAGTTTTCAAGCGGAGACCCGCGAAATCTGGCAGGGGCGGCCCGCACGCCTTTTGATGTTTGCATTGACAGTAAAGGGGCTTAGTGATCGAGACCGAAAATACGTGAAGGACTTCTCCGGTACTGCCCAGATCTGGATCGACGAGGATGGGACGCCCCTCGCTTCCACCACCAAGGTGAGCCTGAAGGGGCGGGCCTTCCTGGTCGTCTCCTTCAACCAGGAGCAGGAGGAGTCCGCGGCCTACCAGAAGGTGGGGGACCGGCTGGTCTGCGTGCGCACGGAGCTGACCTCCTCCGGCAGCGGGGCCGGCGAGAAGGGGAAGACCCACAACGTGACCACCTTCGCGGTCCAGTAGGAGCGGCGCCCCCGGCTACACTGGCCCTGGGGGAAGGCATGGGCGCTTACGAAGCGGTGATCGGTCTGGAGGTCCACGTCCAGCTGAGGACGCGGACCAAGATGTTCTGCGGCTGTGCCAACCGCTATGGCGCTCCGCCGAATACCCAGACCTGCCCCGTGTGCCTGGGGCTACCCGGGGCCCTGCCCGCGCTGAACCAGGAGGCGGTCCGCATGGCCCTGGCGCTGGGCCTGTCTGTGGACGCCCGGATCCAGCCCCACAGCAGCTTCTACCGGAAGCAGTATTTCTATCCTGACCTGCCCAAGGGCTACCAGATCACCCAGGGCCCCGTGGCGATCGTCGAGGAGGGGCACCTGGAGATTCCCGGCGACCCCGCCGTCCGCGGCAGCGAGGGGCCCGTGCGGATCCGCCTGGAGCGGGCGCACCTGGAGGAGGACGCGGGCAAGAGCCACCACGACCTCGACGACACGAGCAGCCACGTGGACCTGAACCGGGCCGGTGTGCCCCTGCTGGAGATCGTCGGCGCCCCGGATCTGCGCAGCGCCCAGGAGGCTTCGGACTACCTCAAGGCCCTGCACCGCCTGGTGGTGGCCCTGGGCATCTGCGATGGCAACCTGGAGGAGGGCAGCTTCCGCTGTGACGCCAACGTCAGCCTCCGGCCGAGGGGAGACGCGGCCTTCGGCACCCGGGTCGAGGTCAAGAACCTGAACTCCTTCCGCTTCGTCCGGCAGGCCCTGGACCACGAGCTCGGTCGCCAGGCGGCCCTGCTGGAGCGGGGCGAGCCGGTGGCGATGGAGACCCGGGGCTGGGATGCCGCCGCGGGTGAGACCCGGGGCCAGCGCACCAAGGAAGCCGCCATGGACTACCGCTACTTCCCTGAGCCGGACCTGCCTGTCCTGACTGTGGACCCCGCGGAGATCGAGGCGGTGCGGGCCACCCTGCCCGAGCGGCCCGACCGGCAGGTCCGCCGCTGGCAGGAGGCCTACGGGCTGGGGGTCGGGGAGACCCAGACCCTGGCCCAGAGTCCCGCCTTCGCGGCCTACTTCGAGGCCCTGGCGCTGGCGAGCGGCAGCGGCAAGGGCGCCGCGGCCTGGCTGCTGGGCGAGGTGAGCCGCGTCCTCAACGAGCGCGGGACCGGCATCGAGGCTTTCCCGGTGGCTCCCGAGGTCCTGGCCGGCCTCGTGCGGCTGGTGGAGAGCCGCGTGGTGTCTTTCGGCGCAGCCAAGGAGCAGGTCTTCCCGGCCCTACTGGCCGGCGAGGGCAGCGCCGAGGCCATCGTGGCCCAGAAGGGCCTGGCCCAGGTCAGCGACCGCGGGGCCATCGAGGCCCTAGTGGCCCAGGTGGTTGTGGAACACCCGGGGCCCGTGGCTCAGATCAGGGCCGGCAAGGCCAGCCTGAAGGGGTTCCTGGTGGGTCAGGTCCTCAAGGCGGGCCGGGGTCAGCTCGACGCCAAGGCCGTGAATGAGATCCTCGCTGAAGTCCTGGCCAAGGACTAGCCGCCGCCCCATGCTGGGTCCATGAGCAACGAGATCCCCCCCGCCCTCCAGGCCTACCACCCCGGCGTGGTCCACATCTGCCAGCAGTGCGGCTGCTCGGTGGTGGATGCCGTGGAGACGCCGGGCGAGCCCTTCCACTGCCTGGACTGTCGGCACCTGATCCCGCCCCCGGAGGATGAATTAACCCGGGCAGCCCTGGAAGACCGCGGTCCCTACGACATGCCCGACGACAAGCCCACCTTCTGGCGGCTCATCACGGTCGTCGTCTTCGCGGTGGTCGCCCTGGCCATCGTGTTCTGGAAGCGGTAGCAGGTGCCCTGGCCCATGACCTGAACCCGTCCCGGCCCTATGCTGGAGGTTCGGAGCCAAAGATGTCCAAAGCCTGGGGACCCACCACCACCGCCATTCACGCCGGGAAGCACTTCAACACCACCCGGGCCGTGACCACGCCAATCTTCCAGACCTCGGTCTTCCAGCTGATGGAGAACCAGGAGGGAGCCACGTTCTCGGCCAGCGTCGAGCCCCCGGCCTTCTACACCCGCTGGGGCAACCCCAACAGCAGCGAGGTCGAGGCGGTGCTGGCACAGCTCGAGGGGGCCGAGCGGGCCCTGGTGACGGCGTCGGGCATGGCCGCCTTCGCCCTGGTCTTCGAGGCCTTCCTGAAGCGCGGGGACCACCTGGTGGCGCCCTGCGCCATCTACCTGGGCACCGAACAGCTCATCCGCCGCTGGGAGGCCGAGCGCGGGCTGCAGGTGACCTGGGTGCAGAACACCCTGGACCTCGGGGAGTGGGAGGCCGCAATCCGCCCCGAAACCCGGATGCTCTGGGTGGAGACCCCCTCCAACCCCACCCTGGCCCTGACGGACCTGGCGGGAGTGGCGGCCCTGGGCCAGCGGCACGGCATCCGCACCGTGGCCGATAACACCTTCCCGAGCCCCATCCACACCCGGCCCCTGGCCTTCGGGTTCGACCTGAGCGTCGCCTCCGCCACAAAGTACCTGGCGGGCCACTCGGACGTGATGGCGGGCGTCATCGCCGGCCGGGACGCTGACATCGTGGCCTGCTGGCACCTGACCAAGCTCCTGGGGCCGACGCTGGATCCCATGGCCGCCTGGCTGCTGCACCGGGGCCTCAAGACCCTCGCCCTGCGCATGCGCCGGGCCTCGGACAACGCCCAGGCCCTGGCCCAGTGGCTGCTCTGGCAGCCCCAGGTGGCGCGGGTGGACTACCCGGGTCTGCCCACCCATCCCGGCCACGCGGTCGCCGCCCGGCAGATGGAGAAGGGCTTCGGCGCCATGGTCGGGATCGAGCTGCGGGCCGGGCTGCTGGCGGGCCAGCGCTTCTGTGAGGCGCTGGAGGTCATCACCCGGGGCGTGAGCCTGGGGGGCGTCGAGAGCCTCATCCAGCACCCGGCCAGCATGAGCCACCTGCGGACCGCGCCCGAGGTGAAGGCCCGCCTGGGCATCACCGACGGCCTGCTGCGCTTCTCTGTGGGCATCGAGGATGAGCCGGACCTGGTCGCCGACCTCGAAAAGGGCTTCGAGGCCGCCGCGGAGGCCCGGTGAGGCTCACCCTCAACGGCGAGGCCCGCGAGGCCCCCGAGCTGGCCACCCTGGCCGAGCTGGCGGCGTGGCTGGGCCTGCCGGCCTACGGCAGTGCCATCGAGCTGAACGGCGAGGTCATCCGCCGCGCGGACCACGCCAACACCCCCCTGCGGGAGGGGGATCGCCTGGAGGTGGTGCGGCTGGTGGGCGGCGGCTAGCGCCAGACTTCCCATACCCCGCCGGGCCAGCGGGCCGCAGCCACCCGATACCAGTTGCCCCGGAAGGCCAAGTCCAGAGGCGAGCCTCCGGCGGGCCGATCCGCCTGGAAGCGGTGGAACTCGTCGGCCAAGCCTTGGTTCAAGAAGGCCTGCACCAGGGAGCCGCCTCCTTCCACCAGGAGCCGGCCAACCCCTTGCGCCGCCAGCTCATGCAGGAGATGGCGCAGGCTGCAGCCCTGGCCCTCGGGGGGCAGGCTCAGGTCCTCGACGCCCCGGAGGGGAACCCGATCCCCTGTGACGGCGCGGAAGGCCGGCTGGCCCGCCACGGGCGTCCAGACCCGGGCGGTGGCGGGCAGCCGGCCCTGGGGATCCAGCACCACCCGCGCAAAGGCGCGGTGAGGGGCACTGGGGCCGGGCCAGCGGTCCGTGAGCTGCGGGTCATCCACACTGATGGTGCCGCGGCCCACCAGGATGGCTTCAGAAGCACGCCGGAGGGCGTGGGCCAGGTGCTGCACCTCGGGGGGCGTCACCTGGGTGGTCTGGCCAGCGGGCCCCAGGGAGCCATCGGAGCCCAGGGCCAGCTTGAGGGCCACCCAGGGCAGGCCCGTGCGGATGAGCTTGAAGAAGGGGGCGTGGAAGCGCGCACAGGCCTCGCCCAGCACGCCTTCGTCGACCTCGAGGCCCTGGGCGCGCAGGATCGCGAGGCCGCCGCCGTCCACCCGGGGGTTGGGGTCGCGCACCCCCACCACCACCCGCGCCAGGCCGGCCTGGAGCAGGGCCTGGGTGCAGGGGCCCGTGCGGCCCTGGTGGCAGCAGGGCTCCAGGGTCACGTAGGCCGTCGCGCCCCGGGGGTCCAGGCCGCGGGCTTCCGCGTCCCGCAGGGCCATGATCTCGCCGTGGGGGTCCCCGGCGCGGGTGTGGACACCCGCGCCCAGGACCCGGCCCTCCCGCACCAGGACGCAGCCCACGGGCGGGTTGGGGCTGGCCAGGCCCACGCCTTTGAGGCCCTCCTGGAGGGCCAGGGCCATGAAGTGATCATCTCCCGTCAGTTCGGCGGGGTCCGGCCAGGGACCGCCCGTGGCCAGGGCCCAGGCGACCGCGGGCGTCAGGGCCAGCTCAGCCATCGAGCAGGCCGTCTACGAAGGCCTCCGCCTCGAAGGGGATGAGGTCATCCACGCCCTCCCCCACACCCACGAAGGCGATGGGCAGCTTCAGTCGATCCAGGATGGGCACCACCACGCCGCCCTTGGCGCTGCCGTCGAGCTTGGTGAGGACCAGGTCCGTGACGCCGGCGACCCGGGCGAAGGTCTCGGCCTGGTGCAGGCCGTTCTGGCCCGTGGTGGCGTCCAGCACCAGCAGCACCCGGTGGGGCGCGGCCGGGATCACCTTCTGGAGGCTGCGGTGGATCTTATCGAGCTCCTTCATCAGGTGGTCCTTCGTGTGCAGCCGGCCCGCGGTGTCGATGAGCACCCAGGAGGTACCCTTGGCCAGGGCGCTGGTGGCGCCGTCGAAGGCGATGGCCGCAGGATCGCCGCCCATCTGGTTGCGGATGACAGGCACCCCGGCCCGCTGACCCCAGAGCTCCAGCTGGTCGATGGCGGCGGCGCGGAAGGTGTCGCCGGCCACCACGAGCACGGACTCGCCCCGGGTCTTCAGGAGGGCGGCCAGCTTGCCCAGGGTGGTGGTCTTGCCGACGCCGTTGACGCCCACCAGCAGCACCACCTGCGTGCCTTGGGCGACAAAGGGCTGGGCGGGTCGCTGCCGCAGGATCCGCAGCAGCTCGTCCTTCAGGATCGCCTTGGCGTCGATCTCGGAGCCGCTCTTGAGCTCGCCGCGCAGCCGGGCCATGAGCTGCTCCACGGCGGTCACGCCCAGGTCGGCCTGGAGCAGCAGGTCCTCCAGCTCCTCCAGCTGGGCCGCGTCCAGCCGACGGAGGCCCAGCAGGCGGCCCAGGGGCGCTAGCACCAGCTCCTGGGTGCGCTTGAGCCCCTGCTTGAACTTGCTGAAGAGACCACCCAGAAGACCCACGCCCACCTCGCGAACCCCCAGTCTACCGAAGCCCTGCGGGAATCCGCAGGAGGGGCCGCAGAGCCGGGGTTGAGAGGCGAGGCGTCGCGCCCGGGTGTTCCACGTGGAACAAGCCCGGGAGTCCAGAAAAACATGCAACCCGCTTGAATGCAGAATCTAGCGATTTGGCGGCGGCGCCATGGGTGGGATCAGCACGGGCGTGACGCCGCCGACGTTGCCCCAGGTCCGCAGGCCCCAGGAGCGCTCATCCCAGCCGCCGTGGGTGGCGGCGAGGGCGCCCAGCACCAGCAGGCCATCCACCACGGGGTTCACCAGGTGGCGCAGGGGGGCGCCGGGGTGGAGGGCGGCCGGATCCACCGCATAGGATCTTGGCCCCGGATGGGGCGGCAGCTTCAGCACCGGGGGCCTGCCCAGCTCTCCCACCTCGCAGGTGAGCTCCCGGGGCGGCGCCAGCGCCTGCACGGGCAGACGGGGACCAAAGGCCAGCGGGGGTAGCTCGAGGACCAGCACAAGCGGGGCGATCAGCATGGGGCGCCTCTGGAAGCAACATCGGCCCGGAGGCGCCCCAAGGCAAGGATCAGCGTGGGGCTGGTTTGGTTTTTTTAGGGACTTCAGGCAGCGTCCAGCCCACCAGGGCCTGCTCGAAGACCTCCTCCACGTGCTTCACGGGGTGAAAGCGCAGCTGCTTGCGTAGCTCAGGGTCGATCTCCTCCAGATCCTTCTGGTTGGCGAAGGGAATGAGGATGTCGTGGATGCCCACCCGCAGGGCCGCCAGGGCCTTCTCTTTGAGGCCGCCGATGGGCAGGGCCTCGCCGCGCAGGTCGATCTCGCCGGTCATGGCGATGGTGTTCCGCACGGGGACACCCTTCAGCACCGACAGCAGCACCGTGGCGATGGCCAGACCGGCGCTGGGCCCGTCCTTGGGGATGGCGCCCTCGGGGAAGTGGATGTGGATGTCCTGCTTCTGGAACAGCTCGGGATCGATCTGGAAGGCGTCGCCGCGGCTGCGGATGTAGCTCAGCGCCGCCTGGGCGCTCTCCTTCATGACATCGCCCAGTTGGCCCGTGAGGATCAACAGGCCCTTCCCGGGCATCCGCAGGGCCTCGACGAACAGCACATCGCCGCCCACGGACGTCCAGGCCAGGCCCGTGACCACGCCGATGCGCGGGGCCTTCAGACGCTCGTCCTGCAGGAGCTTCACGGGACCCAGCAGCTCATGGAGGGCCTCGTCGTTGAGGGCGAGCTTCTTCTTGAGGGTGTTCTCGGCCACGCGCCGGGCCACCTTGCGGCAGACGGCGCCGAGCTCGCGCTCCAGCTGGCGCACGCCGGCCTCGCGGGTGTAGCCCGTGACAATGGCCTTCAGCGCCTTCTTGGAGATGGACACGTGCTTCTTGGAGATGCCGTGCTTCTCAAGCTGCTTGGGGATCAGGTATTGCTCGGCGATGCCCAGCTTCTCCTCCAGCGTGTAGCTGTTGAGGTAGATGATCTCCATGCGGTCCTTGAAGGCCGGGTGGATGGGCTCCAGCTCGTTGGCGTTGGCCAGGAAGAGCACCTGGCTAAGGTCAATGGGCACATTCAGGTAGTGGTCCCGGAAGGTGTGGTTCTGCTCGGGATCCAGCACTTCCAGCAGGGCGGCGCTCGGGTCGCCCCGCGAGTCCCGCCCGATCTTGTCCACCTCGTCCAGCATGATCACGGGGTTCATGCTCTTGACCTGGTGCAGGGCCTGCACGATGCGGCCGGGCATGGCGCCCACGTAGGTGCGGCGGTGGCCGCGGATCTCGCTCTCATCATGGACGCCACCCAGGGAGATGCGGGAATACTTCCGGCCCAGGGCCCGGGCGATGGACTTGCCGAGGCTGGTCTTGCCCACGCCCGGCGGGCCCACGAAGCACAGGATGGTGCCCCGCAGATCGGGCTTGAGCTTGCGCACGGCCAGGAACTCAAGGATGCGGTCCTTGATCTTCTGCAGGCCGTAGTGGTCCTCGTCGAGCACGGCCTTGGCCTTCTCCAGGTCCAGGTTGTCCACCGTAAAGCTGCCCCAGGGCAGCTCGGTCATCCACTCCAGGTAGGTGCGCGTCACCGCCGTCTCGCTGGAGTCCGGGTGCATGCGCTCGAGCTTCTTCAGGTTGCGCTCGATCTCGACCATGGGCTCGTCCGGCACCGTCACCTTGGCGAGCTTCTCGCGGAAGATGTTGACCTCTTCGGCCAGCTCTGAGCCCTCGCCCAGCTCCTGCTGGATGGCCTTGAGCTGCTGGCGCAAGTAGTAATCCCGCTGGCTCTTGTCCATCTCGCCGCGGGCTTCCATGGTGATCTTCTGCTGGACCTCCAGCAGCTGGATCTCCCGCATGAGCAGCTCGTTCACGCGCTTGAGCCGCAGCCCCGGGTGGGCGATCTCCAGCACTTCCTGGGTCTGCTGGAGCTTCAGGTCGAGGTTGGACGCCACCAGGTCCGCCAGGCGGCCGGGGTTGTCGAGGTTGCTGGCGATGACCAGGACCTCCTGGGGCAGGGTCTTGCCCAGGGCCACGGCCTTCTCCAGGGTCTGCTTGACACTGCGCAGCAGGGCGTCCTGCTCCAGGTCCGGTGAGGCCAGCTCGGGCTCGGCGAGGGGCTCGACCCGGGCCTTGAAGAGGCTGTCCGTCTGGGTGAAATACTCCACGCGGACGCGCTGCAGCCCCTGCACCAGGGCGCGGATGCGGCCATCCGGCAGCTTCAGGACGCGCATGATGAGGGCCGCGGTGCCGACCTGGTAGAGGTCCTCGGGCCGGGGATTGTCGATCTCCACCTGCTTCTGGGAGAGCAGCAGGATCATGCGGTGCTCGACCAGGGCCGTGTCCACGGCGCGGATGGACTTCTCCCGGCTGATGCTGAGCGGCAGGATCACATAGGGGTAGACCACCACATCCCGCAGGGGCAGGACCGGGAGCTCTTCGGGCAGCTTGGGCTGTTCATCGGTAGGGGGGGGCAGGAGGACATCGTCGGCCACGGAAAACCTCGGTCGTCCAGTGTAGCCCTACTTCCGGCGACCCTTCAGCGGCGGGGCCTCCAGCCCTTCCACCGGGAACAGGGCCTGAGGCAGGGGCTTGGGAGGTTCCTGCACGGGAGGAGCCCCCACGCGGCCCGTGGCGGCCTCCTTGTGCATGAGGCCCTCCAGGGCCTTCACGAAGTCCGGCAGGTCCTTGAAGTCCCGGTAGACGCTGGCGAAGCGCACGTAGGCCACCTGGTCGAGGCCCTTCAGCTCGTCCATGATCAGCTCGCCCAGCTCGCGGCTGCGGATCTCGCGGTCGGGCCGCTCCATGAGCCGGGCGTGGAGGTCCTGCACCAGTTCCTCGATGCGGGCCAGAGAGACAGAGCGCTTCTGGCAGGCCAGCAGCAGGCCCTTCATGAGCTTCTGGCGGTCGAAGGGCTCGCGGCGACCGTCCTTCTTAATGATGACAAGAGGGACCTCTTCCACCCGCTCGTAGCTGGTGAAGCGGCGGCTGCAGGAGAGGCACTCCCGCCGGCGGCGGATGGAGTCCCCCTCGCGGGACTCACGGGAGTCCACCACCTTGTCCTCGAGGTGTCCACAGAAGGGACAGTGCACCGGACGTCCCCCTAGACCTCGACCACGCGGGGAGCCATGACGGCCTCGCAGGTGACGGAGTTCGCCACGAAGCAGTATTTGTGGGCCTTCTCGAACAGCTCGATGACCTTGGCCATGCTGGTGCCCCGGGCCACCCGGATCACGGGCCGCAGGTGGACCTTGGTGATGCGCGTGACCTTGTCCACGGTGTCGAGCACGGCCTCGGCGTGGTCCTCGTAGGCCAGCACCTGGATCTTGGTCTTCGCACAGAGGGCCAGGAACGTGAGCATGTGGCAGGTGGCGAGGGCCGAGCCCAGCAGGTCTTCGGGGTTCCAGCGCGCGGGGTCGCCCGCGTATTCCGGGGCGCTGCTGACGGCCAGGGCGTGCTTGCCCGGGTTGGTGACCGTGGCGTTCCGGTTGTAGGTGCCGTCCAGGGTGTTGCCTGTCCAGCCAACGGTGAGGGGATAGGTGTGGGCCATGGTCACTCCTCGGGAAGTCCACTCCCAGGATGCCACAGGCCCGCATGCTAGCCTGGACCAGCCTTCTCGGAGCCCCCATGCGCCCGCTGCTCACTGTCGCCTTGGCCCTGCTGGCCTGGCCCGTCCAGGCCCAGTTCTGGAGCGAGCTGGCCAACCCCAAGGTGGAGGTGATCCTGGTGCATCCCCCGGGGCTCGGCCTGCGGGTGGAGCGGCTGGCCTTCGCGCCAGCCCGCGACCTGAACTCCCGGGAGCTGGCTGACATCCTCACGGCGGATCTGGTGCAGAGCCGGCAGGTGGAGGTGGTGGACCGGGCCCACCTGGATGCGGTGCTCCGGGAGCAGGAGCTGGGCGCCAGCGGCTATGTGGAGCCCGCCACCATCGCCATGCTGGGCAAGCTGCTGGGCCCCAGCGTGCTGGTGATCGTCAACGTGAACCGGTCGGACCTGAGCCGCACCCAGTCCAGCAAGGAAGAGTGGACCACCGACTCCAAGACCAAGAAGGACGTGCTCCGCATCAAGCGCACCAGCATCACCAGCCTGGACTTCAGCGCCACGGTGCAGGTGCTGGACCTCAGCACGGGCCGCGTGTTTGGCGCCCAGCGCCTGGAAGACGCACCCAGCCTAAGCAACACCTCCTACGACGGCTTTCCGGCCCACCCCCGGGACTCCGATGTGCGCCGGCTGGCCTTCGAGACCGCGAAGGTCAAGGTGCTGCGGATGCTGCTGGCCTGGAGCGAGCCCCGCAAGCTGACCTTCTTCGATGACGAGACCTTCGGGATGGAGAAGGCGCACGATCGGCTGCTGGCCAAGGATGTGCCGGGCGCCCTGCAGCTGGCCCAGGAGGGCCTCGAGCAGTCCCTGCGGGACAAGGGCCAGAAGCCCAAGTTCTACCCCAGGACCCAGTACAACGTGGGGATCATCCACTTCATCTTGGGCCGCTACGAGGAGGCCCTCCCCTTCCTCCGAACGGCCCTGGACATGCAGTCTGACGCCAGCATCTTCCAGGCAGCCCTGCGGGAGTGCCAGGAGGCCATCGCCCTCCAGGCGGCCCTCCGCAGCGTCGAGACCCGCTCGGAGCCCACGCCCCGGAGCCAGCCCAAACCCGTGGCCCCGGCCGCCGCGGCCAGCGGCAAGCCCACCCCGGAGGAGCGCCTGCAGAAGATCCAGGACCTCTACAAGCGCGGTTTGCTGGAGAAAAAGGATTTCGAGGCCAAGAAGGCCGAGATCCTGAAGGAGCTGTAGGCACATCGGGGGATAATCGGGGTTCTGTCCTTCGGAGCCCCATGCCCACCCCCGCCCGCATCCACGTCGCCCACGCGCTGCATGAAGTGTTCGGGGAGGGCGGCCGCGTGCCGGACATCTGGGACCGCGACCTGGGCGAGGACGCGCACCTGGCCCAGGCCCTGCTCGGCCTCTGCCTGCGCCGCTGGGGACGCCTGCAGGCCTGGGTGAAGCCGAACCTGAAGGATCCCACCCGGGGCGTGCCCCTGGGGACGCGGGTCGCTTTGGCCATGGGCCTCGCCCAGCTGGCCTGGCTACCAGGCGTCAGCGACCACGCTGCGGTGAACGAGTCCGTGGAGCTGGCGGCCAGCCGGGAGCTGGGCTTCCTACCCCACAAGGGGCTGGTCAACGCGCTGCTGCGGCGGGCCGCCAAGGACCGCAGCGCCCTCGCGGCGGAGCTGGACGCCCTGCCCCCCGCCTTGGACCGCACCCCGGCGGTGGAGCGGGCCCTGGCCGCGGCCCTGGCGCCCCACGGGGCCGAGGGCGAGCTGGAGGTCCTCTGGGCCCGGCTCCAGAAGCCGCCCCGGCCCACTTTCCGCCTCCTGAAGGGCGAGGTGCCCGAGGGCATGCAGCCCGACCCCGAGCTGCCGGGCTGCCTGCACCTGCCCGAGGGTGAGTCCTTTCCCCGTCCCTGGCTGGAGGCCTCCTGCGGCATGGTCCAGGACCGCAGCTCCCAGGCCCTGCTGGCTTATGTCTGGGATCGCCCCGTTACGCGCATCCTGGATGCCTGCGCCGCCCCTGGCGGCAAGACGACCTCGCTGGCCCTGCGGCATTCCGGCGCGGCCCTCACGGCTCTGGAAGTGCACCCCAAGCGGGCGCTGCGCCTGCGCCAGACCCTCCAGCAGCGCGGCCTCGAGGCCCACGTGATCCAGGCGGACGCCGCCGAGTGGCTGGAGACCGCCAGCGGCGACTTTGATTTGATCTTGTTGGACGCCCCCTGCAGCGGCAGCGGAACGATGCAGAAACACCCGGAGTGGCCCTGGATCTCCCACGACGACCTGCCCCGCCTCACGGGCCTGCAGCGCCGCCTCTTGACCGCCGCCGCTGCGCGCCTGGCTCCCGGTGGCCTGCTGATCTACGCCGTGTGCAGCTGGCTGCCGGAGGAGGGGGTTGCCCACGCTGAATGGCTCGCCACGGCAAGGCCAGACTTGCGTCCGGCGGAGGTCTGGCCTGCGGCCAGGGTGGCGGGTCGGGAGGCTTCTGCAGGTGCCACAGCTTTCTTCCGGCCCAATCCCATCGCCTGGGAGGGCGAGGGCTTTCAGGGCTTTGCGGTGGAGCGGTCCTGACCGATCGGAACCCCAGCCATCCAGGGGCAGCGCCCAGAGGATGGAACCGGGGTTCCGGGTCGAGCTGATCCAGGTGACTACTTGGTGATGACGCGCACCATCTCGAGCACCTTGCAGGAGTAGCCCCACTCGTTGTCATACCAGGACACAACCTTCACGAAGGTGCCGTCCAGGGCCATGCCGGCATCGGCATCGAAGACCGAGGTGCAGCTCTCACCCCGGAAGTCCGTGGAGACGACCTTCTGGTCGGTGTAGCCCAGGACGCCCTTCATGGGGCCTTCGGCGGCGGCCTTCATGGCGGCGCAGATGGCCTCGTAGGTGGTCGCCGTGTTCAGCTCCACCGTGAGGTCCACCACGGAGACATCGGAGGTGGGCACGCGGAAGGCCATTCCCGTGAGCTTCTTGTTCAGGTCGGGGATGACCTTGCCCACGGCCTTGGCGGCGCCGGTGCTGCTGGGGATGATGTTCTCGAGGATGCCACGGCCGCCGCGCCAGTCCTTGTTGCTGGGGCCGTCCACGGTCTTCTGGGTGGCCGTGGCCGCGTGCACCGTGGTCATCAGGCCACGCTTGATGCCGAAGTTGTCATGCAGCACCTTGGCCACGGGGGCCAGGCAGTTGGTGGTGCAGGAGGCGTTGCTGATGATCGTCTGGCCGGCATAGGTCTTGTCGTTGACGCCATAGACGAACATCGGCGTGTCGTCCTTGCTGGGGGCGGACAGGACGACCTTCTTGGCCCCGGCGGTCAGGTGCTTCTGGGCGGTGTCCTTGGTGAGGAAGAGGCCCGTGCAGTCGATGACGACATCGGCGCCGATCTCGTTCCACTTCAGCTCGGCGGGGTCCTTCACGGCCGTCAGGCGGATGGGCTTGCCGTTGACCACCAGGGTGGTGCCGTCCACGGCCACGGTGCCCTTGAAGCGGCCGTGCACCGAGTCGAACTGCAGCATGTAGGCCAGGTAGTCGGGCTCGAGCAGGTCGTTGATGCCGACGATCTCGAGATCGGGGAAGTCCTTGATGGCGGCCCGGAGGACCATGCGGCCGATGCGGCCGAAACCATTGATGCCTACCTTGATCGCCATGGGGCTGCTCCTGGGTATAGGGGTGGTTTCGCGCCTTCTTGTTCTTGCTCCCGGGCCGACCTGCCGCGCGATGCCTGGCTGGGACCTTGGTGGGATGGCTGTTACAGGTTCAACCCTCAGGAGGGTCGTGCCGATTCATTCCAAGACTCGAGGGTCCACGGCACGCCATCCATGTTCGCCCCGGCGGTGTTCGGGGTCAATCTGACGATCCCGGGCGGGGGTTCCGGTATCCTCAAAGTTCCGAAGAAGGAAGGGCCACCATGTCCAGTCCCATCCGCCGCATCGCCATCTGCACGGGGGGGGGCGACGCGCCCGGCCTCAACGCGGTCATCCGGGCCACGGTCATCGCGGCCACCAACCTGGGCTGGGAGTGCTACGGCATCCACGAGGGCTACAACGGCATCCTCTTTCCGGAGCGCTACCCAGATGGCGGGGTTTTCAAGCTCACCCGGGACCGGGTGCGGGGCATCGCCCACCTGGGTGGCACCATCCTGGGCACCACCAACAAGGGCAACCCCCTGCACTTCCCCATCCGGATGCCAGACGGCACCGTGAAGGAGGTGGACCGGACCGATGAGATCCTGGAGTTCTTCGGCCGCCGGGAGCTGGACGCCTTGGTGTCCATCGGTGGGGATGGCTCCCTCACCATTGCCCACGCGCTGGCCAAGAAGGGCCTTCGAGTGGTGGGCGTGCCCAAGACCATCGACAATGACCTAGACAAGACCAACACCACCTTCGGCTTCGACACAGCCGTGGCCTTCGCCACGGAGTGCCTGGACCGCCTGCACAGCACCGCCGAGAGCCACCAGCGCATCATCGTGGTGGAGGTCATGGGCCGCTACGCAGGTTGGATCGCCCTCCATGCGGGCATCTCCGGGGGTTCCCACAGCATCCTGATCCCGGAGATCCCCTTCAACCTGGACAAGGTCGCCGCGAAGATCCGGGAGCGGGACAACCAGGGCCGCCTCTACAGCCTGGTGACAGTCGCCGAGGGCGCCAAGCCCGCCGACGGCCACCGCGCCGTCCTGCAGGCAGCGGAGATCGGCCACGAGGAGCGCCTGGGCGGCGAGGGCGAGCGGGTGGCCAAGGCCCTGCAGGAGATCACCGGGAAGGATGCCCGGGTGGTGGTGCTCGGGCACCTGCTCCGGGGCGGCAGCCCCACCAGCTTCGACCGCCTGGCCGCGCTGCGGTTCGGCGCCGCGGCCGTGCGGGCCCTGCACGAGGGCCACAGCGGCATCATGGTGGCCCTGGGCTTCCCCAACGTGAACTACGTGCCCCTGGAAGAGGTCGCTGGCCGCATGAAGGGCGTGCCCCTGGACTGCGACACCATCCAGACTGGCCGCGATCTGGGCATCTGCTTCGGGGACTGAGGCTTCAGCGCCCCAGGAAGCGGGGCTTCACGGCTGCGTTGGCGACGGCCTGGCCGAGGTCGAAGGCGAACTGGGCCTGCTGGACCATGCCCCGCAGGTCCCAGGCGGGATCGTATTCATCCGTCACCTGGTGGTAGCGGGCGCCCATGGTGGCAGCCTTGGCCCGGAGGGCCTTGGGATCGTCGCCCAGGTAGTCCCTCCCACCGCCCACCGACAGGGCCGGGACGCCGGCTTGCACGAAGCTGTAGTGGTCCGAGCGGAAGTAGCCGCCGGCGGTGTCCGGGCGCGGTGGCGCCACGGCCAGCCCCTGGGCCTTGGCCAGGACGCGTCCCGTCTCCCCGAGGGTGCTGCGCTCGCCGAAGGGCAGGCCGATGTCCCGGGTGGGGGCCACCCAGTTGAGGCTGTCCAGGTTGAGGTCCGCAGCGGTCTGGGCCAGGGGCCAGAGGGGCGCGGCGGCATAGGCCCGGGAGCCCAGGAGACCCTGCTCCTCCGCACAGACGAACAGGAACATCTGGCTGCGCTTCGCGGGCCTTGCCGCGGCCACCTGGGCCATGGCCAGCAGGGCCGCGCAGCCCGAGGCGTTGTCCACGGCGCCGTTGTAGATCGTGTCGGTCTCGTGGCCCGGATGGGTGTCCGGGGAGGGCGTGCTGCCCTTGCCCAGGTGATCCCAGTGGGCGGAATACACCACCAGCTCCTGCTTCAGCTTGGAGTCGGTGCCGGGTATCACGCCGGCCACGTTGAACTGCTCCACGGTCCGCACGGCGCTGGCCAGGGTGCCCTTCAGGGTCAGGCCCAGGGTCACGGGGCGGAAGTCGCGGCGCTGGGCCTGAACCCGCAGGGCATCCAGATCCTGGCCGCCGCGCTTGATCAGCGCCCGGGCCGTCTCCTCCGTCAGCCAGCCCTCGAGGGGCGTGCCCCCGGCTTCCTGGGCCAGGCTGAAGCGCTCACCGTCCCAGCCGTTCCGGACCACGGGCCAGCCGTAGCTGGCCGAGGCGGTGGTGTGGATGAGCAGCACCCCAGCGGCGCCATGCCGGGCGGCCATCTCGAACTTGGTGGTCCAGCGGCCGTAGATGCTGAGGTTCGGGCCGTCGAAGAGGCCGGGCTCCTCCGCCGTGGGGGCCGGCTCGTTCACCAGCACGAGCAGCACCTTGCCGCGCACGTCCTCGCCCTTGAAGTCGTCCCAGCGGTGGTCCGCTGCCTCGATGCCAAAGCCCAGGAACAGCACCGGCGCGTCGAAGGTCTGCTCGGCCTTGGCCACGCCAGAGCCGAAGACGATCTCGGGGCCGAAGGCCGGGGTGGAGCAGGCGCCCTCGCTCATGAAGCTGAGGGTGCTGCGGCCCACGAGGGTCCGCAGCCCGAGCAGGCTCACAGGCTGGCGGTAGGACGCACCCCGGGCGGGGACGGCACCCAGGGCCTGCAGCTGGGTCTCCAGGTAGCGGACCGTGAGCTCGGCCCCCCGCTGCCCGGTGCCCCGGCCTTCCAGCAGGTCATCGGCGAGGAAGGCCAGGTGGGCCCGCAGGGGAGCTTCCTGCACCTTGGGGGGTGTGGACTGGGCAACGAGGCTGGCCGCGACCAGGAAAGGCAGCAGGGCGCGCATGGGAACTCCAGGGAGAGCCCCCATGTTACCTCGCAAGACGTGGCTTCGCGCGGTCAGATCGGCGTGGCACCAGCGGGCAGGCTGACCCCAGCCACACCCGCCACCTTCGCGTTGGCCAGCAGTTTGCCGCCAGTGCCAGGGCCAATGCCCAGCGCGGCGCCCTGGCGGACCCCCGCCTCGGTGGTGGCTACGGTGGGTACCTTGATGGCGGCCATGCGCTGGATGAGGAAGGTGGCCGCACTGCTGCCGTCTCCCACGACCCGGTCCGTGGCCACCAGCAGCACCGCATCGGGGTGCCGGCCGACTAAGGTTCCCAGGGCCTTGCCCATGTCCTGGGGACCCTTCACGTCCACGACAAACACCTTCATGCCCGGCAGGGAGCCGACAAGGGTGTCCAGGACGCCCTTGCTGCCACTGGCGTCGCATACGATGGCCACCGTGGCTACGTGGGGCCAGGCGGCGTGCATGGCCTTGCCGATGGCATCGTAGTCCCCGGCGACGAGGGCGCAAGAGGACAGGGCCGCGACGCCGAACCAAGCTGAAAGCCTCATGGGGTGCTCCTTGGGCCGTCCGAAGCCACCCCAGGCCGGCATTGGGATTTCATCGGTCCCGTCCGGCTTTTTCATTAGCCCTAAATATCTTTTGATTTTTTTAGCCCATCCCCGCGCTCGACTGCTTGAGGGTGGCTGCTGGGTCAGGGCCGCTGCAGCCCCGGCAGCTGGAACTGCACGGCCCCCAGCAGGGCCACGGGGGCCGTCACGGCCCGCAGGATGCTGCGGCCCAGGCTGACGGGCTGCCAGCCGTGGGCAACCAGGGCCGCGAACTCCTGCTCGGTGATGCCCCCCTCGGGACCGCTGGTGAAGGCCAGGGCTTCGGCCCGCAGCGGGGGATTGCTCTGCCCCGTGGCGAGCTCGTAGGCCACCCACTTCTGGGGGGCCTCCCAGGCGAGCAGGGCCTCGAAGGCCAGGGGGGGCCGCAGCTCCGGGAGGCGGCTCCGGTGGCTCTGCTCGCAGGCGGACTGGAGGAGCCGGGTCCAGCGCTCCATGCGGGCGGCGGTCTTGGCGGGGTCGAACTCGCTGCGCGCATAGACCACGGGCTGGAGGAGGGTGACCCCCAGCTCCACCAGGGGCGGCAGCAGCTCGTCGAAGAGGCTGAGCTGGGCGGGCAGCGGCAGGCAGGCCTGGAGGGCGAAAGGGGCTTCCCGGTCCTCGTGCAGGGGCGCCACCAGGCGGGCCACGGCCCGGGTCCGGTCCAGCTCCGCCAGGTCGGCCTTCCAGGGTTGGTCCCCCAGCACCACCTCAAGGGCGTCCCCGGCCTTGAGGCGCAGGGCCCGGAGGTGCCGCACGGCCTCACTTCCCAGGGGAACCAAGGTGTTTTCGGCGGCGGGGAGGGCCGTAAGGAAGAGGCGGGGGAGGCTCACCCGCTCATGATCCCACGGAGGCTTCCCTCTTTCGATAAGCTGGAGGCTCTGGAGGAACCTTGGTCGATGCACTGCTCCAAGCCGCGCCCTGGTGGGCCTGGGTAGGGTTCCACGCCTTCGTGTTCCTCATGCTGGCCCTGGATCTGGGGGTCTTCAACCGGCGCGTCCATGCCCCGACGGTGCGGGAAGCGGCCATCTGGAGCGGGGTCTGGATTGGCCTCGCCCTCACCTTCAACGCCCTCATCTTCCAGGCCGAGGGCACCCAGAAGGGCCTGGAGTGGTTCACGGGCTACGTGCTCGAGAAGTCCCTCAGCGTGGACAACCTCTTCGTGTTCGTCCTGGTCTTCCAGAGCTTCCAGGTGGACCTGCGGCACCAGCACCGGGTGCTCTTCTGGGGCGTGCTCGGGGCCCTGCTGATGCGCGCGGTCATGATCCTCGCGGGCACGGCCCTGCTGAACCGCTTCGAGTGGATGATGTACGTGTTCGGCGGGTTCCTGGTCTACACGGGCCTGAAGATGCTGCTGGTGGAGGAGAAGGAGTCCAACCCCGCCCAGAGTCCCCTGGTCCGGGCCTTCAAGCGGGTGGTGCCCTACGACGAGTCTGCCGGGCACACCCACCTGCTGACACGGCATGACGGGCGGACCTTCGCCACGCCCATGCTGCTGGTCCTCCTCACCATTGAGGTGGCGGACCTGGTCTTCGCGGTGGACTCCATCCCGGCGGTCCTTGCGGTGACCCGGGATCCCTTCGTGGTCTACACCTCGAACATCTTCGCCATCCTCGGCCTGCGCAGCCTGTACTTCCTGCTGGCCAAGATGATGGGCCGCTTCCACCGGCTCAAGACCGGGCTGGCTGTGGTGCTGGCCTTCGTGGGCGTCAAGATGTGCCTCACCCACTGGCTCCCCATCCCCGTGCACTACAGCCTCCTGGTCATTGCCGCGGTGCTAGCGGGCAGCATCGTCGCCAGCCTGGCCTGGCCCGAGGAACACGGCGGGGAGAGCTGATGGAAGTCTGGCGTCACGCCCTGGAGAACGCCCCGGCCTCGGGTCCCTTTGTCTTGACCCTGGGCACCTTTGACGGGGTGCACGCCGGGCACCGGGAGCTGCTCCGCGCGGCGGCGGGTCGCGCCCAGGCCGACGGCCACCGGGCGGCGGTGGTGACCTTTGATCCCCATCCCGCGGTGGTGGTGGCGCCCCAGCGGCGGCCCAAGCTGCTGATGACCCTGGAGCAGCGGCTGGCGGCCTTCGAGGCCGAGCACATGGACCTGGCCTGGGTGATCCCCTTCAGCCGGGCCTTCTCGGAGTTGGAGCCCTGGGCCTTTTTGGATCGCCTGCGCCAGATCCTGTCGCCGGTGGAGGTGCATGTGGGCCGGGCCTTCTGCTTCGGCCGGGACCGGAGTGGCAATGTGGATACGCTGGCGTCCTGGGGGGCCGAGCACGGCTGTCAGGTGCACACCTTGGCCCTGCGGGCTCCGGACGGCGGCCGGCTCTCCAGCACCCGGATCCGGGAGGCCCTGGACGAAGGCGATGTCGCCGCGGCGGCGGCCTTCCTGGGTCATCCCTATGCCCTGACCGGGGTGGTGGTCGAGGGCGACCGCCGGGGCCGCCACCTGGGCTTCCCCACCGCCAACCTGGACTGGGAGCAGGAGCAGCTGCCGGCCTTCGGGGTCTATGTGACGGAAGCGGTCCTCCCCCACCACGGGGGCGCCCACCTGGGGCTCACCAACGTGGGCGAGAAGCCCACCTTCGAAGGCCAGCAGCTCACGGTGGAGACCCACCTGCCGGGCTTCCGGGACGACCTCTACGGCGCACGGATGGAGGTGCGCTTCCTCCACCGCATCCGCGGGGAGGCCCGGTTCGAGACCGTGGACCAGCTGCGGGACCAGATCAGCCGGGACGTGGCCGCAGGTCAGGCCTGGTGGCAGGCCTGGAAGGACTGACGAAAACCCCTCGCCGCTAGCTGGCCACGGCGATGCGCCAGCGGGTCAGGGGGCGCTCCGCCAGATCCCAGATCTGCATGCCCAGGGGCAGCCGGCTCACGCCGAGGCGGCGCCGGATGATGGCCTTGGCGGTCTCCAGGCTATCGGCCTCAATGGGGCCGTACTCCATGAAGTAGCCGCTGAACTTGTAGGCGAAACTGCGAATTTCGGTCCGCATGGGGGCTCCGTTTGTCCCTTTCACCCAGTATTCGTCTTTTTTTCGTGTGTGTCAAGACCGGACACGAAAATTGTTTCGGGGTGGCAGAGCTGACGCTGTTTCAGCATGCGGCGGGTCCTTGGACACAGGTTGTCCAATCCGGCCCTCAGCGCTCGCGGCGGTCCCCCACGACCACGGCGGGCACGCCCGCGACGATGGCCCACTCGGGGACATCCCGCGTCACCACCGCGCCCATGGCCACCACGGCGTGGTCGCCGATGCTGACGCCATCCGTGACGCCGGCGTTGGCGCCGATCCAGACATCCCGGCCGATGCGGATCCCGCGGGAGCGCACCGGCTGGTCCTTGAGGTCGCGGTCGGGCTTGAGCCCATGGTCGAAGGCGTAGAGGGCGGCGCCGCTGGCGATGCGGGTGCCGTCGCCGATGTGGAGGCCCTTGCGCCCCCCGTCGAGGCGCGCCGAGGCGTTGACGCTGACATCGTTGCCCAGGGTGATCGGCCCGTGGAGGAAGGCCTGGGCCGCCACGGCGCAGCGGTCTCCCAGGATGACGGCGCGGCCGGGTTCGCCGAAGATGGCCGCGTCCGGGGCGATGAAGCAGCCCTCCCCCAGCTCGACGGTCTCCTGGCCCTGCAGCAGGGCCTGCACCTCGGCCTGCCAGGCCTGGGCCCACCCCTGGTGCCGGGGCTTCAAGGCGAAGTAGAGCCAGGGCATCCAGGCGAGGCGGCGCTGGTGTTGTTCCCGCAGGGCCGCGAGCCTCGCCGGGTCCGGCGGAGGGGCGGGGCTGGGGCGGGGCGGCTTCGGGACGGGCATGCCGACATGGTAGCGGCAGCGCCTACCTGAGGGCGGCTTCCAGAGCGGCCTTCAGCTCGGCGCTGTCGGGAGCCACCTTGCTGGGAAAGGCCTGAATGACCTGACCGTCCTTGCCGACCAGGTACTTGTGGAAGTTCCAGGCCGGCTCCCCGTTCCGGGCCGTGAGGAACTGGTAGACCGGAGCCTGACGGGGTCCCTTGACCTCCAGCTTCTCGAAGAGCGGGAAGGTCACGCCATAGTTCTTCTGGCAGAAGGCCTGGATCTGTGTGGCGCCGCCGGGTTCCTGGGCGCCGAACTGGTTGCAGGGAAACCCCAGGACGACCAGGCCGCGGTCCTTGTAGTCGGTGTAGAGCTTCTGCAGCCCCGCGTACTGGGGCGTGTAGCCACACTCGCTGGCCACGTTGACCGCCAGGACGACCTTGCCCCGGTAGGCGGCCAGGGACTGGGGCTTCCCGTCCAGGGCGGGGAGGGTGATCTCGTGGAGGTTCATGGGGACCTTCCTTTCGGCGGCAGGCAGGGGGAGGCAAAACAGGGCGAGGAGGGCGGGGATCGGGTTGGGGCGCATGAAACCTCCAGGGGTGCTGTGTTGGTTGCCGGCGGCGGGCCGGGCGTTCCAAGCCAGAGAGGTGGATTCGGGCGGGGGCAGGGGTGGGTCTTCGTGGCGGTGACCGCGGCCCTGCTCATCGTCACGGTGAAGCGGCTGGTGGCCGGGGTGGCGAGCCGGGAGGCCAAGCTGCAGACCCTCATCCACGCCATCCCGGACCTGGTGTGGCTGAAGAGCTCCGAGGGGACCTACCTCGGCTGCAACCGGGCCTTCGAGCCCCTCTGCGGTGTCTGCAAGGCGGAGCTGCTCGGCCTCACGGACGGCGACCTGTTCTCCCGGGAGCAGGCGGACTTCTTCCGCCAGAAGGACCAGGAAGCCATGGCGGCGGGAATCACCCGGGAGAACGAGGAGTGGGTCACCCAGGCCGAGACGGGCAGCCGGATTCAGCTGGAGGTCCTCAAGACGCCCATCGGCGTGCTGGGCATCGGCCGGGACATCACCGAGCACCGCCGCCTCGCCGCAGAGCGAATCTGGCCGACCTCGTGCCCGGCGACCACGTCTGCTTGAGCGTGACGGACAGCGGCTGCGGCATGACGCCCGAGGTGGTGGCGCGGATCTTTGAACCCTTCTTCACCACCAAGGCCCCAGGCAGGGGCACGGGGCTGGGCCTGGCCATGGTCCACAGCGCGGGGAAGCAGAACCACGGCGCCATCCGGGTCGAGAGCGGGCTCGGCCGGGGCACGTGCTTCAGGATCTTCCCGCCGCGGGCCCAGGCCTGAGCGGGGACCGGCCTATTTCCGGAGCTTGAGCAGGTCCATCACGATGACCAGAGCCATCAGGGAGGCCAGCAGCAGGAAGCCGCCGGTGAGGATCTTTTCCTTCAGCTCGATAGTGAGGTCCTTGCGGCGCAGCTTCTCGAAGGTCAGGAGGGCCATGTGGCCCCCGTCCAGGGCCGGAATGGGCAGGGCGTTCAGGATGGCCAGCTGCAGGCTGATGGCGCCACACATGAAGAGGAAGACATCCCAGCCGGTCTTGGCCGCGCGGCTGCCCTGGCGGATGATGCCGATGGGTCCAGCCACCTCGGCGCTCCGGGCCTGGAAGCTGACAAGCCGCTTGAGGAAGCCCAGCACCTGGCCACTCATCTGCCAGGACTTGACCACGGCATAGCGGCCGCCCGTCAGGAAGTCACCAGGGCGGTAGGCCCGGCGCTCCAGGGGCAGGGGCATGGGCATGGGCATGAAGCCCAGGCGCCCCTTGCCGCCGTCCAGCCGGGGGGTGAGGGGCAACTCCAGGGGCTTGCCTTCCCGCGTGATCGAGAACGAGACGGACTCCCCGGGGTGGCCCTGGATGAAGCTCACGGCCTCCTCCCACTGGGAACCGGGAAACCGGAGGCTGCCAATGCCGCGCAGCTCGTCACCGACCTTGAGGCCGCCCTGCTCTGCGGCGCCGCCCGCGATCACCTCGACCACCGTCCAGGATTCCTGGACCTTGACCACCCGGGCCTGGTCCGCGCCCACAAAGGTGAACAAGACGAGGGTGGTCAGCAGGTTGGCCAAGATGCCCCCGCTGTAGAACAGCATCCGCTTCCCGTAGGGCTGTTTCAGGAAGCCGTGGGGATCTTCGGCGCCGGGCTCCTCGGGGTTGAAGCCCGCCAGCTTCACATACCCCCCCAGGGGCAGCAGGCGCAGGCAGACATCGGTCTCCCGCCACTGGAACCCGACGAGGCGGAGTCCAAAGCCCAGGGAGAAGGACTCCACAGGCATCCCCATGTACTTGGCCGCCAGGAAGTGGCCGCCCTCATGCAGGAAGATCAGGCCCCCCAGCATGACCACGGGGCCCCAGAACCCGACCCCGGGCAGTTTGAAGGCCACGAGGGACAGGATGGCGAGGCTCAGGACGCAAGACAGGCGAAAGCGATACATGGACACCCAGAGGATCAGGCCCGAGTTTGGACCCAACCTTCAGCATGACGCCTTGCGGCCCGGTCTGCATCCAGCACTTGGGCCAGGGAGGTCAGCGGGGTCACCGGAAGACGGGCCAGGGTGTCCTGGTTGCAGGCCTGGATGTCCCAGAAGCCCAAGCGTCCCTGCAGAAAGGCTTCGACGGCCACCTCGTTCGCGGCGTTCAGGAGGGCCGGGGCCGTTCCTCCGGCCCGGAGGGCCGAGAAGGCCAGGCCCAGGCAGGGGAACCGCTCCAGGTCTGGGGGCTCGAAGGTCCAGGTCCGGGTCTGGTCCCAGGAATAGGGGGGCACGGGGCCCGGTAGCCGGTCGGGATGGAAGAGGCAGTATTGGATGGGCAGCTTCATGTCGTTGGCGCAGACCTGGAGCTGGTAGCTGCCGTCGTGGAAGCCCACCATGGCGTGGACCTGGCTCTGGGGATGCACGGTGACCGAGAGCTGATCGGCACCGAGACCGAAGAGCACGGAGGCTTCGATGACTTCCAGGCCCTTGTTCATGAGGGTGGCGCTGTCGATGGTGATCTTGGGCCCCATCTTCCAGGTGGGATGGTTGAGGGCCTGCTCCACAGTGGCGGCCTGGATGCGCTCCAGGGACCAGTCCCGGAAGGGACCACCGCTGGCGGTGATGCGCACCTCGCGCAGGGTGGCCCGGTCGCGGCCGTCCAGCAGCTGGTGCAGGGCGGCATGCTCACTGTCCACGGGCAGCAGCTCGCCGCCACCGGCGAGAGCGGCTTCGTGCATGAGCGCGCCGCCCACCACCAGGGACTCCTTGTTGGCGACACAGACCCGCCGTCCGGCCCGTAGCGCGGCTTCGGTGCTGGCCAGGCCAGCGCTGCCCACGATGGCCGCCACCACGGTGTCCACCCCGGCATCCAGGGCACAAGCCAGGAGGCCCTCGCTCCCCCAGTGCAGCTCAGGCTGGTAGGCGAGGTTGGCGCGCAGCCATGCCGCGTCTTCCTGGGAGCCCACGGAGACAGAGCGGGGCCGGAAGGCCTCGCACTGTTCCTTCAGCAGGTCGCGGTTCCGTCCCGCCGCCAGGGCCACCACGCCCAGCCGCTCCGGGTGCGCCCGCACCACGTCCAGCGTGGAGGTGCCGATGGAGCCCGTGCTCCCGAGAACCGCAAGGTGGCGCATCAGGAAAGGGATCTCCACCAAGGGCACGAAGGGCAAAGCAAAAGGGCACGAAGGGGGGTTGGCATAGGCGCTTAGTTAACCATCCGGAGCCAATCAAGCTTGGGATGGCGTCCAAAATTCAGCAGCACCCCGACAGGGCTTCCTGTGGCCTTCAGGTAGTTGAGTAGCTGGGCCCGATCAGCCTCCCCCAACCCGCTAGAGGCCCTGATTTCGACAAGAACCACACCAAAGGCGACAAAGTCCGCCCGGTAGGATTTTTTCAGGGGCTCCCCCTTGTAGAGGATCTGAAGGGATACCTCGCGTTCGAAAGGAATCTTGGCCTGGGCCAACTCCAAAGCCAGCGCTTCGGCATAGACCCCTTCCAGAAACCCAGGGCCAAGGGCCCGATGAACCTCGATGGCTGCACCGACGATGGCGAACACCTCGTCCTTGAAGCGCAATTCCTTCGTGTCCATTCGTCTCCTTCGTGTCCTTCGTGGAGATTAGTTGAAGCCGTGGACGAAGTGCACGTAGGCGTAGAGCACCGGCGCGGCGAAGACCAGGCTGTCCACCCGGTCCAGCATGCCGCCGTGGCCGGGGATGCCGACACCACCCACGTTCGAGTCCTTCACGCCGGCGCTGCGCTTCCAGGTGCTCTCTGCCAGGTCACCCAGCTGGCCCACGGTGCCTAGCAACAGGCCCAGCGCGAGGACATCCACCAGCGACCACTCAGAGCAGACCGTGGCCTGCATGAGGAAGGCGCCGAGCAGGTTGCCTGCGAGGTTGCCGAAGGCGCCCTCCCAGCTCTTCTTGGGGCTCACCCGCGGAGCCAGCTTGCGGCGGCCGAAGTAGCTGCCCACGAAGTAGGCGGCGGTGTCGCCGAACCACGTGATGATGAACAGCGCCAGGATCAGGCGGCTGCCGGTCTTGGGCAGCGTGCCCTGGAGCATGAACAGCTTCAGCTGGAAACCCAGGCCGAGGCCCATGTAGAGCGCGCCGAGCCAGGTGATGGCCTGGCTCGGCAGGGCTTCCTCAAGCTTGGGGTCGAAGAAGAGGGCGCCGAGGTGGATCACCAGGACGGCGCCCGCAAGGACGAGCCAGAGGGGCAGCGGATCCTGGTTGCCCGTGGCCAGGAAGAAGTGGAGCAGCAGGGCCCAGGCGACCAGGACACCCGTGACCAGCGAAGGGTTGAAGCCCCGGACCCGGGCCATGAGGGTCATCTCGCGCACGCCCATGAGGATGGCCCCGGCCATGACCACGAGGAAGGTCCACGGCGCCCAGGGGCGGTCCCCGAACCAGAGGAGGCTGAAGAAGAAGAGGCCGAAGACCAGGGCCGTGGCCACCCGGGTGGCCAGGTTGCCGGTATCCATCCTGGGCGTGGTCCGTTCCATCAGATTCCCCCGAAGCGCCGTTCACGCTGAGCATAGTCCTCGAGGGCTTCCTTCAGCGCCGCGGGACCGAAATCCGGCCACAGAACATCTGTCATGTAGAGCTCAGCATAAGCGGATTGCCAGAGCAGGAAGTTGGAGATGCGGTGCTCCCCGCTGGTGCGGATGAGCAGATCGACGTCGGGCACCCCGGCCGTCCAGAGGCGCGCCCCCAGGGCGGTCTCGTCCACCTGGTCGGGGCGGAGGCCGTCTTCCACGCAGCGCCGGGCAGCCTGGGCCAGCTCCAGGCGGGACCCGTAGTTCACGGCCAGGTGGAAGGTCATCCCGGTGTTGCCGGCGGTGGCCTCCTCGAGGGTCTTCACGTCTGCCTGGATGCCCCCGGGCATGCCCCGGAGATCTCCCAGGTGCCGGAAGCGGATGCCCTTTCGGGCGAGCTGGTGGACGAACATGCGCAGGTACATTCGCAGGAGGGCCATGAGCGCCGCCACCTCGGCGGGGGGACGCTTCCAGTTCTCGGTGGAGAAGGCATACAGGCTCAGGTGCTGGATGCCCTCGTCAGAGGCCGCCTCCAGGATGCGCTCCACCGCCTGAACACCAGCCTTGTGGCCCTTGATGCGCGCCCAGCCCCGCTGCGCCGCCCAGCGGCCATTGCCGTCCATTATGATTGCGACGTGGGTTGGGACCGTCATCGTGTGCCTGAGAGAGAGGGGCCGGGCCGGACCGCATGGCCAACCTCGCGGTGGCCCCGGGAGCTTGCTGGAGGGATAAGCTTGGAGCGGGTCTGAGCGGTCATCGCGCGCTGAAAATGTCGACAAAATTCCAAAAGATAATGCTAACACGTGGGTTGCCGTTGAGAGGGGAGAGGCTGGTCTCCCCCGCGACCCATCGTGGTAGGCTTTAGCCCATCCTTTTTCCTGGCAAAACACATGGTTCAGTTCAATACGCGAGGCAATGAGATTCTGCTCAAACTGGTCTATTACGGGCCGGGTCTCAGCGGCAAGACAACCAACCTGCAGTCCCTGCACGCCATGTGCTCCGACGCGCAGCGGGGGGAGATGTTCTCGGTCAACACCCAGGAAGACCGCACGCTCTTCTTCGACCTGCTGCCCATCAACCTCGGCTACATCTACGGCAATGCCATTCACCTCCAGATCTACACCGTGCCTGGCCAGGTGCAGTACGACGCGAGCCGGCGGGTGGTCCTGGGGGGTGCGGATGGGGTCGTGTTCGTGGCGGATTCCTGCGAGTCCAAGATGCAGGACAACGTGGACTCCCTCTCGAACCTGTACCACAACCTCAATGCCAATCGGCTGAACATCAAGCAGATCCCCTTTGTCATCCAGTACAATAAGCGGGACCTTCCGGACGCCATGGCCGTGGGGGTCATGAACCGCCGCCTGAACTTCCGCAGCGTGCCCTACTTCGAATCCATCGCCAACCGCGGCGTCGGCGTGCTGGACACCTTCCTCTCCATCACCCGGGAGACCGTCGGCCACACCTTCAAGAAGTACCACCTCGACAAGAAGATCAAGGACTTCGATGAGATGTTGAACCTCATCGACGCCAATGTCCGGACGAGCATGCGGGAGCTGCCGCCGCCTGAGCCAGGACCCTCGATGTCCGCCATCGAGACGACGGTGCTGAGACACAGCAATGTGAGCGTGGCCGACCTCCTGCCGGGCAAGGTCGCAGACGCGCACGAGCTGCTGGAAGATGCCCTGAAGTCCAACATGGAGACGGCCCGCCTCTACTCTGAGCTCAAGCAGATGAAGGAGGCCCTGGAGAAGAAGAACGAGGAGCTGAGCGCGCTCTACTCCCAGCTGGACCGGGCCAACCAGGACAACCTCAAGACCCGCCGCTACCTGGAAGGGCTGGTGCAGAACATCGGGGAAGCGGTCATCTCCTACTCGCCGGACGGCAAGATCCTCACCTGGAACATGGCGGCGGAACGCATCTTTGGGTATTCCCGGCCTGAGATCGTGGGTCGGAGCATGGCCCAGCTGACGCCGGATCACCTGCTCGGGGAACTGGAGCAGGTGGCCCAGCAGGTGGCCCGGGGCCAGGTCATCCGGGGGGTGGTCACGACCCGGATGCGCAAGGGGGGTATCCCCTTCCCAGCCAGCATCACCTATGCCCCTGTCCGGGGCAGCGACGACCGGGTGCTGGCCTTTTCCGCCCTGGTCCGGGACACGAGTGAGCAGAAGGATCTCCAGGAGCGGCTGGTCCACTCCCAGAAGCACGAGGCGTTGGGTCGGCTGGTGCCCACCCTCTTTCATGAGGCTGCCAACCGCCTGACCCCCGTCTTCCTGGAAGCGCAGAGGCTGGCTGAAGCCGGCAAGGATTCCGAGCCGGTCGACCGCCTGGTGAAGGCCGTGGGTTCCATCCAGGACCTGCTGCTTCCCCTGCAGACCCTTCTTAATCCGCCCACGCCCGTGCGGACGCCTGTCCAGCTCAATGAGCTCGTGGCGGAGGTCGCTGCGCTGGTTCAGCCCAAGGCGCAGGAGGTGGGAGTGGCGGTTCAGCTGAGCCTGGACCCGAGCCTGCCCGTGTCCGACCTGGACGCGGGACTCCTGCGGCAGGCCCTCACCAGCCTGCTCCTGAGCAGCTTCCAGTCCCTGACCCTCCGCCCTGTCAAGCAGCTGCGGGTGAGCACCCGGTTCTCCGGGGACAGCCTCCACGTGGTGGTGCAGGACAGCGGCCCGCTGATCCCTGAAGCCCGGCAGGCCGAGCTGTTCGATGCGGCCGAGATCACCAGCACCGAGGGCATGGGGCTTCCCGTCGCCGATGCCATCTGCCGGCAGCACGGTGGCCGCCTGAGCGTGCAGAGCCAGGAAGGGTCGGGCAACGCCTTCCTGATGGAGCTCCCGCATGGGGTTGCCGCGCCCCGGGTCGTCCCGCCCAGGAATGGACTCCAGGGCAAGCGGGTCCTGGTGGTGGACGACGAGACTTTCCTGCTGGAGTGCCTGGTGGATGCCCTCGGCGCCTGGGGCGTGGACGTCGCCTCCAGCACCCGGGGAGAGGAAGCCATCGAGCAGCTGCAGCAGGGGGCCTTCGACCTGATCGTTTCTGACATCCGCATGCCGGGGTTGTCGGGTGTCGAGTTGTATGACTGGCTGAAAGTCGAGCGGCCCGACATGACCCGGCGGATCCTCTACACGACGGGGGATTCCTTCGATGCAAAGACCCGTGAGTTCCTGGAAACGAACCAGGTGCCCTACCTGGGTAAGCCCTTCGATCTAAAACAACTCAAGCAAAGTCTTGAGCTCCTCCTGGGGAGTCCGACGGAGGCGTGAGGGGCCGCTCGGGCGCATACTGGGAGCCTTCACCGTTCCCTTCCCGAGGAGTCTCCAATGCAGCGACGCTGGGTCATGACCTGGATCCTGGCCACGGGCCTGCTGGCCCAGGCGCCGTCCCCCGAGCCACCGTCCGTCCCCGTGACCCAGGCCCCCAAGCCGGAGCCGCCGCCGACGCCCGCGACCGAAGCCCCCAAGCCTGTCGAAGCCAAGGCCTTCGAGCAGCTGCGACCCAGCCAGCGGAAGCTGGTCTATACCCTCCACCGGGCCGCCCTCTCGGCCCATGAGCTGGGTACCTACCGGAGCCACCCCAGGGCCGTGGAAGTGCGGACCGCCCTCGGAGAGCTGCTGGCGGCCAAGCCCGTGCTTCCCGAGAAGGCCTCCGCCTCGCTACCGGCGGTCGAGGCCTACCTCACCCAGCTTCGGGCCAACCGCGGACTCTATGACGCCACCGGCGCCAAGCTGCTGCTCGGGTGCACCTGGAAGGAGCTCCAGGCCGCCGCCCGCGCTGCGGCCAAGGTTGGGCACCCGGGCCTTGAGCCCCGCCTGCTCAAGCTCAAGGGCCTGCTCTTCGACGCCAAGGTCGATGCTGTGGCGCCGGGCTGGGCGGAGCCCGAGGCCCCCGCCAAGGGGAAGAAGGCCAAGGCTGCCAAGGCCCCCGCCTCCCCGGAGGGTTTCGCCGAGCAGAAGGCCATCACGGCCCTCTGGGTGAAGCGCGCCCAGGCCTGGGTCGAGAACACCCCCCAGGAGGTGGAGGTCAACGGCGAGAAGAAGAGCCGGCGGCTGCCCGATCCCGTGCAGACCAAGGCCCTGAACGACCTGCTGGCCTGGCTGGACAAGGAGGACCTCGTCCTGCTGCGCGACCCTGCCTTCGGGTGGCTGGACCTCCGTCGTCTCGGCGCCGCTCCAGGGGCAGGCCTGCTCGCGAGGTCAGCCGATCTGGCTGCCGGCAAGGCGCCCGAGGGCGTCCCGGGCGAGCTGGCGCTGCTGCCGACCTTCGAGCCCGTGCTGGGCGACAGCAAGTTCGCCCCGGGCGAGGAGAAGCGCGCCGTGCTGATGGAGGTGAAGCAGGGCCCCGCCCCGGCGACGCCTGCCGAGCAGTCGGCCCTCTTCGAGAAGCTGGGCCGCAGCCGGGAACTGGACGTCAGATAGGGCCCCGCCCCACTCCCCCTACTCCTCGCCCTTCCGCTGGCGGCCCTCAGGGTCGAACTGGTAGCCCACGCTCCGCAGGGTGTGGACCCAGCGGGGGTGGTGGGGATCGTCTTCCATGACCCGGCGGATCCGTACGATGAAGTTGTCGACGGTGCGGCTCGTGGGGTAGGCGTCCTCCCCCCAGACCTTGTCGAGGATGTCGGTGCGGCTTACCACTTGGCCCGGCCGCTCCATGAGCAGCTTGAGGATCATGGACTCCTTCACGCCGAGCTGGAACGGCCCGCCCGGCCCCTCCCCGCAGAAGTTGTCGAAGTCCACCCAGTAGGCCCCGAAGGTCTGCCGGCTGTTGATCTCCCGGCTCTTGTACCAGGACTCGCGGCGGAGGATGGCCCGAATCCGGAGCAGCAGCTCCCGGACCTGGAAGGGCTTGCCCAGGTAGTCGTCGGCGCCGGTCTCGAAGCCGTGGACCCGGTCATCGTCGGTGTTTTTGGCGGTGAGGAACAGGATGGGCGTGAAGTTCTTGGCCTCCCGCACCCGCTCGCAGATGGTGTAGCCATCCAGGCCCGGCAGCATCACGTCGAGGATCACCAGGTCATAGGTCTCCGCCAGGATCTGCTTCAGGGCCTGGTCCCCCCGGGGGATCCAGGTGCAGGCGAGGCCTTCCAGCTCCAGGTTGAGCTTGATGCCCTCGGCGAGGCTCAGCTCGTCTTCCACCAGCAGGATCTTGGGTTCGGACATGGCAAACTCCAGGGGCAGCCTTTGATCCTACTAGAATGAGAGCTCGGAGCACTCATGGACCCCCAGTCGAGCCCCTTCCTCAGCATCGTCATCCCCATCTTCAATGAAGAGGAGAACATCCCTGTCCTGTGGGAGCGCCTCTCCCGGGTGCTGACCGAGCACTTCGCGGATCCGGCCCACAGCTGGGAGGTCATCTTCACGGATGACGGCAGCCGGGACCGCAGCTTGCCCATGCTCATCGACATCGCCCGGACCGAGCCCCGGGTGCGGGTGGTGGAGTTCAACCGGAACTACGGCCAGCACAGCGCCATCTTCGGCGCCTTCGCCGAGGTCCGGGGCCAGGTGGTCGTGACCCTGGACGCGGACCTGCAGAACCCCCCGGAGGAGATCCCCAAGCTGGTGGCCAAGGTGGAGGAGGGCTTCGACGTGGTCGGCGGCTGGCGCCAGGGCCGCACGGACAACGACAGCTTCTTCCGCACCATGCCCAGCAAGATCGTCAACGCCGTCACCCGCAAGACCACCGGCGTGAAGCTCCACGACTACGGCTGCATGCTGCGGGCCTACAGCCGCGAGGTGGTGGACGCCATGCTGCTCTGCAAGGAGCGGTCGAGCTTCATCCCGGCCCTGGCCAACAGCTTTGCCCGGCGCATCACCGAGGTGCCCGTGGCGCACGCCGAGCGCGCGGCGGGAGAGAGCAAGTACGGCGTCTGGAAGCTCATCAACCTGCAGTTCGACCTGCTCACCAGCTTCAGCCTGCTGCCGCTCCAGATGCTCAGCGTCTTCGGCGTGGTCACCGCAGGCATCGGGTTCCTGCTGTTCCTCGGCCTCGTGGCCTACCGATTCCTGCACCCGGAAGGCACGGCGCAGGGCGTGTTCACCCTCTTCGCCATCCTCTTCTTCTTCGTGGGCTGCCAGTTCGTCGCCTTCGGCCTGCTGGGCGAGTACATCGGCCGCATCTATCAGGAGGTGCGCGACCGGCCCCGCTACATGGTGCGGAAGGTCCACCAGGCCGACTGACCGGGTGCCCCCCCCGAATCCCTGGTGCAAACAAGGCGGGTTGCGGGAACCATGGAGGGACGAAGCCCAAACCCCCGGAGGGAATCCCGTGTCCAGCCATGTCAAAGCCCGAGGCATCCTGCGCGTCCTCGCCACGTTGTTCGTCCTGAGCCTTCCCCTGGCCTCAGCCCCTCCGGGCTACCCGGCGGACTACCCGAAGCTCATCGAAGCCGGCCGCAAGGAGGGCAAGCTGGTGGTTTACGCCACCACGGACAGCAAGTCCGCCGAGCCCATCGTCAAGGACTTCGAGGCCCTCTACCCGGGCATCAAGGTGGAATACAACGACCTCAACAGCACCGAGCTGTACAACCGCTACATCAGCGAGGCTGCCGCTGGAGCGGGCACGGGCGATGTCACCTGGAGCTCTGCCATGGATCTGCAGGTGAAGCTGGTCATGGATGGCCATGCGGTGGCCTACAAGTCCCCTGAAGCGAAAAACATTCCCACCTGGGCCCTTTGGAAGGACATGGCCTGGGGCACCACCTACGAGCCCATCAGCTTCCTGTACAACAAGCGCCTCCTCAAGGAAGGTGAGTTCCCCAGGTCCCATGCGGACCTGGCCAAGGTGCTCGCCAACCCCCGCTTCAAGGGCAAGGTCGTCACCTACGACCCTGAGCGCAGCGGGGTGGGCTTCTCCTACCTGACCCAGGACCTGAAGAATAACCCCAAGGGTTTTTGGGACATGGCCGGCGCCCTGGGCAAGGCCAGCGTGAAGGTCTACACCAGCACCGGCGCCATGATGGAAAAGGTCAGCAGCGGTGAGGCCCTCCTGGGCTACAACATCATCGGGTCCTACGCCTTCCTCAAGGCCAAGAAGGACCCCTCCATTGGCTACCTCTACCCCTCGGACTACACGGTGGTCATGTCCCGGGTCATGTTCATCTCTCGGCACGCCAAGAATCCCAACGCCGCCAAGCTCTGGGCTGACTACATCCTCTCGGCCCGGGGCCAGCAGGTCATCTCGGACAAGGCCGACCTCTTCTCCATCCGTGCGGACATCAAGGGCGAGACCACCATGGCCAACCTGGCCAAGATCCTTGGGACCGGGGCCAAGCCCATTCCTATCGGGCAGGACACCGTGGAGTTTCTGGACCAGAAGAAGCGCCTCGACTTCCTGAAGAAGTGGCAGCAGGCCCTCGGCACCGTCAAGTAGCCCATGCGGAAGATGTCCCCAGCCCGGATCACCGTGATCCTGCTCACGGCGGTGGTGGTCTTCCTGCCCATCGGCCTGCTCTGCTGGCAGAGCCTGCTGGACGCGCCCTTCTTCCAGGCCCAGAAGCATCTGGGGCTGGATGCCTACCGGTTCATCTTCGACGATCCCGACTTCAAGCGGTCCTTCCTCAACAGCCTCTACATCTCCTGCGGCATGGGCCTGATCGCGGTGCCCCTGGGGGGGGTGCTTGCCTTCCTGATGGTGCGGACCGACCTCCCGGGACGGAAGTGGATCGAACCCCTGCTGCTGATCCCGGTGTTCGTCTCGCCGATGATCCTCTGTTTCGGCTACACCGTGGCCGTGGGGCCCGTCGGCTTTGTCTCTCTGTGGACCGAGCGGCTGGTGGGCAGCGTGCCCTGGAACCTGTATTCCATGACCAGCATCGTCCTCATCGCGGGGCTCTCCCATGTCCCCCATGTGTATCTCTACACCGCGTCGGCCCTGCGGAGCCTCAGCTCTGACGTGGAAGAAGCGGCACGGGTGGCCGGGGCGGGCCCCCTCCGGGTGGCGGCGACGGTCAGCCTGCCCATGGTCATGCCCGCGCTGCTCTACAGTGGTGTGCTGGTCTTCTTTCTGGGCTTCCAGATCTTCGGCCTGGCCTTGGTGCTGGGGGACCCCGAGGGCCACCTGGTCCTGGCCACCTACCTCTACAAGCTCACGAACAAGCTGGGGGTGCCGTCCTACCACCTGATGGCCGCGGTGGCCATGTGCATCGTGGGTATCACCGTGCCCATGGTGCTGTCCCAGCGGTTCCTGCTGAGGAATGCCCACAAGTACATCACCCTCAAGGGCAAAGGCGCCCGCCAGCGGTCCCTGCCCCTGGGGGGCTGGCGCTGGGTGGCCATCACCCTGGTGCTGGCCTGGCTGGTCCTGACCGTGATCGTTCCGGTCTCCGGAGTGGTCTTCCGGGCCTTTGTGACCAACTGGGGCGAAGGTGTCACCTTCCGGGAGGCCTTCACCCTGGACAACTTCAAGGCGGTCTTCGAACAGACGAACCTCATGCGGGGGGTCACCAACACGGTGCTGCTCGGTGTCTTTGGCGGCGGCCTCTCGGTGATCTGCTTCGCCTTCATTGGCCTCTCTGCCCACCGCAAGGACAATGGGTGGACTCGACTCCTGGACTACACCGTCATGACGCCCCGGGCGATTCCGGGGCTGCTGGCGGGTCTAGCCTTCCTGTGGGTGTTCCTCTTCTTCCCGCCCCTGGTGCCCTTCCGGAAAACCCTCGTGAGCTTGTGGCTGGCCTATACCGTGGTCTGGCTGGCCTACGGCATGCGCCTCATCAGCACCTCTCTCCTGCAGGTCGGTCCTGAGCTGGAGGAGAGTGCGCGGGTGACTGGGGCCAACCCGGGCCAGGTCAACCGGCACATCACCCTCCCCCTCATCCGCTACGGGCTCCTGGCCAGCTGGCTGATGATCTTCATGATCTTCGAGCGGGAGTATTCCACGGGCGTCTACCTGCTGGGTCCCGGCACCGAAGTGATCGGCTCCCTGATGGTCTCCCTCTGGGGCGCGGGCGCCATCGACATCATCTCGGCCCTCTCCTTCATCAACATCCTGCTGGTCAGTGCGGGGATGGGCATCGCCCTGCGCTATGGAGTGAAGCTGCATGACTGACATCGAACTGAGCGTCCAAGACCTGCACGTCACCCTCGGCCAGAACCACATCCTTAAGGGCGTCAGCCTAGAGGTGAATCGGGGCGAGATCGTGGCCCTCCTCGGCCCCTCGGGCAGCGGCAAGACCACCCTGCTCCGCGCCATTGCAGGGCTGGAGCTCCCGACCCAGGGGTCCCTCCGGATCGGCGAGCAGACGGTGTTCGACTCCGCCCAGAAGATCGAGGTCTCCGTCGAAAAGCGGGCCCTGGGGTTCGTCTTCCAGTCCTACGCTCTCTGGCCCCACCGGACGGTGTACCAGAACGTGGCCTACGGGCTCAAGCTGCGGAAGATCCCTGCCGCCGAGATCAAGGAGCGGGTCCAGACCGTCCTCGACAACCTGGGGCTCGGCGAGCTCGGTGAGCGCCACCCTCATCAGCTCTCCGGAGGACAGCAGCAGCGCGTCGCCCTGGCCCGCTCGCTGGTCTACAACCCGCGCGTGATCCTGCTGGACGAGCCCCTCTCCAACCTGGATGCCAAGCTCCGCGAGGAGGCCCGGATCTGGCTTCGGCAGTTGATCATCAAGCTGGACCTGTCTGCCGTCTGTGTCACCCATGACCAGGCCGAGGCCATGGCCATGGCCGACAAGGTGGTGCTGCTCAAGGACGGTGTCATCGAGCAGGCCGGCACGCCCCAGGAGATGTACGGAGAGCCCCAGAGCCTCTTTGTGGCCGAGTTCATGGGTGCCAACAACACCATCAAGGGACGGATCGCGGAGCTTGACGGGGACTTCGCCCGCATCGAGGGGGAGGGCTGGGCCCTCCGGGGCCGGCTCCGGTCCTCCTTGAAGGTCGGGGATGAGGCCACCGCGGTGGTGCGACTGGAGCGGATCAAGATGGTTCCGGCCGCGAAGGAGAATGCCCTCCGCCTGCCCCTGACGGCCTCGGTCTACCTCGGCAGCAGCTGGGAATACATCTTCGACCTGGCGGGGACGTCCCTCCGCGGCTACGGCGGCGAGGCCATGCCCCCGGGCGAGCACCTGGTCGAGATCCCCGCCGAACACCTCTGGCTGTTCTGACCGGTCAGCTCCCCTCGATCTCGCCGCTCCAGCCCTCGCCGTCCTCTTCCTGGGGCTTCTCGGGGACGCGGTAGCTCTCGCTGGCCCAGGCGCCCAGGTCCCGGGTCTGGCAGCGCTCGGAGCAGAAGGGCTTGAAGGCATTCCCCTCCCAGGAGGTGGGGGTTCGGCACACGGGGCAGGGGCGCAGGATCATGGCTGTCAGCATATCGCTTTAGAGGTCGACTGCAAATCGGAAGAAAACTTGAGTGAATTTTAGAAGATCTTCTTGACAGGCGGTTTTCTGCCCTTATGCTCAAGGAGTCAAGGGCGGGCAAGGCCTGGCCCTGATCACGAGGAGGAACAACCATGGGCAAGATCATCGGCATTGACCTGGGTACCACCAACAGCTGCGTCGCCGTCATGGAAGGCGGTCTGCCAAAGGTGATCCCGAATCCTGAAGGCTCGGACACCACCCCGTCCGTCGTGGGCTTCAACCCCAAGACCACCGAGCGCCTGGTCGGCGTTTCGGCCAAGCGGCAGGCCGTGGCCCAGCCCAAGAGCACCATCTACTCCATCAAGCGCTTCATGGGCCTGCCCTTTGCGGACTCCGCGAAGGAGCAGAAGCTGGTGCCCTACACCGTCGAGCGCTCGGACAAGGGCGGCTGCGTGGTGGATGTGCTTGGCAAGAAGTTCAGCCCCGAGGAGCTCAGCGCCATCATCCTCACCAAGATGAAGGAGGCCGCCGAGGCCTACCTGGGCGAGAAGGTCACCGAGGCCGTCATCACCGTGCCCGCCTACTTCAATGACGCCCAGCGCCAGGCCACCAAGGACGCCGGCGCCATCGCGGGCCTGGATGTGAAGCGCATCGTCAACGAGCCCACCGCCGCGGCCCTGGCCTACGGCCTGGACAAGAAGAAGGACGGCACCATCGCGGTCTTCGACTTCGGCGGCGGCACCTTCGACATCAGCATCCTGGAGGTCTCCGAGGGCGTGGTCGAGGTCAAGTCCACCAACGGCGACACCCACCTGGGCGGCGACAACATCGACCAGGCCATCATCGACTGGCTGGCGGACGAGTTCCTGAAGAACGAGGGCATCGACCTGCGCAAGCAGGCGGACGCCATGCAGCGGCTGAAAGAGGCCGCCGAGAAGGCCAAGATCGAGCTGTCCAGCACCACCCAGACCGACATCAGCCTGCCCTACATCACCGCGGACGCCAGCGGCCCCAAGCACGTCACCCAGCCCCTGAGCCGCGCCAAGTTCGAGTCGATGATCGAGTCCGTCCTGGAGAAGATCAAGGCGCCCTGCGAGAACGCCGTTCGGGACGCCAAGATGGCTCATCACGAGATCGACGAGGTCGTGCTCGTGGGCGGCTCCACCCGCATCCCGCGCGTGCAGGAGCTGGTGAAGCAGATCTTCGGCAAGGAGCCCAACAAGAGCGTCAATCCCGATGAGGTCGTGGCCGTGGGCGCCGCGGTCCAGGCCGGCGTGCTGGCCGGTGACGTCAAGGGCGTGCTGCTCCTGGACGTGACGCCGCTCAGCCTCGGCATCAACGCCAACGGCGGCCAGATGAGCGTCATCATCCCCCGCAACACCACCATCCCCACCAAGCGTTCCGAGATCTACACCACCGCCGTGGACAACCAGCCTGGCGTGGACATCGAGGTTTTCCAGGGCGAGCGGCCCGTGGTGGAAGGCAATAAGCTGCTGGGCCAGTTCCACCTCGGGAACATCGCCCCGGCGCCCCGCGGCATGCCGCAGATCGAGGTGACCTTCGACATCGACGCCAACGGCATCGTCCACGTCACCGCCAAGGACAAGGGCACCGGCAAGGACGCCAGCATCACGCTGACGGGCAGCACCGGCCTCTCCAAGGAGGACATCGACGCCAAGGTGAAGGATGCCGAGGCCCACAAGGCTGAGGACGAGACCCGCAAGGCCCTGCTGGAGGAGAAGAACCACCTGGACCAGATGGTCTATCAGGTGGAGAAGCTCCTGAAGGACAACGGCGAGAAGCTCCCCGAGGCCGACAAGAAGGAGGCCGAAGAGGCCATCGTCGAAGCCAAGGCCGCCCTGGCCAGCCTGGAGCAGGAGCGCATCAAGAAAGCCCTGGAGAACCTCACCGCCAAGAGCCACAAGCTGGCCGAGAGCCTCTACAAGCAGGAGCCCCCCAAGGACGGCGGCGCCGGCGGTCCGGGCGCCCCGGGTGCCCACCCCGGCGGTGACAAGAAGGCCGATGACAATGTGATTGACGCCGAAGTCGTCAGTTAGGCCAGCCATAAAAAGGGGCGCTTCCGGCGCCCCTTTTTATGGCTGTAGGAAATCTTAGTGCCTTAGACTAAAGCCATGTCCCACCCCGACTACTACAAGATCCTGGGCGTGCCCCGGTCGGCCTCCGAGGAGGACATCAAGAAGGCGTACCGCAAGCTGGCGCGCAAGCACCACCCGGACCTGAACCCTGGGGACGCGAAGGCTGAGGCGGCGTTCAAGCAGCTGTCCGAAGCCAACGATGTGCTCTCCGACGCGGAGAAGCGGAAGAACTACGACACCTATGGCGACCCGGCCGGGCCCGGCGCCCAGGCGCCGCCGGGCTTCCAGCAGGGGAGCGGCGGCTTCGCCTTCGAGGACATCTTTGCGGGCTTCGGCGGCCGACCCCTGCGGCATGGCCCCGAGCGGGGCGAGGACCTGCTCCACGCCGTGCGCCTGGGCTTCCGCGAGGCCTTCGAGGGCACCCGGCTCAACCTGCGGGTGAACCGCTCCGAGCCCTGCCTGGCCTGCCGGGGCACCGGCGAGGCCAACCGCAAGCCTGAGGTCTGCCGCACCTGCCAGGGCAAGGGCAAGCTGGGCTCCGGCTCCGGCTTCCTGTCCTTCGGCCGCTCCTGCCCGGACTGCGGCGGCCGGGGCAGCCGGCTGCCGGCCTGCCCCGACTGCGACGGCGCCGGGCGCCACGCGCGCCAGGAAACCGTGACCATCGCCATCCCGGCCGGGGTCGAGGATGGAGCCCGGCTGCGGGTGGCCGGCAAGGGCGAGGCGGGCCGCCGTGGCGGCGGGCCTGGCGACCTCTTCCTGCAGATCAGCATGGAACCGGATGCCCGCTTCGAGCGCAAGGGGCCGAACCTCTACGTGCGGCTGCCCATCAGCTTCTCGGAGGCCGCCCTGGGCGCGAAGGTGGTGGTGCCGACCCCCGAGAGCCACCAGACCATCAAGGTTCCACCAGGTACCCAGACCGGCGCCAAGCTTCGGCTCAAGGGCCAGGGCATGCCCATCCCGCGAGGCTCCCAGCGGGGCGACCTCATCGCCGAGGTGGTCGTGGTGACCCCCCACATCCAGGACGAGAAGAGCAAGGAGCTCCTCCGGGAGCTGGCCGAGCTGAATGATGCTGAGCTTCTGAAGCAGCGAGGTGCCGACCATGGCTAAGGATCCCCGCATGGGCGCCTACATGATCGGGGTGGTGTCGATGCGCTACGGCGTGCACCCCCAGACCCTGCGCCTCTATGAACGGGAAGGGCTGCTCGCCCCCAGCCGCACCGAAGGCAAGACCCGCCTCTATAGCGACGAGGACCTGGAGCGCCTGGAGTTCATCCTGAACCTCACCCGGGACCTGGGCGTGAACCTGGCGGGCGTGGAAGTGGTCCTGGGCCTGCGGGACCGCCTCAACCACCTGCAGGAGGACCTGGAGCGACTGGCCCAGGTGCTGGAGGCGGCGGGACTCAAGGATGTGCCGCGGCCCATCTCGTCCACAGGCCTGGTGAAGCTGACCACCCACGGCTTGCGGAAGCGTTGACACCTCGCCAACACGCGAGGCTTTTTCCAAGGCGCGAAGGTCTGTCGAGTCAATTACCTAGACAGATGCCAAAGGGTGCCGAACGCTTGGTATGCTGATCGTTCCCCCCAAGGAGCACCGTGCCCCTCCGGCATCTCGAAGAGCGCTCGCTCGATAAATACTTCGACTCCATCCGGCACCTGCCTCTGCTTACGGCAGAGGAAGAGCGGATCAACGGTCGCCTGTGGCAGAACGACCGCAACCCGGAAGGCCTGCGGCGCCTGGTGGAGGGGAACCTCCGCTTCGTGGTCAAGGAGGCGCGGAAGTTCGAGGGCATGGGCCTGGACCTGCTGGACCTGATCAGCGAGGGCAACCTGGGCCTCATCGAGGCGGCCAAGCGCTTTGACCCCGAGCGGCAGAACAAGTTCCTCACCTACGGCTCCTGGTGGGTGCGGCAGGCCATCTTCCACGCGCTTGCCGAGCACGGCAACAAGATCCGCCTGCCTCAGAAGGTGGCGGGGCACCTGGTGCAGCTGAACCGCGCGACCCAGAAGCTGAGCCAGAACCTCGGCCGCGTGCCCCTGCTGCAGGAGATCGCCGACGCCATCGGGCTGAGCGTCGAAGAGGTCGAGCGGCTCCAGCTGCTCCAGCAGACCACGTCGACGGTGTCCACGGAGCAGGGCCTCGGGGACTCGGACCTCACCGTGGGCGACAGCCTGGAGCAGGAGGTGGAGCCCTCCGCCATGCACACCCTGGACCAGGAGGCCTTCCTCGAGCAGATCGAGGCGAGCCTGCAGTCCCTGACCGAGAAGGAGCGCCGAATCATCGCGCTGCACTTCGGCCTCGGCGGCGAGGATCCGCTGACCCTTGAGCAGATCGGCAAGCAGTTCACGCCGCCCATCTCCCGGGAGCGGGTGCGCCAGCTGGAAGAGCGGGCCCTGGCCCGGATCCGCGAGCGTCGGCGCGAGGTGCTCGGCGGCTTCCTGCGCGGCGGGGATGGTCCATGAAGGGCCGCCCCGACTGCCCCCGCTGTCAGGGGCAGGGCCTGGTCTTCGATCCAGATCCCCTGAAGCCCGTGCGGGTCTGCGGCTGCACCGCGGATCTGGCGCCGGACGCGGAGACCCTGGGCCTGCCCGCCCGCTACCGCGAGGCGGACTTCGCCCGCTTCTGGAAGTGGTGGAACAACGTCCAGGCGAGCACCGCCCGGACCCTGCTCAACCGCGTCGGCGAGCTGGAGGACCTGCTGGCCCGCCCCCCGGAGGAAGTGGGAGAGCTGGAGGGTCGGGATGACCTGGTGAAGCTGCTCGCCGCCCTCCGCAAGCGGCCCGAGCACGGCATCCGCCCCGCGGGCGCCGAGAGCCTGTCCCAGTGGGCCACGGTCGGCAAGCACAAGTTCCGGCACGGCTGGGAGCTGTGGTGGATCCACGGCCCCGCCCAGAGTGGCCGGAGCACCCTGGCCGCCGCCGCGCTGCGGGCCTGGACCGAGCGCACGGGTAAGGGCGGGCGCTTCGTGTCCGTGCGCACCCTCAGCCAGGCCATCAAGGACTCCTACTACGACGTGCGCAGCTTCCAGAACCAGGCCTTCCAGAGTGTCCGCGACCTCATCGAGCCCCTGCAGGAGCCGGCCCTGCTGGTGCTGGACGACTGGGACCGCATGGACTCGGACCTCCGCGTCGCCGCGGCCCTGGCGCAGCTGCTGGACCACCGCTACAGCGCCGAGCTGCCCACCATCCTCACCGCCGCCGGGCCACCCGAGGCCATCGACCGCCGGGAGAACCATCCTCTGGCCCGCCTCGATGACAGCAGCCTGCTGGAGCGCCTGCGGGGCGCGGAGCGGGTGGAGATGGTGCCAGCGCTGAAGCCCTGGTTCGACCGCGTCGAGCGATGAGAGCACTGCTCGCCGCGCTGCTCCGCCTGCATCTTGCCCGCGCCAGGGGGCTCTGGTTCCTGGGGATCGGCCTGACCCTGGTGCTGGGCTGGGGCACCCTCCGTGTCGAGCGCGCCCTGGACCTCATGAGCCTGCTGCCCGCGGAGCACCCGGCCGTGCGGGCCAACCTGGAGGCCGGTGTCGGTCAGCAGGAGCTGCTCTGGCTCGTGGCCGAGGGCGGCGAGGCCGACCTGGAGGCCCGGCGGACCTGGGCCGAGGGCCTGGTGGACCGGTTGCTCACCGAGGGCAACCTGCCGTTGAATGGCCTGGCTGCGGAGGGCCGCCTGACCGAGCCCGTCCCGGTGCCGGGACCCGGTGGCCTGAGTCCCTGGCCGGCGCTCCTCGCCGTGGGCGCCATTGCGGAGGGCGACGCCGCCGTGGGCCGCCTCACCACCGAGACCCTCTACACCCTTGCCCCGGCCTGGCTGGGCGACCGCCTCCAGCCGCTGCTGGACCCCGCCGCGCTGCGCCTCCGGCTGCAGGCCACCGCCAAGGCCCTGGCCTCGCCCGAACCCCTGCACGCGGCCCTGGCCCGGCTTGACCCGCTGGGCCTCCGCGACCTGGCCCCCCAGGACGGGGAGGGCATGACCAAGGCCACGGCCCTGGGTCGGGCCTTCACCCTGCGGGTCCGCACGGGCTACTTCGAGACCAAGGACGGGCGCTTCGTGCTGCTGCCGCTGGTGGCCGGGTTCCCGGCCTCGGATGCCAAGGCCACCACCCGGGCCATGGCCTGGCTGGGGCGCGGGGCGGTCGGTCCCCTGCCGCCGAGCGCCAGCCTGCGGGAGGTCGAGGCGGCCCTCGCCCCCATGGCGGGCCGGGCCTTTCCCCTGCAGGTCACCGGGGCCCACGCCATCACCGCCTGGGAGTCCCACCGGCTCACGGTGGAGGTGCTGCTCAGCCTGGGCTTCAGCTTCGTGCTCATCGGTCTGGTCTACTGGCTGGGGTTCCGGACCCTGGCGGGCTACGGCTTCGTCATGGTGCCGCTGCTGATCGGCATGTTCTGGGCCCTGGGCCTCACTGGCTGGGTGCTGGGCCGGGTGAACCTCATGGCCGCGGGCTTCGGTGCGGTGCTGCTGGGGGTGGGTGATGACGTGGGCATCCTGCTCTTCAGCCGCTACCGGGATGAGCGCCGGGCCGGTCAACCCAAGGAGCGGGCGCTCCAGGCCGCCCTGCTCGGCACGGGGCCTGGCGTCGTGGCGGGCGCCCTGGCCACGGCCCTGGCCTTCCTCGCCCTGGCCTTCGCACCCTTCCCGGGCATCCGGGACCTGGGCATCACCACGGGCCTGGGCCTGCTGGCCTGCCTCGTGGCCACCTTCCTGGTGCTGCCCGCACTCCTGCTGGGCCTGGATCATGGCACGGGCACCTTCGCCCCGGGCCCGCCCCAGGCGCTGGCGCCCCGGCGCCGCTGGGCGCCCTGGGCGGCGCTCGCCGTGCTGGTGCTGGCCCTGATCGGGGCTCCCCGCACCCGCTGGGAGGAGGACCTGCGGCGCTTCCGCGCCCAGGGCAATCCCGCCCTGACGCTGCAGGAGCGGCTGACGAAGACCCTGGGCGCCAGCCTCCAGCCCTTGGCCCTGCAGATCCCTCTGGAGGATGTCGATCGCCTGCCCGCCCGCTGGAACAAGCTGAGCCCGATCCTCCGTGAGGCCGGCCTGCCCGTGCCCGACTGGCAGAGCCTGGACCCCGAGCTGCGGCACGTGCTGGGTTCCGAGACCTGGCGGCACCAGGTGCTTGAAGCCGCCGCCCGGGCCGGGCTGGATCCCGCCGGCCTGGAGGGACCCCTCTCCGCGCTGGCCGCCGCCGCCGCAGACCCGGCCCAGCCGGTGCGCGCCCTGCAGTCACTGCTGCCCCGAAGCACCCCCCCCGAGATCCGCCACCCCTGGAACCTCTGGGACGGTTTCCGGCGCGGTCGGAAGCTCGCACCCCTGGACCCGGCCCTGATCGTGCCGCTGCGGCTGGACGAGGCCTCCCTGGTGCGCCTGACGCCCCAGGTGGAAGCCGCCGGGGGGCGCTTCGTCGGCACGCAGCCGCTCTTCCGTGTGGTGAAGGGCATCGCCAAAGACGCCGTGCAGCAGGCGGTGCTGCTGGCCCTGGCCGGGATCTTCGGGATCATCTCCCTCTTCGGCCGCAGCTTCCGCTTCGCGCTCTTTGCGCTGGTGCCTTTGGTGGCCAGCCAGGCCGGGGTCTTCGGTGCCCTGGGCTGGGGCGGTGAGCCCCTGACCTTCCTGTCGCTCATGGCCATCCCCATCGCCCTGGGCGTGAGCGTGGACACCGCCTTCAACCTGCTGCACCGCGCCCGGGGCGAGGCCGACGCGCCCCAGCGGGTGGCCCGGGTGAATGCCGTCTGCGCCGGCACCACCCTCGCGGGCTTCGGCGGCATGGTGTTCAGCGGCTACCGCGGCCTGCGGGGCCTCGGCCTCGCCTGCCTGGGCGGTGTGGCCCTCGCCCTCCTCCTCACCCAGTGGCTGCTGCCCGTGCTGCTGGAGAAGTGGCCGTTGGAGAGGAAATGAACCCGCTGAACGATATGCTCCAAACCCGTCTTGCCGAGGGCCCTGTTCCTGCGGCGGAGGTGATGGCCCTGGGCCTCTACCACCCGGAGCACGGCTACTACCGGCGCGCGGAGGGCCCCTGGGGCTTCGAGGGCAAGGACTACTACACGGCCCTGGACCTGGGGCCCCTCCTGGGCCAGACCCTGGCCGTGCGTCTGGAGGCGGCCTGGGAGCGCCTGGGCCGCCCGGCGCGCTTCACGGCCCTGGAGCCCGGGGCCGGGCGTGGCTGGCTGGGCCGGGATCTGCTGAACGCGGTCTCGGGCCCCTTCGCCGAGGCCCTGGTCTACGTCCACCGCGACGACAACCCCGCCGCAAGAAGCGCCGCAGAAATCGCCCTGGCTCCCTTCCTGACGACCAATCGCGCGCGATTTGTCGCCGAATCCGAAGCGCTGGAGCCGTTCGTAGGCGCGGTCTTCAGCAATGAGCTGTTTGACGCCCTGCCCGCTCAGCCCTGGCGCTGGGACGGCAGCCAGTGGACGTGGGAGGTGCTGACCAGCGCCGGCCCCGAGTGGCAGGCGGCCGATCCCGGCGAGGCCGGGGCCTGGTTTGCGGCCCACACCGACGGGCTGGAGCTCCGGGACGGCAGCATCTGGTGCGAGGCCCTGCCCGGCGTGGTGCGCGAGCTGGCGGCACCCCTGGAGGCGGGCCTGTTCCTGGCCGTGGACTACGGCGAGGCCGCAGACCGGCTGCTGGCCAAGGGCGCAGACCTGCGGCGCTTCATGGCCCACAGCGTGGACGGGAAGTGGCAAGAGAACCTGGGCGAAGCGGACCTGACAGCGGACGTCGACTTCACCCGCCTGGCCTCCCTGCTGGAGGGCCAGGGCCTGGCGGAGCTCGCCCACGTGGAGCTCAGCCGCTGGATCCGGGCCCACGCCCCCCTGGATGAGTGGGGTGTTGGGTGGCTGGCCCTGCCGGCCCCCGAGCGCATGCGGCGCACCGAGAACCTCCTGCAGCTCACCCTGCCCAATCTGATGGGCAGCCGGTTCCGCGTGCTCGAGGGCTGGAAGGCCCAGGGCTGAGCGGGCTCCAGGCGGTTGCGTGCTGCCGAGCGAGGGCCCGCCTCAGGGCCGGGGCCAGACGCCCACCTCCAGAGCGCTGGGCCGCGCGGCGTCGTGGAAGACCGTGTGGGTGGCCGACTGGTAGTCGCCGGGCTTGGCCTTGTTGATGTCGGTGTAGACCTGGGGGTTGCGGTCCATGAGGGGGAACCAGCTGCTCTGGAGCTGAATCATGATCCGGTGCCCCTTGCGGAAGGTGTGGCAGATGTCGTTCATGGACCAGGCCACGCGGGTGGGCTGGCCGGGCACGAAGGGCCGGGGGTGCTCCAGGCTGTCGCGGTACTTGCCCCGCATGACCTCGCCGCGGATCAGCTGCTCGTAGCCGCCCATGGGATTGGGCGTGCGCTCCCAGGGCGACCCGCCCTCCTTGAAGTCCGGGTTCCGGTAGGCGTCCGGGTGCACGTCGATGAGCTTCACCACCCAGTCCGCGTCGGTGCCCGTGGTGGCGACGAAGAGCTCCGGCCGCAGGGGGCCGGCGAAGGTGAGGTCCTCGGTCAGGGGGTCCGTCTGGAACACCAGCACGTCCCGGCGGCGCCCAGCGAAGCGCTGGTCCGCGGTCATGTATTCCCGGGGCATGCCGATGGCCAGCTGCTCGGTGAAGGGCACGGGCTTGGCGGGATCCGAGAGAAAGCTGTCGGCGGCGCCGTCCGCGGGGGGCGGCTCGAAGCCCAACTGCCCCTTCGGCTGGAGGAAGAGCCGGGCGGCGCGGACGGTCCTTGGGGGCCAGCTCTCCAGGCGGTGCCAGCGGTTGGCGCCGGTCTCGAAGACCGTGGCCTTGGTCGGCGCGGGGTCCGGACTGCCCTTCAGGTGGTGCATGAAGAAGGGGAACAGCACCTCGGCCTGGAACCAGTCGGAGGTGGCCGCGCCGAACTGCACCGGGCCCAGGTGGTCACCCCTGCCGCGCTCCCAGCCGCCGTGGAACCAGGGCCCCATGACCAGGCGGCTGTCGGTGCCGGGGCTCTGGCGGTCCAGAGTCTTGGCCAGCTGGAGCGCGCCAAAGAGGTTCTCGGCGTCGAACCAGCCGCCCACGGTGAGCACCGCGGGCTTGACACCCTTCAGCTGCGGGCGCAGGTTGCGGCCCTGCCAGAAGGCGTCGTAGTCGGGGTGGTCCAGCATCTCGTTCCAGAAGGCCACGTCCGCCGTGAACTGGCGGGTGGCGGCCGTGCTGCCCAGGCGCAGAAACCAGGCATAGCCATCAGAGGTGCCGTGCCGGAAGGGGGTCGGCCAGCTCGGGCTGGGGCCCTGGCGGGGCTTACCGAAGTTCACCATGAAGTTGAACGCGTGGGGCAGCCAGAGGGCACCGTTGCGGTGGAAGTCGTCGCCCTGGAACCAGTCCACGATGGGCGCCTGGGGCGAGACCGCCTTGAGGGCCGGGTGGCCCGAGAGCATGCCCACGGCGGCGTAGAAGGCCGGGTAGCTGATGCCCCACTGGCCCACCTTGCCGTTGTGGCGCTCGGTGTTCCGCAGCAGCCAGTCGAGGGTGTCGCTGGTGTCGGTGCTCTCGTCCACGGCGGCGCCGGTCACGTTGCGCTGGGGGCGCAGGTTCACGAAGTCGCCCTCGGACATCTGGCGGCCGCGCACGTCCTGGTAGACGAAGATGAAGCCCTCCTGCTGGAACCGGGGCGAGGGCCCCAGCTGCGCGGGGAAGGCCTCGGCGCCGTAGGGCCCCACGCCGTAGGGGGTGCGCTGCAGGAGAAACGGATAGCTGCGCGTCAGGTCCTTCGGTGTGTAGATGGCGGTAAAGAGCTTCACGCCGTCCCGCATGGGGATCAGCACTTCGCGCTTGATGTAGAGATCGCGGAGCGGGGCTGTGGCCGCGACCGGGGCCGCCTGCCGGGCGTGCAGAACCGGCGGGAGCCCGCCCAACAGCAGCAACAGCAGGACAGCAGCGCGCAGGACGCGGAGCGGCATCAGGACCCCCGGGGATTGGGCCTCATGTTACGCGGTATTTTGCTCCGCGGTGGGCCTGGCGGGAGCGCCGATCCCCATTCCGCTCGACGGGGCGCCCGGCTTTTGCTGAACTGGAGGGTGCGTCCCGCGCCGGGTCGCCGCGCCAGGAACCCGCTCCCCATGACTCAAGCCACCGTGCAGCAGCCCGCCGAATGGGAACGCCACAGCGCCTGCTGGCTGGCCTGGCCCAGCCACGGCCACCTCTGGCAGGAGAACCTGGCCCCGGCCCAGGCCGAGCTCGCGGCCCTCTGTGTGGCCATCGCCGAGCAGGGCGGCGAGGCCCTGGAGCTGCTGGTACAGGATGCCGCCGCCGAGGCCCAGGCCCGCGCGGCCCTGGCTCCAGTGCTGGAGAAGGTGCGGTTCCATCAGGTGCCCGTGGGCGACATCTGGCTGCGGGACACGGCGCCGATCTTCGTGCGGGAGGGGGCCGGCGCCCTGGGGGCCGCCTGCTTCCGCTTCAACGGCTGGGGTGGGAAGTATGTCCTGCCTGGCGATGACCAGGTCGCGGGCCGCGTGGCCGCCCTGAGCGGCGCTCCTAAGCGGGTCCACGACTGGATCCTGGAGGGCGGCTCCATCGAGGCCGATGGCGAGGGCACTCTGCTTACCACGCGCCAGTGCCTCTTGAATCCCAACCGCAACCCGGGCCTGGACGAGGCCGCCCTCGAGGCGGCGCTGCGCCGGGACCTCGGCGCGGAGAAGGTGCTCTGGCTGGACGAGGGCCTGCTCAACGATCACACCGACGGCCACATCGACACCCTGGCCCGGTTCGTGGCGCCGGGGGTGGTGGTCTGCATGGAGTCCCGCGAGGCGGGCGATCCCAATGCCGCCACCCTGGACCGGCTGGCGGCGGACCTGGCCGCCAGCACCGATGCCCGGGGCCGCCGCCTGCGGGTGGTACGCATCCCCTCGCCCGGGGTGCTGCTGGACGACGAGGGCGAGCCCATGCCCGCCAGCTACGTGAACTTCTACCTCGGCAACCGCAGCGTGGTGGTGCCGACCTACGGCACGCCCTTCGATGAGGCCGCCGTGGCCGCTCTGGCCGCCCTGTTCCCGGGGCGCCGGGTGGTGGGCCGCTCGGCCCGTGCCATCCTGAGCGGGGGTGGCGCCTTCCACTGCATCACCCAGCAGCAGCCGGAGGTCCCATGAGCCCGTCGAGCACCGTCCGCGTCGCCGCCACCCAGTGCGCCTTCACCGCCAGCCTCGAGGAGAATGTCGCCCGGGTGGAGGGCCTCGTGCGCCAGGCCGCGGCCCAGGGCGCCCAGGTGATCCTGCCCTCGGAGCTGTTCGAGGGACCCTACTTCTGCCGCGAGGAGAAGGACGCGTTCTTCGACCTCGCCCGGCCCGTGGAGGGCCACCCGACCATCGCCCGCTTCCAGGCCCTGGCCCGGGAGCTGGGGGTGGTGCTTCCCGTGTCCTTCTTCGAGCGCGACGGCCATGCCCACTACAACAGCCTGGCCATGGTGGACGCGGATGGCGCCCTGCTCGGCGTCTACCGCAAGAGCCACATCCCGGACGGCCCGGGCTACGAGGAGAAGTTCTACTTCCGGCCCGGCAACACGGGCTTCAAGGTGTGGCCCACGCGCTTCGGCCGCCTGGGGGTGGGCATCTGCTGGGACCAGTGGTACCCCGAGTGCGCCCGGGCGATGATGCTGCTGGGCGCCGAGATCCTCTTCTATCCCACGGCCATCGGCACCGAGCCCGAGACCCCAGAGCTGGACACCAAGGACCTGTGGCAGCGCGCCATGGTCGGCCACGCGGTGTCGAACGTGGTGCCCATCGTGGCCTCCAACCGCATCGGCACCGAAGGCGACCAGACCTTCTACGGCCACTCCTTCATCGCCAGCCACCGCGGCGAGCTGGTGGCGGAGCTGGGCCGCACCGACACCGGTGTCATCGTCGCGGATCTGGACCTGGAGGAGATCCGCCGCAACCGCGCCTCCTTCGGCTTCTTCCGGGACCGCCGCCCGGACCTCTACGGCATCCTGGCCGAGCGGTAGCCACCTAGACCTGGAACTGCCCCACCTGCTGGTTCTGGTCCTCGGCGACGCGGGCCAGCTCGGCGGCGGTGCGGGCGACCTCGGCCACGGTCTGGGCCATCTGGCCGGTGGCCGCGGCGTTGTGGGCCACCCGGTCCAGGTTCACGTCCACCTGCTCGGCCACCTCGGCGCTGGTGCGGGCCTGCTCATCGGCGGCGGCGCCCACCTCGAGCAGCACCGAGGCCAGGGCCTGGATGCTGGCCTCGATGGTGCCGAGGGCGGTGACCGTGGCGCCGACCATCTCGGCGCCCTGGGTCACGGAGCTGTTGCTGCGCTCGATGAGCTCGCCGATCTCGCGGGCCGCGGCGCCGCTGCGCTCGGCCAGCTTGCGGACCTCCTCGGCCACCACCGCGAAGCCCTTGCCCATGGCGCCGGCCTTGGCCGCCTCGATGGCGGCGTTGAGGGACAGCAGGTTCGTCTGCCGGGCGATGTCCTGGATCAGCCGCACGGCGGCGACCATGCTGGAGGTGGCGAGGCGGATGTCCTCCATGGCCTGGGCGCTGGCGGCGCCAGCCTGGGCGCCCTGCTGCACCGCAGCCACGGCCGACGCGGATTCCTGCCGGGAGCGCTGGAGGTTTTCCGAGACCTGCTCGATGGAGGCGGAAAGCTCCGTGACCGCCGCGGCGACCCGCTCGAAGGCCGCCCGCTGGGCCTCGGAGTTGCCGGCGAGGCTGGCGCTGGTGGCCGCCATCTGCTCGCTGGAGGCGGAGAGCTGGGTGGCCCCGCTGGCCACGGAGCCCGAGGTGCTGATCAGGCTCTGGAAGATGCTCCGGATCCGTGCGTTGTAGCTGTTGAAGGCCGTCGCGACCGCGCCGATCTCGTCCTGGCTGGCGACCGGAAGCTGCAGGGTCAGGTCGCTGCGGCTCAGGCCCTCGGCGAGAGCCTGCAGCGGCCGGGTGATCCAGAGGCTCACCCGGTAGACCACGGTGAAGGTGAGCATCCAGAGGACGAAGGAGAGGGCGAAGTCCAGCAGGAAGGTCCGCCAGGGCCCCTTGGACAGGTCGATCCCGCCCTGCAGCAGGCCCTGGTCCCGGAGCTGATCGTAGGTGGTCCAGGTGTCGTGGATGTTGAAGAAGGCGTAGCCCAGCACCGGTGGCAGGATCATCAAGAACAGCTTCCCGCGCACGCTCAGGCGACTGGACAGAGACATAAGGGCTCCCGGAGGGACTTCGAAGCAGGCCCCCCCTTTCATCGGACCTCGGGGGGGGATACCTGATAATCAGCCCAGCAGCTTCAGGGTGTCGTCCAGAATCCGGATCACGCTGAGGATGTGGAAGGGTTCGACCACCAGGTAGTCCACGGCGCCGGCGGCCATGGCCCGGTTCCGCTTGAGGTCGAACTCCTCGTCGGTGCCCGCGAGCAGGATGGGGAGGGGACACTTCTCCTGCTGGACCAGGCGGCCGCAGCGCTCCAGCGAGGTGCCGGCGCGCTGGCGGTGGTGGATCAGCACCAGCTTGATGCGGCCCCACGCGCCCTCCCCGCCACCCAGCTCGGCCAGCGAAGGCAGCACGGGCCCCTTCATGATGTCCAGGGCGGCGACACCGAACTTCCGCCCGACGGCCTCGGCCAGCCGGGCGGGAAAGGCGTCCTCACCCGCAAGGACCAGCAGCATCGGGTCGCGGTCCACGAGGATCTTCGGCAGGGCCGCCGGGGCGGTGGTCTCCCTGCGGGGGACCAGGCGGGCCGACTCCATGCCCCCCGGGACGAAGCGGGACACGTCGCGCTGGGCCTGGTGGTGCTTGGCCTCCATGAGCCACTGCCGGTAGCGGCTCAGCCGTTTCTTGTCGGCGGACTCGGTGATGCGCAGGCCCCAGACTCGATCCCCGAAGTAGGCCACCCGCATGGGCAGGGCCAGGTTCTCGCCGACGGCCGCCCGCAGCTCCACGGAGGTGGTGGCGTTCAGCCTCAGCATGTCGCCGAGAATCCGGGTGGCCTCCGGTGGGGCCAGCTCCAGGCCGTCCTCCCCGAAAGCCAGGGCGAAGCCATCCTGCACGTTGTTCAGCTGGTCCGCGAAGGGGCAGGGCACGGGCCGGTCGGGGGCGTATTCCGCCAACCGGTGCGTGTCCAGGGCCTTGAGGAGGCGCGGCATGGCGACGTGGCAGGCCTCGGTGCCGTGGAACTTGCCGTGACCCTGCAGGTCCACCACGGCCTCGTAGGGCAGACCCCGGTCCAGCAGGTGCAGGGTGACCCGGGAGCCGGGCTTCAGGCCCCACTGCCCCCGCCCCAGGTCGGAGATGCCGAGGACCACCCGGTCGGAAGCCTCGGCCAGCACCCGGAAGTCCCCGCGGAAGTGGCCGAAGATCAGGCTGACCGTCCCCTCGTCCTCACACAGCCGCTGGAAGACCATGCGGATGGCCTCGTGCTGGTCCTTGTTGAGGCTCGTGGTGCCCATGGCCGCTTCATCGGGCAAAGCCCCTGGAACTATAGTTTGTCGAGGAGCTCGGCCACGACCGAGTAGGGGTCCCGGACCCGGTCGGCGATGGCCTGGATGCCCGCCTCCACCCAGGGGGCGCCCACGCGGGCCTTGGCCCGGCGGGAGGCGGCCTCGGCCAGGAGGGACTCGAAGCGCAACCGGGCGCGCTCCCGGGCCTTGCGCTCCAGGCCGCCGTGCGCCCGGAGCCACAGGCCGTGTTCCCGGATCCGGGCGATGAGCTCCTGGATGCCCTGGCCCTGCTGGGCCACTGTGCGCAGCACCGGGGGATCCCAGGGTCGGACACAGGACAGGGACTTCATGGCCTCGATGCCCTGTTCCACCTGATCGGCCCCGTCCCGGTCCGCCTTGTTGATCACGAACAGGTCGGCCACTTCCATGATGCCGGCCTTGATGGCCTGGATCTCGTCGCCCATGCCCGGGACCAGGACCACGCAGCAGGTCTGGACGCAGCTCACCACGTCCACCTCGTCCTGGCCCACGCCCACGGTCTCCACCAGGATGGTGTCGTAGCCCGCGGCGTCCAGCAGGTCGATGGCGTCCTGGGTGGCCCGCGCCAGGCCACCGAGGGCGCCCCGGGTGGCCATGCTGCGGATGAAGATGCCCGGATCCGCCGCGCACCGGCCCATGCGGATGCGATCGCCCAGGATGGCCCCGCCGCTGAAGGGGGAGGTGGGGTCCACGGCCAGGATCCCCACCCTCTGGCCTTCGGCCCGCAGCGCCCGGGCCAACTGGTCCGTCAGAGTGCTCTTGCCGGCGCCGGGGGAGCCGGTGATGCCGACCACCGCCGCCCGCCCCAGGTGCGGCCAGAGCGCGGACATGAGCTCCCGGGCGCCGGGGTGGCCGTTCTCCATCCAGGAGATGGCCCGGCCCAGGGCCCGGGCCTCGCCACGGCGCAGGGGTTCGAGGAGTTCGGCGCTCGGAGACATGCGCCCAGCATGCCAGACAAGGCCCCCGGGCCGGAGCGGAACTCGCGCCCCGGGTCGGGTTGGGGTACCCTGGCTTCTCGGCACAGGCCGGACTGGAACCAACACCATGAAAAAAGGGCCTCTTTCCATGAGCGATCCCGCGGCTGGGGATTCGGCTCCCGCTGCGGCCCCAAAGCCTGCACCCGTGCTTCTCACCAAGCGCGTCGCGGTCGCGCCGCCGGACCCTGCCGCCCCCCGGGAGAAGATCTGCTCCGAGTGCGGCGTGCACTTCCGCGTCGAGCAGGGCCAGAAGTTCTACCTCTGCCCGGACTGCTACCGGCGCTCCTTCGTCTACAAGCGCAAGGGCGGCCAGGAGACGGCCCGCATCCTGACCCACATCACCTGCGCCAGCTGCGGGGCCACGGAATACCTGCCCTTCATCCCCGAGGACCCGGCCAAGGCCCTCTGCCGAGCCTGCTTCGCCAAGGCGCGCCCGGAACAAAAGCCCGCTCCCCGACACCCTCATCGATAGCTCCGAGGTTTCCATGCGCCTGCGCCTTCTGCCCCTCCTGCTCGTCGCCACCCTCCTGCCTGCCCAGGCCCCGACCAAGGCCGCTCCCAAGGCGGCCGCCAAGCCGGCGGCCGCCAAGGCTGCTCCCAAGCCAAGCCCGGAGGCCGAGACCGCCCGCCGCGCCCTGCGTGAGACCCTCGATGCCATCGACGCCGCCTGGTTCGGCCAGGCCTACCAGGGGGTCACCTCGGTGGAGCTCCAGGGCACCCTGGGCATCGCCCTCAGCGGCGCCGCCGTGAACCAGAAGGTGGACAGCCTCAGCCAGGGCCTCGTGCAGGGCAACAGCCAGGGCGGCCAGACGAACCTCCGGGTCAAGAGCATCTACTTCGCCAATGGCGACTTCAAGACGGACCTCGCAGGCGACTTCGGGACCATCCTCTTCACCCGGCGCGGCAACCGCGGCTTCCTCTACAGCAAGGAACAGAACGCCTACACCACCCGGGTGGACCTGCCCCCCCCCGACGCGCCGCTGACCTACATGTCCTGGTTCCGCCAGACCCTGAACGACATCAAGGCCGTCTACATTGATGCCTCCACCTTCAAGCCCAGCCTGGCCGCCGAGGAGACCGTCGAGGGCCGCCCCCTTCAGCGGCTGGTCTTCACGGCCCCCACCGCAGCCTGGGATGCCAAGAAGCGGGAGCAGACCCTGGCCCAGAGCCTGGGCTTCTGGAAGCGCGGGAAGCTGGAGGTCGCCGTCGACAAGACCACCAAGCTGCCTGTGCGCCTCGAGTTCCGCAACGACGACCAGGGCGTGCATACGCGCATGGACTTCAGCTATGGCGAGAAGGGCCGCCTCCAGGCCGTCAACATCAGCAACTCCAGCCGGGGCTTCGAGGGACCGGGTTGGCTGCGCGTGGGCTACGGCGGCGATGGCCGCATGTCTAACGTCGCCGGTGAGCTGAGCCCGGGCTCGGGCAAGCGCGTGTCCTTCGCCATGGACCTCGCCTGGTCCAAGACCCGCAGCGCCAGCGAACTCGCCTCTGTTCCCCCCGCCGGCGCCACCAAGCGCGGCCGCGAGGACATGGAGACCCAGCTGGTCCTGGGCCTCGCCGCCAAGATATTCGACCTCCAGCGCGCCGGCCTGAACGTGCGCAGCGTCGCCATCGGCAAGTAGCCTTAAGGCTCTGCCCCGGCGAAAGGGGGCGTCATGTGGCGAAGGACCCTCGTCGTGACGGCCGCCCTCTGTGGCTCCTTCTCCTGCACGCCGTTGCTCCTGCTAGCTCCACCCCCGCCCTGGGTGGTTGAGGCCGAGGCGGAGGTGAGCCGCACCCGGCGCGCCTTCTTCGACCGTGCCAGCGAGCTTGTCGCGACCCTGGATGACCAGGTGTCGGATGCGGCCACCCTCGCCCTGACCCTCACCAATGCCTGTAGGCCGGAATACGACGCCTATGCCCAGGCCAGGTCCGTTCTGACGGGCCCAACAGACAAGCGGCGGGAATCCAAGCGGTGGGCCCTGGACCGCCCGAAGGAGAAGATCCGGGCCTCCCTGCCCATCGTGCTGGCCCACCGGGCGGGCAAGCCCCTCAAGCGGAGGGACTACCCTGGCTGACCGCGCTCGATCGGACCACCCACGAGCATCGCAGTCCCACACCCCATCCCCACCGCCTCCATCACAGCTCTGGACCGTCGGGGCGTGGCGCAGCCTGGTCATGCAACTGTTTTAGGTGACCGACGACGTCAATGGGCGGCGTCATGTTGAGGTCCGCCAGGGCGCCGCGCCTGGATCCTGGGGTGAAGGCTGTGTTCTCCCGGGCGGAGGGTTTCACCCTAGACGCGAGGCGGCAGCGGAACGCGAATGTGAGGTTGGACTTGCCATCCGCAAAAGGTGTGATAATTTTTTGTCTACGACAAAAATTTTTTGACATCACCCGTTCCCACCTCCCCCACCCCCAGGTCCCTATGAGTGGATCCCGCAAGGATGAATCCTGATCCCCAACACTTGCATCTCACTATTTCTATCCCTTATTTTTTCAACCAACTTTCAACCCACGAAAGGAAAGCCTTCATGAGTGGTTATAATGCAGTACTTGCTAGGAATACAGATAGAGCTCCCAGTGGAATCGGCCCCTATTCACAAACGGTGGCCTTCTCTCACTACAATAATTTTTCCGCGCAGCTGCCCATCGATCCTGAAACTGGTAAAAAGGTGGCCGGCGGCATCAACGAACAGGCTGGACAGTGCTTTAAAAATATCAAGGCCATTCTGGAGAGCATCAACCAGGCCATGAGCGATGTGGTCAGGGTCAGTATTTTCGTAACGAACATCAAAGATGTGGAAGCGGTTGATGAGGTCTACAGAGCTTTCTTCCCCTGCTATGTTCCCACCCGTACGGTGGTCGCTGTGGCGGCCTTGCCCCTGGATGCCCTGGTGCAGGTCGAAGTGTTGGTTTCAAATGGTGTCGGCACCATTCCAAACGCACCCCAGGCAGGCGATCTCATCAAGCTGACGAACAACACGACAAATGCGCCAATATGCGCGCTATCTACCCAGGCCGTCGCTTTTTCTCATTATAATAATCTTTCAGCTCAATTACCTATCGATCCCAAATCGGGTAGAGTGGTCGCTGGCGGTGCAAAAGAACAGGCTAGACAGTGTTTAAAGAACATCAAGGCCATCTTGGAAAGTATCGACGTTCCTATTGATGATATTGTGAAGATAAATATATTCCTTAAAAATCTCTCAGATAATGATGCGGTAAACGAAGTGTATACAACCTTTTTCCCAGACTCGGCCATTGCCAGGGCCGCAGGCTATGTTCCTGCACGGACCACTATTGCCGCCTCGGCCCTGCCGATGGATGCCTTGGTGCAAATCGAAGCCGTGGTGTCCCATGGAGATGGCACACCCCCGCAACTCCTTGAAGACAGGCATCGGCTCGTCATGGAACCAAGCAATACGAATAATGCACCAAAATGCTCTCTCTCTACGCAAACGGTAGCCTTTTCTCACTACAACCATCTTTCCGCCCAATTACCATTGAATCCAAAAACGGGTAAAATAGTCACTGGTGGTGCCAAAGAGCAGGCTGGACAGTGCCTGAAAAACATCAAGGCCATCGTGGAAAGCATCGACCACCATATGGAAGATGTGGTTAAAGTGAATATCTTCCTAAAAAACATTGCAGATCTCGATGCTGTCGACGAAGTCTACACAACCTTCTTCCCGGGTGGTGTTCCTGCCCGCAGAACCGTTGGCGTTTCCGCGATACTTGAGGATGCCCTGGTGCAAATCGATGTTGTTTTATCAAACGCGGAGAGCACCCCTCCAAAGGCGTAGAAGAGCGGACTGCTGGACCCCCTGCGGGTGGACTTCGCCCCATTCCACCGCAGGGGGTTTATGGTGCTTGTGTCCCAGGAGGCTCCCATGAAGCCAAGGCAGAACCTTGACGCCCTTATCGCAAAGCACCCGGAGATCTACGAGGCCTACGCCCGGTTTGGAAAGGCGGTCCACGACCAGGGTGGGCCCCTGGACGAGAAGACCCGCTGGCTTGTGAAAGTGGCCGTGTCTGCCACGGTGGGCATCGCCAAGGCCCAGCTCACCCACATGATCAAGGCCCGGGAGGCGGGCTGCACGCCGGACGAGATCGAGCACACCCTCCTGCTCATCGCTCCAACAGCGGGCTTTCCCCGCATGATGGAGGCCATGGAGCGCTTCCGGGAATTCCTGAAGGAGTCCTAGCCTTAGGCCTTTGGCAGGGGCTTCAGGCACCGAGAAGCTTTTACCCATCGACACAAAGAGACCCACCGGGTGCCAGGGACCTATAGGGGGTTGAAGCGGGGTGCCCAGTGGGCGGGTTGCAATAGAGTTACTTCTCGCCCCCACATGGGGCCATCTCTGAACCAGCCCCCACCCCGCAACTCTAATGGGTTGCTATACTAGAGCTTCAGTCGGGGCGTGGCGCAGCCTGGTAGCGCATCTGCTTTGGGAGCAGAGGGTCGGAGGTTCGAATCCTCTCGCCCCGACCAAGTAAAATAAGGCGACTTGCTATGAAGCCTGTGTCGTGAACCATAGTTTGTCGCAAACGACAAACTATGGTTCCAAATCCCCAAACGACAAACTATTGTTCCACCAGCGATCTCAACCCGCATTTGTTGGACTTACGCACGACTCCAGGCTGATTCTCCGAGTGGCGGAACGGTTACTGGCCGCGGGTGAAGGGTATGCCTAGCCAGAGGGCGAGGCCCTCGACCGAGGCCCATCCTCAAGGTTCACGCACGTTCACCAGGGGCGGCTCCACCGAATCACCTAGTGTGGGCATACTTTCGCAATGAATGACCCGATGATCAGAACCGCCATGCACAAGTCGATCCTTCGTGGGCATTGGAGGAACCCATCCACGCTCGTGATCGATGAGCTGGGGATATGTGGCGGGTTCGCGAGGGTCGATGTGGCGGTTGTAGCCGAAGGGCAGTTGCACGGATATGAAATCAAGAGCGAGATGGATTCGCTTCACCGCCTGGCCCGCCAGATTGATGCCTACAACGCGACCATGGATCGCGTCACATTGGTGACCCATGAGCGGCATGCCGAAGCCGCAAAGGCCCTGATCCCTGACTGGTGGGCCATCAAGGTGGTGACGGCGGGGCCCCGTGGTGGAGTCAGGTTCGACCACTACCGCCGAGGGCGGGCGAATCCCGCGGTGAACCCTAATGCCTTGGTGGAACTGCTTTGGCGCGACGAGGTAGTTGCGGCCATGAAGGGAAAGGGCGCCCCGAAGAGCGCCCTCTCGCTTCCAAAATACAAACTCTACGACTTGCTGGTGCAGTCAGTCACGATGCCAGAGCTGGGGAGACTGGTCCGGTCGGCCCTGAGGGGGCGAACAGACTGGCGCCCCCTCCAGAACCCGATGCCGCAATCACCTGCCGGACTGCCAGCGTGAGGTGGTGGTTGGTGCCTGCCCGGCGCCAAGTAGTGGGACTTCCGGGCGTAGCGGTCCTGCTGTTCGCGACGTCATCGATGTACTGGTCCCCCGCAGAGAACGACGGACCAGAAAAGTCCGGATGGGCAACCAGGGATGCCGCGATTCCACGGAACTGAACGGCCCCGGGGGTGCTGATGATTACGGTCTTCCGCCGCCGGGTGGTGAGGTTTTGACCTTTTGCGTACAGGAACTGCGTCGGCGTGGTGTAGCGGATGTGGCCGTTGAGCTGCATCTTCACCGGATCAAATTCCAGGTAACCCGGATGGTTGATCGCATAGTCCGAGAACAGGGGCATTCGCTCGCTAGGTTTCGTGTTGCGGCGAAGGGTGTCCCACACCAGCCACTCGGTCCGTTCGTAGGTGTTGATGGAATAGTTCGCAAGTCCCGCAAAGGACTTGGGGAAGGCGGTCCCGGCAACGGCAAGGGTTCGCCAACTCGACACGGACGGCAGCGCGTTGATGATGCCGCGTACAGAAGCGGCATGTGGGCCTGCCATCCCTGGGAGGAAGATCCCCATGTCCACCAGCAGATGCGTTTGGGCGGCCTTGAGTCCCAAAGCAGCAATGGATCGCGTGTAGAAGCCGGTGGCCAGGGGTGCATGGAGGGTTCCACCCTTGGGAAGCTGATGGTGAGCCCGAAGGCAGGCACCACGACCATCGGTTGCGATGATCGCCCTCAAGGCCGTCGTCAGGGACGGGGCCTCATGGCCCGTGAAGACTGGAATGGCCTGAATCTTCGCCGACCGCATGGCATCGAAGATGTCGGTGATGGCGGTTGGGGCGGTAGTGCTTCCTTCAAGGCCCGCAATTTGGTAGGCGCAGTCAATGAAGATGGGGGTCTCGGTCCCCCAGGCGTCCGCGACTTGCTGGGCGACAAGCTCAGCGTGCGTGGGCGGCGGGGGACCCCCGGGCTTAACCTTGCCTGGCTTCTTCTTCAGAGATTCAGGCAGGACCTCAAGGAGGGGCCTGAGCTTGGCCTTATCGGCCGGGGGCAGTTGGAACAGTGCCCCCCTCTCGCCAAGTTTCAGCTTGAGGATGGGGATGTAAACAAAGTCGGTCATCTGGTTTCCTTCCGGATCCGATCATCGGGAGACCCTATCTGGTGCGATACGCACACTTGGGTCAGATGGCGACATGTTCGACAAGAGGTTTGGCGAGAAGATCCCCTTGGGGCGTGAAGTTGACGCCCCAAGGGGTCTTTCTTTAGGCCACCCGAATCCAGATGGCGTAGGGCCGACCGTCACGCCTGCGACGCCACTTCCCGGAATACGGCTCCGGGAGGGCTTTGGCGTGGATCAGCACCCACGTTCCATCCTTCATCGGTCTCTTAGGTCGACTCATGTTCGCCCCTGTGATCGATGTTATTGAGATCTGGGGGTTGGTGACCTAGACTAACCGTTGTAGGTCGGTTGCCGAAAATCACTCCCCAGTGGTTTAGGTTCCTCGGGCGGATTCGTTGGTCGAACAACGGGTCCGCCCTTCCCGCGTACTGGCGGGCGAGGGTGTTCGCTGCCAGCGCCTAGGTCATGTCGCCCTCCAGTGGTGGTTGCCCTGGTGAAGGATCATCCTTCACGAGTGCCCATACATTCCGTCCCACGAGCCTGAAGATCAGCGTCCGACCTTGGAGGATGCGGTAAAGCTGGCGGGACTCAGCCCACTCATTTCCGGCCTGGGTGAACCCAGGCCAGCCATCAGCTTTCATTTCCTTCACGAGCTGGTTGATGTGCAAGGGGCCGCCTACCCTTTCCAATACGGATTGGGCCTTCTCTGCAACCTCCTCGTTGCTGCGCCTTGCCGCCGCACGAGGGCGGACTCGGATCGATGAGATCACGCGTTCATATTCATCCCCGGCATGTGGACCGGGATCATCCTGCGAAAGCGGCTGTGCAACAGCGGTGGCAGGAGTGGGGGCCATAACGCGGGTGGCAGGGGCGACCGCGGTGGGAATCACCAGATCCGGCGAGAAGTGGAGCACCCGGAGCCTGAAACTTGGCTGCCACGATTCCACGGGTGTCCCATCGAAGTAGCCCGGGAACAGGGTGCGTGTATCCTCGATCCACTTGGCCAGGGCATTGTACCGGTCGTTGTATTCCGCAACCTCAAGCCGTTTGGCATCTTCCACGAGGAAGATGCGAAGGGCTTCATTTTCTGTTGGCGTGACCATAGGGTCCTCCGGTCTACGAGGAGAGTTTCTCATCAAGATATCGTCTTGTCAAGCCGGACATTCATTGGTCAATGTCTTGGCATAAAAGGGACCAAAATCCTTATATCTTCGGTCTTGTCATCATATTTTTGGATTTCGGAATCCTTGGAGGCAGGACGGAATTCAACACATCATCAGCCTTCCTGGCAACCTAACCTGCCTGGTCCTGCAGTCGGGCTTCCTTGCAGATGGCGTAGAGACGCCGGGTCCCACGCCAGGACAGGGTGGATGAGAAGCCTTCCTGGACGATCTTCCGCCAAGTCGGCGTGATCCCTTGTTGCGCCAGTCCCCGTGCGATTTTGCGAACCTGTTCCTCCAGGTCCAGAGCGCGGCGCTTGGCGGTGTCCATGTTCCAATCCTTCCAGCGGGCGGAGATGGCCGCGCAGATGGCCGGCTTGTTCTGACGAAGCGTCTCCTTGGCGATTCCCAGCCGCTGGCTGATCTCAACCAGGGTGAGTGGTTCCTGCGCGCACAGGAAGTCATTCAGATTCTTCTCGATGGCGTCCCAATCATGCTTACGGGGGGTGCTGCGGGCGGCCTCTCCCTCTGAATGGGTCTGCTCGCCACTGGGAATCATCGGGTTCCTGGTCGTGACCTCTGAACGACCGCACAGGACATCGGAAATCGAACAGCCGTGGGCCTCCGCGATCGAGATGATTTGGGAGAATTCAGGGAAGTGGCATCCGTGGATCCAGCCATGGAAGGTCGATTTGCCAACGCCTAGCAGGCGGGCAAGCCTCAATGCCTTGCCTTCCGCATTCTTCGTCACGGAATCATTTAGGAAATGGGTCAGATCCCGTCCTGGGGCCTGTCCACCCAAGGCGACCTCACTCATCAGCAGGTCGGCCACCAGTTCTGCGTGACGCACTTCCCGGGGGGTCGGGACTTCTGGATCCAGGTCCTGGGAATCCCCGAGGTCACAGGAACACCTCACGCAGATGTTCGGAAGACACTTGGCCAACCCTGATGCCCGCGTGTCATCGGCGCCGCAACCGCATCGCTCGACCAGTCTGGTCCGATGTTTCGGACAGCAGGTCACCGCCTGAAAGTTCCAAAGCAGTCGGCCATAGGGGACACCCACTTCGGCATCCTCCTTGAAACAGGCTGGGCACCAGCGGTCCTTCTGACAGACAAGCCCCCGCAAGGAAGCCCGCCCCCGAAGGAAGCCCATGGTCAGCGGCCCCAATCCACTGGTCATGGTCAGCCCTTCCAGCCGCTGCACCCATTCCTGGGTGGGGTCGCCGATCCCGTTGAAGTAGGGGCGTCTCCAGAACTCGTCATGGGTTCGGCGGGTTTCGGCGTATTCGGGGAATACGGCTTCCCAGGCCAGGTCCGTAGGGTGGAGGCTATGGGCATCGGCCAGCCGCATGTAGTTGCTGCCCAGGCTTTCCCGGAAGTGCGTCCCCATCCCAAGCGGCTCAAGACACACCAACCGGGACCGGGGCGGCATCTTCGCCCACGTATCCGGTCCGACAACCTCCCATTCACGATCGATCTCGGTCATGCGCTTGCCTTGATCGCGGCAAGGACTTCCTTGGATTTGGCGCGGAAGGACTTGAAGCTCCCGGAACCGATCATGGCCTTCTTGACGCTGGCTTCCCCTTCAACAGTGGCACGCAGGATGGTTTCGAAGGCCGTCTGGCTGAGGGTGGACCGCTCCAGGAAGTCTTGGGACCAACGCCCGTTGTTCTTAAACGAATATTCCAACGCCGTGGCGAGAACGGTCTTCAACAGGCCGATACAGCCGAGGCACGCCAGGTGAAGATCCTCGGCATATTCGGTCAGGTCCGGGAGGCCGTGGATGGGCAGATGTCCCTGCAATTTGCGAATCGCCTGCTTGAAGTCATCCTCGTCGTCCAGCACCCCGGTCAGGTAGCGCGAGAAGTGGACGACGCCAACGCGCCGGGCCACCTGGTCGTTCAGGCTCGCCAACCGCTGGAGGTCGTAGGATCCGACCAGGACCAGGATCGCGCGCCCGGAACCGAAGGTCTTGATGGCGTCCATGTGGTTCAACAGGGTGTTCCCGCCGTTCTGCTTCAGCAGGGGAAGCGCCTCATCGATGATGACGATCTTCGTGCGCCTCTGGAGCAGGAGCTTGTCGAACGCCATGCGCATCCCGGTGGTGGTGCTGCCCCCAGGGGAAAGGCGGGCCGTCGTCCTGCCGTCTTCCTGGCGGGACTCCAGCTTCCGGTCCATCAGGGGCTCATGAAGGGCATCGCCGAGGCGGGAATAGAGCATCTTCCAAGAGAACCCACGTTCCCCGGATTCAGGTGCCACCACGGAAACCACGGGGACGAATCCGGGATCGCGCCTGATCTCGTCCTTCCACCGCTCGATGACCCGGTCCTCCAGGGACTTGATCAGGGTCGTCTTCCCCACCCCGGTCGGCCCGATGATCTGTGGGCACCAGGATGTACAGCTCTGGAACGCGTCAGAACCGCCAGCGTGGGCGGGAGTCTGATCCTGCCGGGCTGCCGCGCCCTGGTGTCGCTACCAGCGAACCTATCGGTCGGGGGAACCATGACCCTTGGTGGATGCGCTTCCCTGAGGCACCTGCCCATCGGCCTCAAGGTCGTGGGAGACCTTGTCATGGACGGCTGCCGGTCTTGGGACGGGAGGATCCCCAAGGGCGCGGCCATCGGCGGCGCCATCCGTCGCTGACCATGCCTTCTCCGAAGCGGCTATTCGGCCCCTTCGGGTTCCCTGGGCGCCTTGGCGATTTGGTCCTTACGGCGAGGGTTCAGGTACAGGAAATGATTCTTGAACGTCGTGCCGCGTTCCTTGTCTTCGCCGTCAGTAGCCTGGAAAGGGTTCCAGTGGCCGAAGGCGACGACGATGTCCCCCTTGGAGATGCCTTCAAGAAAGAACTCTTTCGGGGCGCTGACCCTCGGTTCCACACTCGTCACGATCCCCTCGGGGCTGCGCCGGGAACGGAATGGCTCCATGGCTAGGACATGGGACGTCTTGTTGTTCCTTGTGGTCTTGAACGTGTCCTTCACCTTTCCTATCAGGGCCATCGGGTGCGTCCGTCCATTAGCCCCATCGACCGCCGCGTGGGCAGTCATGAACCCATCCTTCTCAAAGCAGACTTCCGACCACGCAATAGTCCTGCCCTCGTAGACGAGCTCAAGGGCCTCCTCGAAGCCGGTGTTGCTTTCACATAGACTCCGGAGCGCAAAGATCCGCTTGGCGGTGCTCAGATACGCCGGCAGCTTGTTTTCGGAAAGCTGAAAGTCGGGATTCCTGGCATGCGGAAGTCGGGCCGGAAGCGCCTCCCCGTCTGGCCCGACTTCCGCCTTGCCTGAACTCGGCAGCGCCATGAGGCGAAAGCGATACTTCCTCGCGTTCGGTTCCTTTTTGAGGAACTCGCCCGCCTCTTCGGATTCGCTCGCGATCACCTTGAACTGTTCGGTCAGGTTGAATGGACAGGCCACCGTGTGAACTTCATTCGGCCACAGTTTGAAATACGCGGGCACATGGATGATGTCCTCGCCGGCGTTCCTGTCGTAAGCCTTGTTGAAGGCCAGCTTGACGTCGCACTTGGGACAGGAGTAGTGATCGCACCGTGCTTCAGGATCCACATCCTTCGCGGCGACGGGTTCATGCTTTGGGGTGTACGACCAAGGGATGCGGATAGCCATAGTGGTCGGTTCCTGAAGAGGTTTCCCGAGAGCCTACCAGTCCGTAGGCCCCATTGAAACCCGCGACGAAAGCCAGTTCAGTCCGACATCAACCCCTAGACCAGAAGGCCGTCCCTTCGCCCATCGGACGTGAAACCCTGAAACCAGGAAGGGGTTCAGCCATGGGGAAAGGGACCAACGGACGGTTCGCTCTGGCTGATGGACTTCCGGAAAGCCGCAAGGGGGACCCACACGTTGATTCGACCCAGGATGCCCGGGAAGTTGCGACAGGCCGGCCCGATCCGTTGGCATCGCTGACGCCGCTTCTCGCAAGCGGGATGGGCATTGTCGAAGCATTGGACCTGATCGCAGAGGTAGACCCGGACGCGGCGATGTCGGCCTTCCTGACGTGGGGCGACGGGAAGTGGATGATCGACCTCGACCTGTCCGGGCGATCATGGGTGCGTTCGCTTCCGGAATCCATGGACATCCGCGACACCTTGGAGCTAAGGGACTGTTTGAATCTGAGGTCCCTTCCGAATTGCCTTAGCGCTGGCACTTACATCAACATCCAGGGATGCGAATCGTGGGATCACATTCTGCCCGCCGGTTTGGACATTCCTGGCGCAGTGATTCTCGCGGATCTCGGAACGTTCGTCGGGCCGTTCACGCCGCATGGGCGAATCGCGACTACGGACGGCCTCTATGATTTGGGTGGCCCTCCACGGTCGTAATCCGACAAGCTGAAAGATCTTTTGACCGCATCGTAGTAGGTGGAGAATTTTTGCCAATCCTCACCAAGACAATTGAAATAAGCGATGCGTTGTCTCATCGCTGCTTTTCCTTCCTCGCTCGGGTTGTCACCATATTCTCGTTCGATGTGTTCCCAAGTGTTGGAGTTGAACATTTTCCAAGCATTTTGCCAGGTATCAGACAGTCCAGATTGATCCTGTCCAGCCCACAACAGGTCACCAAGGCGCGCCAAGTGAGCCTTGTCAGGCATGAGCAACACCATACAAACGTCGCGATATAGACTAAAATATTTTTGACCAAGCCTTTGCGTTCGCTGCAAGGGATTGCTATCCGATCCTTCTGTGATCGGCTTGCCAAGATAGTAGGTAATCAATCCTTTGATGAAATTAGGGTTGAGTGGGTCCGTAATACTCGCGCGGAGTTTAACTTCAACAAAATAGGAAAAATCTCCTTTTTTGAACAAAAAATCGGGACTTTTTCGTTTTTGTTGAAATAGAGGATTTCTATATATATTGGCATCTCGGGATAATGTAACTAATTCCGTGTGTTCAATCCCTGTCCTAAATATGTCATAGCCCATTTTTCTAAAACCAAGGCAAACAGTGTCCTCACCTATCCGGCCTTTTTGATCGGAAGTCATGTCCTTAACGGCACTCATCGGGGACATCTGGATTCCTTCCCGGGGTGGCGGATTCCGCTGAACACTTGGCCATTGTTGAACCTGGATGCGATATTCAACCTCCGTGAACCTGTTCGGCTTACTTGTCAGTCGTTCCGCTTGAAGTGGATGTCGTCTTCTCGATCAAGGAAGGGGCAAGTCGCTCCGATGCGCCCGCGATGAAGCCCACGAAAACAAAGTTCAGCAAGGAGGGGTCCCCCGCCCCGGGAAGGAATCCAAGAACCTTCAGTCGAACGGCTACTCCAACCAGAAGTGCGCCAAGTGCCCCGACACCGATCCTCGCCGCCCCTTCGATGTAGTGCATCTTGGGCCTGGACGTTGGTTCAAGTGGGATCGTACGAAGGCGAAGCAGCACAGAGTAAAGTGCCCCAAGGCTGCCCGCGAACATGGCGAACAGGACGAAGGTCATGGGTGTGTTCAGGTGAGCCCGAAAGCACCAGCAGATGCACCAAGCCACCATCATTGTCAGGGAGGCAAGCGTGCTTCCCGAGAGATACCAGATTCGGGCGACTTCAAGACCACGCCCCTCCGCGTAATCCCTAGCGAGGGTGAGCATCCTTTGCGAGCTCTTGTAGTCCTCGTTCAGGGCGTGGGCCACGGCTTCCCCAAGCATTCGCCTGAAGGCTAGATGCTGATCTTCCCGCAGGAATCCGGTTGGAAGACCCTGAAGATATGCCACCTCGACGAGGGCCTTACCTTGCTCCCTTTTCCCTCGGATATCGACCTTGTAGGTATCCCGGGTGGCCCAGTCGACGTCGTTTTTCTCATCCAGAAAGACAATGAAGTGGTCCGTCTCTAGAATCAGGTATGCGATTTCCTTCTTTTCTGGCCACGTGCCGCCCACTGGTGACGGCGTGTGCAACCCGGCAGGAAAATCTTCCGGCTGGGGATCTTGAGTATCCGCCCCGTTCATTGTCGTCATCGCGCTGGAGCAACGGCGAACGGGAAGGCTTTTCGCCTACGACCGATCGTCGCCACAGGGTGCTGGTTTGGGAATTTCGCTGTCACATCAACACTGGCAGTCGAGAAAGCCACATCACATTCCAAAACTTGGTCGGCAGGCGAACGGAGCGGCCCTTTCGCTCTGACCCATTCGCTACCAGCGAAGATGAAGGCTTGCGTGAAGGCACCACCTGCTCTTTTGTCTTCGCTTGCGGACTCGCCCACAGCACATGATCGCAGTGTGATGGTTCCTTGTTCTGCTGCAAGCACCGCCCGATCAAAAGCTTGGCGACAGGCTGCGCGATAGCCTCCCCTGTCCTCGGCGAATTTCATCATTCCGGCAAGTTCACGCTGGGCTTTCAAAATCAGATCCAGGCTGATGCCACGGCACGCGTCCAGAACCAGAAGAGTCCTTCCAGTGCCGGGATCCAGTTGCGTTTCGGAAACGCATTCACCATCGCCAAGAACCAGCCGATCAAACCCACTGGTGGCTGATGTCAAAGCGTGATCCCCGTGTCCACTGAATGCGACGAGAACATAGTCAGGTTTGGCCCTACGAATCCTTTCCACGCAGGTCAATACTTGGACCTTCGTAGGATTCAGCAATGGCGTGATCTCACCCGGTTCCCATGCTCCAGCGCCATCTTCTACCAGGAACCTCTGCCATGAATTCAGGTCGGCGATTGTCCCAGGAATCTCCTTTTCCCCTCGGGCATTTGGAACGGCGATGATCAATGCATGTCGTGATGCCCTTATACCTAGGCCGTTCATTTCCACCCCCTCCATGACGCATGGTCTGCCTGGAAGCTTACACGTTCCCGATGCGCGAACGTAGGACATTGGCTATGGGATCACTATCCCGTTGCCTCCACCCATGAGCACTTCTTCCACTTCGTGAAGCGGCTGAAGGAAGGGCGCGCGAGGTACCACTACGACCTAGAGGCTGCCGGAGACCTTCCTCACGACGTTCAAAAGGTGAATGTCTCGGCGGGGACAGACGGCCACAGCGCCACCTTTCCCACCAGGCTTATCGAACCGAGGATCCTCAGTTCATCCCCCCGGGATGACATCGTTCTTGATCCCTTTGCGGGGACCGGAACTTCGCTTGTGGTGGCCGCTTCTAACGCCAGACGGGCGATTGGCTTTGAATTGAATGAGCGCTTCGTCCGTGCGGCGCTGAAAAAATTGAACGGGGTGCAGCAACCCCTTTTCTGAACACATGCGTTCGGCGGTCCTGGACACAAGAGAACGGGCGATTCCCCAGCGGTGAGCGCGAAATCCCTCTCGGAAAGAGGGGATCCCGAACGGGGATGTGGAAGGCTCCATCGTCCCAAGGGGTCATCTATCCAACATGATCGATGTCTGTATTTCCCATGGCGGCGGAAAGGGATACTCTCGGTTCAGGCTAATTCATTCAGACCAATCCCTTGCCCACGGAGGTCCCTCCCATGGCGGACCAGCGCACGATCCCCGTCAAATCCATCATTTTGGATCTGAAGAATTACCGCATCCTTCCGCAGACGAACGAAGAGGATGCCCTCAAGGCGATCATCAACATCAACACGGATCGATTCTGGGCCTTGGTCTCAAGTCTCCTGGAGGATGGCTACCATCCCACGGACAACCTGCTCCTGCTGAAGTCCGGCAAGGGAGGCAAGGACCTCATTGTCAAAGAGGGGAATCGCCGAGTCGCCGCGATCAAGCTGATTCTCGGCATCGTGCCCGGTGACGGCGTGAACACCCCCAAGAACCTACAAGCGTCCATGGCGGCCATATCGGACGAGATCAAGGGACTCCTTCAGGAGGTCCCATGCCTTGTCTATGACGCCTCTGAAGCCGATTTGCTAGACAAGTGCATCACCAGGATCCACGGGAAGGGGGATCAGGCCGCACGGACGAAGTGGGAAGCGGTGGCCACTGCCAGACACAACCGGGATATCAATTCCGCGGATGAGCCGGGACTGGATCTGCTCGAACGCTACCTGAAGGCGGGTAAGAACATGCAGACCCATCAGCGGGAACGGTGGGGTGGGGATTACCCGCTTACGATCCTGAACGAGGCGTTGCAAAAGCTTGCCCCTCGAATTGGCCTGAAGAACGCTCGGGAGGTTGTGGACAAGTACCCGAAGGGCACCAACCGGCCGCACCTGGAGGAGTTGCTGCTCGCGATCGGTGAGGAATCCTTTTCCACCAGGCAGTTGCGTGTTGATACGGACGACCAATTCGTGAAATTCGGCTTCATCATCAATGGCGGCACCCCCGCTGGGCCCTCGCCGGGTAGCTCGGGAGCTCTTCAACCCGGGAATGGAGGAAATGGAAAATCGAAGAAGCCGGGAACGTCTCCTGGCGGGGTAGGTCCGGGATCCACCGGTGGCTCACCCGCACCACAACCTGCCGCTCCAAAGAAACCGAGCGCCAAGGCGCACAATAACCCGGCTTCCGTGATCGCCGCCCTGAAGAAGTTCGCCCCCAAGGGCGCGAATCGGGGAAAGGTCGTCGTCCTGAGGGATGAGGCCGTACGCCTCAAGCTTGATCTGGATGGACAGCCGCACGCCTTCTGTTTCCTCCTTCGGAGCATGTTTGAAATCTCCGCAAAGGCATATTGCGATGACCATCCGAAATCCGGATTGACCTACATCGACAAGTCAGGAACTCGTGAACGCGATCTAGCTTCCATCCTCACGGACGTAACCGACCATATGACGAACGGCGCGAGCGGGAAAAAGGACCCCATCGTGTTGAAGCGCCTCAAGGGGGCGCTCACGGACCTGAAGAACCCCGATGGGATCCTATCCGTCAACTCGATGAATCAGTTGGTCCACAACCCCAACTTCTCGGTGGATGGCCAGCACATCGCCATCGTGTTTCACAACATCTTCCCCTTGCTGGAGGCCCTGAACGAATAGGCAGGCCATACTGAAACCGACGGCGATTGAAAGGCAAGGATGAGTCGATACAAGACCCCACTGAGATACCCTGGCGGGAAGCAGCGGCTGGCGCCGTTCATCCGGGAAGTCATGGAGACGAACGGTCTTCTGGGCGGCGACTACATCGAACCCTACGCCGGCGGCGCCGGAGTCGCCATAGAACTCCTGCTGGCAGGGGACGTGGCGCGAGTGCATCTCAACGATGCCTCAGTGGCGCTCTACGCCTTCTGGCGTTCCATCCTGGACGAGACGGAGGAATTCTGTCGACGAATCGCCTGTGCCTCCATGACCGTGGACGAGTGGCGGAAACAGAAGGCGATCATGGCCGAAGGGGAAGCCGCTGGAACGCTCGATCTCGGGTTCAGCCTGTTCTTTCTGAATCGGTGCAACCGGTCAGGCATCCCTTCTGGCGGGCTGATAGGAGGGCAGGATCAAACTGGCCGCTGGAAAATGGACGCCAGGTTCACGCGGCGCAACCTGATCGCCAGGATTGAAGCCATCGCCTACCGGCGGGAGCTGGTGAGGGTTACCAACCTAGACGCAGAGGACTTCATCCGGAGGGAACTTCCTGGGATGCCTCGGAAATCCCTGGTCTACCTCGATCCCCCGTATTTTAAGAAGGCAGAGCGCCTTTACTTAAACCACTACACACCCGAGGACCACGCGAGGATCGCTCGGGTCATCCAGCGGGACATCCGGATCCCATGGGTCGTCTCCTACGATGGCGCCCCGGAGGTCCTGGCGCACTTCGCCACGCGGCAATTCTTCATGTACGACCTTCAATATCACGCTGGGAAGGCGTACAAGGGCCGGGAGGCGTTCTTTTTCGCTGATAGCGTCCGAATCCCGAATGGGTCAGTAATCCAGGCCATCAACGAAGTCCTCCTCGGGCAAGGGGCGTAGTGCTTCGCCAATCGGATCGTTGATTTGAGCTCGTGATGTTCGGGTTGCCGTGATTCAACTGCAGCCAGTTGCCCTTCAGCCCTTCGGCGGGAATGGATCCTTGCCGTAGGTCCGTTCGTCCTGGATGGTCCCGTCCTGGCGATGGATGCGGAGTTCGCCAAGGGGCTGGTTCTGTGCGATTTGCACACCTGCCTTGACGGCTTCAGCCTTGGTGTCGAAGACGCCGGCGGCGCGCTTGGCTCCTTCGCCCTTCACTTGCCATCCGCCCTCATGGGGGGTGACGTGATAAGTCTTCCTGTTGCTCATGATGTCCGACCTTTCCTCGGGTGCGACCCGACGCGAGGAGGATAGAACCGTTCTTGAATTTGTCGAGATATTTTCACCACCCAAGAAACGTTCATCGGCATCGGCAACCGTTCACGGTTCCAGACTGACGGGATGCTGTGTCTACGGTCGCTTCCAGCGGAGATGGCCTATGGCCTTGAACTGGTTCACCCCAAGCGAGCCGCGTTCGTTGCGTGACTTTGAGCCCGGTTCCGCAAGGCGTGCGATCACTGCAGTCCGTTCAGCCTGGTGGATCTCGACGGCATCGAAGTTCCCATCGAGCAGCACCATCAGAACCGCGTCCCATTCCTTGTGGATATCGATCGACCCGAGGCGCTGGCCCGGCTTCGACTGTTCCAGGATGCACCGTCCCTTGATCTGAAGCCGCCGTTCGGTCTGACCGACCAACTCGATGGCGTCATACCCGGCCTGACGCGCCCGCGTGAGCTGAATGCCCAGGATCCGGGCCGCCTCATACTCCGCGACCTCACCCGTGATGCCCAGCGGCTTCCCGGTCAGATGGCGATAGCGCTGGGCAAGCAGCTTGGCCTGGAGAAGGGTGTCCAGGATCTGCTCGTCCAGGGCTTGATCGGTCATCGGGCCTCCACCCGGATGCGAAGAAGCCGGGCAACCATGGCCAGCATAACCCCGTAGAACGGCGAGATCAGGGACGCGCCCAGCTTGGGTCCAAGGTTCGCCGGGTCATAGGAAAGATGGTTGAAGGTGATCACCAACCCGGTGAATACGCTGATCACGCTGGCGATGTAGAACAGGTATTCGAAAGTCTTCCAGACACCGGGTGACGCGGGGATCGGTGCCGGTCCACCCGTAGGTCGGAAGGCATCACGGAACGCCTGGGCCACGTCCTTGCGGGACCAGACCGCCATGGCCGCGACCCAGGGCGCCACGACCACCAGGAAGAACGCCCCCACCGCAGGGTGGAGCCAGGTGACCAGGGATCCCCCGAACATGGTCGCGCCTGTCATCAGCGCCACGATTGCGAAGACGATTCCAAGAATGAAACGGGTGATGGCTGACCTCCCGCGGCGGAATGGGCCTTTCACCGCATCGGCCCCGAATATGGGGGTGATTAGGATCCTGATGACGAATGGGTAGGGAATATGGGCGCCGTCGTGTGTGCCGAACGGATTCTGGCCCCAAAATCCCCCATCGGCCCACTTGGCCGATCCAGCGAACTCGCCAGACTCAGTCCCTGCCTCTAAATGCAACTTACGGCAACCTTCATCGCCGAAAACGGGGCGACTTCGCGAAAAAAGAGTGTCTTTCCGGCAAGGGTGCGTGACCGGGTGAGGTGGGCGCCGATAGGCTCGTGGGGATCGGAGATTCCCCTTGGGCAAAAGGAAGAAGCGACCGTCCTCTGCGGAGTTGGCACCCCTGCGAGAGCGAGTCGAAGCCTG